>JAURYB010000005.1 GCA_030654075.1 Bacteroidales bacterium | reverse complement strand
GACTGAGGGACTATGAGACTGAGGGACTAAGAGACTGAGGGACTAAGAGACTGAGGGACTAAGAGACTGAGGGACTAAGAGACTGAGGGACTAAGAGACTGAGAGACTATGAGAATTATATGGGTTGGGATAAGATGAATGATTTATTTGTTTTTTAAGACTTTTATTGTCATGCGGATATCCTGAACAGGCCGGTCATTTGTGTCAGTTTGTACGGCTGCAATCTGATCAACAATTTCCATGCCACTAACCACTTCTCCAAAAACAGTGTAAGCGCCATCCAGGTGAGGCGTTCCGCCAATCGTTGAGTAAATACGTCGTTGCTCATCAGTTAGTCTGAATGGTTTGGTACGCATGTACTGAGCTTCAACAGCATTGCGGTATTTATTGATTATCAGCCTGATATTGGCGGTATCACGTTTATCGGCCATTTGTTTAAAAGCTTTCAATTCATCTTCTTTGCCTTCTTTTTTCAGCAAATCCATCATTATGTACTGCTTGGTACGACGTTCCACCTTTAATTCTACTGCATCAAGTTCTTCGTTAGTAAACACTTTCCCTTGTACGATATAAAACTGCGATGCCGATGAAGCTTTTAATGGATTTTCATCGTCATTTTCGCGCGCGGCGGCAAAGGCACCTCGTTTATGCAAATAGGAAGGAACATATTCGAACGGAACCGTATAAGTAGTGTCACCATCACCCAGCAGAGCGCCAGGCAGAGCGTGCTTCGAACTGGGATCCCCGCCCTGTATCATGAACTTCTGGATCACCCGATGAAATAAAGTGCCGTTGAAATACCCGGCATCAGCGAGTTTGACAAAATTTTCCTTATGCTTCACAGTGCTGTCGTAAAGTTTTACAACAATATTACCATAAGGAGTTGTAATGGTAACGAATGTTTCTTCCGGTTTGGAAGAACAAGCTAGCAGTAGTAGAGCTAAAATTGCAATGATAAACGCGTTTTTCATTAGTTGTTTTTTAAGATAATATTTTCTGGATTTTAATCCCATAACGGGCCTAAAATTCTTGATGGGCATGGTATGTATTGAAACCGAAAAACAATTCACTACTCAAATCCATGAAAATAATTTCATTATTCTCCATACTTCAACAGAAATTCCGGGTTTATGGCTTTAAAACTCACCCTGCCATTATTGAAGTTTTCATTTGACAAAAGTAATTCGATCTTTTCATTTATTGGACGAATAACTATTCCTTCGGCCCACACATCCGGGCAAATACTGCTTTTTATGGTTGCCATTTTTATAATTGCTTCAATATCGTTGTCGAGTTTATATTCATCCGAAATAATTGAAACCGTTGGGAGTTGCAGTTTTTTGAAAACAGAAATGAATTTTTCATATCCGAAGTATTCAAACCTGTCGATATCAAACGCATTGAAAAACAGTATTGTCTGACCTCTCAATCTTAATTTGTTATCCTGAATACCTTCGCCTATTAATTCCCCCTGAATGGCAAAGTTACCATTCAACGAGCGGAGTTTATTTTCGATATCCATCAGCCTGGCCACTTTCCAAAAGCTGTTTTCAGAATCCGCTAAAAGCTCCAGGTTTCGTGAGCATACACCAAATTCGCCATTATTGATGTAAAACGTACCTGAACTACCATCCACTTTTTCAGTTATGTAGCATTTTTCGCCTTTATACTTATCTAAAAGTTTTTGTAAAACCTGTACCCGTGTTTCATCGGTTTTGGGAATAAATGAGGGGAACCGGCCTTTGGCAATGCCACTTAAACAGGCAGGCATGGGTGGCTCATATTTTTCAATTCCTAAAATTCCGGTGCAATCAGCATCTTCAATAACATCAAAATCCTTTGGAAGAATTGAAAGGGGAAAGCATATTCCTTGCGAAACCTGGCCACGAAGCCTTATAGTACGTACCCGCATTCCCCTTGGCTTCAGGAATTCAAACTCAGGTTTGTCGGGCATTAAACAATCAATCTCGCAATAAACAACTAAATCCCCAACCTTAAACTCGTGTTTTTTAACAACTAATTGCCAACCTAATACGCTTGCTTTTTCGATGGCATCAGCTCCTTCGATTGTTTCTAATGCCTTGATTTTTTGAATACTTGCTAATTTTCTCATTGCTGAGTGTTTATGAATTAAGAGGCTGGAAGTCGGAAGACGGGAAAAAATCAATGTTGCTCCTTTTCCATGTTGCCCTTCATAATATCGTCCATCGTCTTGTCTGTTTCAATCCTTAAACCCTGTTTTAGTGTCCGTATAGCATTTCCGGCAAAGTGGTTCATAATTATCTTTTTCGCCTAATAACACGAGCTTTTCACTCACCACTGTACGATGCGAATACTGTGCCAGGTCGCCGCAGCGCATGCAGATGGCGTGCACTTTAGTTACATATTCGGCTGTTGCCATGAGCGCCGGTATGGGGCCGAAAGGCTTGCCCTGGAAATCCATATCCAACCCCGCTACAACCACCCTGATTCCCTGGTTGGCTATATAATTACAAACGGCCGGGAGATCGTCGTCCAGAAACTGAGCTTCATCAATGCCTACAACATCCATTCCGTCAATATAAAGCAGTATCTGTGACGCATTTTGAACCGGGATGGAGCGAATGCTGTTTTCGTTGTGTGAAACAACATTAACATCATCATAACGTTTATCTATCTCGGGTTTGAATATCTCCACTTTTTGTTTGGCAATACGCGCCCGGTTAAGCCTTCGGATCAGCTCCTCGGTTTTACCGGAGAACATTGAACCGACAACAACTTCGATCCAGCCTCTGCCTTGTGATGGATTGTTAGTGGATTTTTCAAGAAACATGCGCTGCGTAGTTTAATCTTTGTTAATTTTAACACCCGGTATGAAACGCAAACTTAATGAAATATTTTCATCTCTGTAGAGGTAAAACCACTGATACAAAATAAAATCTTTCAACAAGAAAGCGGCAATCTTCCTGCAATCAACATTTTACAAGTTGATAAATAGTAAGGCCTGGCAGAAAGCGGATTTAAAGATGTACGAATGACGATGTACGAATGACGATTAACGATTAACGATTAACGAATAACGATTAACTATTAACCCATTTCCCCATTAACTATAAACTATCACCCTAAAACATGGACTTAAACCGTTTAACCCGCGATGCCGACGATCTGATCCGGAAAGTAGTATCGAGGTACAATCAATTATACGTTCCGACAGGTACTATTTCGCAACTGGAACTTGACCTGATGCTCGATGATCTGCGCAAGCTTTATGACACATTTAAAAATATCGGACAGATAAACCTGGCTATGCAGGAAACGCAGAATAAACCCGAAGTCAGGGTAAATACTGCTGTTCCTTCAGATTCGCAGCAGGTAGCTTCACATTCGCACAGCGACAAACAATTTCCCTCACCTGAGCCGGCAAAGACACCACCACAAACGGAACCCGAACCTGTTGCCGAAGCTCTCCCTGAATACATTACGGAGCCGGAATACAAATCAGAACCCGAGGCGGAGATTGTTTTACAGAAAGAAATTAAAGAAGAATTCATTGCAGAACCCGAAATCGAAGCGGAACCAGTTTATAAAAACCCGGTTCAGGATAAATCTGAAATAACTTATACTGAGAAAACGGATTTGGATATTGCCGGAAATAACAATCCTGTTATTTCCGAAACAGCGCCTTCCATGCTGGCTGACAAGTTCAATACAGGCAATAAATCCCTGAGTGAGACCATTGCTTTGTCGCAGACTCAGGGCAATACAGGTTCGCGTGTTCTTTTTCAACCTATAGCCGATTTAACCACAGGCATTGGGCTCAATGACAAGTTCAGTTTTATCAGCGATTTGTTTGCGAACAATGTAACACAGTTTGATGAAGCGATTCACCGGATCAACAAAGCAGTTAATCTGGACGAAGCAAACTGGATTTTACAAAAATACTATTCAGCTGAGTGGGAAACCAAACAGGAAACCCTTGCCCGGTTGAAGGATTTTGTGAAAAGAAGATTTATTTAGGAGGGGTTAGGGATTTGGATTCAGGGGTTAGGGAATAGGATTTGGAATTTCTGACTATAAATCCATTAAAAATTTCACACAAATGCCTTATATGCATATATATCAATCATTTACACAAATCTGAATGTTCTATGAAAAATATGAAATTCATATATTTGATTCTCTCAATACTTCTATTTATGGCAGCATACGTGCATGCTCAGAAATAAATGACTGAATGGGAAAAATCTGAATTAATAAGAATAAAAACTGACTGGCTCAACCTGGCCCGTTTTCGAACCGAGAATGAAAAACTCGGTCTGCCTGCCTCCGGTGAAAACAGGATTGTATTTATGGGCAACTCAATTACCGAAGGATGGAAAGATATCAGTCCGGAGTTTTTCGTCGGAAGGCCCTAATATGATCGTGGTATCAACAGACAGACAACACCGCAGATGCTGATCCGCATCCGGCCCGATGTTAATGATCGGAAGCCAAAGGTGGTAGTAATTTTAGCGGGCATCAATGATATTGCAGGTAATACCGGATTTGCAACGCTCGAAATAATTGAGGCTAATATAGCTTAGATGGCTGATCTGGCAAAGGCTCATGATAAAAAGTAGCGCTGAGTTCAGTTTTACCGGCTTATGACTTTCCCCGGAATCCGGGCGTTCTTCCTTCTGTAAAGATCGTACTATTAAATCAGTGGATTAAAAAATATGCGGCTGGAAATGGATTTTATTACCTCGACTCTTATTCCCCGTTGGTAAAAGAATGCAAAGGGTTGAAAAAAGAATACTCCGAAAATGGGGTACATCCCAACTAAGCCGGGTACTAAGTGATGGAGCCGCAGGCTGAGAAGGCTATTGAAAATGCATTGAAGAATTAATAAAATATCACAGGGCGAAAGCCGATTCCTGTTTTCTCACATATTTTGTGCGACCTGCTGTCGTATTATATTTTTAGGACAGCTGATCTTATCAGGCAGACAAGTCATAGATTTAAAAACAAGAACCTTTGCTATACTATCTTTAAGGATTGGAGTTCTAACTATCGGTTTTTGCCATAGTCAGGAAATTTGATCAGTAGCCATTTATCATACTTTAACTGCTTCACGAATATTACATTTTCTATATTTACGCAAAATGAGGTTTTTAATACGCTTTTTAATATACCATTTCTAATTTCCTCATTTATCTTTGTTCACATAATTACTATAATTAAAGAATTTGACACCAAATCTGTCTTCATTGGATGTTGATTTCTTAAAACTGAAAATGCTATATAACTTTTGCATTTCATATAATGCAAAATCAAAAGAGACTAAATTTTCATTTGCAATTGCTCTTTTAATGATTTTACTGAAAGTGATTAAACTCTCATCAAAACTCTGCAAACGAGAATATTGAACCTTCCAATCTACTTCTTCATTCTATTGCTTGGCAATCAATGTAACAGAACCCTAAATCCTGCGTAAAATAAGTAAAAGCCGTGCTCCGAAAACCACCAATAAATCAATACTAAACCACCCAAACAAATGATCAATTCAAACACAACTAAAAACCTCAACGTATGAAAAAAGAAGTACAAGTATTATTGTGCATCATGTGCATAATATTTTTGAGTATCGGTTCGGCTTTGGCTCAACACAAAGTTACCGGAACCGTAAAAGATGATGTGGGTCCACTTCCTGGTGTGAGTGTTCAGATCAAAGGAACTGTGCAAGGAACTGTTACTGATGGTAGCGGTGTTTTCACATTAACAGTGCCCGATGCCAATACAACTCTTATCTTTTCCTATATTGGATTTGAAACGCAGAATGTTGATTTGCAAGGAAGAAATCAAATTGACATTCAATTGATCTCACTAGCCAAAAATCTTGATGAGATAGTCGTAATCGGATATGGAACGCAAAAGAAAGCCGATATTACCGGGGCTATTTCGACTGTTAAACCCGATAAGCTAAAAGGATTAAGCCAATCGGTAAGCCATTCCCTTCAAGGTCACTTATCAGGGGTTACCGTTATCCAAAATTCAGGTGAGCCAGGCGGAGCAGTCGAAATCAGAGTGAGAGGTATGGGCTCTATTAATGATAACAGTCCATTGTATGTTGTTGATGGAATAATTGGAAGTATCAATGGATTAAATCCGGCAGACATTGAAAGCATTCAGGTAATTAAAGATGCTGCTTCAGCTGCTATTTACGGTTCGCGGGGTGCGAATGGAGTTGTAATTGTTACTACAAAAAAAGGAAAAAGGGGCGAAACAACTAACGTTTCCTTTAACACAAGTCAGGGGATTCAAACTGCCTGGAAAATGCCAAGCTCACTAACCGCTGAGGAACGCAATATGATTCACAAAGAAGCCCTCACTAACGATGGAACTCCTGCTACAGAGCCTGTTTGGGATTATTACAACAATCCTGAAAATGCTGTTACCCGTACAGATTGGTACGATGAAGTGCTGAGACCCGGTTACATTACGAGCAATGATTTAAGTATTCGCGGAGGAACTCAAAAATCAAATTTTTCATTTAGCCTTGGCTATCTGAACGATAACGGTATTGTAATGAACTCTAACTTCAAAAGATACAATGTTAGATTGAACAGCCAGCACGAAATACTAAAGAATTTTTCTTTTGGTGAAAACATTTCTATCGTTTCAACAAATCAACAAATTGTTGACACCCGCGGCGATTATGATGGAGTGCTTAGTGCTTCTATGTTCAACATGAGAAACACGCCAGTTTGGGAAGATGAAGCAAACCAGATATATGGTTTACCTAAAGGAGATTTCCCTAATCCTGTTGCATCACTCAATAGCAAGGACAACGTACAAAAAAACATGGCCGTTGTCGGAAACATTTATTTCGACTATAAATTTCTTAACGCCTTTACATTAAAAACGGATTTTGGTTACAACTGGGGTTTTGGGAAGAACAAAAATTTTGTTGCTATTGCAAAAAACGGAGGTCGCGGGTTGGATCAAAACAGCCTGACTGAGATGTATTCAACAAACAATACCTGGGTCTGGAATAATACGCTGAATTTTGATAAAACCATAAAAAAACATCACGTAGCAGCTCTCGCCGGAGTATCTGCAGAATCCGGAATTTATGAATGGACAAATTCAGGAACCGCAAAAGATTTTAGCAATCAGGATCCTGCTTTGCGTTATTTCAACAATGCAGGCAGCTTCCCCCAACATGTTACAGGAAGTGCTGATGACTATTCCCTGTTAAGTTATTTTGGAAGGTTATCCTATGAGTATGCTGATAAATATCTTTTTGCTGCCAACATCCGGGCTGATGGATCCTCGAAATTCCCTGAAGATAAGCGTTGGGGTGTATTCCCATCTGTCTCCGGTGGATGGAGAATATCAAAAGAAGCATTTTTCAGCGATTTAACATATCTGTTTTCGGACTTAAAACTGCGTGCAAGCTGGGGTCAGTTGGGTAACGATAAAATCAGGAATTACGAGTATTACAGCACCATCACCACTGTTGGCTCACCAACCCTTGGAGGAAGCCAATTTACAGCTATGGCTCAAAACCGTATTTCTAATCCTGATATAAAATGGGAAGTTACAACCCAAACCGATATTGGAATTGATGTAAGTATGCTAAAAGGGAAAGTTTCATTTACTGCCGATTATTTCAGTAAACTTACAACCGATATATTAGTACAAGTTCCCCTTGTTTCATCCTTAGGAGTTGGTGAAGCTCCTTACCGCAACTCGGGAGAAGTTTCAAATAAAGGTTTTGATCTGGGAGCATCCTACCGCAACCATGAGAACGAATTTAAATACGAAGTAGCCGTTAATGTTTCCCATGTGGTAAATAAGCTTGAAACACTGGGTGTTGCCGGGGCTACTGAAATATTTACCTCCGATTATAAAAATGTACTTGTCGGAAGAATTGCCCAGGGTGAGCCAATCGGACATTTTTATGTTCTGAATGCCATGGGTCTTTTTCAAAATCAAAATGAAGTGGATAGCTATGTTGATAAAAATGGCGATAAAATCCAGCCCTATGCTCAGCCAGGAGATATAAAGTTCGAAGACCGGAACAACGATGGAAAAATCAGCGCTGATGACCGCTTTAATGCCGGAAGTAGTTTCCCTGCACTAACTTATTCCCTGAACTTTTCAGCCGAATATAAAGGATTCGATGTAAGTATGTTATGGATTGGCAGCCAGGGAAATAAGTTATTCAATGGTCTTACATTAGGCGGCAAAATTATGCAGGGAACCGACTACAACAACAGCCCTGAAATACTTGACCGCTGGACCCCGGGATCGGGTGGAAATACAATACCCAGGGTAACTGTGGCGGATGTAAACAACAACAGAACATATAGTACTCTTTATGTAGAAGACGGAAGTTTTGCCCGTATGAAAAATTTAACATTAGGATACACTTTTAATGAAAACCTGACTGGGAAGAACATTTCAAAACTACACCTTTACCTTACGCTACAGAACATGATTACCCTCACCAAATATACCGGGTTTGATCCGGAGGTAGGGTCTGATGGTGGATTCAACAATAATATGTATGGTGTCGATCCGGGGGTATATCCTCAGGCAAAAGCATACATATTAGGCTTAAACATTAATTTCTAATCATAAATAACAGATACCATGAAAAAATATATATATGTATCCCTGTTGTCGTTGGTATTGGCATCATGTGCAAAGGATTTCCTTAATACCGAACCTCATGAATTTACTGACGCCGTATTCTGGAAAACGGCTGAACAGGCTGAATCAGCTCTCGCTGGCGCATACAGTCCACTTCAGGACGAAGAGGCTCTTGGCGGGGAAGAGTGGTGTAGCATGGAAGCTTTCAGTGATAATGGCTATATGAATGACCCATACGGTGACTTTGTTGCCATGGCTGAATTCAGAGCATTACAGAATACCGAAGGCGACCTTAGCCTGAATAGTTATAAATCCTACTTCAGAACTATTAAAAGAGCCACCGATGTTCTGACTTACGTTCCGGGTATTGCCATGGATAATAACCAAAAGCAAAGAATACTGGGTGAAGCTAATTTTCTTTTAGGTTTTGCTTATTTTCAGCAAGCGAACAGATATGGTGGTTTACCAATTTATGATCCTAATAATGCAGAATCTTCACTGGTGAGAGCTACAGAAGCAGAGACATGGCAAGCAATTGAGAAAAGCGTTATTGAAGCAACAAAACAACTATCGTGGGAGCATGAAGCCGGAAGGCCGGGTTTAGGTGCGGCTTATGGATTACTAGCTAAAGTGTATGCATACCAAAGTAAGTGGGCTGAAGCCAAGTCGGCTGCTGAAATGGTTATCTCTTCCGGAAAACACTCTCTTTACCCAAATTATGCTGAGTTGTTCACTATTGAACACGAAACTGAAAGTGAAATATTATGGGGATTAGGTGCCCGGTTTGGAGAATACCCAATTACACCAATCTTATTGCTGCCTAATAATGTATGGGGAGGAACTCACGATGAACAAACCGGCGTTGGCTGGAGGCTGGTAAGTGCTACTGATAGTTTTTATAAATCCTACCAGGATGGAGATAAGAGAAAATCAGCCACTGTTGCAAAAAAAGGCATTGATGTTATTACCTATAATGGCTCAACGGATGTTATTGTTGCTCCAAACAATCAATCCCCCGTGGTATGTGTAAAATATATGTCACCCTATGCTGCAAGTTATACCGATTGGGCAGCCGGACTCGATGTGCCTGTTCTCAGGTATTCCGATATTCTGTTATTACATGCTGAAGCAATAATTAATCTTGGCGGAGGTGGCCCAGCCAACAGAACAGCTGGGGTTGCCGCTGCAGCAACGTCATTTAACATGGTAAGGCAAAGAGCTGGTTTGGCATCTATCGCTTCTCCAAATTTCAATGATCTGATGTATGAGCGCAGGATGGAACTTGCTTTTGAGGGTGGAGACCGTCATTTTGATCTTGTGCGCTGGGGTATGGCTGCTGAGGTTTATAATAATCTTGCTGCTGAAGGATCCTATAAACCAGCACGTACATTTATACCAGCAACTCACCGGTTGTTACCTTATCCTCAGCGTGAAATTGACAATAGCGGTGGTTCAATTACACAAAATACAGGATATTCAGGTGGAAAATAAAACTTCAGAAAGAAAAATTGCACTTTGGATTCCAGGCTTAATACAGCACCGGGGGGTATCATTTAAAAGGCTGGTGTAAGCTTGTGTTCAAACTGATTGCGATTACTGAAAATATCGTTCACATAGAATGAATTGAAGATTGGTTGGTTGAGGTTGTGATTGGCTGTAAGTCGCGACATTCCTTTAATAATAAAAGGATAAACAAAATGGTCGCGTTTGGAATGAAATCAGGATCCGATATAGCTGGGCCTGATTTCATTCATTACAGATTCGGTCATTGCTCAATATGTGTAATAAATGCTATTGCCAACATGTAGGAGGTTTCAGTGAGCCGGATTTTTTTGTAGTATGAAATACCAAAGGAAGAAATTTTCCCTACCTTAAATTCATGGCTTTTTTCGGATTACTATCTTCGTATTTTCCTGTAGGGTTAGGAAAAGCACAAAATCCATTTGTGTTTTTTATTCACAAAATTGCTACCTAAACGTGAGGCAGCCTACATGGTTATTCTTCAGAAATTAACTTCTTAATGAAAATCCTATTTTTTACATTTACGCAAACTGAGGTTTTTAATACGCATTTTCATTCACTATTTTTTATTTTCGATATTACATTTGTTATGAAAAATTAACATTGATTGGGAATAATCAACTTTCATTGAACCAACTCTGAATATAGCTACGTATCCAAAATATCAGAACATCTGATGGGACCAGCAGCATATATAAAACTTATTACCGGCTGAATTTCATAAAAATAATAAAGCCTGCATAGTTTTCCTCACTTGTATTAACTTGACAGAGAAATACTACCAACACACCACTTTCTTACTTTACAACATCTGACTGAAACGATATCTATCAGTTGTAACTACCAAGACAATAAAAGCTTATACTTTTCACATTAAGACCATTACATTTTATTAAATCAAAAACCAAACCCCACCAAACCAAAATCAGAACAAGATGAACAAACCAGACCCCAAACCCCAATTTGAGCCAGATGCGATCAAAATGCTGCTGAGCCGACCAAGTATTTTTAATCAACCAATAACAAAAACGCTATGAAAATCCATTATTACGCATTCTTAATTCTTGCATTTATTTCGCTGCAGGTAAATGCTCAAACACAGGTAAGCGGTAGTGTAAAGTCAGTTAGTGACGGGCTTACGATCCCCGGAGTATCCGTTGTTGTTAAAGGAACATCAGCCGCTACTCTGACCGATATAAATGGTAATTATAAAATTTCGGTACCTGAAAAGGGAAACACATTAGTTTTCACTTATGTAGGAATGAAAACCCTTGAACAGGCAATCGACAAGCAGACAGTTATTAATGTAAACCTGGAAGTTGATGCAATAGGCCTTGATGGCATTGTAGTAACAGGCTATGCAAATGCACGAAAGCAAGACCTCTCGGGGGCGATTTCCACCTTAAAGGTCGGAGAAAATTTCAAAGGCCGCCCGGCTTCGCTGGGCAATATGCTGCAAGGGCAAATGGCAGGAGTACAGGTAACCCAAACCGGCGACCCAACCGGAACACCTGTAATAAATATAAGGGGAAAAGGAAATAAAAATGGGGATGCGGTATTAATTGTTGTTGACGGGGTTCCAAATGCACCTTACAACACTGCTGATATTGAATCAGTAACAGTACTGAAGGATGCTGCATCAGCTGCAATATATGGTGCATTTGCAGGTTCAGGCGGAGTTATTTTAATTACGACCAAGCAGGCAAATGAAGGAAAACTCAAGATTGATGCCAACGTTTGGTCGGGCGTTCAGGAAGCCTGGCGCTTACCGGAGGTGCTCACATCCGAACAGTTTAATATGGTTTGGAAAGATGCTTCGGAGGCAGCAGGAAAAACCGTACCCACCACCTATAATCCATTGCTTTTCCCATACGGCAACGTTACACGCACCGATTGGACAGACGCTGTTTTCCGTCCTGGAAAGATGAATCATTACGATTTAACACTCAGTGGAGGATCAAAAACCGTTAAAGCCCTTGGATCGGTCAGCTATGACAAAACGGAAGGAACACTTATTACAACCCATGCCGAAAAACTCACCTCAAGGTTAAATGTTGATTTTGCATTAGCAGATTGGGTAACTTTAAAACAGAGTACTGTTTATGATTATACCAATGGCAAAAGCAGTGTTGGCGATGGTCACACAGGTACAATCTTCACAGCAATGGCATATCCGAGGTTTTCAACTGTATATGAATACGATGAATCAGGCAACCAGTTATATGGTGGAACTGTTCCTCGCTGGGCACTCGCCGAAGGATACAGTGTTGAAGCCGATTTGCGTAACCCGGTAGCCATGCTGGAAAAAGTACGTCAGAATAATCCGGGAAATAAGTTGTTCTCAAATACATCCCTCGAAATAAAACCATTTTTTGGATTAAGCCTTAAAACAAACTTCGCATATGAAATCAGTAATCTGAGGAATGAATCATTCCAGGCTCGTTTTCTTGAACCAGGAAGAACCATAGATCAGAACTACAGATCCATTGGTAATACTTTATATTCCGGATATAACTGGGATAATATTGTTTCTTATTCGAAATTACTGGCAGAAAAGCATAGCATCTCTGCTCTGGCTGGTTTTACGACAAGTAAAAGAACTTCGAGATATAACTATAATCAAATGCGTGGATTTGCATTTGAAGATGAACATCAGACTGTTTTCCTTAATGGAACGGACTGGTCAGTTAAACCCATCGAAGAAATCTGGGAGGAATCATCTGTTTCAGCTTTAGCCCGGGTTTCCTATTCATACAATGACAGATATTTTTTAACAGGTAGTGTACGCAGGGATGCATCATCAAAACTGAGCCCCGAAAACAATTCAGATGTATTTCCAGCCGTTTCCGGTGCATGGAAACTCACATCAGAATCCTTTATGGACAATATCAAAACAATCAGCTTCCTTAAATTACGAGTAAGTTGGGGACAGGTTGGAAATATCAATTCAGTAAGGCGTTTTATCTATGCTCCTCCTTATCAGGTTACGAGTTGGCCTTTGTTCTTAGGGCCAGACGGCGAGAATCAGGAATATGGAATTTATCAACCCACAATCCCGAATCCGGATCTCAAATGGGAACGCACCGAACAGACAAATATCGGATTTGATTTAGGCTTATTCGATAACAGCATAAATGGTACAGTTGACTATTTTTATAAATACACAAAAGATCTGATTGAAGCCATGCCAGTTCCTTCTGTGGCAGGTGTAGCGTCACCACCCGAATTTAATATCGGTGAAGTATTAAATAAGGGCTGGGAGTTCTCTTTAGCTTATACTAAAAACATCGGCGACCTGAATATCAATGCTTCTGCAAACCTTTCCAAATATACCAACGAAGTAAAGAACCTGGGTGCAACTGAATTTATTGCACATAGCAATGATGTAAATTCAATGAAGCCGTTACAATCAACAGTTGGGCAACCCTGGTATTCCTATTACCTGATTGATGCTGTAGGATTATTCAGGAGCCAGGCAGAGATAGATAGTTACACATGGACAGATCCTCAAACCAATCAATCGACATTAATACAACCATATGCTAAACCCGGAGATATCAAATATGCTGATTTGAATAATGATGGAAAAATTAACGATGGTGACAGAACTTATATGGGAGCCTATGATATGCCGAAATTCAGCTACGGATTTAATCTTGGAGCTACATGGAAAGGATTTAGTGCCTCAATGTTCTTCCAGGGTGTTAGCGGAGCATACGTCTATAATGGTGTAAAAGCCATGACTTATGCTGGGTTGAAGGGATGGAACATGAGTACTGATATCCTTGATTCATACAATTACAATCCGAATTCTGATATTCCGCGATTATCAGTTGTTGAAGATCCCAACGGTAACTATAGCAAGGTTTCAGACTTTTTCCTCGAAAAGGCTGATTATCTGCGCTTGAAAAACCTGAATATTTCCTATTCTTTACCTAAGTCACTGTTTAAAAAAGTAGGACTTTCAGGAACTCAGCAGATCAGGTTCTACTTTAATGGTGAAAACCTTATCACTTTTACAAACTATAGTGCATTTGATCCTGAAGTAGGTAATCAGGGAGTTGATTCAGGAAGATTCCCTATTTCGAGGATGTATAGTTTTGGTATTGATGTAACATTCTAAAAAAAGAACATAATCATGAAAAAGAACATAATTATAATAATACTGGTTCTGATTGGGATGAATTTCTCATCCTGCAAGAAATTTCTTGAATTCGAGCCCTATGGACAGCCTAACCAGCTTGCAAATTTAACTGATGATCAGGCCATGCAGGCTGTTTACTCGCTCTTCTACTGGCAATACCGCGAAGGTACAATGGGGCGGGGTTTTATGTGGTATGAGAATTGCAGTGATAACCTGATAACAGGTCGTACGCAGGCTGAGGCCCAGAATATTAAAAATTTTATTGACAACGGCTCAAGCAGTCGTGATGTACGTGACAACTGGCCTCAGATGTACCAAACCATAAATTATTGCAACCAATTGATAAAAGCCGCTCCTACTGCTGACAAATTATCACCCGCAGTAAAAAATAATGTGCTTGGCCATGCTTATTTTTTCCGGGCATTTGCATATCTGTGGCTGGCTCCCTGGTATGGCGACAATGGCCCGAATGGAGGAATACCCATCGTTACTGAAAATACTACAATCGATAATATTGATGTACCCCGGCCTGAATCTGTAATGGCAAACTACACAATGATAATCGAGGATTTGGAAAAAGCCGCTGAACTTCTCCCTTACTTTGACGAGATTCCTTCAGCAGAATGGGGGCTTATGCACAAAACAGCAGCCTGGGCTCTTATGGCACGCGCTGCACTTTATGCCGCCCAATACGATAATACCTACTACGACAAAGTTATTGAATACACTGACCTGGTTATTAATTCAGGCAAACATTCATTGGTGCCAAACTATGCTGATGTTTTCAAAATTGAAAACAACTGGAGCCGGGAATATATCATGAGTGTTACCAGCACCGAAATTGACGGGGCAAAGCTTCCTGGCGTACTTTTTCAAAATGGCGGCTTTGGAATATATAATACATGGGGTTATTTTCAGCCTACATTAGAACTATATAATGCTTTTGAGGCAGGAGATACAAGACGTGCTGCAACCATTCTTGCACCCGGAGAAAAAGTTCAGTTTGTTGGTAATGAAATTATCTGGGCAGTGAATCCTTCATCAGTTTCAAGTCCTTCAGCATTAACATTCTGTAAATATCTTGAGCCATTTGCAGCTGCCGATGCCGTTGGAAATACCGTTAACCCAAACAGTGATAACGGGACGACCGACCTGAATATACCGCTTGTACGTTATTCTGATGTTCTGTTGATGAAAGCCGAAGCACTGATTTGGCAAGGAAAAAGTGGAGATGAGCCGTTAAACAGGGTTAGAATCCGGGCCGGGCTTACACCGAAAACCAATGCCTCAAAGGCCGATCTCAAGAATGAGAGACGTTGCGAATTTGCTCTCGAATTTGGAGTTTTCAGGCATCTGGACCTGGTTCGCTGGGGTGATGCAAAAGATGTTTATGCTCAACCACTTCATGGATATAAAGTAAATCTGGGTGGTAATGGTATTGAATCGCTTGATGTCATTGAGGTTTGGCCTGCCCGAACATTCAATCCACTGGTACACCATGTATTCCCAATCCCTGCCAGGGAGGTTGCAAAAAGCAAGAATCTAAAACAAAATCTAGGTTATTAATACTTTTGAAACCAGGTGAACGGTACCAGAAAGTAAAATAAAACCGAAGTTACTGCTCCCTATTCAAAGCATTTAAAAATCATAAAAGCTACTAAAATGAAGAAAAACATATTATTCATACTAATGGGAATTGCCGGTATTTTTTCCGGTTGTAATCCTGATGAGGATAACAAGGCCGATGGACGTATGATTGGGCTTGAGGTTACCTTTAAACATACTGATCCTCGCACAGGCGAAGTATTAACCAACGAATTTGAAGAATACTACAGAGATAACGATGTCATTAATATTGATGTTGAATCAAATTATACCATTAAAAAAATCGAGGTTGTTGATGCTACATCTCAAAAAGCTTTATCAACAATGGAAGTTAATGGTGGACAGAGTTCATTCACATTTCCTGTTAATGACCTTAAAATCCCTTTTGGTCAGCGCGCCTCTCTGAAATTTCACCTTTATTTTGATGATGAAGGAAAGGATGGATTTAGTTTCCCATCAATGAAATCGTACACGTTTGATGTCATTAGTGATATCCCATCAATAGTTAGTTTTAAAAAAGCGGATGGAAGCACTACTGAATTAAAAACTACAGATTATAACATTGTAGGCTTTGCAGAAGATCCTAAACATGGTGTGTATGCCACAACAAAACCCAGTGAAGTCTCATACCTTGAGGTGGAAAACTCGCCCCTGCTTAATTTTGGCGCTACAAAAAATTTCTCAATCAGTTTTTGGGTTCAATCTAATCACGACACTGACGACCCGGCCATGATGGGAACACAGGATTGGAACAGCTCAAACAATAAAGGATGGGTTATAGCCTGGCTTAATGGACGTATTCGCGCAGTAGCCTGCGACGGAGAAGGACATAAAACTGATCTTCGGACTGCTCCCGAACAATCAATTCTGGGTACCGATTGGCATTTTGTTACTGTAGTTTTCAATCGCTCAGGTAATGCTGAAATCTGGATTGATGCTAACCTTGCAGTATCTGCTCTTATGGTTAATGGAAATATTGATACCGGACTCTCAGTAAAAATCAACCAGGATGGAACCGGGACCTACAGCCCACGACTGGAAGCCAAATATAGCAATATAATTTTCCATGATTACGCCCTTACATCCTCACAGATAACTCAACTATTTACGTCATCTAAAAAATAACCATTTCTTCTGCCGGAGGCTTCCGGTTAGCCTCCGGCATTTCTATACGATTATGCGTAAACAGTATTTTAGCTTACCAGCTAATGCTCTTATTAATGAAACCGAACATGACAGATCGTAATTTATTAATAGCACATGCTCTGTTACAATAATTTGGTTGGTTACCGATTGGTTGATTGAGGTTGTGCTTGCTTGTATGAAATGGTTTTCCAAAAAGCTCAGGTAGCTAATAGAAAACCAGGGTGAATGAAATCAGGAAATCATCACCTTTTTCCTGATTTCATTCCTTACAAGTTTAATCATGAAATTTCTACATATCATTAATAGTGAAAATTATCTGTAAAGCTTTAACAATCAAAAACAAATAAGGAATGCAAAAATCACTTCTTAACTTTAATTACTCGATGATGACAGGAAGATTTGGGTTGCTTCTTTTTTTATTTCTGATTTCATGTAAATTACTTACCGCTCAGAATCAATCATGTAAAGGCCATTCGCATAACGATTACATGCAGCAAAAGCCTTTTTTTACAGCGTATCACAATCACATGGCCTCTATAGAAGCTGACATTTGGGAAAAAGATGGTGAGTTGTATGTCGCTCATGAAAAAAACGAAATTCGCAGGGAGAATACCCTGGATGCCTTATACATTAAACCAATTGTAAAAATCTTCAACGAAAACGGTGGCAGAGCCTGGAAAAACAGTGAGCATTCTTTTCAATTGCTCGTTGAACTTAAAAGTTCCACAGGGCCTGCTTTAGACTTGTTGATACATAAACTGAATGCTTACCCGGAAGTATTTGACCTTACAAAAAACCAATATGCCGTGAGGATTGCAATTACCGGGAATGTTCCATCGAAAGAAACGTTTACTGAGTATCCGGATTTTATAGGCTTCGACGGAGAAATAAACGAAGGCTATACAAACCAGCAATTGAACAAAATCGCCCTTGTAAGCGATAACTTCGAACATTTTTCAAAATGGAAAGGGGAAGGTGCAATCCCTGAACAGGACAGAGAAATACTTCTTAACGCAGTGAATGCAGCTCATGAAAAAGGACTTAAAATCCGCTTCTGGAATGCACCTGACAATCCTGAAACATGGAGTGCATTTATAAAACTGGGAATAGATTTTATAAATACGGATCAGCCGGAATTGTTTTACAGGTATTATCCCGGTAATGAATAATTGAATTTTTACTGTTATTTTCGGTGAAAATTAACTGAAACTTTAAAATCATGAGTTCACGTCGGAATTTTTTACGCAAATCCGCATTAATTGCTGCAGCAGGAGCCATACCGCCTTTAGGCCTTTACGCAATGGCAAGCGGAGAAACCGAATCGCAGCCCCAACATACCGGGCCCACGCAGTTCAAAAATACGTATGTTAAAAATGTATTTGTAACTGAGAACAGTTTCCGGAACGAAAAACCGAAGATTTCAGAATCCCCGGGTTTTCTTAAAGCCCGGGACATTCTTCCTTCCCCATTCTGGAGTGGCAACAAAAATGCTATCGACATGTATTGGAAAACATGGGAAATAGCCTTCAGGAACATTAAAAATCCTAATGAAGAATCCGGATTTATAAGCTCGTATCTTGATACAGCTTACAATGGAAATATTTTCATGTGGGATTCCGCATTTATTACCATGTTCGCACGTTACGGGAGTCGTGCCTACCCTTTTCAGCAAACGCTCGATAATTTTTACGCCAAACAACATCCCGACGGGTTTATCTGCCGCGAAATCTGGGGCGATAGCGGAGAAGACTGTTTTCACCGCTACGATCCTACCAGCACCGGGCCCAACATAATTCCCTGGAGCGAACTGGAAAACTTCCATCACTTTGGCGACCTGGATAGAATACATAGGATATTCCCGGCACTTGTTGCATACTACCAATGGCTGAAGCTCAACCACACCTGGCAGGACGGGTCATACTGGTCGAGTGGCTGGGGAACGGGAATGGACAACCAGCCCCGGGTTCCCAAAAACTATAACCCCATTTTTTCGCATGGGCATATGACATGGCTAGATACATGCCTGCAACAATTATTTATCGGTAAAATACTGGTCGACTTCGGATTCTATACCGAACGCTGGCAGGAGATTGAAGATATCGAAGATGAAACCAAATTCCTGAAAAAGTATATCAGGGAAAAACTTTGGGATCCCAAGACTTCATTTCTTTACGACCGCTATGCTGACGGAAGCCGGGGAACATTTATGGGAATCGGTGCATACTGGGCATTGTGGACTGACGTACTTGAAAAAGCGGAATTGGAACTTTTTGTTAAGCATCTGCAGAACAAAGACCTGTTTTACCGACATCATCCCGTTCCGTCGATGCCTGCGAATCATGAAAAATACCAGGCCGATGGCCGCTACTGGCAAGGTGGCGTGTGGGCTCCGACCAATTATATGATTATCAGTGGGTTGAAAAATAAAGGATTTCACGACCTGGCCTTTGATCTTGCCATGAAACACCATCAGCGGGTAGGTGAAGTTTTTAATAAAACCGGCACATTCTGGGAATACTATGCTCCCGAAACATCCGATCCTGGTTTCCTGGCACGCCCTGATTTTGTTGGCTGGACTGGATTGGTGCCTGTAGCTGTGCTTTTCGAAGCTATTTTCGGGCTGAAAGCCAGCCAAACGAATAAAACAATTACATGGGATATCCGCCTTACTGAAGAGCATGGAATTGATCGTTATCCCATTGGGAAAGAAGGGCTTCTGAATTTGAAATGTAATAGCAGAAGCAGCCTGATTGCCAGACCGGTTCTCGAAATAACCTCAAATACCGAGCTAACCCTGAACTACACCTGGAAAGGCGGAAAAGAAAGCATGAAATTAATTCCGGGAATCAATAAAAACTAATCTGGATCTGTATGAAAAGACGTGATTTTGTTCGGAGTTCAGCATTAGGACTGGGATATTTAGGACTTGCAAATACTACTTTATTTGCCATGTCGCAGCAAGGATTTGTGAGCAACCGTCCTCCTTTGGCGAAACGTACTTTCTACAGCCAGGCTGTTGAAGATGAGATTCTGCGCGTAAAAAAAGCAATCAAAGACCCGGAACTTGCCTGGCTTTTTGAAAATTGTTATCCTAACACACTCGATACAACGGTTAAATACTCCGAGAAAAACGGAGAACCCGATACATTTATCATTACCGGTGATATTGATGCCATGTGGCTGCGCGATTCTACAGCCCAGGTATGGCCGTATCTGCATCTGGTTAAAAATGATGCAGAACTGCGTAAACTCTTTATCGGGTTAATAAACCGCCAGTCAAAATGCATACAGATCGATCCCTATGCCAATGCTTTTAACGACGGACCAAAAGGCAGTTATTGGGAAAGCGATATGACGGATATGAAAAAGGACCTTCACGAACGGAAGTGGGAAATTGACTCACTCTGCTATCCGGTCAGGCTGGCATACCATTACTGGAGCGAAACTCAGGATGTTACCCCATTTACCGATAACTGGCTTAACACAGCCAAACTTATTGTTAAGACTTTCAGGGAACAACAACGGAAAACCGACAAAGGCCCTTACCGCTTTATGCGTGTGAGCGAAATTTCAACCGATACCGTTCCAGGCAAAGGCTATGGCAATCCTATTAAACCAAATGGGCTTATCTGTTCAGCTTTCAGGCCGAGTGACGATGCTACCATATTTTTGTACCTCATACCATCAAATTATTTCGCAGTAGTTTCGCTAAGGCAAATGGCCGAAATGGCCGGGAGCATCTACTCCGACAGTACATTCGCAAAAGAGTGCAGCTCGTTAGCCGGCGAAGTAGAACATGCCTTACAGCAGTTTGCAGTAATCGATCACAAAACAGAAGGGAAGTTCATCCCTTTCGAAGTGGACGGATTCGGCAATTATCACTTTATGGACGATGCCAATATTCCCAGTTTGCTCTCGTTGCCATACCTTGGTGCGTTGGATGCAAAAGACCCACTGTACCTAAATACCCGCAGACTTCTTTTCAGCGATTTTAATCCCTGGTTCTGCAAAGGGAAATACGCTGAAGGTATCGGAGGTCCGCATGTGGGTGAAAATATGATATGGCCCATGAGCATTATTATGCGTGCCAGGACTTCCGCCGATACGAAGGAAATTTCTGCCTGCCTGGGTTTCCTTAAACGAACTCATGCCGAAACGGGATTCATGCACGAATCTTTTTATAAGGACGATCCAAAAAACTTTACCCGATCGTGGTTTGCATGGGCCAACACCCTTTTCGGCGAATTGATCGTGAAAATACATCGTGAAAATCCGGCATTACTTGAAACCGACTTTTAACTTACCACTATGAAGAACCTGCTGATATACATATCACTTACAGTCCTGATTTTAGCCTCCTGTAAAAAAGGGAAAGAACTCCCTGCCGATTTTGTTGATCCTTTTATCGGAACAGCCTTTCATGGGCATACCTATCCCGGTGCTACCACTCCTTTCGGAGCCGTACAGCTAAGTCCCGACACCCGTCGCGGAAACTGGGATGCTTGTTCCGGCTACCATTACAGCGACAGCAGCATGTACGGTTTTTCGCACACTCACCTAAGCGGCACAGGCTGTATTGATCTGGGCGACATCCTGTTTCACCCCACAACAAAAGCCGTGAACCTTAAACCCGAAGGCTACATTTATGATATGCTGCCATTTTCGCATAAAAACGAAAAGGCATCGCCAGGATATTATAAAGTGCATTTCGACGATCCGGAAATTACTGCTGAACTTACTGCGACACAAAGGGTAGGCATTCATCAATATACATTCCCTGAATCAAAAGAGTCAAAAATTGTTATTGATCTGGCTCATAGCCTTGATAACGAAACAATTAATCATCTTGAAATTGAAATTGTAAGTAAGACTGAAATTGCTGGTGCCCGGCTTACCAGCGGCTGGACTCCCAATCAGCATATCTATTTTGTAGCCCGCTTTTCCAAACCATTTTCCACTGTTAAACTGGTTTCATCGGGTAAAATAGTTACCGGAAGTGGTAAAGTTGAAGGAAAAAACCTTCAGGCTATTATCGGGTATGAAACTGCGAAAGGCGAAAAAATTGATGTTAATGTTGGCACTTCGCTGGTGAGTATTGAAAATGCAAGGTTAAACCTGGAGGCCGAAGCTCCTTCATTTAGTTTTGATGAATACCGGGGCAAAGCTCTGAATTTATGGAACGATGCACTTTCGGCTATCATTGTTGAAGGAAATTCCGAAAGCGACAAGATAAACTTCTATACGGCTATATACCATAGTATGGTGGTTCCGAATGTTACAAGCGATGTAAACGGTGATTACAGGACGCATGATATGCAGATCAAACAGCTTCCGGAAGGGCAGAAAATGTATTTAACCCTTTCAATATGGGATACATACCGGGCCTGGAATCCACTTATGACAATCATCAATAAAGAACTCACTGAGAATATTATTCATTCGATGCTGGCCATGTACGAAACAACCGGCGAATTACCCATATGGCCGCTGGCTTCCGGCGAAACCGGCACCATGATAGGTTATCACTCAGTTTCAGTAATCTGGGATGCCTATCAGAAAGGTATTCGTGGCTTTGATGCCGAAAAAGCATTCGAAGCAATGGTTACATCGTCCAACAAGCCTCGTAAAGGAGGGCAGTATTACCTCGCCAACGGATATATTCCGTCTAATTTTGAAAAAGAATCGGTTTCGTGCGTGTTAGAGTATGCTTATGATGATTGGTGTATTGCACAAATGGCCCAAGAACTGGGAAAAGAAAAGGAATTCCGGCTATACAGTGAAAGAGCATTGAATTATATCAAAGTATTTGACGGTAGTACCGGTTTTTTCAGGGGAAAGCGCAACGATGGAAACTGGGTTACGCCTTTTAATCCAATGGCAGTTAGCCGCGATTATACCGAAGCCACAGCCTGGCAATACCGCTTTTACGTTCCGCATGATGTGAATGGAATGATTCAGATGCTTGGCGGTCGTGAGAATTTTGCGTCTGCTCTCGATAAACTATTTATCGAATCGTCAGAAATGATTTCTGACATACCTGATATTACAGGGCTTATCGGTCAGTATGCCCATGGCAACGAACCAAGTCATCATGTTGCTTACCTCTATAATTATGCAGGACAGCCATGGAAAACTCAGGAGAAGGTACGCTATATTCAGAAAGAATTGTACAAACCAACTCCCGATGGCATCCCGGGTAACGAAGACTGCGGACAGATGTCGGCGTGGTATGCACTTAGCAGCCTGGGGATTTATCCGGTTTGTCCCGGTTCAGGTGAATATGCTTTCAGTGCCCCTCTTTTTGAAAAGGCAACGGTAAAATTAAATAATGGTAAGACCCTCGCTATCACGGCTAATACTACAGAAAAAAACATGTATATTGAGAAAATACTGTTTAATGGACAAGAGGTGACAAGTAATTTTATTACCCATAAGATGCTTATGGATGGAGGCACACTTGCATTTACACTCTCGGATAAACCCAATAAAACCCGAGGCTCCCTCGAAAAAGATGCGCCTCAATCAATGAGCAAGGACAAAACAGTGTCCATTCCGTTTATAGAGCAGGATCTGTATCTTTTTCTGGATGAAGTGGAATGCAGTATTGGATGCAGTACGAAAGGCGCAGAAATCCGCTATACCCTTGATGGTACCGAACCTGGCCTGAACTCTCCCTTATATTCAACTCCTTTTAAAATAAGCAGGAATACTCTTATCAAAGCCAGGGCATTTAAGGAAGGATACCAATCCGGGCCGGTGATGCAGGTACAGGCAACAAAAGCGGTGATGAGGGTACCTGATAAAAGCAGTGCAAGCGTTAACGGAGTAAACTACAGGTATTTTGAAGGGAAATTCAGCCGCACAGGGGATATGCTTAAGACCCCGGTTATAAATACCGGAATCCTGAGTGAACCATCTATAAAGGGCGCAAGGACCGAAGATTTCTTTGGATTTGAATTTGCCGGGTACATATTTGCCCCTGAAGATGGATATTATGAATTTTACACCGAATCGGACGATGGCAGTGTACTCTATATCGGCGAAAGTATGGTTGTTGAAAATGATGGTTCGCATGGTGCAATAAAAGCTACCGGGAAAACGACGCTAAAAAAAGGCTACCACAAGTTCCTCCTGCTTTATTTCGAAGATTATGAAGGGAATTCGCTTGAATGGGGCTGGAAAACTCCACAGGCTCAATCGTTGGAACCAATAAAAAACAGTAATCTTTTTATTCGTTAATCATCATCGTAATGAAACATTCAAGGCTAATTTTCTTCGTTTTTATTTTTTTACTGTTTTCTTCATGGTCATGCCAGAAAAAGGAGGAAGCAAGTTTAAATGTAATGAGTTATAACCTGCGGTACGACAACCCTGACGACTCGCTCAACAACTGGCAATACCGGAAAGACTTTGCCTGTAAAATGCTCCGGTTTTATAGTCCTGATGTACTGGGCACACAAGAAGTTTTAAAAAACCAGCTGGATGATATTCTCTTAGGTTTGAATGGATATAAACATATAGGAGTTGGGCGTATTGATGGGGTTGAAAAAGGTGAATATGCAGCTATTTTGTATAAATCAGACCGTCTGACGGTTGTCCGAAGCGGAAATTTCTGGCTAAGCCCCGAACCCGAAAAAGCAGGATCAAAAGGATGGGATGCTGCCTGTGAACGAATTGTAACCTGGTCTGTTTTCAAGGATAATCATTCAGGTAAAGAGTTTGCTTTTTTTAACACTCACTTCGATCATGTTGGAGACACTGCCCGCCATGAAAGTGCATTGTTGCTGAAAAACAGAATTGCTGAAATTGTTGCTGATCTTCCGGTGATCATTACTGGCGATCTTAATTCAATCCCCGGTGATAATGCTATAAAAACAATAGTCAGCGATAACCTTTACCTGGATAGCCGGCTTATTGCTCCAATAGTCTACGGTCCAGAGTGGACTCTTCACGGTTTCGGGAAGGTGCCTAATGCAATGCGTCCACGGATAGATTATGTATTTGTGAATAAAAAGCTTGAAGTACTTAACTATGCCTCTGTTTCTGAAATGCACGACTCTGTTTTTCTTTCAGATCATAATCCCGTTTTTGTTAAACTTAAAATAAACTAATATCTCATGAAAATCAGCATCAAATCCATCCAATTAATATTCCTGCTTTTCTGTTTTTCATTTACAGTTTCGGCTCAGTACCAGCAAGCGGCCGACACAAAGGAGAAATTATCCTTTACCAACGAAAAACCATATTCTACCTTCAAGGTTAACCCGGTAAAAGGTAAGAAAGTTAAAAATGTAATCCTTATGATCGGTGACGGAATGGGGATGACCCAGATTTCAACGGCATGGGTAGCCAATCATGGGGCGCTGAATATTGATAATTTCCCGGTTATCGGATTGTCGCGTACATACGCTGCAAATAAGCTGATTACTGATTCGGGAGCTTCGGGTACAGCTATGGCTACGGGGGAAAAGACCAATTATCATTCGGTAGGAGTTGATGTGCAGGGAAATCCGCTGCCTTCAATCACCGATTTAGCTTCCGAAAAAGGGCTCTCCACAGGTATTGTTGTAACCTGTGGCCTCTCCGATGCAACACCATCAGCCTTTTGTGCAAAAAATCCTGACAGGGATAAAGAAGAAGACATTGCTGCAGACTACCTTAATTGCAATGTAGATTTTATATTCGGAGGAGGACGCGCACAGTTTATGCACCGTGCAGATAAACGCGACCTGATGAGTGAAATGCAGCAAAAGGGATATCAGGTGACTCGTACCTGGGCTGAAACTGAAAAGATAGTTTCAGGAAAGGTTTTTGCCGTGCTTGAAGACGGACAATTGCCCTTAGCTCCTGTGCGTGGTGATTTGTGGCAGCAAGCATCAATAAAAGCACTTGATATGCTTAGCCAGAATAAAAAGGGCTTTTTTGTAATGCTCGAAGGGTCGCGGATTGATGACTGCGGACATTGGAATGATATTCCCGCACTTATGAATGAAGTATTTGATTTTGATCAGACAATTGGCAAAGTGCTCCAATGGGCCGAAAAAGACGGTGAAACCCTGGTAATCGTTTTAGCAGATCATGAAACCGGAGGATTAACTTTACTTGATGGTGATATTGGTACAGGTTCTGTTAAAGGCAGCTACTCCACGGGCGGACACTCGGGTATCCATGTACCGGTGTATGCCTACGGACCAAAGGCTCAACAGTTTGCCGGGATATATGAAAATACAGAAATATTCCAGAAAATAGTAACCATTTTAAACCTAAAATAACATGAAGTTTAGCCAGTTAATCCTGATTTTTTTTCTTCTTTTTTCATTAACAGCTCATGCCCAGGAGTATGATATACAATACCGCAGGCTGACCGGCTTCATGAAAACTGACGCCCGGAGAGAAATAAATATTCCTGATATTCCGGGATATAAAACACTCAAATGCGATTTTCATATGCATACTATTTTTTCGGATGGCATCGTGCTTCCAGCCGAAAGGGTAAATGAGGCATGGCGCGAAGGGCTTGATGTAATAGCCATTACCGATCATACTACACCACAACCCAAATATGTAATTTCCGACTACAACACCTCGTATAAAATGGCACTTAATACAGCCGAGAAACGGGGTATAACCCTCATTCAGGGAACAGAATACACCAAAGGCCAACCCTTGGGCCACCTGAATATTCTTTTTACCAAGGATGCAAATTTTTATGCAAGGAAAGACCTTACCCCTGATGATGCACTGGATTATGCCGGGAAGGAAGGTGCTTTTGTAATTTACAACCATCCTGGATGGCCCGATAAAAACAGCGAGCTGGAGCCTTTCCATATCAGGCATCTTGAGAAGAAAAATATCAGGGCTGTAGAAGTGATAAACAGCAACGAGTTTTACCCGGTTGCCATGGATTACTGCCTGAAATATAATATAGCACCCATCAGTAATTCCGATATTCATAACCCGATACATGCATCCTATGATATAGCCAGGACACATCGTAACCTGACACTTGTTTTCGCTACCGACAATAGAGAGGCTTCAGTTAAAGAAGCTCTTTTAGCAGGGCGAACCGTTGCTTTTGCAGATAATATGCTGGTTGGAAAGCCTGAGTATATCGGAGAAATAATCAGGCAATCATTACAAGTGTCAAAACTTAAAATGGGGGATTATGAATTCTCGTGTAATGTTACCAATCAATCAGATATCACTTTTATTTTCAATGGACCTGATTCCCGTCAGTTCATATTCCCGGCTAACAGCACCGTTCAACTAAGCGAATTAACCGCTGATGCGGAAATGGTTTACAAGGTGGATAATACTTACGTGAACTCTGTTGATCATTTCGAAATCCCTTTAATGTTTCTGCTGGCAGCGAAAGATGAAGTTATCATGCCCTTCATAAGGCAAAACCTCACGTTGATAGATCCATCCTCACGTATCGGAATTACCTGTCCTACCCCTGGTGCCCAAATCCGCTACACCCTCGATGGCAGCGATCCAACAGAAGCATCAATGCTTTACACTGCTCCGTTAGATTTTAATAAATCGGTGTACCTGACATTAAAAGCATTCAAGCCCGGCTATATTGCCAGTAAAACTTTAAGAAGACAGATACTATTAAATATTCCTCATGAACCTGAACCTTTAAAGCTTACAAAAAATGGATTGCAATACCAGTATTATGAAGGCGCATTCCATTCGGCAACAGAAATTAAAGCAAAAGGTAAGCTTGTCAGTGAAGGGATTTCTGGCAAGCCCGATGTAGGAGTTGCAACCGCAACCGACTTTTTCGGCATTGTTTTTTCCGGGTATGTTTATGCCCCTTTAAATGGAGAATACCAATTTGCGCTTGAGAGTGATGATGGAGCAATACTTAAAATTTCCGGAGTAGAATTGCTAAATAACGACGGATCGCACAGCCTGAGTACAGTTCGTGGTTCCATGAATCTCAAAAAAGGTTTTCATCCGATTGAGATACGTTATTTTGATGACTATGAAGAGCAGGAACTCCGTCTTTTCTGGACTGTTCCCGGCAAGCCTATAATGGAGATTGGAAAAGAAAACTTTTTCATAAAATAATGACAACGAAACAGGCAGGAGGTTTTTACTGCTGAACTGAAAATGACATCATGCATTTTACCCGCTTTGCCGTTTAGGCATGTGTCCTGTATAAAAGATAATAATAAATGAACATTTTGATCCGGATAATTTTTTTGGTGTTCTGTTTAGCCCCATGGAACAAGGCCCTGCTGATGGCTCAGTTCAGGCATGATATCCGGACTATAACCAAACCATGGACTGCTGCACCTGTAGTTCATGGAAATAATTTCCGGTTTATAGTAACCGGCGATATTACAGGAGGCGAAGAACCCGGCGTTTTGGAATATGCTATAAAACGCATCAATGAGCTCAGTCCTGATTTTGTTATCACCGTGGGCGATCTGATTGATGGTTATACCTACGATAGCATCCGAATCGAAAAACAATGGGATTCCTTTATGTCAACGCTTGGGGTACTCGAAATGCCTTTCTTTTTTACGGCCGGTAACCACGACATTACCAACCAGCTGATGAAAGATATCTGGACGAAGCGTTTTGGCCCAGAGTATTATAGTTTTTCAGTCGGAAAGGCTCTCTTTCTTGTGTTAAATATTTCGGAAGCAGGAACTCATAATTTTTCGGAAGCACAATATAGCTTTGTTTGGCAGGAAGTTAAAAAGCATCCTGAAAATGATCCGGTTTTTGTAATTCAGCATTATCCCCTCTGGAAAATTCAGAATAACAACAACATAAACAATCTTTTAACACTGTTAAAAAATAGAAATGCTTACTGGTTCTGCGGACACGAGCACCGGTTTATGCATAAAACGATCAACAACCAACCTCACTACATGCTCGCAGGCCTGGCAACAGGTGGACCAGGGATGCAAGGGATAGCTTTTGGCGAGTACCATAACATGATGCAGGTATCGGTAAGAGAACAGGACATTAAAATTGCCAATCTCGACCTTGCGGGAATGCTGCCCTTGAATATAGTTGATGAAACAACCGAAAAGCAAGTTAATACTTTACGATCCGGCAATTGGGCGCAACTTACCCCGGTTTTTTTGCTCACCGATTCGGCTAATGAACTCCATACCAGTATATTACTTAATAATACAAGTGATTTCCCTTTTGAAATCAGCAGTGCCTTCGAAAAGAATATGAATTTCGCCATTAACCCTCCGTATATAAAGCAATTGCTTCATCCAAATGAAAGATTGACTATACCGGTTGTAGTTTCTTTTGACACTAAGGTTAAAGTATGGGAAATACCGGAAATAAAATTAAGCCTCAATGTGCAATGCATGCAGCCCGGTCACAATCTGCATGGCAGTGTTACCAAAAAACTGACAGTTGATTATCTGAGAAAGTGTTCTGAAAAAACACAATTACCTGAATCTCTTTACCCTGTGCAAATCCCTGCTTATGTTGATGAAGCCTGGGATTGGAATGGACTTCATGATTCAGGCTTCGAACTGAAAACACATCATGATAATAAGAACCTTTTTATTGAGATTTCTGTTACGGATGACATCCTTCTTACAGCAATAAATAACCAGCAGGCTGACAAACTGAGTGTGTGGTTTGCATCCGACACTGCTCTCCAAACGCCAGATTATTTAAAGTTTGATTTCGTTGCAGGTTTAACGCAAGCCGAAATCACTCAGAATAGTAAAATGTATAAAAACATTCAAACTGAGAGTAAAATCAACAAGAATAAACTGATTGCTAAAGTTACCATCCCATTAAAACTCATAAAGTGCAATTATTTCAGAATAAACCTTGCTTACCACGATGTCGATGACCCTGTGAATATGGATCATGCCACTCTCTGGTGGAAACCGTATTGGAGTAGTTCTGACGATTACAACGGAGCAGGATTGTTCATTCTCGAATAAAAGGCTGTTTATGAAAAAAATGACGAAACGAATGATAAATAATTTATTTAAACACAGTATTTGGATTCTGTTGTTCTCAGTTTTTACACTGAGCACTATGGCACAAAAAAAGGCTGGTCACATTTTACGGTTTAACAATGACAAAACCTTTAAAATTGCTCAGTTCACTGATGTGCATTGGGACGACAACGCCCCTAATTGCAAAGAAACCGAGGCAACTTTTAAAATGGTGGTTGATACTGAAAAGCCTGATTTGATCCTGCTTACAGGTGATATTGTAACCTACGATCCGGCAAAAAAAGGATGGCTTTCTATTTCAAAAATATTGAAGGAAACCGGTATTCCCTGGACGCTGGTATTGGGCAATCACGATGATGAGACTGAACTCACCCGTGAAGCAATTTTCAAATTGCTGGAACCAATGCCAGGTTTTATCGGTGAAACCGGGCCGAAAAACATTTCAGGAGTGGGCAATTATGTGTTGTCAATACAGTCAGCAAGTTCTGCAAACACGAGCGCATTGATTTATTGCTTTGATTCACACGCATATCCGAAAGATAAAAAACTTGGCAATTACGACTGGATTAAATTTGATCAGCTCGGTTGGTACAGAACGAAAAGTGCAGATTACACAAAAAATAATGCAGGAAACCCGTTGCCGGCATTAGCTTACTTTCACATTCCATTGCCCGAAATTGAAAAAGCATATGGAACCAAAAATTCAACTGGCACAAAAAATGAAAGTAACGGATCGTCGGATATAAATTCAGGGTTGCTTGCCTCTTTTATCGAAATGAAAGACGTGATGGGTGTTTTTTCCGGGCATGATCACGAAAACAATTACATCGGGAAGGTGAGTGAAATTGCGATGGGTTATGGACAGGTTACAGGCAGTAATGCCTACGGAAGTTTCGACAGGGGTTCACGAATAGTGGAGTTGCGTGAAGGAGAACGCGCATTTAATACCTGGATCCGCACGGGCAAAGGGGTGTTTTATCAATACAATTACCCTTTTGGTTTTTCTTTTGAAACCGAAGCTAACTATTTACCTGCAGTTGCTGCCAGTACTCCGAAACAAGGAATCCGCTACAGCTACTTTGAAGGTAAAATAACGTCAGTTGATGAGCTCTCAGCAATGAAACCTCAAAAACAAGGAACTATGGTTGGAATTTCGCTCAAGCCCAAAATATCTGTTGATGATTTCGGAATTGAATTTTCAGGGCTTATAAAAATTCCTGCCAAAGGCATTTACCGTTTTTATACCTATTCCGATGACGGGTCTAAACTGTATATTGATGGGCAAGAAGTGGTAAATAACGATGGCTCGCACAGTGGCAAAAGGGAAGATGGTATCATTGCTCTTGATGAAGGGTTTCACTCTATCAAACTGTTGTATTTTGAAGATTGTATGGGCGAATTGCTTGAGCTTGGTTTTTCGAGCGTAAAAATACCTGAAATGATAGTACCCGACAAACTGCTTTATTATCAGGAATAAAATTTCAGGAGCAGAGTTTTACTTTTCATGGAACAGGCAACTTTTTAAAATTAAATTCATATAAATACAAATGACAAATTGCACACAAATGATTATTGGAGTCGATCTGGGAGGCACAAATATCCGGGCAGGAGTTATAAACGATGGAGCGATTATTTCTTTAAACCAGGCATTGCTGGTTGAAAAAGAATCGCAACATAAAACAATTTCGCAGCTCATATCTGTAATCGCCCCATTAATTACACCTGAAGTGATTGGGATAGGAATTGGTGTTCCATCAGTGGTTGATGTTGAGAATGGAATTGTTTACGATGTAGTAAATATCCCTTCCTGGAAAAAAGTTGAACTTCGAAAAATTCTGGAGGCAGAATTCAATATTCCGGTAACTATCAATAACGATGTAAATTGTTTTGCTCTTGCCGAACATTTTTATGGTGAAGCAAAATCATTTTCTTCCTTTGTAGCTTTAGCACTTGGCACCGGCATTGGTGCAGGAATAATAATTAATAATTCCCTCTATAATGGAAGTAATTGCGGGGCGGGAGAAATAGGATCTTTGCCCTATCTCGATAAAAACTTTGAATACTATACAAGCAGTGCGTTTTTTGAGTCTGAGCATTCAACTACCGCTTTAAAAGCATATGAAACAGCAATGGCAGGAAATAAAACCGCCCTGGATATTTGGACGCAATACGGATTTCATCTGGGAAATGTAATAAAAGCTGTCGTGTACACCTATGATCCGGAAGCAATTGTACTGGGAGGCTCCATTTCAAAAGCGTATTCGTTTTTCGAAAAGTCAATGAAAATATCAATGGCCGATTTTCAGTTTCCTGAAACAATTCTCAAACTGAAGATTATGAAAACTCAGATTGAAAATATCGCACTTCTGGGTGCAGCTGCCCTGGTAAGATAAATTATCCGTTACATCTAACTAATTGCAACTAATTAGTTTTTCTAAAGTAATGAAAAACAGATATATGCCACAGATTACTCAGATTTCACAGACAATTATTCATCATTCTTAATCAAAATTAATAGAAAAATGCTTTTAGCAGTTTTCTATCCGTGTATTCTGTGTAATCTGTGGCAAAAAAGCATTTTGAACAGACTGATTAGTTACAACTAATCAAACGTGTTGCAAGGCACGAAAACCCAACTTCGCTAATTTTTTAACCTAAACACCACCAACAACGGAATAGCATGAAGACAAAAAGCCCTATAATGATCATGCTTATCATGCTCATTTTCTTTGTAATCTCTTTTCTCACCAATATTTTAGGGCCAATCATTCCTGATATTATCAGGAGCTTTAGCCTTGGAATAGGTTTAGCCGGCTTTTTGCCTTTTTCATTTTTTATTGCATACGGAATTATGTCGGTGCCGGCAGGTTTGCTGATTGAAAAATATTCGGAGAAAACGGTGATGTTATCAGCCTTCGCACTGGCTTTTGTTGGAGCACTTTTGTTTGCACTCTTTCCCAGGTTCTCGGTTGCACTTCCATCCCTTTTTATAATAGGAATAGGCATGGCGATGTTACAGGTAGCCATTAATCCGCTATTACGTCATTCGGGGGGCGGCGAAAACTTTGCTTTTTATTCTGTTCTGGCGCAACTGGTATTTGGTTTGGCTTCGTTTCTAAGCCCGCAGCTGTATAGTTATCTTGTGCACAATGTTCACAGCGGCAACACTTCGTTATTTATCCGGTTACTCAATCCAATTGTTCCTGCTAACCTCGAATGGGCTTCGCTCTACTGGGTTTTTGCCTTGGTAGTACTGGCAATAATTGTAGTAATCCGGATAGTGAAGTTCCCAAAAGTGGAATTACAGGCAGATGAAAAGATTGAGACTGGCCTGGCTTTCAGTGAACTACTTCATAACAAACAGGTGATTTTATTCTTTTTCGGGATATTCGCTTACGTTGGAACCGAGCAGGGAATTGCCAACTGGACATCTAAATTTCTGCAAACCTATCATGGTGTTGATCCGGCTACAACAGGAGCCGACGTTATTTCATATTTCTGGGGATTGCTTACTGTTGGCTGCCTGCTTGGATTGCTGTTACTCAAACTTATTGACAGCCGTAAAGTTCTGATAGCATTTACAACCGGGGCTATTATCACACTTTCTCTTGCCTTGTTTGGACCGGCTTCTGTTTCCATTTATGCTTTCCCCATTACCGGGTTCTTCCTTTCGGTAATGTGGTCGGTTATTTTTTCGCTTGCGCTGAATTCAGTTCCGGCACACCACGGAACCTTTTCGGGAATATTATGTACTGCCATTTTAGGAGGTGCTGTGGTTCCTTTACTTATCGGCGGAATTGGTGAGTTTATAGGTCTGAGATTCTCAATGCTGTTGCTTTTTGCCACTTTGGGATACATCTTCAGCATTGGAATCTGGGCAAAACCGCTGATTACAAACAAGACTTTTAAGGATAAAACATGATTGTTCATCTGTCAATTTATTATAAATTATAGAAGCCCTTTCTCTGCCTCATGTAACGAGCCATGACCCTAAATTGTCTCACAAAGCAATACGTCTAAGGCGGATGGCGACTTCCATCTGACCCGTAAAAAATCAAAAAATAAACACATGGAACAAAGAGGTTAAATATCCTTGTAATTCCCACTCCTGTAAGCTGACAAATACTCTGACGGAGTTAAATTCATCACACGCTTAAAATGGTTGTTGAAATGAGACAAATTGTTAAATCCACTTTCCATGCTGGCCCTTGAAATGGACATATTCCCTTCAACCATTAATTTACAGGCATGGCCAATTCTGATTTCATTCAGGAAAGAAAAAAACGTTTTGCCCGTATGTTTTTTAAAGTAACGGCAAAATGCGGTAGGACTCATATTGGAAGTATTGGCTACTTCCTCCAGTTTTATTAGTTTAGTAAAGTTTAAAATGATATGCTCATGAATTTTATTAAACCGGTAAAAATCGAAGGTGTTGATTGTTCTAGAATACCCTAAACTGGCATGATATTTAAATTCGTTGGTGTTGGCCATCATGTCGAGCAAAATCATCAGTTCGGTTATCTGGCGAATGCCGTTTTCACTGAAGATTTTTAGCATTTGCTGCCCTAATAGCTTTCTGCTTTTGCATGTAAATTGAATGCCCCGTTGCGATCGCTCAAGTAATTCATTAATGGTTTGCATTTCGGGCAAATTGATGAAACTTCGATCGAATATCTCTTTTTTGAATTGAATGATCAGTGCTTTAATACCGGTTGTGTCGATTCCGTCATAATATTTTGAATCACTCTTCCACCAGTGCGGTACATTTTCACCGATAATGGAAATCTCACCTTCGGTAAAACGATGGATACTGTCACCAATGTAACTTGTTCCTGAGCTTTTTACAACATACAAAATCTCAATTTCAGGATGAAAATGCCAGGGCACTGAGAAGTGCGGCTTTTCTTCATCCATAAAAATGACTGATTCGCTGGGAGAGGCAGCCAGTTTCTGATAAAATGGCTTCATAAAATTAGCATTATTAGCAATTATGACTGAATTAAAGATGAAAATGCTAATATAGCATTATAACTGGCTAAAAATGCAAAATCTTAGAATTATAATCCTGTCTAATTTTAGAGTGAATAAACGCAATTAAATCCAGCTAATTATAATGAAAGAATTTGCATCAATCGATTGGATTGTTTTCATAGGATACGCTTCAATCATTGTTTTCACTGGCTTGTGGGTTTCCAGATCAAAGAAAGGAGTTCAAAAAACCACATCCGACTATTTTCTGGCCGGACGATCATTACCCTGGTGGGCCATAGGTACAGCGCTTCTTGCCGCCAATATTTCGGCTGAACACTTCATTGCCATGTCGGGCTCTGGGTATGCAGTTGGATTGGCAATAGCCGCTTACGAATGGATAGCCGCCATTGTGCTGATTTTTGTGGCCAAATATTTCCTTCCGGTTTTTATTAAAAAGGGAATTTATACGATGCCCCAGTTTTTGGCTTCACGCTACGATAAAAGAGTGAGTACCGTTATGGCTGTTTTCTGGGTGTTGGTTTATATATTCGTAAACATGACTGCCGTGCTCTACCTTGGAGCCTTGGCAATGGAACGGATCATTGGCGTTCCGCTGATTTATGGCATAATTGCCTTCTCGTTCTTTTCAGCAATTTACTCGTTATGGGGCGGAATGAAAGCCATTGCCTGGACCGATGTAATCAATGTTATTGTTTTGGTATTTGGCGGATTGGTCACAACTTTTCTTGCAGTAAGCGCTTTGGGCGATGGTCATGGCTTTATAAGTGGTTTTGCCGAATTGATTCACAGGGCTCCGGAGAAATTCCACATGATTATCGAAAAAGGAACTATTCTGGTTCCTGACGGTGCTGGTGGCCAAAAGGATGCATTTCTGGATCTTCCCGGCCTGGGGGTTATCCTTGGTTCCATGTGGTTGACTAATTTCGGATTCTGGGGATTTAACCAATTCATCATTCAACGTGGTTTGGCCGGCAAAAGTCTGAAAGAGGCGCAGTATGGAGTTGTATTTGCAGGTTATCTCAAGCTTTTAATTCCGTTGTTGGTTGTAGTACCTGGTATTGCCGCATTCGCTTTAGGTGCTGACCTGAATAAATCCGACGAAGCTTATCCGTGGTTACTAAGCAATATTGTGCCGATCGGAATCAAAGGACTTGCGTTTTCGGCCATTGCAGCAGCAGCAGTTTCTGCACTCAGCTCCATTGTCAACAGCGTTTCCACTGTTTTTACAATGGACATTTACAAAGCGCATTTTTATAAAGCTACTGAAGACAGGAAGTTGGTTATTGTTGGCCGGATAGTTGCAACAATCGCACTTATTATTGCTACCTGTGTAGCCCCTCAGTTGCGGTCGTTGGATCAGGCCTACCAATATATTCAGGAATACACCGGATATATCTATCCGGGTGAGTTCCTGATCTTCTTCTGCGGATTATTCTGGCGGAAGGCTAGCGCAAATGCGGCAATTTGGGTGGCGCTGCTTACTATTCCGCTGGGAATTCTCCTCCGGGTTATTACCCCTGAACTTCCATTTATCCTGCGAATAGGTTATGTTTTCATTATCCTGACGGTTGTGATGATTGGAATAAGTTTACTGGACAAATCACACCGTGTCATAAACCCGCTTGCAGATAGTCAATTCAGGAACAAAGCGATTAAACTTGGATGGAGAATGATAATTGTTTCTGCTTTAGTGGGTTTGGTTGTAGCGTTTTTGGTTGTGCCGATGCATAAACTTGCCATTGAAGCAATATATGTTTTGGTTGTCGGATTTATCTTGATCGGACTCATTTTAGTTCTAAACAATACGAATTCTACGATGGATGAAAAAGGGCTGATCCTTGAGCATGGAATGTTTAAAACAACAAACATATTCAACATTGCCGCTATCGGTATTTGTGGAATTTTGGCAGTTCTCTATGGATTTTTCTGGTAACGCATCGTATGGAATTAATTTAAATGGTTCTGCTTCGAATGGAATTTAACTTTTTAGAGGCCAGAAGACGGAAGTCAGAAGACCGAAGTCTCTCATATAAAGATATTGCTTCCTTTAACAGAACGAGGTCATATAAAGGTAATCTTCATCATATCTGAAATCTGTAAGAATAAATTTGGTTTTTAGGTAGCTTCCGGCTCCTGTCTTCTGACTTTCGACAAAACAAATTTACCCACTAAATTAGTAGTAGAAGCTTTTAAAATCGTAATCGATACAAATTCAAAGTAAAAATATGGAAACAGCATCAACATCCAACAAAACTTACAAAAGCAAGTTGTATCAGATATCACAAACAACACCAACTGCACTATGGAACGATTCCTGCTCAGTTGCTGAGTTAAGTAGTTCAATTGCTGACGGAGCAGTTGGAGCAACCTGCAATCCGGTAATCGTACTCGAAGTCCTGAATAAAGAATGGGAGGTATGGAAAGAAAGCATACAAAAGCTAATTGCTGATCATCCTTACGCAACAGAAGATGAACTTGCCTGGCTACTCATCGAAGAAATGTCGATGAAAGCTGCCTCTCTTTTGGAACCAATTTTTGTAAAGGAAAACGGTAAAAATGGACGGCTTTCGATTCAAACTGATCCCAGATTATACCGAAACGCACAAAAAATAGTTGAGCAAGCTATGCATTTCAGCGAACTGGCACCAAATATTATTGTAAAGATACCTGCAACAAAAGCGGGAATTGAAGCGATGGAAGAAGTTACCTATCGGGGTGTAAGTATTAATGCGACAGTGAGTTTCACGGTTCCTCAGGCCATTGCCGTAGCCGAAGCTGTTGAACGTGGGCTACGCCGGCGCGAAAAAGAAGGAAAAGACATTAGCACCATGGGGCCGGTTTGTACTCTGATGGTTGGACGACTCGATGACGCCCTAAAGACTGCAGCAGATAAGGAAAACATTATTGCCAATCCTGAAATTATGGACTGGGCGGGAGTTGCCGCGATGAAGAAAGCTTACCGGATTTACAACGAACGAGGATATCGGTTACGCTTGTTAAGTGCGGCTTTCAGGAATCATTTACACTGGTCGCAATTCATTGGCGGCGATGTGGTGATTTCGCCACCGTACAAATGGCAGCAAAGGTACAATGGTTCTGACGTTCCTATAATAAACTACATGGATATTCCTGTTGATCCAAAAATCATTGCCGAATTGGAAAAGAAATTTAAACTTTTCAGACACGCTTACGATGAAAACGGGATGTCCATCGAAGACTTTGACAGCTTCCCGGCAACAGTGGTTACCCTGAAGCAATTCTGCCAGGCTACTACTGATTTGATTTCAAAGATCCGAAGCTTACTATTGGTTTAATTGATGGAAATATGAACCGTGATAAAAAGTGCCCGATTCTGGCAAAGCCATCAGGAGATAAAGATATATACCAATCTGTTTCTTCCGCAGAAGCAGGTTGGAATCACTTGAATTTTATGGCCAGAACAATAGATGCAGGACAAAATTGGACTGGCGACACCGGCGAAAATGAGTATATGTTTGTTCTGCTCGGGGGAAATTTTTTGGCAGAAACATCGGCTGGAACATGGACAACTTCGAACGGACGAAAAGATGTATTCAGTGGCTTGCCACATGGATTATACCTGCCTCCGCATACCAAATTCGTAATTAGTCCCATTGGCGATTCACTTGATATGGCTTGCGGCTGGTGCGTTACCGATCAGATATTCCCTGCTCATTTTGTTACACCTGACGATGTAGTGGCTATGGGAATCGAACACAGGGGCGGCGATAACGCAAGCCGGCAGATCAACCGTTTATTGCCTCCTGGCTCAGCGGCCAGCAAGTTGGTTTGTGTCGAAGTCTATACTCCTTCCGGAAACTGGAGTTCTTTCCCTGCGCACAAACATGATAGCCGGAAAACCGACCCTGTTACCGGGGCATTGGCCGAAGCCTGCCTGGAAGAAATTTACTTCTATAAAATCGATAAACCTCAGGGGTTTGCGATCCAAAAGGTATATACCGATGACCGGAGTTTGAATGAGATTGCAGAAGCCCATCACAACGATGTTGTTCTTATTCCCAAAGGATATCACCCTGTGGTGGCTGGTCATGGATACAAGGTGTATTACCTGAATTTTTTAGCAGGAAGCGACCAGAGCCTGATGAGCTCTGATGATCCGGATCACAAATGGATTTATGGAACCTGGAAAGGAATGGATCCCAGAGTACCGGTAGTTACACGCGATATGAATGACACCTAATATTTGTGTAAACTTTTTAGAGACCGAAATTACTGATGCAAAGCTTTAAATATTAAACAAAAATGAAGACAATAAGATTAACTGTTGGACAGGCAGTTATCCGCTTTTTAAAGAATCAGTATGTCGGGCGGGATGGCGTTGAAAGTCCGTTCTTTGCAGGCTGCCTGGGAATATTTGGTCACGGAATTGTTGCTGGTGTTGGCGAAGGCTTGATGGAAGATACCAATTTCAGGTATATTTTAACCAAGAATGAGCAAGCCTCGGTTCATATTGCAATTGCATATGCCAAAATGAAAAACCGGATGGGAACCTTTGCCTGTATTTCGTCCATCGGGCCGGGAGCAACCAACATGGTTACCGGTGCTGCTTGCGCTACCATAAACCGGCTTCCGGTATTGCTCATTCCCGGCGATATTTTTGCACGTCGCAATGTCGCGCCTGTTTTACAGCAACTTGAATCAGCATCGTCACAGGATATTTCTGTCAATGACTGTTTTAAGCCTGTTTCCAGATACTGGGACCGTATTAACCGCGCCGAACAGTTAATTACTTCGTTACCCGAAGTAATGCGTGTTCTTACCTCTCCCTCCGAAACAGGCGCTGTTACACTTGCATTGCCACAGGATGTCCAGGCTGAAGCGTATGATTTTCCTGAAGATTTATTTCGTAAACGGGTATGGAAAATTCAGCGCCCACGCCCCGATTCGGATGTATTAAAACAAGCAGTTCAATGGATTAAAGCTTCAAAAAAACCGGTTATTGTTGCCGGTGGCGGGGTAATTTACAGCGAAGCTACTGAAATATTTGCCAAACTGGTGGAGCAAACCCGGATACCGGTTGCCGAAACCTTCGCTGGTAAAGGGTCATTGCCATATAATCATCCGTCAAACCTGGGTGCAGTAGGTGCAACAGGAACTCCGGGTGCCAACGAATATACAGAACAAGCAGATTTGGTGATAGGGATTGGAACCCGTTACAGTGACTTCACAACTGCATCAAAAACAGCCTTCCAAAATCCTGATGTAAAGTTCATCAACATAAATATTGCCGAATTCGACTCGCATAAGCACAGTGCATTGCCTCTTATTGCTGATGCTAAAGTTTGTTTGGAGGAACTGGCTGATTTATTAACCGGTTACAAGGTTAATGAAGAATATGCTGCCCGTGTGATTGCCTTGAACCAGGAATGGGATACTAAGGTCACTGAATTCTATACTGTTTCCGGAGAAATTCCGGTTCATCAGCGTGAAGTGGTTGGTGCAGTAAATGATTTTTCCGGTCCGCGCGATGTGGTTTTATGCGCTGCCGGTAGTTTGCCGGGCGACCTTCACAAACTTTGGAGAACCCGGGATACAAAAGGATTTCATCTTGAATATGGTTACTCAACTATGGGATATGAATGTGCTGCCGGCCTTGGCGCCAAATTAGCATGTCCCGATCGTGAAATTTACGTGATGGTGGGCGATGGCAACTATCTGATGATGAACAGTGAAATTGTTACCGCCATTCAGGAGGGAATAAAGTTTATCATCATTTTGCTCAATAACAATGGTTTTGCAAGTATTGGAGGTCTTTCCCAATCCATCGGATCACAACGTTTTGGAACTAAATACCGCTATCGAGATGAAGAAACAGGGCTTCTTACGGGCGACGTTCTTCCGGTCGATTATGCACAAAATGCCAAAAGTCTTGGTGCTTATGTAATTGAAGCAAATAGCATTGATTCGTTAAAATCCGCTCTTATTGAAGCTAAAAATCAGAAAAAAACTACCGTGATCACCATAGAGACAAGCCTTACCAAAGGTGTTCCGGGATATGCCTGGTGGGAAGTTGCAATTTCCGAAGTCTCGGAAGTAGATACTGTAAAAGATGCATATTCAGATTATGTAGAAAAGAAGAAAAAGCAGAGGTATTACCTCTGAGCATAAAGGATCATCAATATTAATTCCAATAATTATGACAACAAAATTAAAAAATTATATCAACGGCCAATGGGTTGAAAGCAAGGGCTCAACGTATCTGGATGTGGTTAACCCGGCAACCGGGCAATCAATTGCAAAAGTTCCTGCCGGAAACAGTGAGGATGTCCGGGATGCAGCTGAATCAGCTAACGAAGCATATAAAGCGTGGAGGAACACACCTGCCACTCAGCGCGTTCAGTATTTGTATAAAATGAAACAGATTTTGGAGGCCAATGCCGATGAACTGGCTGTAATCTGTACAAAAGAGTGTGGTAAAACAATTGTCGAATCTAAAGGTGAAATCATCCGGGCCATCGAGAATCTTGAAGTTGCCTGTGGAATTCCTACACTTTTGCAAAGTCCGTTTTCCGAAGACATTGCCACGGGTGTGGATGAGTTCGTGATCCGCCAGCCACTTGGAATTGGAGCAAGTATTTCTCCTTTCAACTTCCCGATCATGATACCTTTTTGGTTCATGCCTTATGCAATTGCGTGTGGCAATACCTATATTGTAAAGCCATCTGAAAAAGTTCCGTTGTCCATGACCAGGATTTTCGAATTGTTCGAAAGTGTAAATCTTCCCAAAGGCGTATTAAATATGGTTCACGGAGGCAGGGAGACCGTTGATGCAATACTCGAACATCCGCTTATTCCTGCCATAAGTTTTGTGGGTTCTACACCTGTTGCAAAACATGTTTATCAAACAGGGGCACTGAATGGGAAAAGGGTACAGGCACAAGGCGGTGCAAAAAACGCGGTTGTTGTAATGCCTGATGCCGATGAAGATACAACAGTAAAGATAATTGCCGACAGCTCTTTTGGCTGTGCCGGTCAGCGTTGTCTCGCTGCTTCGGTAGTTGTAACGGTGGGTTCTGCAGCAGAGATAATTACCCGGAAACTTATTCTTTCGGCTTTGGCAAAGAAAACAGGAAACGGATTAGATCCCAATGTGGAAATGGGACCGGTAATTACTAAGGAAAGCAAAGAAAGGATTGAAAAACTCATTCAGGTGGGAATTGATGATGGAGCTGAACTGTTGCTCGATGGAAGGGGAATAAAGATTGCCGGTCTGGAGCATGGTTTTTTTATTGGTCCAACTATATTAGGGAATGTGAAAGAGGAAAGTCAGGCATATAAAACTGAAATCTTTGGACCAGTGCTGAGCATCATAAATGTTGACACGCTCGAAGAAGCTATCGATTTGATTAACAGGAACCGTTACGGAAACTCTGCCTGTATTTTTACCCGCAGCGGTGCCGCAGCCAGAAAATTCCGTCACGACACCCTGGCAGGCAATATCGGTGTGAATATTGGAGTAGCTGCTCCCATGGCTTTCTTCCCGTTCAGCGGGTGGAAAGAAAGTTTCTTTGGAGATTTACACGGACAGTCCGCTCATGCCGTTGAATTTTATACTCAGACAAAAGTCGTTATTGAACGATGGAATGAGGAATGGTCAAGAAAATTCTAATCTTTTAACTTAATATTTTTAGTATGATAAAAATAGCCAATGCTCCCTGTTCATGGGGAGTTCTCGAATTTGATCTTGATGGCAAAGCTGCCGGTTTTGAACAGGTGCTCGATGAAATAAAGGAGACCGGTTATCAGGGCAGTGAATTAGGCGATTGGGGATTTATGCCCACCGTCCCTGCCGAACTAAAAAAGGAACTTGATCAGCGCGGTTTGTCGATGGTCGGCGCCTTTGTCCCGGTTTTTTTAAAAGACCGCTCCAAACATGCAGCCGGTGCAGAATTGGCCGTTAAAACCGCAAAATTGATGGCGGATACCGGTTATCCTGATGCATTTATTGTGCTGGCCGATGACAATGGAAGCGAGAAAGAACGAACGCTTAATGCCGGAAGAGTATCTGAAAGCATGGGGCTTACAAAGGAGGAATGGAAAATATTTGCTGAAGGGGCTAATTTTGTTGCAGGCGAAGTAAAAGCTAAAACAGGCTTGCGAACCGTTTTTCATCACCATTGTGCAGGTTATGTTGAAACGCCGGAAGAGATTGATCAGTTAATGGCATTAACGGATCCATCTTTGGTCGGTCTGGTCCTGGATATGGGACATTATCAGTTTGGGGGAGGCGATCCGCTGACTGCTTTGGTAAAACACCAGGCGCGTATCTGGCACATCCATTTTAAAGATTGCCAACCTGAAATTGCTGCAAACTCGAGAGCCGAAGGATGGGATTACTTCCAATCAGTAGGGAAAGGCGTTTTCTGTGAACTGGGAAAAGGTGCCGTTGATTTTCCTGCCATAGTAGCTGAACTTGCCAAACAAAAATATGCCGGATGGATAGTGGTGGAACAGGATGTTCTTCCAGGAATGGGAAATCCCAAAGTTTGTGCTCAGCGTAACCGCGATTTTATTAAATCACTGGGGCTATAGTACAGATTATCAATTCAAAAAGCGATAGTGGCGTTTGTGTTGGTTCTGATACATTTCTGGAACCTCCTAGTTTGAATTTAACACACTCAATAAAATTGACATTTTTTAATCAAATAAAATCCTGAAGAAATGAAAAAACTTAAACTTGGTGTTATCGGTACCGGAAGAATTGGCAAAGTTCATATTGCTACTCTTGTTCAAAATGTACCACAGGCTGAAGTAGTTGCCGTTGCCGATCTGAATATTGCAGGTGCTACAGAGGTGGCAAAGGGTTTTGGCATCGAAACTGTTTACAGTAATTACAAGGATGTTATCAATCATCCTGAAGTTGAAGCAGTTGTGATCTGTTCTCCAACCGATACACATGCCCAATATATTATTGAGGCAGCCAATGCCGGGAAACATATATTCTGCGAAAAACCTGTCGATCTTTCCCTCGAAGTAATTCAGGGGGCCCTGGAAGCAGTGAAAAAAGCCGGAGTAAAACTAATGGTTGGCTTTAACCGCCGCTTCGATCCTAATTTTTTAAAAATAAAACAGTTGGTTGTTGAAGGGAAAATCGGTGACCCTCACATCCTTAAAATTACTTCCCGCGACCCGGCACCACCTCCGGCTGAATACAGTGCAGTTTCAGGTGGAATGTTTATGGATATGACAATTCATGATTTCGATATGGCCAGGTATATCGTTGGCAGCGAAGTTACTGAAGTATATGTTAATGCTTCTGTATTGGTCGATCCTGAGATTGGCAAAGCAGGCGATGTTGACACCGCAATTATTACGCTCACATTTGCAAATGGTGCCATGGGTGTGATTGACAACAGTCGTAAAGCAGTTTATGGTTACGATCAGCGTGTCGAAATTTTCGGCTCAAAAGGTATGGCTTGCGCTGACAATAACTTCCCTGAAAATCACCGCTATTTTGCCAGTGATGGCGTACATGGCTCCTTGCCGCTGAATTTCTTTATGGATCGCTATTTGGAAGCCTATGCTAATGAAATGAAAATCTTTTGCGATGCTGTCGTAAATGGTTTATCCCTTCCGGTTTCAGGAGATGACGGATTAAAGTCCGTGGCTATTGCGCTGGCCGCAAAAAAATCAAATGCGGAGCACCGTCCTGTTAAACTATCCGAGATATTGTAACCATTTTACCTGAAAAGGTTGAAAATGGTGCTTTACAAGGTTACTGAATATAATACGTCCCTAAATTATTTTACTTACTAAAAAGGTTATTTTATAAAATTAAAACCCCTCCTTTGGCAGTGGTTATATTCTGTTGGCTGTGTCTGAAAATCACTAAATTTGTTTCATGAGCGATTTCCGTACTTTAAGCCATTTAATTGATCAGTGTACGTATCATTTTGTATGTAAGCTCAAATACCGGTTTCGCATAGCTGAAGGTTTGGTTAAGGAAATATTGACCAAAGATGTTCATGTTTTGATGGAATGGAAATCATATGAATTAATAGACTTGAGTTTTCAGATCGGCCACACTCACCTGATCGTAAGTGCTCCGCCAAAGTTATCTGTTTCACAACTGATGGGGATTTTGAAAGAGATAAATGCGCTCAAAATCTTCAGAAGCTATCCACTACTGGACAAGAAGCCCCACTGAGGCAATCATTTTGGGCCAGAAGATATTGTATTGACAAAATTGGTCTTGACGAGGACAAAACCAGGAAATCTGCTCAGGATCAGGAAAAGCAAGAACGAATAGAAGAGCAACAAAAGTTGGATTTTTGCCATTAACTGGGTCTTATCAATTCCACCCGCTTATACAGTGGTTACTTTAATTTTAGCCATTATTGAATCAAAAATATTGTCATGCACAAAATAATCCTGCTTATCGATATTTCGGAAGAATACGGCCAGAACCTGATGAAAGGTATTGTAAAATACTCCAAGGAACATGGCCCATGGACATTCTGCCGGATGCCTCTTTTTTACCGCGAAACACTTGGTATGGAAGGCATAGTGAACTTTGCCAAAGAGTGGGAAGCCGATGGTATTATTGCCCAACTGTATAATGATCTGGATGTTAAAAAAGTACTTGATGCAGGAATACATCTGATTGTAGAAGATTTCAAGGAGCGGTTTTCGGAAATCCCAAATATTACCGGCGGATATTTTGAAGCCGGTAAAATTGGAGCCGAGTATTTCCTTAAAAAAGGATTCAGAAATTTTGCATTTTATGGTTTTAAAAATATCGTCTGGTCGCGCGAACGTGCCGAAGGTTTCGCAAACCATTTAAAACCGTTTGGCTTCGAAGTACATTATTTTGATAACGAACAGGCTCCTTCGAGTGAACTGTGGCATTATAAACCTTCGGCACTGAGCCAGTGGCTGCAATCGTTACCAAAACCAATCGCAATTATGGCTTGCGATGATGAGCGTGGTCAGCATATTACCGAAGCTTGTAAACATGCCAAAATCCAGATACCGGAAGAAATTGCCGTACTTGGCGTTGATAACGATAAGATGACCTGCAATTTGTCGGATCCTCCATTATCAAGCATTGATCTTGATACAGAAAAAGGGGGTTACGAAGCAGCACGATTGATGGATATGTTAATAACAAAGCAGGTAATTGAAAACTACGACGTTCTGGTAATGCCTACCCATGTTATTACTCGCCAATCCACAGATATTGCTTCAGCCAACGATAAATACATTGCCAAAGCGCTAAAATATATTCATCAGCATATCGACGATAGAATAAACGTTGCTGATGTATTGAAACAGGTTCCGTTTTCGCGTCGGGTATTCGAAAAGCGTTTCCAGGAAACCACCGGAACAGGCGTTTACAAATACATTTATAAACTACAAATACAGAAATTTGCCATACGCTTGCTTGAAACCAATAAATCCATCTTTGAGATTGCTTTGGAGTCAGGATTCGACGACACCAAAAATATTTCCCGTCAGTTTAAACAAGTGAAAGGATGCACTCCTTTTGAATACAGAAAAAAACATCAGGCAGGGAAAAAGTCGAGCGATAGCTAGATATTCCAGGTTCTAAAATTTGAACACTATAGGGAATTTTACAGACAAATAATTGAACTCCAATGCCGGTCTGAGTCCTGTGATTATGCATTCTAAAGGCACTTCAACCTTGAACACCTCAATCATCAGAACTATAAATTATATTCCAAAAAAAGTTTTCCTTGCCTTAAAACCAAATTTGCGCAAATCGAAGAATATAATATGCATTTCCGTACATCCATAAAATAATTATACCATATCTTTATCTTAGATTAATTAAAGGGAAGTCGTGTGAATCGAATTGTTGTTAATCAGATACATATGATCGTATTTGGTAAGAATACCCGACAATTGTAAGCAAAGCAAAAAGCAAATTAAGCAATAACTTTATCATTATGGATGCTATGGTTATTGATTCTCAATACCTTGACACTTTATTGAAAGAAATAGACAAGGCCGGCCAAAGTGTTTCTTTTAAATGTCTTGAGCAAAAACTCTTAGGAATTATAGTTTTTAAACACACCTTGCGATTCCCATTATGAAAAACTTCAGAACAGTAATAAATTATCTCGTTTTGGCCGGAATCATCGTTTTTCAATCGTGCAAAACCGGGAACCGGGTGATATGGCAAATCGGTGAAGCTGACAACAGCGCAACTGAATTCGCATTAGCCCCCAACGATTATCAAAACTTTCTGGAGAAGGATTTTGGTTGGGAAGATCGTTTTTTTCTGATCGGGCAATCGGATACGAAAAACGATTTCCCTTATGTACTGCCCGGCCCGGCTGATGACTGGGGTGGAACAGGCTCAACTTCAGGCTGGCGTTCGCACTCGCTGAATATTCTTTTTGGAATAGAAAAGCTTCCGGTGAAAGGCGATTGGAAATTAATCGTAGATGTGCTCAATGTAAGTTCGAAGGAATCGCCATTGTTGAAAATTACGGTTAATGGAAAATCGTGGAAATATGAGTTGCCTGTTGGCTCGTTAAAAAATCCGACAGCCGGTAATTTGCCTGAAAATAAAGGCTTTCAGGCCGAAGTGCCGATTGAGGGAAGCCTGCTGAAAAAAGGCGGGAATGAAATTAACCTGACTATCCTTCAGGGATCTTGGCTGGTGTTTGATCACATCAGGATGGAGGGGCCGGGTAATTGCCGGTTACTCGAAAATAAAGATGTTTTTTTGCGCGATGTGAGTGCAGCCAGTTATGAAATTGAATCGACAGCGGGAAAAGCACAGCCACTTTTGGTTGATGTTGAACACATTTCAGGAAAACCTGAATTAAGCGTGTATTTGGATGGCGACAAAATATTTACCGAAACTGTTGAAGCAGGACGTTATGTTTTTGAAGCGCCAATGCCGGCGGTCGATCAGCAAATTGAAAGTAAATTCGAAGTCAGGATTGGGAATGAAACTATTCAGGCTGGAAATGTTATACGTGCACAGCAAAAACCAATCACCCCGGCTGCCTATGCTTCCACCCTGATGGGAACAGCCCATTCGCGCTGGATGATCGCGCCAGGCCCCTGGATGCCTTTCGGCATGGTGAAAATCAGCCCCGACAACCAAAATGCAGATTGGCAGGGCGGTTACGACCCAATTTTTGAAACCATCGGAGGTTTTAGCCACATCCATGAATGGACGCTTGGCGGACTGCTGATGATGCCAACCAATGGCAAACTGCAAACCGAAATTGGCGACGAAAAAAGGCCTGACGAAGGTTATCGTTCGCGGATCGATAAGTCGACCGAAGAGGCGCCAATTGGCTATTACAAAGCAGATCTTACCGATTATGGCATAAAGGCCGAATTGACAGCAACCACCCGGTGCAGCTTTCAACGATACACTTTCCCGAAAGACAGGGAAGGTTCGCGCATTTTGATGGACATGCAATTTCCGGCAGAATATACCTACCAATTAAAGGAAGTTTCTATTAAAAAAGTGGGCGATAACCGGATTGAAGGTTTCAGCAAACAGCACAACCCGGATACCTGGTCGGGTGGAATTTCGCAGGATTATATCGTTCATTTCGTAATTGAGTTCGATCAGCCGATCAGTAATTTTGGCGGTTGGACCGAAAAAGGAGTGATAAATTCAACCGACCAGTTTCATGCACTGAATTCTGTCGATGCCGGAGTTTTTGCCGAATTTGATACAAAAGCAAATCAGGTTGTACAGGTTCGTACCGGGATTTCGTATGTGAGTATCGCGAATGCAGCCAAAAATCTTGAAGCGGAAATCAATCAGCCGTTTGGCTGGGATTTTGATGCTGTTCGCCAAAATCAGGTTAATATATGGAACAAGTTGTTTGAACGTGTTAAAATAACCAGCAACGACCGCCGCGAGAAAATGCGTTTTTACTCGAACATGTACCGCGCTTTGTGTAGCCGCAATACATACAGCGACGTTGATGGCAAATGGGTCGATGCTGACGAACAAATCAGGCAAATGGAGGATCCGGAATCGCCAGCCCTGGGATGCGATGCGTTTTGGAATACCTTCTGGAACCTGAACCAATTCTGGAACCTCGTAACACCTGAATGGAGCAACCGCTGGGTGAAGTCGCAACTGGCGATGTATGATGCCAATGGATGGCTGGCCAAAGGCCCGGCAGGAATGGAATACATTCCGGTGATGGTGGCCGAACACGAAATACCAATGATCGTTGGGGCATACCAGATGGGTATCCGGGATTTCGATGCCGAAAAAGCATTTCAGGCTGTAAAGAAAATGCAGACAACTTTACCTCAAAAAGTAGGTGGTGGCTTTGCCGGAAACGATGATCTGGAAGCCTATTTGAAATACCATTACGTTCCTTACGATAATGGCCGTTTTTCTAATTCGCTTGAATATAGTTATGATGACTGGACAGTTTCCCAATTTGCCAAATCGCTGGGCAAAGAACAGGATTACCAGGAATTCAAAAAGCGCGGTGAATACTGGCGTAATGTTATTGATCCGGAAACCGGATATGCCCGTTTGCGAAAATCGGATGGAAGCTGGATGCCCGGTTTTGATCCATATAAATCGGGTGCCAACGAACAATATGTGGAAGGAAATGCCTGGCAGCTCACTTTCTTTGTACCACAGGATGTTCCCGCATTGGCCGAAGTGATTGGGAAATCCCGGTTTATCGAGCGGCTCGACTGGGGTTTTAACGAGAGCAATAAATGGCGGTTCAATGCGCCAAACGATCAATACTGGGGCTATCCGGTTATTCAGGGAAACCAGCAATCAATGCACTTTGCCTTTTTGTTTAACTGGGTTGGGCAACCCTGGCTTACCCAAAAATGGAGCCGGGCTATCGTTGATCGTTATTATGGTTATGGATTGGCCAATGCCTATTTGGGCGATGAAGACCAGGGGCAAATGAGCGCCTGGTTTCTTATGGCTTCGCTGGGGCTTTTCCAAACCGATGGTGGTTGCAACGTTGAGCCGGTTTACGAAATTGCCAGCCCTTTATTCCCGAAAGTTGAAATTGATTTGGGGCAACGTTTCGGACGTGGAGGGATATTTACAATCGAATCCCATAATACCTCACGGTTAAACAAATATGTTCAAAGCGCAACATTAAACGGGCAGCCTCTTCACTCGTTTAAATTTCAGGCGAAAGAATTGTTAAAAGGAGGGTCGCTGGTTTTGGAAATGGGGCCTGAACCGAATAAAAAATGGGGAATTGACAACTAAAACATGTATAACAGAAAATGAAAAAAATTGCGATCGGAGTTGACGTTGGCGGAAGCCATGTGAGTTGCGCGGGCTGTAACCTGGCCGGGAAGAAGTACCTTCCGGAAACTCATTCGGAGAATGAACTTGACAATCAGGGGAGTGCTGAAGAGATAATCAGCGTTTGGGCAAAAACGATAAAAGAAACCATGCTGAAAACGAGTGTTGAAAAAATTGCCGGAATCGGTTTTGCCATGCCCGGCCCGTTCGATTATGTGAACGGAGTTGCACTTTTTAAAGGCAACAATAAAAAATACGAAAATATCTACGGGCTTAATGTTCCGCTGGCAATTCGTAAAGTACTCGGTTTGCCTTCCGGTTTTCCGGTGCGCTTTATCAACGATGCCACGGCTTTTGCTATTGGTGAGGACTGGATCGGGAAAGCCTGCGGAACAAGCAATTCTTTGTCCATCACCCTTGGCACCGGGTTTGGATCCGCCTTTCTGAGCAATCGTATGCCTGTTACCAGTGGGGAAAATGTTCCTGAAACCGGAGCTGTATGGCACCTTCCTTTCGAAAACGGGAATGCCGACGACTACTTTTCGACCCGTGGTTTATTAAACCGCTACCAAACCCTGACTGGGAAACAACTTTCAGGTGTGAAAGAACTGGCTCAACTGGCTTCGAACAATGAAATTGCAAATAAGATCTTTATCGATTTCGGCTTTAAAATGGGGGTTTTCCTTAAACCCTGGCTTCAAAAATCCAAGATCGAAGTCCTGGTGATAGGAGGAAATATATCCAATGCCTTCAGCCTTTTCGGGAAACATCTTCAGGATTATTTATCCGAAAACGGCGTTGAAGTTCGTGTCGAAATTTCCGAACTGAAAGAAACAGCTGCCATGATAGGCAGTTCAATTTTAGCTGACGACACGTATTACGAGCAGCTCAAACCACTTTTAGCCACCATGTAAAAACAAGCTAAAACTTTTATCATGTCAAAATCAAATATCTCAATTAAATTTGTCACCCCGGTACTCATGTCGTTCTTTGTCATGAGCTTTTGCGACCTGGTCGGAATCGGTGTTGATCGTATTAAACTGGACTTTGCACTAAGCAATACGTTGGCGCAGTTAATCCCTTCAGCTGTATTTCTCTGGTTTTTTGTGTTGTCGGTGCCGGTTGGGATCCTTCAGGATCGCATAGGAAAACGCACCGTCCTTAATATCGGACTGCTGATTACTGCATTGGGCCTTTTCTTTCCGTATTTCTTTTATTCTTTCGAAATGGCTTTGTTCGGTTTTGCCATGTTGGGTATTGGAAATACCATCGTGCAAGTTTCGGCAAATCCTTTGCTGGTAGATGTAGTTCCGGCAAACCGCAGGTCGAGTTTCCTGAGTTTTTCGCAATTTGTAAAAGCCATCGGTTCCATGATAGCAGCCCCGCTGGCAGGCTGGCTGGCGCTTAAGTTTGGCGACTGGAAGTTGCTGTTCCTTGTTTTCGGTGTTGTTTCATTACTTTCGGTTATCTGGCTGTATTTCACCAAAATTGAAGAAACAAAAAACACCGAAAAACGTGCAACTTTTGCATCTTCATTCAAATTACTGGGCACAGGCTATATCAGCATGATGGTGCTCGGAATATTCCTGGTTGTAGGAATCGATGTGGGGATCAATGCCTTTTCAGGACAGTTCCTGCTGGCAAAATTCAACTCGGCGCAAACATTTGCCGAATCCGGACGCAGCGTTTATTTCTTCGGCAAAATGCTCGGAACATTTGGTGGTGCTATCCTGCTTGCCAAACTTTCGTCCCACAGGTTCTTCCTTTGGTCAACCATCCTGGGCCTGGTTTCGATTCTGTCCTTGATTTTCGCACCCGCTGATTCGGTTGCCATGGTTCTGATCTTTGTGATCGGACTTGGAGTGGCCAATATTTTCCCGATCATTTATTCGCTTACCGTTGAAAAATACCCGCTTCGCTCCAACGAAATCTCAGGATTGATGATCATGGCTGTTTGCGGCGGTGCCGTTCTTCCGCTGCTCATGGGATGGATCAGCGATTTTACCGGAAATGTTATTGCATCGATGTTTGTTTTGGTTGCCTCAGTTTCATATTTGTTTTTTGTTTCACTTTTCACCGGAAAGTCAAAAGCATAAAAATGAATGGACTACTACAAAAAACGAAGTCATTTGTCCTGATTATCGGGCTAATGGGTTCGATTGCTTCCTGTTCTGTAATAAAACATGATCCGTGCCTGACAAAATATGTCGATCCGCAGATCGGTTCGGTGCATGGCCGTTGGTTTTTCTACACCCCTGCTGCCGTTCCGTTTGGCATGGCCAAATTAGCGCCGCATACCAATGGCTACGGAAGCGCCGGAAGCTGGGGTCCGTGCGGGTACGACGACCGCCATACTTCAATCGAAGGTTTTGGCCATTTTCATGAGTTCCAGGTAGGTGGACTTGTTTTTATGCCCACAACCGGAATATTGCAGACCATTCCCGGAACACTTGAAAACCCGGATGGTGGCTACCGTTCTCGGTTCGATAAAGCAACTGAACATGCCGAACCTGGCTATTATTCCGTATTCCTGAAAGATTACAACATCAAAGCTGAAATCACCGCCACCGAACGGGTAGGCTTTCACCGCTATACTTTTCCTGAAACCAATCAGGCTCACCTGATTATCGACATTGGTCACCGGCAGGGCGAAAGCAGCGGAGTGACCGATGCCTGGGCCAAAATTGTTAACGGCAATGAGGTTGAAGGATATATCGAAACATATCCGGAATACGCCAAATTCTGCGACCCCGGAAAGAAAGTGAAAATGTATTTTGTGGCGCAGCTTAGCAAGCAACCAATTGGAACAGGCGCTTTTGTTGATTCGGTTCAAATTGCAGGTGTGTCAGAAACCAAAGGTATTGGCAGCGGTTTATTCCTGAATTTTGACATGAAGAAAGACGAGGTTCTGGAGATATCTTCCGGATTGAGCTACACTTCCATCGAAAATGCACGGTTGAATCTGAAAACCGAAGCCACCGGAAAGTCATTCGATCGGGTGCGCCAACTGGCGCATGAAGCCTGGAACGAAAAACTGGGACGGATCAAGGTTGAGGGCAACGATACCATCAACAAAGTGAAATTCTATACCGGATTGTACCATGCCCTGCTCGGTCGCGGCGTTTCGAGCGATGTGAATGGGCAATATCCAATGGTTGATGGCGGTATCGGGCAAATTCCGCTGAACGAAAAAGGGCAGCCAAAACACCGGCATTTCAATACCGACGGCATCTGGGGCGGATTCTGGAACCTGAGCCAATTGTGGGCTTTGGCGTATCCCGATTATTTTAGCGAGTATGTTCAATCGAATATCGATTATTACAAAAACCGCGGCTGGCTGCACGATGGCGAAGCTGCCGGAATCTACACCAACGGTGTGCAAACCAATTTCCAGGGTTTGCTTATTGCCTCGGCCTACAACTGTGGAATCCGCGATTTTGAAGTAGAAAAAGGCTACGAAGCTGCGTTGAAAAACGAAGTGGAATACCGCGGCCGCAACCTCGGGAACGGGAAATACGACCTGAACTATTTTGTAAAAAACGGTTACGTTCCTTACAAGGATACAGTTTTACCGAATGGCTGGGTTTTTAATTTTGGCGCTTCGCATACGCTCGAATATGCCTTCAGTTCGTATGCCGTAGGCCAGATGGCCAAAGCGCTCGGCAAAGAACAGGACCATGAGAAACTGATGAAGCAGGCCAGTTATTATAAAAACCTGTTCGATCCGGAAACCAAATTCATCCGACCTAAAAAACTGGATGGAACCTTTATCCAGAAATTCGACCCGATGAAAGCCTGGGATGGATTTCAGGAAGGAAACGCGTTTCAATACACCTGGTATGTCCCGCACGATGTTGCTGGGCTGATCGACCTGATGGGCAAGGACGAATTTAACAAGCGGTTGGGCAAAGTGTTTGAAGATGCCCAAAAAGGCCGGTTTGGAGGGAAGTCGGATCAGATAGACAGCTTTTCGGGAATTGACATGCAATACAACCATGGAAACCAGCCCTGCCTGCACGATTCGTGGCTGTTCAACTATTCCGGTCAACCCTGGCTTACCCAGAAATGGACACGCGCCATTTGCGACGAGTTTTATGGCGCCGAACCTTTGCGTGGTTATGGGGTAGGGCAGGACGAAGACCAGGGACAATTGGGTGCCTGGTATGTAATGGCAGCACTCGGATTGTTCGATGTTCAGGGACATGCGGCTATGAACCCTACTTTCCAGTTCGGTAGCCCGCAATTCGACAAGGTCACTATTCAGCTTGATCCGAAATACTATTCAGGAAAAGAATTGGTGATTGAAGCCAAAAATAATTCGAAAAAGAATGTCTATGTTCAATCGGCAAGCTTCAAAAATGAGAGGATTGAAAACTGCTGGATCGACCGTGAAAAGTTGACCAAAGGTGGAACCCTGACTTTTGAAATGGGTGCCCAACCGAAGACCAACTGGGGTGTTGCCACTCCGCCACCATCGGTGTCAACAACAAAATAACATAAACAGATGAAAAGATTTACCCTCATTTTCCTATTTGCCGTTTATGGAATTCTACCTGTTGTGGCTCAAATCAACTTTCGGACAGATAACTTTTCACTGGTCATTACCCAAACCGGGCAGGTTTCCGAAATGAGCAACCCTGCAAGCGGAAAAAACCACCTTGCAACCGGAGAGAAAGCTGCCTTGCTGAAAATAAAGGTTGGCACAACCTGGGAAGAACCTTCAAAAGCACTCTACAATTCAAAATCCGGAGAAATCAGCCTGACTTATCCGGTATCCAAAATAAATGCAGTTGTCAAAGTCACGACCAATAAAATACACCTTTCGTTTCGATTGACCAAACTAAGCGACAAAGAGAAGGTTAACGCTGTTGTTTGGGGTCCATATCCTACCACAATCAGTCAAACGATTTGCGAAGTGATTGGCGTTGTGCGCGATGGACAATTTGCCATAGGTCTACAGGCGCTTAACCCAAAAACTTTGGGTGGTATTCTGAAAAATGAAGGGGGAACAGATGATTCACGCGGGAATGCCGCCATTGCCCAAACTTACGGAAGCAGCCTTCAGGCTTACAGCCTCGACCGCTCGAAACCCCGCCATCCTTCGGTTTGGAATGATCAATATCCTGATATGCCAGTAGCTGCTATTCCGCGAGAAACCACCATCGGATCGGCTATCGCACTGTTTGGCTGTCCCGAAAATGAAACGCTCGATCACATCGGAGCTATCGAACTGGCGGAGGGGTTGCCACATCCACTGATCAACGGTATTTGGCATAAAAAGTCGCCTGAAACCGGAAGAGCTTACCTCATCTCCGACTTTGATGAAAGTACTATCGACCAGATGCTCGATTACACCCAGCAGGCCGGATTGATGTCACTTTACCACGAAGGTCCTTTCCAGTCGTGGGGTCATTTCATTCTCGACCCCAAAAGCTTCCCGAACGGAAATGCAGGGATGAAAACCTGTGTAGAGAAGGCAGAAAAAAAAGGACTCCGCATTGGCGTTCACACCCTCAGTACTTTTATCAATACAAACGATCCGTATGTTTCACCAGTTCCTGACAAGCGACTATCCGAAACTGGTGCATCATTGCTTTCGGCTGACGTTACGGCAATTGCCACCGAAATCTCGGTTGAATCGAATCAGTACTTCAAAAACATCAAGCCGAGTACGCTTCATGCCGTGAGGATTGGCGATGAGATTATCCGTTTCCGTGACGCGACGGACGAAGCGCCTTACAAATTGCTCGACTGCCAGCGTGGTGCTTTCGAAACAAAAGCTGTGGCTCACGCCAAAGGTGAACATGCCGGTATGCTTCTGGATTATCCGTACAACACCCTGTTCCCAAATTTTGAACTTCAGCAGGAAATAGCAGGAAATTTGGGACGTTTTTTCAACGAAACCGGCGTTTCGCACATGGATTTTGATGGTCACGAAGGTTGTATGTCGTCTGGCGAAGGCGATTATGCCATTCAGGCTTTTGCCGAAAAAGTTTTCAGGGAAACCAAACAGACTTTGGTAAACGGAACCAGCCGGTCGAGCCATTATTACTGGCACATTTGCCATTACTGGAACTGGGGCGAGCCTTGGTATGGTGGATTTCGCGAATCGCAGGGCGATTACCGGTTGGAGAATCAACCATTCCTGGAACGGAATTATATGCCCAACATGCTGGGCTGGTTCCTGCTTTCGGCCACAACCGGCACCGATGACATTGAATGGATGATGGCCCGTGCTGCCGGGTATAACGCCGGGTTTGCCCTGGTTGCCCGGTACAACAGTCTGCAAAAGAATCCAAATACCTCGCAATTGCTTGCCCTGATCAAATTGTGGCAGGAAGCTTCGAAGCAGAAAATCTTCTCTTCCGACCAACTGGCCCGGCTGAAAAACCCTGCCAACGATTTCCATCTCGAAAAAGACGGTCAGGAATGGAAACTTTACCCCTTCAGCAAATACAAGTACGAGCACACCAATCAGTTGCTTCAGCCCGGACAGCCAACCTACTCGAATTGGGCATTCGAGAACAAAGATGCTGAACAACCACTATCTTTTACCCTGACATTGATGGGAAAAGAAGGGGCAGTGACCAATCCATGGATAGAACTGGATGGCTATTTCAAACTGGAATTGCCGGGAACTTTCGAGGCAGGTAATTCGATCGTTTGCGATGGCAAAACCATCAAACTCTATAACAGTAAAGGAAGTTTCAAAAAAGACATCCAATTGAGCCAAGCCATTCCACAACTGAAAACAGGCAAGCACATCATCAAATACGATTGTGTATTTCCTGAAGAAAGTGAACTGGTCAACCGTTTTATTATTAAAACGATAAGTAATCCCGAAATCATTAAAAAATAGAAAAAATGAAAAAAATTCAATGCCTTATCCTACTGATTGTTGTTTTTGCCTGTTCAACCCCGGTTAAAAAAACTGAAAACAAGGAGCTTGCCGATTTGATTTCGAAAAACGAATATTTCCCGTTGGTTAAATCCAAAGCTCTGGAAGTAATGAAAGCCGGTTTCAATGCAGGCGATGGCTACCGCGAAGTGTGGATCCGCGACTACAATACCTTTATCGAATTGGCGGCACAGGCTTTCCCAAAGGAAGAACTGAAGGAAAACCTGCTGGTATTTTGCCGCATGCAGGGCAACGATGGCAACATTATCGATGGCTTTACCCCAGCTAAAAAAATAGGCAAAGGGGAAACCGATTTCAGTTACTCGAAGCTTGAGCCACGCTATGCAGCGCACAAAAATACAGTTGAAACCGACCAGGAAAGCTCAATGGTACAAGCAGTCTTTAAATACATTCAGTTGACTGGCGATAGTTCGATCCTGGCTGAAAAAGTTGGAGACAAAACGGTTGCCGAACGTCTGGAATGGGCTATGGTTTTTTTGATGGAGCAACGATTCAACAAGCAATACGGTCTCATCATCGGAGCTACCACTGCCGACTGGGGCGATGTGCAGCCCGAACAAGGCTTTGGTGTCGACCTCGACAACAATACCCATCCGGCCATCGATATTTACGACAATGCCATGTTTGTTATTGCCCTGAACAACCTGGCCGAAATGCTTCCGGCAACCAAAACCAAATGGGAGCCGATCAGAGAAAGCATCGCCAAAAACTGCCGTAAGCATTTGTGGGATAGTACCAGACAAAAATTTATCCCGCATATTTACCTTGAAAAGGGATCGCCTTTCCCTTCCGATTTTGACGAAAACCAGATTTACTACTTTGGTGGAACTGCAATTGCGATAGAAGCGGGCTTGCTGAGCAATGAGGAAATAAAAGTTTCGCTTGATGAAATGATCAGCAGGGTAAAACAGGCTGGCGCGCCGTCCATTGGACTTACACTCTATCCACCTTATCCGGAAGGTTATTTTGTGAATAAGATTATGAATCCCGTTTACAGCTATCAAAACGGCGGCGACTGGACCTGGTTTGGCGCACGCATGATTCAGCAACTGATTAAGAATGGATTTGTTGAAGAAGCCTACCGCGAAATTCAGCCCATGGTAAAAAGGGTGAAGGATAACAATGGATTTTACGAGTGGTATTCGATGGATAACAAACCTCGCGGTTCAGGCACTTTCCGTGGCGAAGCAGGAGTGCTTTACACTGCCATTGTAATGTTCGAAAACTGGGGAAAAAATAATAAATAGAAGTACTAAGTTATGATTGAAACAAATTGGCGCAAAACGGATCAGTTCCTGATGCCGGTGAGTAAAGAAATATCAGCAAAGGGTATGTACGATTTGTACCCGACCCTGAAAATTGAAGATGGAAAAATTGCTGAAGGTTTCGAATCACTGGCCTGGCAATTAAAAGATGAAAAACAGCTTGTCATCGATGGATATATCGGAGTGTTTTTTGACGATTTCAGGCAGAAGCTGGATGCTGAATTCCGGAAACTGGGGATGAAAGCCTACTGGCAATCAACCAACTTAGCCATGAAACCGGAAGAAATGATCGACATTATGATAGAGCCTTTTCTGGGAGGTGACGATCCTATTTTTGGCAAACGAACCACCTTGCAACTGGCAGATTTTTATGACACGGACAAACTTCAAGGCTTTAAACCCGACCAGCAAGCCAATATCAGCATACTGTCGGGTTGTGGCGCTTCGTTAGCAGGCTGGAATGGACTACTCATATACATCGATCTGCCCAAAAACGAGTTACAGTTCCGTGCACGTGCAAAGTCGGCCACCAACCTGGGCGCAGTAAAGCCGATGGACATCAAGCCCATGTACAAACGGTATTATTTTGTCGATTGGGTAGTACTGAACCGCCATAAACAGCAAATACTTTCAACGATTGATATCATGGCTGACGGGCAGCGCCCCGATCAGCCAAGTTGGATGAGCGGGACTGACCTGAGGAATTCACTCAATCTAATGGGAAAAAACATGTTCCGCGTCCGTCCGTGGTTCGAGCCAGGTGCCTGGGGCGGGCAGTGGGTGAAAAACAAAATTGACGGTCTGAACAAGGATGTTCCCAATTATGCCTGGTCCTTCGAGCTGATCGTTCCCGAAAACGGATTGGTTGTTGAGAGTTCGGGTAAAATGCTCGAAATATCGTTCGATTGCCTTATGTTTCAGGAAAGCAATGCCGTAATGGGAAAACATGGCGAAAAATATGGCGTTGAATTCCCGATCCGCTTCGATTTTCTGGATACTTTCGATGGCGGAAATTTGTCGGTCCAGTGTCATCCTCGCCCCGAATACATGAAGGAGCATTTTGGCGAAAACTTCACCCAGGAAGAAACCTATTATATTCTTGATGCGGGTGAAGATGCAACCTGTTATCTCGGATTTCAGGGCGACATTGTCCCTGAAAATTTTGAAAAAGATCTTCAGGAAAGTTTCCAAAGCAACCATGCCATTGACATTACAAAACATGTGCAGATTCTTCCTTCGCACAAACACGATCTGTTTCTGATTCCTCCGGGTACAGTACATGGCGCCGGAATCAACAACCTGGTACTCGAAATCAGCACAACACCCTACATTTTCACATTTAAAATGTACGACTGGATGCGGCTCGATATGGATGGATCGCCACGCCCCATCAATATTCAACGGGGAATGGACAACCTCTTCTTCGACCGGAAAGGTCAGTATGTTAATGATAAACTTATTTCACATCCCTACCTGCTGGCCGAAGGAACCGACTGGAAAATCTACCATTTACCTACTCACGAAAAGCATACTTACGATGTTCACCGTTATCATTTCAATACGGAAGTGGACATAAAAACGGAGGACAGATGCAACGTTCTTTCGCTGGTTGAAGGCACAAGTATCCGTGTTGAAACTCAAAACGGGATGACACAGCGATTCAATTATGCCGAAACGTTTGTGATACCCTCTGCTGCCGGAAGCTACAAGATTATAAATGAATCGGACAGCGAAGTAATGGTAGTAAAAGCGTTTATGAAATAATGGTTCGCATAAAACTTATCATTTATAGAATTGCAGTACCTTAAGTTTTTTTTGTCATTCTTAATTATCCGATAACAGGAAATAGAGTTAAGTATTTAACCCAAAATTGTATGCTCATGAACTGCTTCTATTTATACGGATAGCATCAGAGTAGGCTCTTTCCCACAATTCCCATTGAAATTGCACTTGAATCGGGTTTCGGTAACAGCAAAAATATTTCGCGTCAGTTTAAACAGGTTAAGGGATGCACGCCTGTTGAATACCGGAAAAACATTTGACTGGAAAATAATGGAGCCCAGTAAAGAAAGTAAGCAATTTTACAATTTTCGGCATATTAGTCTCTGAAGAAAAATGATTTACTTTTGCATTTTTAGTCCATCGCCCCATCATCCCTTCGCCCCATCTCACAGTCTCCCAAACCCCTAAACCCCAAACCCCAATCCATGAAACTCTACCTTATCCCCACTCCTATCGGCAACCTCGAGGATATTACCCTCAGGGCATTGCGCATACTTAAGGAAGTGGATATTATACTGGCTGAAGATACGCGCACCTCCTCAAAATTACTGCGTCATTACGATATTGATAAAAAAGTGCTTGCCCATCACCAGTTTAACGAGCATAAAATGGCTGAAAGCCTGGTGAGGCAAATTTCAGAAGGAACCACGATGGCGCTTATTTCGGATGCCGGAACACCAGGAATTTCGGATCCTGGATTTCTCCTGACGCGTGCCTGCATTAAGGCTGGAATTGATGTTGAATGCCTTCCGGGGCCGACAGCTTTTGTACCTGCACTTGTAAATTCAGGATTACCCAGCGACCGGTTCCAATTCGAAGGATTTTTGCCTCACAAAAAAGGCCGGCAAACCAGGTTAAAGGAACTAGCAAAGCAACCTTATACTTTTATTTTATACGAATCACCTTTCCGGCTATTGAAAAGTCTTGAGCAACTTGCTGAATACCTGGGAGCTGAAAGGCAAGCGTGTGTTTCTCGCGAGCTAACTAAAATTTACGAGGAAAACCGTCGTGGAACACTAACCGAACTTGCTGCCTGGTACAAAGCACATCCTCCGAAAGGGGAAATTGTGCTGGTTGTTGCAGGATCAACCGGGAATAATCCCGAAATTGATGATCGCGAAGAAAATGATGAAGAATAAAAAATAGAAAATGGTTAATGGTTAATAAAAAATAGTAACGAGTTATTTAGTCTTACTACTAAGTTGTACACTCTTGAATTGAAAATTATTGAACCTAAAGAAATATATCATAGTAAACCAAAAATGGCACCAAAATTCCTGATGCTGATCCAAATGTTGACGAAGAATGACATACACCTATAACTATCCACGCCCGGCAGTTACAGCCGATATCATAATACTCAGGAAGAGTAATGCTCAGCAGTTTGTACTTTTAATTGAACGTAAACACCCGCCTTTCGAAGGCATGTGGGCGTTGCCCGGAGGTTTTCTGGAAATGGACGAAACACTTGAAGCAGCTGCTTTGCGGGAACTCCGGGAAGAAACCGGAATTACCGGGGTTGAGCTGAAACAATTTCACACCTTCAGCAAAGTAAACCGTGATCCGCGCCACCGGACTATTACCACTGTTTTTATCGGGTATACGGATGATAACATTTCAGTTGAAGCCGGTGATGATGCGGCAAAAGCGCAATGGTTTTCAACGGATAAATTACCTCCGCTGGCTTTTGATCATCAGGAAGTGATGGAAATGCTGAAGTTAAAAACTGGTTCTACATCACTTTAAGCATCGCTTTCACAATATTATCAGCACCTCCAGCTACCTGCACAATCGTTGACTTAAGCTGGTAACATGGTGTCGTAAACAGCCTGTGTTTTTCGTCAATAATTACCTCGCCATGTTTTGTGGCAATATGGTGCGCACCCATAGCTTTCACATTTGCAGCATCCCCTTCGTCAGGTCCTACTGTAATTGTAACATCACCCATTATTTTAGCAAGCAGCACAGGCGAAATACACAAAGCGCCGATAGGTTTCCGCAGGCTGACAGCTTCTTTTATCAGAATTGAAATTTCCGGATTAACCGTGCATCGTGCACCTTCAAATGCATAAGAGCAAAGGTTTTTAGCCACACCAAATCCGCCGGGAAACAACAAAGCATCATAATCGCGCGGATTAAGCTGGGAAACTGGCTTAATATTTCCGCGGGCAATCCGGGCACTCTCAACCAGGACATTCCGGGTTTCAGGCATTTCGACACCAGTTAAATGGTTAACAACGTGATGCTGGGCAATATCAGGAGCAAAAACCTGGTATTCGGCACCATTTTTCATTACGGCATACATGCTCATTACGGCTTCATGAATTTCGGCACCATCGTAAACACCGCAACCGGCCAATATTATTGCAAATTTCTTCATAGGTATAAAATTAAATGTTTAAAAATACGAAATGTTTTTTCAACAAGTTCATTGGGTTGCATTTATATTTTAAACTTTTAAAGTAATTTTACAGGAAAGATTGAATTGCAGGGATTACTCTGAAATCGCAATTTAAAAATTTGAAATTTGATTAATTGCAGCTAATTGCGGCTTAAAACCGCAGTGCACGAAACTGAAAGTTGCATTCTAAAATTCACTTATATGCGGTTAAAAACCGCAACACCCGAAACCGAAAGTCGCATTCTGAAATTCAATTATTTGCGGTTAAAAACCGCAACACCCGAAACCGATAAATGCATTTTAATTGCGGTTAAAAACCGCAACACCCGAAACTGAAATTACAATCTGACATTCAATTCATTGCGGTTAAAAACCGCAGCACCCAAAAATCCTGATATGTGTGGCCGTTTTTCACTTACCGCAAATGAAGCTGAGCTGAACCTCCGGTTTGAGCTGGCAGGTGGCGATGCACCTTATGTTCCCCGCTATAATGGTGCGCCAACACAAATGCTGGCAGTAATTACCGGCGAAAATCCGCATAAGCTGAGCTATCACCGGTGGGGACTAATTCCGCCCTGGGCTAAAGATGTTTCCATTGGTAACAAAATGATTAATGCGCGTGCCGAAACCATTACCGAAAAGGCATCGTTCAGGGCTCCGCTGTTCAGTAAACGCTGCCTGGTGCCGGCGGATGGATTTTACGAATGGCAGCAAAATGACGGCAAACAACCGTTCAGGATTTTCGTTAAAGATAATCCCATATTTTCGATGGCAGGATTGTGGGAAAGGTGGAAATCGCCTGAAGGCACAGTGATTGAATCGTTCAATATCATCACCACGGAAGCCAATAGTTTTATGAAGCCTATTCATAACCGAATGCCGGTGATTCTGAAACAGGAAGATGAGAAAACATGGTTATCAAGTAAAAATTCCACTGAAATACTTTCGTTGCTGAAGCCATATTCTTCAGAGGGAATGGATGCTTACCCGGTTTCAAAACTGGTAAACTCGCCCAGGAATGAGAGCCCGGCTGTTTGGGTGAAGGAAATAAATAAAACCGGCAAACATGAGTAATCAGGAGATAGAAGTCTGACGTTAGAAAACGCAATTTCATTAAAAAAAAGCAGATAATCAGTCTGCTTTAAAGCTATTTTAGCCACAGATTTACTCATGTATCTCATGTTTCTACGGGAATTCGTGATTCCGCTTCGCTCAATTCGCAGATTATACACTTGCCTGCTGCAAGCAGGGAATTTTAAACTGCTCTCAGCAGTTTTTTAAATGAAATTTGATTGTAAGCACTGAATTTTTATCTGTGAAACTTAGCGAAGCGATCACACCGAAGGTAATCTGCGAAATCTGTGGCATATGATTGTTTGTCACTGCTTTAATTGAACGGATTAGTTACAAAAAAGAATCGGATACCTTTCAAAAGATGGGGCATAAAGGATCTGAATGAGGCTATTCACCTTTTAAAACTGATCCCTTTTCTGCCATAGAGCCTTTGTGACAACCATGCCAAAGCCACAAAAGCACTAAGTTGCACTAAGCCGGTATTGTTTAATTTTTTAATAAAAAGCGATAATCATGACAAAAAAAAATAAAATAGTTATTGCCGGTATTGGTGGAGTTGGCGGATATTTTGGCGGACTTTTAACTAACCAATACGAAAGCAGTGATGCAATCGAAATCTGCTTTCTTGCTCGTGGTGAACACCTGAATAAAATCAGGGAAAACGGGCTGAAAGTAATTCACGGTAATGCTGAATTTATTGCAAGGCCAGCAATAGCAACAGATAATGCAACTGAAATCGGTGTAGCTGACTATATCCTGATTTGCACAAAAAGCTATGATCTGGACGAAACTATTGAACAGTTAAAACCGTGTATTGGTGAAAATACAATTCTATTGCCTCTTTTAAACGGGGTTGAAAGCGTTGAAAGAATTAAAAAGATTTTACCGGAAACAACTGTTTTGGAAGGCTGTGTTTACATCGTGTCTGCATTAAAAGAAGCTGGTGTAATTGAAAATAGCGGCATTAATCAAAAAGTATACTTTGGGCCTGGTAATATCAATAACGATAAGCTTCTATGGCTTGAAAAGATAATGCAGGAAGCAGGAATTGAAGTGACCTTATCCGATTCCATTTCAACTATAGTATGGGAAAAATTTATTTTCATCGCATCCATAGCCACAGCAACGTCTTACTTTAATTGCAGCATTGGAAAGCTGCTTGAAGAAAATGAGGAAACCCTGGTTCAGCTTATTGAGGAAGTAAAATAGATTGCTGTCGCTAAAGGAATTTCTGTTAAACCTGATATTACATCTTATATCGTGAATTATAATAAGTTGCTGCCGTACGATGCCACTTCGTCCATGCACAGGGATTTCTTGAACCTCAAACCAAAAACAGAAGTTGATACTTTAACTGGTTATGTACTAAGGGCAGGTGAGGACTTTAATATTGAAACGCCGGCTTTTACAAAAGCTTACAATTCTTTGAAAGAGAGAACTAAATTTACCTGGTGAAGTGTTGGAATATGAAAAAACTTCGTTCGAAGCTATGGATGCCCACTCTTTTCCTGAACCCTTAAAATTCCTGGCGGAAGCAGAAAATGTGATACTGACGCCGCATATTGCCGGTTGGACTGTGGAATCGAAATACATACTGGCTAAGGTGCTGGCGGACAAGATCAGGGGGTATTTGAAAGTTAATCTTCGACAATAATATTTGGATTATTACTGAATTTTAGAAATATAATATATACAAATGGAAGAAGAATTGTAATATATATGGAAAGAAATCCTATTGAATCTTCACCAAATTTTCTACCATTATATTGCGTAAAGCCTTTACAATTATAAAGTGCAAGAACTAATGAATCCTGCTGATTTGCAATTATTAATGGCTCACTAAGTTGAACTTGTAGTTTCTTTTTTCCGCACTCAACACATCCGGCAGGGTCACTTTTTACAGAATTGCTTTCGTCACTTTTTGTGCATGAAAAGTTAATTATAGGTGTAAATGATAATAAGCAAATAAGAATTATTCGTTTCATAGTGAATAGTTTTAATTTTAAACCTCTAAATAATTCGTGTCCTGTAGAGGTTATTTTAGGACTGGTTTCCACTTTCGTAGTCAATAATTTAGGGGGATTTCCCTGGCTAACCTACGCGGATAAAGGACAATTATTATCTTTTCGGAATCCGAAACTGATTTTCTTAAACAGGCCTTCTTCTTATTTGGGTTAGTATTCCTGAGATTTAATTTGCTTTTCGTTTTTCAATCTGAAAGTTGTTGACTGGCCGGGTCGCTGTTCGCATTTACGAATATATGCCCCCCACAGTATCAGAAACTGATACTGTAGTCTCAATATTCATTCAGTTGTCTTTTTCTTATAAAATAGTAGCTCCGTCGGAACCGGCAATATCCAATTTCGTTGCCTAAATCGCGTAAGTCAGTGAGGTATCGCATAAGTGTAGGCCGCTACACATAAATAATTTCGCATAATTGTTCCGATGTGCCGGTTTTTTCATTTGTTATTAATTTGATCAGGCACTCCATTTTTTCTGTTTTATTTGCAAAATTCATAGCTTTTAAAGGTTAAATAGGTTGAATAAAATGAGTAATAAAGGGAATAAGTAATCGAATTACTTTACACTTAAGTCCACTCCGAAAAGTCCAAAATCCCTAAGTCCCTAATGGGGACTTTTCGGAGTGGACTCACACTTGTATATTCAAATAAAACCTGATGGGTAGCTGCCACCGGAGACAATTAGTTTGCGGGATGTGTGTGTGGATGGGGGGTGTGGTAATGTGTTAAATATCTAATACATATACACTGTTATTTTTGCAATTAATGTAAAATCTGTTTGTGTATTATTCAGCGAAAGGAATATATGCTTCTTTCTATACTAAAAATATCATTACCTGTAAGAATATATCATGTTGTGCAAGGAACTGGCAGTAGTCCGGAATTTTAGGCAAAAGCCTGTATTTTGTATAATTAATCTACAAATTATAATGCATCAACATATAATCCGGATTTTTCAAAAAGGTAATAGTGGCAAACGAACAAAACCCGCAAAGTGTTAGTAAGTTGGTCTTTTTGTTGACAACCTCAACGTGATCGTATCAAAACGCAGCGACTTGAAGTCAGCACATGAAATAGCCACGATTGGGAAAACACCAACTGAAAATGATAATATGATCAATCTGGCGCATTCCATCTGACCCGTAAAAAATAGATAATAACAGTTGAATCATGAAAAGTAAAAGGCTCTGATCCCACAGGAACAGAGTCTTTTTGAAAAAAAGGCCAGAAGTCCCAGTGTCAGACACCTAAAAAAGGTGTGCAGACACTGTTAGTGAATGGTGTGCAGAAACTTACTACCACTCCAGAATTTTCATAAAATCAAATTCTTCCGGGTTTTTAATGTATTCTTTAGCAGCTTCCATATCATTGGCAGTGAGATATTGAATGCTGTCGAAGAAAACCATATGCGCTTTCTGGCTGTCCATGGTAACCATACGGGTACGGACTTTGCCATGGCCATCTTCCAGATCTTTGAGGAATAAAGGGAAAATATCGCCGGTAGGATCGGAACTTACCATGCATCCGGTTAAGCCATCGTCAAATATTTTCTTAACACCAATTCCAAGTAAACTGCAATATAATAAATCCCAGGCTGTTGGTGCGATACAACGTAATTCGTAACCCATTTCAACCGGGCGGCTTTTAACGTTCATGCTCAGTTGTTTGAGCCTGATTTGCAGTAGCATATTGTAAATGTGCGCTTTACTCACAGTTCCTAATTCAGGATGACCGTGTTCGTCGTAAGTAAACTGAATTCCGGAAGCTTCAATTTCGTCGTCGCTCATAAAATGAAAAACGCCTTCACTCACAATGGCAACACCATACGGAATGCCCAGGATCTTACGTTTTACAATGGATGAAATAATAAGACGGGTAATTTTATCAAGAGTAATCTTGGTTTTATTGAACATTTCGGGAATAATGATCATTGGGTAATGGCAGGCAGCGCCAATACCAAAAGCCAGATGACCGGCTTCACGGCCCATAGCTGATACCACGAACCAGTTTCCTGATGTACGTGCATCCTCATAAATGGTACGGCCAATGCGAACACCTTCCTGCTTGGCGCTCTGGTAACCGAAAGTGGGTTGTCCTTCGGGAAGCGGCAAATCGTTATCAATGGTTTTTGGAACGTGAATATTCTGAATCGGGAATTTGCGTTCGGTTAAGAATTTTGAAATACGGTTAGCCGTAGATGCTGTATCATCTCCGCCTACAGTAACCAGCAGTTTGACATTATTTTTAACAAAGAAATTGGTTTTAAATTCCAGGTCAGCAGGTTTGTAACGGCTCATCCTCAACATGGAACCCCCCATGCTGAATACACGGTCGGCCATTTCGAAATCAATATCAATGGTACTTGGGTTTTCGGTAAACAGGTTTTTGTACCCGTCGTGCAAGCCGATTACTCGATATCCATCGCGCAGGAAAACTTTTGCAACTGAACTGATTACTGTGTTGATTCCGGGAGCTGGACCACCACCGGCAAGGATAAGGATTGAGCCTTTCATGATGTGTTTTATGTTTGAGTTTTATTTATTTAATGGGGCTGGAAGACGGAAGTCGGGAGACAGAAGCTGCTCCGCACATTCCAAATATCAATATGATCTTACCGAGAGCCAAATTAATAAAAAAATGTTGAAAGTTGGTGTGGTAAATACACATTAAAAATCAGGCGACTTATTCTGATTTATGAAGGACGAACAACAAACTGAGCCGTTAGCCTGCTTCTCATTTCGAGTAGAACGGTCTTGCCATCTTCCAGTACCCTGTCAATAGTTGCCTGGTCGTAATGGCGAATGGTTATTAATTCGAGGCCTGTATTGTAACGAACCTTATATTCTTTACTTAATGCTTCGAAAAGCTCTGATAACCTGCGCTCATTATGATCCACACAAACTGAAAAACTGATGGCTGAATTCTGCATCAGGCTGATGTGAATGGAGTTATCTGCAAAAACTGCAAGGATTTCGCTCAGGCTTTGTTCATCGATAAACGAGAAATCGCGTGGTGAAATGGAAATTAAAACCTGGTTAACCTTGAAAATAAAGGAAGGAATAAGGCTGTCGGCCGATGTATTCTGAGTTATAACAGTTCCTTCACTTTCAGGATCGACAAAGGATTTTATGCGTAAAGGAATATCTTTATTCTGAAGCGGTTTTATCGTTTTCGGATGAATTACAGTAGCGCCATAGTACGCTAATTCAATAGCTTCGCGGTACGAAATGCTTGCCAGCCTCTCAGTAACACTAAAATATTTCGGGTCGGCATTCAATAAACCAGGGACATCTTTCCATATCACCATTTCTTCGGCATGGAGCGCATGTGCAAAAATGGCGGCTGTATAATCGGAGCCTTCGCGGCCAAGTGTAACGGTGGCACCATCAGTTGCAGCGCCTAAAAATCCCTGTGTTAGAGCAATTGCAGGTCCACTTTTCGGATTATCGAGAAAACCCGAAACCTGCACCCTGATTTGAGATTCCGTAGTTTCCCAGTTTACCTTGCCTTCGCGCCAGGTGTTGTCAGTTTGTATCAGTTCACGGACATCAAACCACTGGCAGTTAAAGCCTTCGCTGATCAGAAATTCGCTGATAATGGTAGTGCTGATGAGTTCGCCAAAACTTACAACCTGATCATAATCAAAATCATAATCCAGAGAAGGTGGTGTATGCAGGTGACCTTCGAGTTCGCCAAATAACAGATCTGTTTTAAAATATACAGGGTGATTTTTATCGGGGAAAAGAGATATTATAATTCCCTGGTGGTAGCTGATTACATCCTGAATAAAAGTATTGAGACGTTCGTCACTTTCGTACCATGCATTCAGCACTTTTTCGAGTGCATTGGTTGTTTTACCCATGGCCGAAAGAATAACGACCAGTTTTTCAGGGGAGTGTTTTCTTAGAATTGTGGCTACATTGCGCACTGAATCAGCATCTTTCACGGATGCGCCACCGAATTTAAAAACCTTTAGCATAAAGTGATTTTACATGGTAAAAGTACTAATTTTGTTTGAATGAAGGATGGAGTTGGTATGTGAAGCAGAAGACTTAACATGAGAGGTCCGGAGCCGGAAGACGTAAGTCGGAAGCTGATGGTGCCTGAAAGATTTATTTTTGATTATGACAATATTAATAAGGAGAAATGTTTTTGTTTAGGAACTCCCGACTCCGGTCTTCCGACTTCCGACCCCAATTAACCACAACCCAACCTCACCACCTAACCTCAAAACGAAAGGATCCCAGCCATGCCAATGAAAACCCTCGTTCAGTTTATTAATGAAAAACAGTCGGAGTATCCTTCCGCAACCGGTGATCTGACTCGTTTATTAAATGACATAGGTATTGCCGCCAAAATAGTGAACCGTGAAATCAGGCGGGCCGGGCTTGCTGACATTAATGGTTATTTCGGGACCACTAACATTCAGGGAGAGGATCAGAAAAAACTGGATGTGTTTGCCAACGACCAGTTTATCAATGCGTTGAAACATGGGGGGCAGTGCGCGGCCCTGGCATCAGAAGAAAACGAGGATATGATTATTTTTGGCAATAAATATTCGATGCAGGGCAAATATGTTGTTGCCTTCGACCCGATTGACGGATCATCGAATATTGAGGTTAACGTACCTATAGGAACTATTTTTGCTATCTATAAACGGATTTCATCCGTTGGGGCTTCAGGTTCGCTTGAGGATCTTTTGCAATCAGGGAATCACCTGGTAGCTGCAGGATATGTGATGTATGGCAGTTCAACCATGCTTGTGTATACTACAGGTAATGGTGTAAACGGATTTACTTACGATGCTACGGTTGGATTATTCTTCCTTTCACACCCGAATATGAAAATTCCTGAAAACGGCACCATTTATTCGATTAACGAAGCCAATTACAGGTATTTCCCTGAAGGCGTAAAGCGATATATCAAATATTGCCAGGAAGATGATAAAGCAACCAACCGTCCATACAGTACACGATATATTGGCTCATTGGTAGCCGACGTTCATCGAAACCTGATACGCGGAGGCATTTTTATTTATCCGGGTACTTTGAAAAATCCAAACGGGAAGCTGCGATTATTATATGAACTTGCACCAATGGCCTTTATAGTTGAACAAGCTGGAGGCAAAGCATCTGATGGTTTTCGCCGGATTATGGACCTTGAACCTTACGATTTGCACCAGCGTGCTCCCGTATTTATCGGTTCGAAAGAAATGGTGATAAAAGCGGAGGAGTTTATGCAGGAATTTTCGCCTGATTTTGTGGAAAAGATGTAGGCTTCGGCTCCGCTCAGCCTACGGTGTTTAATCGCTCAGCCTACGGTGTTTAATCTATTAAAAGCTGATAATCGCTCAGCCTACGGACTATCTATTTGAGATATTCTAAAAACTTATTATCCCACTCGTTACTGCTGTCTTCACCAAAATCGCGGTATTTTTTGCATTGAATTTTAATAAAAGATTTTTCCTGTGGCTATCCACAGTCCAGGTGCTGATAAAAAGTTTTTCGGCGATTTCCTGGTTGGTAAGGCCGTTGGCAATAAGTTTCAGAACTTCAACCTCACGCCGGGTAAGTACCGGAAGGGTGCTGTTGGTTGGTAGTTTCCCATTCAGCAATTCTGCCACGCTTTTGCTTATGTACTGCTTGCCACTTAAAATCAGCCCGATTGCTTCGAGTATTTCGCTGGTATCTGAACTTTTCAGAATAAAACCATTGGCCCCTGCTGCCAGCATCTGATCCACCACATGGCGTTGCTCAATGGAAGTAATGGCAAGGATTTTTAAACCGGCATAACGCGACTTTGCAATCCGGCAAAACTCAATACCGCTCATATCGGGCAGGTTTATATCCAGAAGAATGATTCCGGCTTTGTTGCCGTTGAGCCACGCTAATCCATCATGCGCATTTGTTACATGGTGGCATTCAAGCTCAAGATCTGATGTATTGATCAGGTTTGTGAGGCTGTCGCTTACAATAGGGTGATCTTCAACAATAAGAGTTTTTTGCATAGAAGCAGCGGAATAGAACCATAATAAGGATCGGTTTGGGTCCTAAAAGAATAACTCCCTTATGAAGTATAATAAGGTTAAGGCAAAGGTTAAGATTGAGCGGAGATTACTTAACCTCTATCTTAACCTCAGCCTAAGTTACTAAATAGTGCTGCTAAGATAATAAAAATTCGACTGTGGCTTCGGTTCCTTCGCCAGGAATACTTTCTATTTCAAATCTGCCGTTGTTGGCAGTAACCCGGTCGCGGATACTCACCAGGCCTTTCCCATCCCCTGATCTGCCCTTAGTGTCAAATCCTTTGCCATTATCAACAACCTGTATGCAAATCCGGTCGATATCAGCAATAAGCTGAAGGTCGATTTTTGCAGCACCTGAGTGTTTCAGAGAATTGTTTACCAGTTCCTGGGCTATGCGGAAGGCCGTAAGTTCAAGTTGTGATTCGAAACGGATATCAGCCCCGAAAAAGCTAAACGTGAGCTCTGTCGACGGATTCTTGCTCATTTCGCCTATAAAGTCATTCAGTGCCGTTTTAAGTCCATAATGGTTAAGGGTTTCGGGCATCAGGTTGTGTGCCACGCGTCGCAATTCGCTGATGGAAGTGTCGAGCAGTTTAATGGCGTGATCAAATGCCTGGGCATTTTCGCTGGTAATTATCGAATTCCCTTTCATAGATGACAGATTTATTTTAACTCCTGAAAGCAGGCCCCCTAATCCGTCGTGAAGGTCGCGGGCCATGCGCGAACGTTCGGATTCCTCTCCTTTTAAAACTGATTTTGTGGCAACAAGCAGCCGCTCTTTTTCCAGGTCCTGTATGTATTGCTCCTTGATTTCAAGGGTTTGTTCCGCTATTAACTTTTTGTTCCTTATGTTTTTAACGAAAAAATAACCGGATACTGCCAACAGAAAAATTAATCCTGACAAGGCAAAAAGCAACATATTCTTTTCACGCTTTTCGGATGTGAGTTTTACTATTTCTTTCTCCTTCTTCTCAGTCTGGTACCTGGTTTCAAGTTCAAATAGTTGTTTCGATTTATCAGCTGTTACTAATGAATCCCTGATAGTCATGTATTTGATATAATAAGCATAAGCATTTTTATAATCATGTGAAGCTTCGTAGGTTTGAGCCATTGCTTCATAGAGATATTGAATGCCTTCAGTATATTTATTGTCAACCGAAAGCTTTTCGGATTCCTCCAGGGCTTTTACAGACAGGATATATTGTTTCGCTTTGTAATATGTAATTCCAAGTGTGTGTAAAGAACCGGCCAACCTGCTCATATTCTTTGTTTTGCGGTAATAATCTACAGCCTGGTTTAGATACACAAGGGCTTTTTCAGGTTTGTCCAGTTTGTTATATGTCGCGGCAATATTCACATAGCTATTGATAATCAAAGATTTGTATCCTGTTTTTGTACATAGCTGTACTGTTTTTTCAAAGTATTGAATAGCTAGTGTAAAGTCAGCTTTTTTTTGCTCCGTTGTTCTTTGCTCACAATATTCACGCGAAAGGTGCAGATTTCCCAAATGGCTATATACTTTAGCCATGTTCGTGGTATCGTGATTCTTTTCATAAACAACCAGGGCTGCAGTATGATAAGTAAGTGCTTTCCCGAATATTTCCTGAAAATAATAAACGCTGCCCAGTTCATCATTCAGGTCAGCAATTCTGGCAGAATTATTTAGTTTTTCTTCAATGGAGAGGCTTTTAATGAAACATTTTACTGCATTCTGATAATCCTCTTTCATCATAAAATAGCGTCCGAGTATCTGTACTGATCTTGAGATACCAGGCAGATCATTGATTTTAAATGATAGTTTCAAGGCTTTTTGAGTGTAGAAAAGCAAAGAATCATAGTTTTCGGTCTGAAAACTTCGTGCCGTGGATAAATATTTGCTGATATTTAAAGTATCAGCATAGTAAGATACAGCGTTGGATGTAAGTTTACGTGTTTTGTTTGTTTTTTCATTTACCATGCGATCAATTGAAATGCCGATCGAATCCACATTCTGGGCATTCATCTTGTTTGTCGACAAAACTACTGCCAGTGTTAATCCCAGAGAAAACCAAAAAAATTCAGCCCGGTCTATCAAAATCATATTATTTAACTGTTACAAAATTAAGATTTCGACCGATAAAAAAAATCCCTTTTTTAAGGGATAAATCGGATAAGTATCCAAAGTAATTTTACATATCTTTATAGTGCCTATATTTTAATACTAATTAATCCCACAAATTATGAAAATTTACATGAGACTGGTATTTCTGGCTTCTTTTGTTTTGAGCGGTTTGTTCGTAACAGCACAAATTATCAACATTGGAAACCGGGTTGAAAACAAAGTAATCAACCGTGTTAATAACAAAATTGATAATGGCATCGACAAGGGACTTGATGCCGTTGAAGATGAAGCCAGCGGGAAGAATAAGAAAAAAAATAAAAATAAGAGTGAGAAGGCACCTGTAGAACAAACCGAGGCGGAAAATTCAGGCGGAGAAGCTGCCGTGAAAGCAGCCGGATCTACTGCAGTTACTGCTGTTCCACAGGAAAAACAAAGTATGCAGACCTATTCCAAATTCGACTTCATCCCCGGCGAAAAGGTAATGTACTTCGATGATTTTATGGAAACAGCCGTTGGTGATTTTCCACCAAACTGGAATACAACGGCATCGGGCGAAGTTGTAACTAATAATATTTTTCCAGGCAACTGGTTTAAATTGATTGGTGAAGGGTGCGTGGCCCTGGAAGAAGGTATTAAGCTGCCCGAAAATTATACCATAGAGTTTGATGTAATTCCTTATGTGTTGAATGAAGATGTTGTAAGCTTTGAATATGGCTTTTATTTGTACAGTGCTCAAGATCCGAAAGACCTGTTCGAAGGAGGAGCTGTTCCGGGTTTGAATGGGGGAATTAAAATGAGCTTCGGTTACCGGGCTACTTACAGTGCATATGATGTAGAAGGCTACACCATAAGTGGAGAAAAAGAAAATGCAACTATGGAAGCCGGGAAAAGATACCGGTTATCCTTCTGGGTGCAGAAAACAAGGCTCAGGGTGTACCAGGACCAGGTAAAGATTTTTGACTTGCCAAAGGTGTTCAAACCTGGGATGATATGCAACCAGATGCGTTTCGAATTGTGGGGAGAATCTGCCCCGATGATTACAAATTTCAGGATAGCAGCAGGTATGCCCGATATGCGCAGCAAACTGATTACCGAAGGCAAACTGGTGAGTTACGGTATTTATTTTGATGTAAATAAAGATGTGGTAAAACCCGAATCATACGGAACCCTGAAAGGAATAGCCGATGTGTTAAAGGAAAACCCGACCGTTCGGGTTAAAATTGTTGGCCATACCGACAGCGATGGTGCCGATGCTGCAAATCTTGATTTGTCGAAACGCCGCGGTGCTTCGGTTAAAGCCGAACTGGTTAAAAACTTCGGTATTGATGCCTCACGATTGGAATCGGATGGCCTGGGCGAAACAAAACCTGTATCTCCAAATGATACTCCTTCCAATAAAGCGATGAACCGCAGGGTGGAGTTTATAAAATTATAGATTTTTTGTTCATTGTTTCCGGCAGGCACTTTTATCCTGCCGGAAATTATGAAATTTAATATGCCAGGCATTATTCTGCCCTCCAGGCAATACATCAATAGTAATAATCGCTTGTATTGTTCTGATTTTCAGCTAATATTTCGTTAACAGAAATTAGATTTTATTACCAAAAAAAATTACCCAATCCGACGATCAGTTCAATAAATGGGTCAGGCTTTCCTTGTTGATTTTTAAATAGTGCGCCACATTTTGGTATATCCACTCAACCATTTTTGTATGAGAAACCTGATTCTTCTTTTCCTGATAGTGTTTTGCGGACTTGCTTGTTATGCGCAGCAAGAAGAAGAAAAACCAACACCTCAGCAGCAAAGATCTGCTGAAGAGACTGAGAGATTAATGAAAAGCACCAATTGGGATGACCCTGAGGAAGCCAGGCAAGCCCGCATAAAACTCGGTAATCTTTTTCAACAGATCGATAAAGATGCAGGTATTGCAACCAATGAATTTCCATTGGATACGACGCTACAGGCACCCATTGTTATAGGTGCTGAAATGGCTGAGCAACTCACAAACGAAATTCTGCGCGATTTTGAAATGGATGAGGACGTGAATGAAATTTCTGATGAGTTTTATGAAGAAACCACTTTTCTGGCGATTGATTTGGCGAATCCGGAACCGGGTTTATCACTGGCTGATCTGAACAAATTCCCAAATCTGCAAGTGCTTTTTATCAAGGGAACCAAATCAGGTGCAGAAATAGATTTAGATTCACTTTTTTTCAAGCTTGCCGATAAACCGATTACAGAGCTTTACCTGTTGCGGAATTATTCCGGAACCCGCTCTGTTCCTGAAAGTATTGGAAACTTAACCAAATTGAAAAAACTTGCATTATACGGGAATCAAATCAGCACATTGCCCGGTTCCATTCAAAATCTGACCGGTTTGGAAGAGTTATATGTGGATCTGAATCCGATAGAAAGATTACCTGATGACATTGGCCGGTTAAAGAACTTGAAACTGCTCGGCATTGCCAAAACCGGCATCAGCGAAAGTGAGAAATCACGGATTCAGAAATTAGTTCCTGACTGTAACATTTTGACAAAATGAGATCTTCATTGTTAATTATTTTTTTGTGCTGGTTTGGTATTGTTTCATTTGGCCAAAAATTACCCGAGATTGTAAGACCTAAAATACTGATTATAGGTTCAGCAAAAGATGGTTTAGGGAGTTTTTCTGCCGACGATATATCAGGACTTTTTGAAGATCAGGTGCAGGATGAATTAAAGCAACAGATTACCTGTGCTGATTTTATGACCTATCAAGGTATAAAGCAAATGATGATACTTGATCGTACAAAAGCTATTTTAACCAATGACATAGAAGGTAATCTTTCGATGATTGCCGGAGCAATGGGATGCGATTATCTTATTTCTTTGGGCGGGTATAGGATTGGAGATGATTATTATCTGACGGGTTCAACCTCAATCACAAGAAATTCAAAGGTGGCTACCAGGGGGATTAATACAACCGACAAAGATCATTTTATTCAGGCAATGCGAAAATATGCACAGGATTTGGCGAGGGATCTGTTAGCCAGAGGAATATGCCCTTACTTAGGGACGATTAGCATGTCCACAGAAAGAACCAGTGACGAGATTCACGAAACCGGAAGCCGTTGCGGAAAGGACAATTCGGGATATTTCAGAGGAACCATAAAGAAAAGCAACAGTTATCTTGAAGAAGTGGTTCTGGAAAAAAAAGGTCGGATTCAGGCAACCGGATCAATGCATGCCAGTGGTGTTGATGAGAAAATGAACCGCGAGTTTAAATCGGGCTGTGTGAATTGTTGGACATACGAAGGAAAAGATGTAACTGGAATTGATATGACAAATTATACCAGTTCTGATTATACGGTGGTTACCAGGGAGGAATTTAAAGTGGATGGATTAGCTCCGTTGCCAGAAGGTTCAAATACATCAAAGAAGTTCCCTGCTGAAGTCAGTATTGAATTTGATACCATTCAGGGCACTTATATGGTAGTGGTAAAAGCCGTATCCCAGAAAGGCGAATATGTGAAATCGAGAAAAGTAACCAATATTACCGAATGCCGCAAAGATCCTGAGCCCGATGAAAAAATAACCTATGGATATATTGTATCAGTTAAAAGTACCTGGGGGCCGTTTAAAGGAAAACCCACTGATAAAACCTTGAAGGACACGAAAACTGAGACCGATAACAATAAAATTGATGGCGGCCAAACAACCTACACCAGCAAAGTTAATTTCTCGTTTAGCAGATAGGAAAAAACCAGAATATGGTAAAAATAAACTCTGACGTTTTGAAAAAAAAATCCCGATTCAATCTCCCAAGGCGAATATTTATACTCCTTCTCATCTCAAGTATTTCGTTCCTTTCTTTTTCGCAGGACAACAGCGACTTAGCGACCTATCCCGGTAAGTGGATTTATACCAATAATAACGAGTCGGCGGAGTGGTTTGGCGCGCGCTATTACAAAATGACTGCGACTGAATTGGAGAAATACCATGCCACTACCGAAAAATTGGTTAGCTATCTGCATCAGCAACCCATTGCTCAGAATCCGCTTGGGGTGAACCTGAATGCGCAAGCCAGAGCTGTTTACAATCATTATGATCATGCACTGGCAGCAACCGAAAAAGTGAAGACTGAAATCTATGTCCCATTTTGCAACCTTATCCATAATAATGGAAAGATTGATAATGCCTGTACGGAGGTATCCTATATTCAACTGAGAACCAATGATGAATCTGCTGTTTACGAAACAGCCATGAATTTTGATAAACTGGATGACAAGAAAGCCCTTAATCAATTCAAAGAGATTTTTTGTCTGCCTAAAGAATTAATGGATATTGGCAGTGGTGTGTTTCTTTATAATTGGTATTACGAGAACCGGATTGTTGTTGCCCGCAACGATCGCCCTCTATGGTTCCCTGTTACAAACAAAGAATACATTGCCAGGATGATGATCTATTATAATGCATCACTGAAGGAGGGCTTAATTCCTCAAATGGTGATAGATGCCTTAAAAAGTGAAATAGATGCTATTCCTCCCGAGATGATGATGATGCCTGCTTACATCAATGGAAATTCACAAAGACCCCTTACCGGAATATGCACCGTAGAAGAGGACTCCACAAAGGCACTTTACAAAATTAATCCGAATTATTTTGATCCGGCACTTCCGCGAACAAGTGTACAATTGATCACCATTACCATGGAAGGTCATGCTGATTATCCCGAATGGGGAGAAATTAATGCCCACAGGGTTTGGGAATTTATTCAGGGGATGAAAGGAAGTGATTTAAGAGAATTGCTGGATGTAAAGTAAAATAAATATCACAAATAGATGCCATTTTCAAAATCAAAGTAATTCATTATCTTCAACCTGTTTTACTATTTAAACTCTTACTATCCGGTTTCAGGACGACATATTAAAAAAGAATTTTTTCCAGGAGAAAAGAATATTTTCAGCGAAATTTCCCTATATTTACATCACTAAGATATATAACAAGTCCTGCTGCAAAACCCCTTAAAACAGGGATGTGATACGAAATGACCTGATGTAAATTTGTTCATACCAAACATATCAATTCAATTTCTAACTCATTAATCTTTAGGATCATGAAAGCACTTGTTGTAACAGTCCTGACATTCTTTTTTTTAAGTTTGTGGATTGAGGTTTCGGCGCAGATCATAAATGTTCCGCAACGTATTGAAAACAAAGTTGTTAACAGGGTTAACCGTAAAATTGACCGGGGTATTGATAAAGGGCTTGATGTAATTGAGGATAGCCTTAATCCTAATTTTAAAAAATCTAATACTCCTGCAACACAAAAGCCAGATCAGAAAAATACCGGAACAACCACTACAGCACCCGGCAGTAAAACTGAAGGAAAGCAGAATCAGCAGTCACTGCAATCCTTTTCAAATTATGATTTTGTTCCTGGCGATAAAGTTTTATTGTACGAAGATTTCAGCCAGGATGCTGTGGGCGATTTCCCTGCACTCTGGACAACCAATAAATCAGGGGAGATCAATACATTAAATGTTGCCCCCGGTAACTGGTTAAATCTGAATGCAACTGAAGGTAACTGGTGGTTCCTGAAACCGATTGAGTTCCCGAAAAATTTTATTCTTGAATTCGATATTGTGCCCAAAAAAGGAGCCCCACGATATGCAGTTGGCGTGGCTATTTATGGCGAAAACGGGTTCAAGGAAATGAGCGATCCGTTTGCCTGTAAAACCGGATTGATTATAAGTGTGGCAAAAACTGGCTGGGAATCACAAGGCATAAAAGCCGGGAGCTCCAAAATAACCGGCAACTCACAATTAAAACCTGTTGTAGAAGAGAAGGTTAATCACGTAATTATCTGGGTTCAGAACCGGCGGGTTCGTATTTATCATCAGGGGGAAAAGGTATTGGATATGCCTACCAACCTGTATGAGGACAGTAAATTTACACGGCTGGCATTTCAACTATATAGGGGAGCTTCCTGCAGTTCGTATATCACCAATGTGAAAATTACTACAGCTTCGCCCGATACCCGAAACAAACTGCTTACCGAAGGCAAACTTGTAACCTACGGCATTTATTTCGATGTAAATAAGGATGTGGTTAAGCCTGAATCTTACGGAACCCTGAAAGACATTGCTAAAATCCTGAATGAGGTACCTGATGTAAAAGTGAAAATAGTCGGACATACCGATGCCGATGGTGCCGATGCTGCCAACCTGGATCTCTCGAAACGCCGGGCCGCTTCGGTTAAAAGCGAGCTTGTAAAAACATTCAATGTAAATGGCGAACGCCTTATAACCGATGGAATGGGCGAAAGCCAGCCGGTTGCACCTAATGATACACCTTCCAATAAAGCGATGAACAGGAGGGTGGAGTTTATTAAACTCTGATACGCATCAAGTGAGCAGGCATAATCAAGTGGTGCCTTTCCCTTTTTCTGCTCTTTTCATTTAACATCATTAAATAATCTGAAATGAAAACTGCCATTTTAGTTATCATCATCCTGATTACAATAGGATTAACGAGCCTGTTAGCTCAGAATACCAGTAAAGAAGACCCTTTGAACGGAAAGAAGACAGAGTATTATCCCGATGGTAAAGTGAGTAAGGTATATATGATGGAAAACGGACAGCTTAATGGGATATACAAGTTTTATACTGAAAAAGGATTTTTATCCACTGAACAGGAATTCTTTCATGGTGTACCCCATGGATATTACAAAACGTTTTTTGAAAATGGGGTGTTACGATCGAATACCAATTATGAAAATGGTATCCCAAAAGGCAGATCTCTCGAATACTATGAAGATGGCACACTTAAGCTAGACAGTTATCTGACCGGTGAACCCTGGGAATATACAGGATATACAAACCTTTTTTATGAAGATGGCAGAAGACAGAACGAAACAAAAGTTGAAAAGGGGAAACTGCTTATTTCAATTTCATATGATAAGCAGGGGCGGGTAACTTCTGAAGAAAGTGAAGGGCGTAGCATATCGTATTGGTACGAGAATAACGGCAAAAAACATACCGTTATCAACGGTGTAGAGCAAGACTAAATTACGGTTCCAGATTAATTATCAATCGAACAATCAGGTTTGAAATACTAAAAGCAACGAAAATATGAAAACACAGCTTATACTGCTTATCATGTTGCTTACAACATTTGTTTGCAACGCCCAGTTCCAGACCCAGCAATTTGTCGATAATATTCCTTCGCTTCCAGATGAATTGTGCAAAATTAAACCCGAAACCAGGGAAACGTTTGTTGCCCAGGTAAAAACCCTGAAAGATGAGATAAACGATCAGATAAAAAAAATGAAAAGCCAAAGCAAAGTTGATGGGAATCCGGCTAAAGAAAATGCGATAAATCAAATGGCTTCACAATATGGCCTATCGGATGAAGAAGTTCAGAAAATGAAAAGCAATAAAAAAATGTCAGAAGCTGACAAAGCTGCATTAGCCGATAAAATGATGATGCAGCAAACCAATATTTCGACTGGTGAAATCAAAAATATGCAGGGCATGAGCGAAGAAGGTAAAAAAGCCTGGGCCGAAGCATATGGCGCTGAAAGTTATACCATGGCCCAGTCCAGCCAGGGGATAAGTGAACAACAAAAAACCGGTTCGAACCCTGGAGAATTAGCCCAGCAGCTACAAAATTTAAAGTCACAGGTAGATGAACGCCGAAACAATATTGAGAATGAATATATTAAAATTGATACTGATCCGGAGCGAATGGCGACCCTTCAAAAAATCGGGGTGTGGAATAGTAAAATTACAGCGATGACCGGTGTTGATGTTGGTCAGGGATATGAAATGGATTCTATTGCATCGCTCATAAAAAAAGAAAAAGAAAAATACTGCGAAAAGTACACACCACTTTACTGGAAAGTATTAAACATGCAATATGCCGACCTGAAAGCGTCATACCCCGATTACATCCGCATTGCCGACCTCAACCGGATGGTTGCCAATTTGCAGCCGATAAAAATTGATACTCCCATCGGTCCTGAGATTGAATATTTTAAATACATAAAGAATTACTTGTCTCGTTTGTCAGGAGCTTTTAACTATGTGTTAAAATAATACAAATGGACAACTCCCTGAACAAAAGAATTTTAGCACTCTTTCGATGTTTCATATCGAAAATAGTTTTGTGCTCGATGTTTTTCCTGATTTCAGATGCTGCGTTCTGCCAAAATACCAGTCAGAATAAAGTTGCCGAAATCAGGCAGCAGATGGCTAAAATACGCCAAACGACCAATTGGGACAATCCCGCTGAAGCTAAAAAAGCCAACGAACAAATTAAGGTTTTGATGGGCCAGCTTGTTGCAGCAACTTCAGCTTCCTCCAGCGGTCAGGGATCACCAGGAAGTCAAAATCAGGACGGATCAGGCAACAGCAATTCCGACGGCAATAAAATGAGCGAGCTTCAGATGGAAATGGGCAAACAAAAGGTAGATGTGTACACCCAACTTTGGGAAGCAGGGGCTTCGGGGAAAAGCGCCCCGGTTCTATTGGCCAAGCCTTTGCGGGAGGAAATTGTAGCGGAATTTAAAGAAGATGAAACTGGTTCAGCAGCAAACGAACTTACACTGGAAGAAACAAAAACCTTATGCCTCGATATGTCGACGAAAACTATCGAACTAATTATTGACCAGATGCAAAACTACAAATCCATAAGCACCCTCATCATTGTAGGCGGCAAAAATGGTTCACCAGTTAATCTCAATGATTTATTCGACAGGGCAAAAAACTATCCACTCGAAGTTTTATATGTTATCAATTTTAAACAATACGTAAAATCAATTCCAGAGACTATCGTAAATTTCAAAAAACTTACCGAACTAGGACTTTTTAACAACAGTATCGAAAAATTACCACTTGCAATCGGATCTCTCACATCTCTGAAAAATCTGTACCTCGACATCAATCCTATCTCAACCATAACCCCGGTAATAAATACACTTACCAGCCTGGATACATTGGGTGTTGCAAAAACAAAAATAGTTGAGGTAGAATTAGATAAAATCAAAAAGTCATTGCCAAATTGCATAATTCTAAAACAATGAAACAATACATTTTACTCATCGTTTTTATTTCCGGAATTTTGGCTGGAAATGTAAATGCGGCCAACCCCAAAATATTTATTGTTTCTGAGACAAAAAGCAATTTGGTTGATGCAAAAACAATTTGTATTGCCTTTGAAACAAAATTGTTTAATGATTTAAAGGAGGCCTTCCCCTGTGTTGAAATTCTTGACAGGGGTTCGCTATACGAAATGCTGCGATGGGAAAGAAAGCGACAGTTGCTAGGTGCCATTGATGATAATCAACTTCAGAATATTGCCGGGGCGATCGGTAGCGACTATCTGATTAAATTCAAAGCCGATGTTCTTGGTGACCAGCTCTACCTCTCAGCATTCTGTATGGACGTAAAAAAGGCGAATACTATTGCACGCACCGATGCACACGGACCAATTGGCCAGGCATCTGAGAATGCTGAAAAAGTTTCAAAAGACCTTGTAAAACAACTGAAAGAATACGAAATCTGCGCTTACGAAGGTAAACTCACCATCGAAGTTGAAAGTGAAAAAGAAGAAACAACCAGCAGCTCAATTCCATGCGATGGCGGAATGATTGCAATCCAGACCAGGATAACAACAAAAATGAATCTGAACTGGAAACTCAACAAAAACGGCCTTAGGAAAGGTGATGGCAATGTGACCTACGATATGAATGAAAAAACTGAAACAACCATTAACAATCCCTGCTACATCTGTCCCGACGGTCAAAAAACAATTGCCCAGATCAACGAAAAAAAGGATGTTGAGGCAAAGGCCAGTGGCTTGTCAAACGAAAGCGTTTCAGAAGGCCAAAAAGTAGCCGATTGCCGTATAAAAATTGTGTTTTTGGAAGACGGAACTTACAATATCTTAATTGAGGCCACTTCGCAAAAAGGCAATATGAAAACCACTATCGATAAAAAAATCAATGCTCCCTGTGCCGCCAGGAAAAATGAGGAACCTGAAGAACCCAGAAATAACGAGATTGATGTCCCTCTGAAAGTTGTTTTGGGGCCTTACAAAGGAACGGCTGAAGACAAAGTGCTGAATCAGGATGAAACCAAAGATCTGTCGCAGGGAAAAGAGAAGGCAACGGCAAAAATCAATTTCTCGCTTACACGACAGTAATATTCGCTTTACGCTGATTTGATAAGATTCATCTTCCTTCTGAAATCTCTTGAAAAAGGAAATGTTTATTGTAAAAGGACTAAATATAAAAATCTAAGTAACTAATCAGTTTGACTAAAGTAAGGAAAAACAAATATATGCCACAGATTACTCAGATTTCACAGATAATTATTTATCATTTTTAATTGAAATCAGTGTAATCCGTGTAATCTGTGGCAAAAACGCATTTTGATCAGACTGATTAGTTACAAATCTAAAAATTATGAAAAAGGTATTTTCAATCACAGTATTTCTGCTTTTCTGGACAGTAATCGATGCGCAGGTCCGGCCCGAAGCATTTATGGGCATGCTTCCTTCAGTTCCCGGAAACATTTGCAGCGATGATAATAAGCAGGAAGAAGATGAATTCATCGCCAAACTTGATGAGATTAGTGAGTTATTGCAAAACGAACTGGACCGCAGAAGCGAAAATAATGATGCGGAATCGGATGCCAAGAATCAGCAGGTAATGTTCAATACGGTCAAAACATCCGGTATTTCTCCTGAATTAATTCAACAATTAATGGCACTCGAAAAACAGAGCAAAGGAGCCACCGGTGAACAGGCGAAAGCCTATGAAGCTCAAAGAAAAGCCATTACCGATCAAATGATTCAGCAAAAGATGAATATTTCGGTTGCGGAGCTTGATAACCTGAAAACCGCGGATTCGGCGGGACAGAGAGCCTGGGCAACCGGCTATGCTGTAGAAGCGCAGGCAGAAGTGAATGCAGATCCTCAGAAATACAAGGATCAGAATGCGAAAGAAATGCAAAAACACAACCTGCAAAAAAAGTATAAACAACTCACGGATAGCCTGAATGCGCAACAAAATAAATATATGCAAAAGTTCGCAGAAATAGATGAAGATGAGGAAGGGAAAAATTTATTGGCCATAATTGAGGGAATAAGGGAGAAGATTGCTGATCTTTATAACGAAACCGCGAAAGCTGGAAGGGGTCCTGATCAACAAATACTTGTTGCATTGCGAAGTGAGATGTATTTAGCAAAGGTAAACTACTGTAATGTACAAACTCCTAAGTATATTAGTGTGCTTGACGAATACAAATCGTTTATCCAATCATCTATGCCGGCATATTATCGTCTTGAAAAATTAACAAACGAGGTGATGAAAATGCAAACCGGAGTTAACAACAGTCCTGAACCCGGTCAAATGGGATTGGGCAATGTTTCAGGTTTTATAAATCGGCTCAGGAGTGCTTACAAGTATAACCTGTATGGACCTGAAGACTTAACGATCGGCTAAAATTGTCATTTATGAAACGCTTCTTTCTACTTTTCGTTTTCCTCGTGCTAAATATGATGTTGCTGGCCCAAAACGCCAACAATGAAGCCGCACAGATAAAGCAGCAAATGGCTGCAATACGGCGGTCGACCAACTGGAACGATCCTGCAGCTGCTAAAGAAGCCAATGTAAAGCTTGAAGGATTAGCGGCTAAACTTACACAGGCCATTCGCAACAGCAAAGCTCCCGCTCAACAACTGCAAGAAGGTAATACTCCTGAGGGAAAAACCGAAATGCAGCAGGAAATGGATGATTACAGCACTCAATTATCGAGCCAGATGATGAAAATCGTTCGCGAAGGAGACGAGGGTAAAATGGATTTGGCCGAACCGCTCAGGGAACAGATTGCGGAGGAATATAAGGAAGACGAAAACCCGACTGTGAAAAATCGGGAATACCTTAATGAAATGACTTTATTGTACATTGATATGTCGTCGGCAACTGTTCAGTTAGTCATCGACCAAATGGAGAATTACAGATCGATAAAAACCCTGGTCATTACCGGAGGGAAAAACGGCGCAGCTGTCAATCTCGAAAACCTGTTTGCCAAAGCGGCACATTACCCCTTGCAACAATTGTACATCATTAATTTTAAGGATTTTGTAACCAAGGTTCCCAAAGCTATCGGTAATTTTCGTGAGTTGAATTTTCTGGCACTTTATAATAACAAAATCAACCAGCTGCCAGCAGAAATCAGCTCAATCTCTCAATTAAAATCACTCTACATCGAAATGAATCCTGTTATTGCTTTGCTGCCCACGATCAATACACTGAATAAGCTGGATACGCTTGGTATTGCAAAAACACAGATTACAACCGATGAAATTAACAGAATTAAACAACAGTTACCAAACTGCAAAATTGTACAGTAATGAGAACCACAACTATTATACTGTTGCTTTTACTCGTGACAGGAGCAGAATTTGCAAATGCTGTAAATGCCAGGTTTTATATAACCACCTCTACAACCAATGAGTTGGAGCAAACATACATGGATGATTTTCAAAGAAATGTAATTGAGCTAATTAAAGAGAATTACTCATGTGCATCCATTCAAACAGCCTCAAACGTTGCTGCAATGCTCGGTCGCGAAAAAGAACGTCAATTGCTGGGAGTAGGAAAGGAAAATGCAGTCGAAAATATCGGGGAGTCGATGATTTGCGACTACCTGATAAGCCTGAATATTCGTATGAAGAATAATGTTGCTACCATAGTTGCTTTCTGTGCAAATCCCAAAATTGCAAAAGTATTATCCCGGGCATCATCGGTTGCACAGGACGGAAATGTTCTGAAAACTATGGATAAAGTTGCACAACAGTTGACAGAAGGACTTAAACAATACGAAATATGCCCGTTCGTTGGTCCTGTTTCGATTACAATTAATTCAGAACTTGATTCAACAAATAAAGTCGATTATGGCGTGTATTGCAATGAGTCAGATCAACAGTTCCATCAGGAAATGGTAATTCATAACACCACTTACAGTGAATGGAAACTTCAAAGGAAACATCTTCTCAATGCGGAAGGATTAAGAGTGTTTTATGCTGAAGGAACCATGACATTCAACTGGTCTGAGGAATCGAAAATGATAGAAGAAAATGGCTGCTACAAATGCAAATCAGGGAGGGAAGGCGGACGCACCTATTCTGAGACAAGTTCAATGAAAGTAAAAGGCAGTGGAATCTCACAGTATAGCATTCGCAATGGAAAACCGCAGGATGATGCCCGTATTGATCTCAGGTTTTTGGATGACAGCACCTATTATGTGATTGCCCAGGGCACATCAAACCCGGCACCCGGCGAAGAAAAAGTAGTTTCCGGAGCTGAAGGCACCTGCGACAATAAGCCTCAGGAAACAAAAATAGCTCCCCGGGAAGTTACCATTCCATTGAAAGTAATCTTTGGGCCTTATCCGGGCAAGTCAACAGATGAAGTTTTACGGCAAACCGATACCAAAGAAACAACCGACCCGTCAACAAACGAGAAATCAACAATTACCATTGATTTTACATTAACAAGAAAATGATCTGCTATTGAAACCTCAGGCAAAGATTTTCTTTACAAACTACTACTACTAATCCAACTCAAGCAAAATGAAAACAAGCAACCTCCTTTCTATTGCCTACATGGCTTCCATGATACTGCTTTTCTAGTGTTAAAGGAAAAACCTCTGTATATATTACTTCATCTGATAGTTGTAACTATGACAACATGAAAATTTTAAACAATGGCGCAAAAAACAAATTTAAAAAGGAATCCGGGGTAGGGGATCATGCGAAAAATGCTGCGTTGGATCTTCCTGCTTTTTTTTAACCAAAGAATTATGAAGCGGAAAGTTTGAAACAAAGAAAAATCAGGCTGATCATTTATAGCAATTTATATTCATCATGGAAAACAAATACTAAAACCAATTATCATGAAAGTACCCATCACAATTTTATTTTTCTTAATAGCTACAATAGCAATTCAGGCGCAAACAAATCCCGAACTCGTGGTTATAGAAATGCCTGTTATTACAATCAATGTCTGTAAAAAGGAAATCAGGGAGCAATTTCTAAAGAAAGTGGACAAATTAAAAGCTGAAGTGGCTGAGGAAATCACGCGCAGGAAGACTGATTCTAAAAAAGGCCAGGCGGGATTTGATGAACAGGCTGCAAAAAACATGTCGAACCAGGCTGGGATTCCTGTTTCTAATGCCGATATGCAAAAAATGAAAAACGCCACTAAAGAAGAAAAACAGGCTATGGCTATGGCAATGATGAATCAGAATATGAATATGCCGGTTGATGAAGCTAAAAAAGCAAGTAAAATGAGTAAGGAAGGCCAGACTGCCTATGGCGAAGCTATGTCAACTGAAATGATGGCCGATGCCCAGGCTAATCCGGATAAGAATAAAGCAGCGCAAAAGAATAACATGAGCATGTCCGAAATGGCGATGGAACAAAGCCAGCTTGCTCAAAAAATACAATTAAAGTCTCAAAAATTTGACGAACAACTCATTGAATTTAACAAACTAAAGGCAAAGACCAAAGTTGAATGTGATACTTGTATAGCGAAGATCGACAGGGAATTTGCAAATAAAGAAAACCATACCTTGGGAGATGAATATTATGAATCTATCAAACTACAAAAAGAAACCTGCTATCAGATCTATTGCGGTTTTCTCACGCCAAAATACAACACCATTCTACTGGAAAGATTTAATACCATTGTTGCTTTAGGCGATGATTATAACCGCATGGATGTACTTGAAAATGAGCTTGCCAGCGCTACATCCGGCTCTAAAAAAGAGATTTCAGAACCTGGCCTGAAGTACCTTGAAGCATTAATGGACTATATGGTTCACCTGGAAGAATTGCCGTAAAAAGAGGTTTTTAAGATCATCCTTCCTTTAATAATGCAGTATAATTTATTGGCTGTTTGAGAATTAAACTGATATTCCGGACTATGAAATTTTTCACACTTTTTATACTTCTGATAGCTCTCGCCTGTAATGCCCTTGCACAGCAGGATGCGGCTGCCATTAAGAAAAAGATGGCCCAGATACGGTCAACAACCAACTGGGAAGATGCCGCAGCTGCTAAAAAAGCCAATGAGCAGATTAAAGAACTCTCGAAACAACTGATGATGACCGGTAATCCCCAGGGAGAACAGCCGAAAAATCAGTCGAAAGACGAGGTCGAACAAGCTAAAAAAGATGCAGCAGATGATAAAATGGATTCCTGGGGGCAGGTAATGAAAAGCGCGGCCGGTGGAAAAGGAGCTGATGTATTTCTTGCAGAGCCGGTTCGCGAGCAGATTAAGGATGAATACAGGCAGGAAGAATCGAATAAATTAAAAGGCAAAGGAGTTCTCGAAGAGATGACTTTTTTATGCATCGATATGTCTTCTCCCACTGTTCAACTACTGATTGATCAAATGGAAAATTATAAATCGATCAGTATTCTGGTAATTACATGCGGGAAAAACGGAGCAACGGTTGATCTGGAATCACTAATCGCGAAAGCAGCAAATTACCCTTTGCAACAATTGTACATCATTAATTTTAAAAGTTTTGTAACTAAGGTGCCCAAGACAATCAGTAATTTTCATGACCTGAATTTTCTTGCTCTTTACAACAACAAAATCAGCCAGCTGCCCCCTGAGTTCAACACATTAGTATCATTAAAAAAACTTTACGTTGATATGAATCCTATTTCTGTTCTGACCCCAACCATCAATATGATGGCAAACCTGGATACGCTTGGAATAGCTAAAACCTCTATTGCGGACCTGGAGCTAAGCAGAATCAAACAACAATTGCCAAACTGTAAAATCCTACTCAAATGAGAAAGCCTATACTAATTATGTTGTTCTTTTTATTGATAGGTTCAGGATTGGCAACTGCAAAAAATCCAATGTTTTATATTATAATTTCCTGTAATAACCAGGCAGCAACCGGATATATCGGATTGTTTGAATCAGAATTTGCCAATGCGCTGAAAGAAGAATTTCCATGTGTCGAAACTTTGAGTAATACTGCTGTTGTGACTCTTCTTGAACATGAAAAGCAAAAGCAGTTGTTGGGTGTTGGTGATTATGATGAGATATCTCATATTGGTGAGGCAATGGGAAGTGATTATCTGGTGAGCCTGAATATTAAGATTTTGGGCAATACAGCCTTGATTACCGCATTCTGTACAGATACACGAACATCAAGAGTTATTTCACGCTCAACGGCAAGCGGTATTGATGGAAAAGCTGGGATTCAGGCAGTAGAAAAGGTTTCTAAAGAGTTGGTCGAAGGTTTAAAAAAATATGAAATATGTCCGTTTAAAGGGCCAATGAATGTAGTGGTTAAAACCGAACTCACCGATAAGAAAACCGAATCTTACACCGTTTATTGCAACGGCCTGGATGGATTATATAAATCGGATGTTACTATAAATAATACCAGCGATGCAAACTGGAAACTGAATAAAACAAGTAAAAACCGTGTAATTGGTTCAGTTACATATACTTTACAGGAAGAAACCGAAAAGGAAGAACATAACGACTGCTACATTTGTCCTTCAGGCCGGCAGGGCTCACGATTGTATAAGGAAACAGTGCTGAAAACCGCAAAAGTTGAAGGACTTTCCAACGAAAGTGTTGCCGATAATCAACAGATTGAAGATGCCCGAGCTGAAATCACATTTTTTGATAACGGAACCTATACATTAAAAGTGAAAGCTGCTTCCCGAAAAGGAGATCTCAAACTGAGAACCGAAAAAAAGGCTGAAGGAACCTGTGATAATCAAAGTCCTCCTCCCGTTAGCATTGATAAAAAAGCAGACGTGGGTTTGAAGGAAACGACTTTTGGACCTTTTCCCGGAACTTCGCTGGACAAAGTTCTCAGCCATAAAGGTACCGTTACGACTATAGATCCGGTAACCAAAGAAAAATCTGTTATCACGTATGATTTTGATTTAAAAAGGGATTAAAGAATTTTCAAATTTTCAAAAAACCAGATATGTCTCAAAAACTAAAAATCCTGTTTGCGTTATTCTTTCTTTTGCCTTTTTTGCCAAAGGCGCAAAAATCTTCCGAATATCTTCCTGATAAACCAGGCAAATGGGTGCTTAATACTTATTCATTTACCAGTGGTGATGCTTTTCACCAGAATGTTAAAACACTGGCAGAGTGGTTCCACCAAAAAGTTCCGATTATGGCCAACCCGAAAGGATTTGACCTGGAAGTGGATTTATCAGGGTATTGGAACGATAAATACAGCCTGCAGCCTTGCAATTATGGCCGACGCGGGGAATTAAATTTTAATTTCCAGTTATTTAGCAGCAAGGGCGGCAAATGGACTGTTGAGCCACCACATTGGAGTTTCGAAATCAATAATACCGAAGAAGGTCATCCCCGGCTGACTCAATATGTTGATTTTGACAATACAAAAGATCCTCCTTCGCTCGAAAAGCCACTCAATAAGGCTGCCGCCGATTTAAATGACCTTTTTATAATTTTCCCGTTTAAGCGGGAAATAGCACCCGGAGTCCGCTTATACGGGCCAAACCTCATCGTTTTTAATCCTGACCGGCCACCTTTCTGGATTCCTGTAACAGTAAGAGAAGTAGCCGAAATGAAAGTAGCTTATTACAGCCTTATTGAGGTTCATCTATTGCCCTATTTGAAGGAAGAGATAGCCAAACTGACTGAAGATGAACTGAATGCTTTCGCTTATTCAGGCAACGAAAAACTGTTCGCACTCGGTGTTCACCCTGAAATGGAGGATAAGGATAAGGAAGAAGGCGGAAAGATTATGCGTTTTAATCCAGGCTATTGGGATCGCTCGCTGCCGCCGACTGCCATACAGATTATGTCATTCTATTACCCTGAAAGAAGTCAGGCAGAAACGGATGATTTCTTCAAATACAACGGATACCCGATTTTTGGCGACGTAATCATGAATTCAATCAAACCGGAAGACCTGGCAGGATTGATTATTAAAAAAAAATAACTTATTCAACCAGATAAAAACCAAACTCTCTCAAGATGAAATCAAATAAACTAATTGCCCTGGCAATCTTTTCAACAGCCACGCTGCTTTTCTCCTGTAAAAGCAAAACTTCAGAAACCAATTCTACCGCTGAAAATCCGGCAGCAACCGAAACAGCAACCCCAAAAGGCCGGTATGCCATCAAATCGGGGATAGTCGAGTACAAAACCCAGATGATGGGTATGGATATGAAACAGACTCTTACTTTCGACGATTATGGCAAAAAGGAAGCCACGGATATGGAAATGGATATGATGGGCGTAAAAATCCATACTGTTACCATTACCAAAGATGGGTTTATGTACACCCTTGATATGGAAAAGAAAACCGGAACCAAAGTTGCTTCGTATCAGGGAAGCAATCAAAACATTGATTTTGAAAACCTTTCGGAACAAATGGTCAAGGACATGAACCTTAAAAAAGAAGGTACGGAAGAATACCTTGGCAAAACCTGCGAAAAAATGAGTATCGACTACACCAAAATGAAGATGAAAGGCACCTTCCTGGTTTACAAAGGAGTGGCACTTCAATCAGATATCGATATGGGAACCACGAAAATGAAACTTATCGGTGAGAAATTTGAAGAAAATCCGGTAATTCCCGCTGATAAGTTTGAAATACCCGCTGATATAAAAATGGCGGCAGTCAAATAGGTTTTGCTTAAAGAAAACGCAACGATATGCAACTTTTACGTTTTTAGCTATAAAAAAGCCGGACGAATCTTAATCAGGCTCCTCTAGAATTGTAATAACTGACCTAAAATGAATGCTCAAACAGGAATTATAAATAATTAAACAAACAATCCATTTTTAAACCAAAATAAACCTATCCACAATGAAATTCAAACTTTTTCTTGGTTTTTTTCTCACTATATTAGGAATCACCCTTTATGCACAACAAGGCATTAGTTATAAAGCCGTAATTACCAGCAATGGGAATATTTTGTATAACCAGGTTGTTTTTCTGCGGTTTACTATTTTGCAGAACGGCACCACCATGGTCTACCAGGAGGAACACATCAATACCGTAACCGATATAAATGGTATCGTGATTGCCAACATAGGTGAAGGAACATCAATTTTCGGAGTTTTCGCGGCAATAAACTGGAGCCTGCCTCAATCACTTAAAGTGGAAGTTAACAGCGGAGGTGGTTTTGTCGATATGGGTACTACCGTTATGCGTTATGTGCCTTATGCTAAAATTGCTGCAAAAGCTCTCGATGCCAACGACCATGATTTTTACAAATCGGGCACAACTCTCAAGGCAACAATTAATGCCGATGATATTTATCATATGGGCAAGGTTGGTATTGGCAGCGAAACATATGATGCTCAATTACAGGTAACTGCCGCTAACAATACTCTGACAGCTTTAAGTGCTTTTAATGCTACGGTTTCGGCCTCAGCCAAAAGAGGACTGCAAAGTTTAGTATCCGGAACCGGTTCCGGAGCTAATACGGGAAATTATAATGAGTTATATGGAACAGGTACAGGAATTCAATATGGAACTTTAAACTGGATTACTAACTCTGGCAATGGTTTGCATTATGGTAGCAGAAATTCATTGCTTGGAACTGGTAGTGGTATACATAGGGGAACTTACAATGAATTATTTGGTACTGGAACCGGAGAACAAATTGGCGCGTATCAATATATCTATAATTCAAATGATGCAACCCATTATGGAGTGAGTAATGAACTTACTGGTAGCGGCAGCGGCGAGCATTTTGGGATTAAAAATGCTCTATCAGGAAGCGGAGGTGGAACTAATTATGGAGAATACAATATTTTAACAGGTTCCGGAACAGGAAGTCAATTTGGATCTTACCAAAATATTAGTGTTAGCGGAGGTGGGAGTCACTATGGAGTCTCTACTTATTTAAATGGATCGGGTTCTGGGAATAAATATGGAGTATATTCATTAATACCGAGTACTGCTGGGGGCTATCACATGGCAGTTTATGCCAATGCTACCAAAACAGGCAGTTATGCCGGTTATTTTGTTGGTGATTTATATTTGGAAGGCAAATTCAAATCCAAAGTTGGAGGCGAGGCTGATATGAAAGCCTATATCTATGGCAATGTAAATACGAATGGTGCTGTTTCAAACGGTTGTTCTGCAGGATTTAGCGTTGCCAAACAAAGTACAGGTACTTATCGGATCACATTTACCACAGGCTTGAGTGCAAGTGCGTATGTAGTTGTGGGAAATATATTGGATACATCAAGTCCTAAAATATTGACATACAGTCCTTCCGATAATTATTTTGACATATTTACATGGAATCTTTCCGGAACATTGGCTGATTCTTTTTTCAACTTTGTAGTGTATAAAAAATAGTGTAAAACTAAATTATATGAGAAATTTTATAACCTTTATAGCCTTGGTTTGTAGTCTTACCGTGTTTGGCCAGGTGGGAATTAAAAAATCAAGTATAGATAGTGGAGGAACTTCTACCCAGAGCGGAACTACTAAAATGATTTATACCATTGGAGAAGTTGCTGTTCAGGAAAAAACTACTGGCTCTTTTGGCATTTCTGAGGGGTTTATAAATTCAGATATGTTTAATACTGTGGGAACAGAAGAACTCACCAAACTGGCAGGTGTAAGTATATTTCCCAATCCGACAGAAGATTTATTAACAATTAGTTTTGAAAATGAATCGAAATATGATATATCAATTTCTGATTTGTTTGGGAAATTGATTCAAAATAAAATAACCGATGAACTAAAAGCCGAGATTCATGTAAGCCATTTATCCCCAGGTATATATTGGGTATTAATCAAAGATGTTACAAATAAAACGTATGCAGGATACAAAATAATCAAACAATAGGGCACTTGCAAGTAAATTTGAAATCCGCGCAGATAGAAAAATCAGTGAAAATTAAAATCCGGTTACACTCCGGCAGTTCAGAATAATTCTAATCATTTTAAAAAAGACTTATTTATTGTGGTTCTAACACGAATTGAATGGAAATGGATTTAAAATGGTCGAAAGTCCGGAGTCGGAAGACTATAGAAAGTGCCAATTTGAGTTTTGGTCCTGTAAAGGGATATTTATGAAGTATGGCAATTAGTCAACAAATTTCTACTTTTAAGAATAAATGAAGTTATCAGGGAAACTTCCGACTTCTGACTTCCGCCTTCCGACAAAAAATATCCAATAAAATAACAGTAGTACTTTGATTGACAGTAAAAACAGATTTATTTTTAACCCTTTAACCAACTATGTTATGAAAAACAAATCAGTCCTTTTTTCTCTATGCGTTGTACTTACCGCAACAATTGGCATCGTTATGCTCTCGTCCGGCATTAATGCACAAAAAGCACCATCTGTCAAAACTAATCCTGTGAAAAACATCACAGCTACTTCTGCTCAAAGCGGATATGTAATTACAGCAGCAGGAGTTACCATTACAAAACATGGAATATGCATGAGCAAAGGCCCTGGTCCTACCACTAAAAACACTGTTTATGGCGCCGATAAAGCACCGGGACCAAGCTTTAATGTTCAGCTAACCGGCTTAACTCCGGGCATGAAATTATATATCAGGTCATTTATCACCACCAGCACCGAAACTATTTATGGGAATGAAATTTCTTTTACAACCTTAGCGAAGAAATAGAAAAAGGCAGATTTCGTTTGAAATGAACAATAAATATTACCGGCTCCCAAGCGTTGTTGACAGATACTCTACCATCGCTATCAATCAGTAATTTTTATATATCTGTACATCAATTTATGTAACTTAGCACACTGATCATTAGGTATTTGCAAACTAAGAGAAACATTCGAAATAACTTCCCCAAAACTCTGTAGAAATCCCACATTAGAAATTTCAGATTTTTTTAAACTCAATTCCTGAATGTACTTTTTAACAAATATATCGTCCCTACGGGACTTTGGTCATTGGGGTAGCTTATTTTTCTACCAATATTCAGTCCCGCTGGGACTGTCCCGTAGGGACAATATATTGGTAGAAAGCCAAACACGAGTCAGAATAAAGTCCCGTAGGGACGAGATAGTATTTTGTCTGACCGTTATAAATTTGTTCACATATTCAATTGTAATTGGGGAAGTTATTTTGAAACTTTTACTAAGAAATCAAATATGAAACTATTTTTTAACTTACTTCTTATTACTCTTGTGACGAGAGGGTTGTATGCGCAAAACGAAATAATCTGGCTTCCTGATCAACCGGGAAAATGGTCGTATCACCATAAGATTACGGGTGAAATAGAAAAGTACAAACTCAGTCCGGCTGAATTGGCTGAATATCAGAAGAACATTGACCTTGTGATTGAAACGCTGCACCAAAATCCGGTACTCAAAAATCCTGTTGGTATTGAACCTTCTGTCAATGTGAGGGTATGGCCCGATGATAAAGCAGGCTTTCACCTGCGATCACTTGCTGATGATATTGTCGGGTCGCGGATTGCAATACAATTTTGCCCGTTATTTAAAGATGAGAAAGGGAACATCAGGAAACACTGCATGGAAGTGACCAGTTGCGACGTACATGTGAACGAGCCACAAGCAACTTCCGAAAAATACCTGCACTATCTCGCTTCCGAACTTCACCCTACACCTGAAAAACTTGAAATTGCGGCGCAAAATCTGAGTAAAATATTTGTCAAACCATTGGTGGCCAAAGAACTGGCAGAGGGCGTAACGGCATATCAATCAGGAATAATTATTATTTCAAATCCAAAGTGCCCTTACTGGATTCCCGTAAAATGTGGTGAGCTTTTCGATCAGATAACGGAATACTTTAGTATTGTTCAGGAAAAGGACAATTCATACGTATACGTGGTTGAAGAAATTGAAAAAGAAAAAGGGGTTTTTTCGACAGAACAACTGAACGGGCCGGCATATTTTACCACAGGAAACATATCAGGAGTTACTGCAGTTGAAAACGACAGTCCGCTGCTGCGGTTTAATCCCGATTATTTCGATAAATCGTTGCCACGAACTTCCATTCAACTGATAGCAGTGCATACCCTGACGGAATCATTTGACAGAAATTGTGATGATACTCATCTCGAATACCGCAGGCACTGTGAGTTCGTTAAACAACTTGATGTCAATGCATTGAAGGCACTGCTTGATGTAAAATAATTAAAAATCTATCAATTCAAGCTAGTAAATTTGAGATTCCCTCTGATACAAAAACCATTGAAAAATAAGATCCGGGTTGCATTCCGGCAGTTCAGAAAACTGGTAAACACTTTAAAACAGACTCTTTTATTGTCCTTGTAATCAATACTATAAACAGACTATTTTTTAATCATTAAACAACAATGTTATGAAAAACAAGTCAGTTCTTATTTCTGTATGCGTTGTACTTATAGCAACAATAAGTACCGTAATGCTCTCTTCCGGCATTTATGCGCAAAAAACTCCATCCGTAAAAACTACTGCTGTTAAAAACATTACAGCTACTTCTGCCCAAAGCGGGTATGTAATTACTGCGGCAGGAGTTACAATAACCAAACATGGAATCTGCCTGAGCAAAGGCCCCGGACCTACCACCAAAAACACCGTTTATGGAGCCGATAAAGCACCGGGACCAAGTTTTAATGTTCAGTTAACCGGCTTAACTCCAGGTATGAAATTGTATATCAGGTCGTTTATCACCACCAGCACCGAAACCATTTACGGTAATGAGATTTCTTTTACAACTTCGGCAAAGAAATAGGAAATAGTGGATTTTTTTTAATTAAAATCATTGGCGTCCGTGTAAAATTCTATTTCGTCCCTCGGGAACTTTATGCTTATGATGGTTACTTTTCATTCTACCTATATGTATTTGATTACACAAATAATCTTAGGAATTGTCCCGTTAGGGACAACATATTGGTAGAAATCAAATTGTAGGTTGGTTCAAAGTCCTGTAGGGACGATATATATGTCGGGCATTACAGCGTTTTTAATCTAATTTATCCGGACAACAGTGAATTGAAATGAGCCATAATTAATATCTGCTCCTTAGCCTGGTTGGCTGATAGTTAATCATCGCTATCAACCGTTTTTTTAATTACCTGATCAACAAATTCTTATTCCATGAAGTTTTTCCTCCTCTTCTTGCTTTTCCTGAATTTCAGTCTTGTATCTTTCGCACAGCCCGATGAAATAAAACGCATCATGGCGAAAGAAAAAGCCGGCGAGGACCTAACTGAAGCCGAAGAAGCTACCATGGAAAAATGGTTCGACGAGATGGATAAAAAGATGGAAAAGCAGGCGAACACCCCCGTCCAACAAGGTTCCGCAAAAACAGGAGCTAATAAATCAGAGTGTCCGGCTGCTGCAAAAATTCCGTTTAAGGTTTCTGATCTTACCCGCGACAGCTATGTTGCCATGGCTAAAGGGCTTATGGCAGTTTATGGGCCAAAGTCCGGCGATTTGCCTGGCTTGAAAAAGTTGCTGGCGACTTCCGGAAAACCTACCGATGGAGCCGATATGGGAGCCATGTTCAGGATCGCCGGTGCCGGTTCGGCATCCATTTATACGGCTTCGTGGAGCGCCACTAAAAAACCTGATGACATCCTTACGGCAAACAACCTTGGCGTTGCCTTAAAGGATATGGGTGAATATACCAAAGCCATACAGGTGCTGCGTTATGCCGACAAACTCAAGCCTGACATTGCGCTTGTTATCCTGAATATGGGCTGGGTGTACCGCGAAATGGGCTATCAGGTTCTTGCAAAGCAAATGTTTGAAAAAGCACTCAAAGTTGCGCCCGAAATGACATCGCCTTACCTGGGTTTGGGGCTTATTGCCAAATGCGAAGGTAATAACATAAAAGCAGCAGAATATTTGAGAAAAGCTCTGGCCGACAATTATTCTGCTGTAGGATTTGCCGCCTACAAGCAGGCAAAAGCAGCCCAGCCACCTAAAACATCAGGCGAGCAAGAGAAACCGCTTACACCGGAAAAAGGGGATGCCGGCGAAGTTAATGTGCCGGAGATGCCTGTTTACGAACAAATGGAACGGACCGCTTCGCAAGAACAGCAGGTTCAAAACTATTTGAACGGGATTGACTCACGTATGCAACGCTTGCTCGATGAATACATGTCCGCCCTGGCAGTAGTGCGAAAGCAACAGGAAAAAGCGCTGAAAGATTCTGATAATTCTATGGTTTTCAAGCGTGATTTTGCCATGGAACTGATGCAATTTCAGGATGTTACCGAACTGCTTTTTGGTGAAAACAGCAATTACGGCAAAGCAATAACGAATGGAGGCAAACTGCTGGAGCAAAACTCGGTCTTTCTGCAAAAAGACCTTCCTGCCATGCAACAGCATCTGGACAAGGTTTTACGTCTGCAGGATCAGCTCCTCAAACTCTATGAAGACCTGACGGCTTGCGGCGATAATGAAGTTTGCCAGAATAAAGTAAAGGCCCAGATGGATCAGGTTGAGTACGAAGCTGAACAGGAAACATACCAGATGTGTCTCCTGCAAAAAGGAGAATTGAATAATACGTTTTCTGCTACTTTCAAAGCCTATAAAACTGAATATAGTGCATTCAAGGAAGCCGTGTCGGATTATTACGCGTACACAAATCCTATCCTGGAGAAAATTTATTCGCCCAGCTTCAACGAGTTACAAAATCTGTACCGCGAAATGCTGGTGCTGACGCACGAAAAAGTAGTTGTCGGAATAGGTGCAGGACTACCCGAAACGGCTAAGCAATACAACGAGCTGAAATGTGTTGAGCCCAAACCACCTGATCCGCCTTCAGCTGCCCCCGACGATTCGAAGCTTCCTAAAAAGAAAGAAAAGGACTGCCCTTTGGGTAAGGATGGTATCAAATTGGGAATCGGCGCCTTGTCGTTCGAGCTGGGTTGCGATCATGTTAAGCTTTCGGGTGGCGAAGGATTACTCTGGTCAATAAGCCGTGATTTTAACAAACATGAAACCACGATCGGAGTTGGTGTTGGAGTGAAAGGCGAATACGGCAGTGGGAATGTTTCCGTTGAAGCAACCGTTATGGTTGAACTAACTGTTGGACAGGATGATGTACTAAAAAATATAGAATTCACCAGTAATGTAAAAGCAGGCCTGGGCGGACTGGTCGAAGGAGAAGTTGCCGGCCGCATGTCCCTGGAAAGCGGTCCTGAACTTACTTCGGATGCAGGTATTATTACGCCTGATTTCCCATAAATGGTAGATTAAGCACGGGTAAATTTTCTTGATAAAGTGATTCAAATGGATTAAAGTATAATAAGCTTCATGGATTTTATGGGTATGATCTGAGGTGGAGCATATAATTGTTAACTTTCGTAATGTTTCCGCAAAATGATTATCAATGAATAAAAGTGTTATAAAAGGTTGTTTCGTAGTATTGGGATTAATCCTGTTAGTTTCTGTTTCTCAGGCCCAATCCATGCAATATCAGCCCGATAAACCAGGTAAGTTTGTTTTTAATAATCAACAGGGAAAATGCCCGGGAGTAGATGTAACTACTTTTAAAAATAACCTCACAGCCATTGTTGAATGGGTGCGCCTGAATGATTCTGTGCTTGGTTATCCCACCGGTTTTGATGCTGTGGTTGGATTATCAGCCTATTGTTTTGATGAAAGAAGTAAGATGGAGGACTATGGAATACGAGGTTCCATCGGTATTTCATTTCATCACTTTTATACCGAAAACGGGGTATCACATACAGCAACCGGTTGGTCTGCCCACGGAACAGAAATCATTATCAACAACCCGATGTACTACATCAGTACACAATTCGATGAAGCTGAATTTAAAACCGACGATCCGCCGCATTTAAAACAACCCCTGGAAAAAGCACGCGAAAATCTCAGAAAATATTATACCACAGCGCCTGTCATTAAAGAAATTGCCCCTGGCGTGAGGTTATACGCTTCCGATGCAGGAACCTGGTTTAAAGGTTCTTTACTTATTTTCAATCCCGAAAGGCCCGAAATCTGGATTCCGGTAACAGTAAAAGAAATTATGGAAACCAAGCTGGCGTACTACAAAGTAAAACACGAGATTGACAGTATTAATTACGAAAAGATGGTCGCAGGCTGGGCTAAAATGAACTTTAATCCCGACCCTGATCACACCATGAAACCAAGGCTATACCAGGTAATTAAACAGGAATATGAAAACTTCACTGCCGAAGAACTGAAACTTCCGGCATATTCCTGTCCGGCTGAAGAGTGTGGAATTTCGACTATTAATGCCCGTGGCGAAGGCCGAGCCGTGGTAAAGTTTAACCCGGCTTGCTGGGACCGCTCACTGCCGGTAACAACAGTACAATACATGTCGTGGGATTACCGGCCCGCCACCCTGCAGGAACTTGAGGCATTCATAGAGCCTAACCAAGGATTATCGGATTTTGTGGGATTGTTTTTTAATAACCTGCCGATTGAGAAATTGGGGGTTTTGATTTATAAAAATAAACAAAAGTAAAAGCAAAATGCAAAACAAAACAACCCTTCTTTTCCTGTTGCTGATATTGGCCGACTACCTGCATGCAGCAGATCCCAAATTCTACGTAATGCTTTCACCGGAGACCAAGGCAAATTCTGGTTGCCTAAACCTCCTTGATTCGGAGTTTTTTAATGGGCTTAGAAAAAAATTCCCATGCGCCAGTTCAGAAAGCCAATACAGTACTATGGTGCTACTGGATTGGGAAAAACAAAAACAAATTCTCGGAGTAGAAGATAAGGATCAATTATTGAACATTGCCGAAGCAATGAAATACGACTATCTCGTTAGTCTTAGTGTCACTGTTCTTGAAAATACAACCACAATCTCGGCATTTATTATGAAAAATGGGCCGAATAATGTGATATCCCGGACTGTTGAAAGTGTGCCCATTGACGATGCAATTGATGCAGCTAAAAGAGTCGCGAAAAAACTTATTGATGATTTATACCAATACAATAGCCAGCTCTGCCGCGAAAAAACATGGACCGGAACTATTAAAATTGAACAACACACATATGAAAAATTACTGAATGCTGATGATCCGGCTAGACCTGGTGGCAGCCTCAAGTCCGATCTTTCTGTCCAGTGCGAGGTCAATAATAATGTGGCTCAATGCACTGTAAACTATTCTGAACAGCTTACCGGAGCAGAAGGAAATTCAACTACTGTTGCTTCAGGCAGCGATCAAACGGATGTGAGCATTTCTGTTTTCGAAGGTAAGACATCGATTAGTGTGGGAATGGTAAAAACCTATGGCACATGCAGCGGCAGTTTGGAAGGCGGCGGCGGTTTTTCCTCAGAGATAACTATGCCATTAGGTGGCTGGAGTGTGGATGCCGCCATCGGAACCAGCACTCGGAGTGATTCGTCTTCAGGGTCCGTCAATCAAGGTGATCTGACAATTACATGGAGCTTGAATAAAAAATGAAGCGGAATTGGAAAAATTCAAATCGCGTAACGGCGGACTGACGGATTTTGTGGGATTGTTTTTTAATAGTCTTCCGGTTGAAAAAACGGGAATGTTGATTGATAAGAAATAGTATTGGTAATTTAACTCTGGAAGTATGGAACAAGAAACACTAAGAATCATGACAAACAAAAACTTACACGTTAAATTATTGCTGGCATTTTTACTCGCTGTACTGCCTGCTGCAATATTTGCTCAATACATTGATGGTGAATTTACAATTACCATTTCCTCGACTACATATTCCCCGGAGAAAAAGGATCACAAGGATATGACTACCGGTACCAATGTGATACAAGGCCAGGTAAGCGGTAAGATTTTTCGTGATCGTGTTGATCGTTACATCAAAAATCCAGAAACCAGAATGACAGAATGCAATCCCTCTACCAATTGCCCTGTTTTCACATGCACCTCAGATAATTCTGTTCTCAGAGCTAATTATTCAAGTACTCCTGCATTGAAAGAGTATCCGCTCTATGTGAAGAAGAACAGCACATCAAATGGATATAAATTCGTTAATATTAATAAAGGTGGTCAGGAAAAATATGTACAAACAGAACGTTTCACAGCTTCGGGCGAAAACAGTGTTGATAAACTAAATCTGTATATCATAGCGTATATAGCACCTTCGGATCAGCTTGCTCCTTTGCTGCCATGCTATGAGTTGCAACTTAACCTTGGTACACCAATGTATAAATTACGTGAGCGTGCATTTGGTGAGGGTGAATGGCTTAGATGGGATGACATAAAGGAGAAGTTAGTTCCGGTAAATGAGCCTATACCCATTGGTGTTTTGGCAAAAGTAGATCCATCCCGCAAAATGGAAGATGAAATATACGAACCATTGCTGATTAAAAACTACAAGGAGTTTGATGAATTTATGCTTAATCCAGAAGAAAAAGTATTTACTATCCAAACTTCAGCCAAACGATACCTCAAGAGTTACAGCAGTGAATATGAGAGTCAAATAGACGTTGTGATTAAGCTTGCGCCCATGGGCTTTTTACGTAAACCCCAGGTAGCACTTAGCGGATGTTCCGAGCTTGGCGTTGGGGAACAGGGACAGGTAACCGCCAAAGCCGATAAGGAAGGTGGAACCTATAGTTTCCGGGTTGAACCTGAGGGAATTTTTACGATTGAGTCCAGTGGGGCGTCAGCCACTCTTCGCGGTACTTCTGCCGGACGTGGAACATTATATGTTGAGTACACAAACCCTGAAGGGAAAACAGCCACATCCTCGCAAGTTGCAGCTTGTGTTGTTTTGAAATCATACAACAACGGACAAGCCATACCTCCGATTCCCCTTTTCGACATCGATGGGAAAAGTCTCCCTGGAATACTAAAAGTTCCCGTTGAAACGGAACCTGGCGAAGCCACTGATCTTCTTGCGTTTTCTGCCTCTGACCCCGGAATTGTAACCGCTATTGGACTTGGCGATGTGGTAGCACTTCAGGGCATTCGCTCAGGGAAAACAACTATGCAGGCAACTACAAAATGTGGAGGAACAGCAGGCCCTCCTGTGGAAGTGGAGGTAGTGTACTGCGATGCGGAGACCGTTGCCAGGCTTGCCGAAATGATGCGCGTAGCCAAAGAAGGGCAGAAAGAAGCTGCTGAGGAAATCGGAAAAATTACAGGGTCTAAGGAATTTGAAAAGGCCGCAGATGAAATTGCAAAATCTACTTACGATTTGGCAGAGAAGACAGCCAAATTAATAATCGGAACCCTTGCCGGTGGATCCGGTGCCAGTGCTGCCGCCAAAACCGCCGCCAACATAATTAGCAGCGGTTCTCTTTTGTTAAGTATTGTAAAGGGCGGCGATGATGCCGCAACTCAGGCATATAACGCTGCAAAGGTGTTAGTAAAATTGAGTGGCGACCCAATGTTGAAAACTGCTGTTAGCGCTAATGAAACAATTGATGCAGCTACAAAATTCGGCAATGATCTGGGTACTCTACTTTCAACAAGCGAGCGGTTAAAAGGAGCAACTGAAACCTACGAGCAGGCGAATCGAAATGTTATAAGGATCTCTGGCTTTCAGAGTATCTGCCGGAAGGGCACCAAGCCACAGCCAAAACAGGAACAACCCACGGCAGATATCGAAAAACCTAAAACCAATCCAACTGCAAACCCTGATGCAGCTCCAAAACAGGAACCAACAAAACCAAATCCGCCAGCCGAACAGAATCCTGTACAAGAGCCTCAAGCTGAAAATTCACCATCCGGCGAGGATATTTACAGCGACCCGGAATTTACTCCTGCCCCACCCCGACAGGTAGGCCTGCCCTACGAGCCTGGTGATTGTGGCTGCGATAAACCGCAAGGACTCGCCGCTAATTCCGGGTCCTTTTCAACCATGCAAAAAGGCTTTGAAAATCTGCAGAAATGCGTTGATAATTTCAGCAGTGGCCCGTTAGCAGAATACATCAAAACCCTTACCGATTGGAAAGCTGTAACTGATGGACTGGAAAAAGCAGTTAGTGCCACCCCCGCTGAGTTTGAAGTGGCTGCCAAAGAGACAGCTCCTCTCATTGAATCGCTTATAGAACGCACAAAATCATTCGATGAAGCCGGAAAAGTCTTCCTCAAGCAATTTGATGCTTGTCCCAAGTCGATGGAGGTCGGAGTGGAGATTCTCAATTCAGTTAATGAAATCACTGTTGAATCACTTAAAATCAACTATTAAATGCATTCACAATGAAAAACAAATCCGTTTTCGTTATTAACATGATGCTTCTACTAGCATTAAATTCCAATGCACAGAAAGAATATCCACTCCTTCCCGGTCACCCGGGCACATTTGAAGTAATTGATTGGGGCGTTTACACCCATTGGGATTGTGGTTTCACAAAAGCCGAACAAACCGCCAATTATCAAAAGATTATCGGTATTACAGAGTTGGTGCGTAAAAACCCGGTATTTACTGATCAGAAGGGATTCAATTGCTATGTGTATGTTTTTGCAAAAAATTGTCCTGATAAATTTGGCTATGGAATCCCCAGCAGACTTCGGTTTGATTTCGGGGACTGGTTCATGGACAAAGGTGTAGCAAAGTTTTATAAAATGGAACCTCCCAGCTGGGATGTGCTGATAAATTCCCTGGAACATGTTTTCGGCCCTAATTATAGCATGGGCGCTTCAAAACCTACCGAAAAGCCCAAAGAAGGTTTTAATTATGAAAAATGGAAAAGCGTTAGCGACAAACTCCATGATATTATTTACCTCCCCGGCCAAAAAGAAGAACTGGGCAATGGAATTGACAGGTACAGCAGCGAAAAAATTGTAGTTTACAACCCGGAACGACCTCCTTATTATCTGCCCGTTAAATTCCGTGAATTGGCTGAGTTGCTTATCGAATATTGGAAACTTCACCCTGAACAGTACACTGCTGATTTGATGTTAGGAATGTTGGAAGCTGAGTATGCCCAATTCCCGGAAGCAGAGCGCGATGGATGGGCGTATAACAATACGCACGACGAACGCAGCCCCTTTTTGAAAATTACAACCATACCCGGTCCACAGCCTGTTGTTCGTTTAAATCCGGAATACTGGAATAAAAAGCTTCCGCGGTCCGCCATTCAGATACTGGTCTTTGACCGCCTCACCGATACTAAACGATACACCACGCAAAAGGAAGAATGGCTGAAACTCAACGCTGCCGGTTATAGTCTTCAACGATTTTTAGAAGCATTGGATATTACCACATTAGTTCCTGCAATTGATAAATAGAAAGGTTTTGCTTCTAATTTAATTGTAAAAATATTTTGACGAAAGTCAGAAGACAGAATTCAGAAGACATATTAAAAATAATTTCGCCCTTACAAATATCAGTTTTGATGGCAATTAATTATATTTGAGATGGTTTCAAAAAATATAAGTTAGATCATTTTTAAAGGCACTTCGGTCTTCCGACTTCCAGCCTCTAAAAGCCAAAATCCCCTTTAATTCCCAGTTGAACCAATAAATAATTGCCCATATGACCAAATTACTTACTTTCCTCCTGCTTGTTACACTATTGCATTGTAACCTGGCCATCGCTCAAAGTCCATCCGATTATTTGCCCGAAAAACCCGGCAAATGGAGTTATTCGAACAATATAACCAGCACCGAAGCTGAATACATTGCTTTCAGTAAGGTTATAGCTTCCTTAGCCGAATGGTTTCATGTCAATATCCCGATACTTAAAAATCCGAAAGGATTTGATCTGGCTTCCACAACCTACGGTGGGTGGGATAAGTATTACAAAATGAATGACTGCAATTACGGCTTACGTACCGAGCTGGATTTCGGCTTTCAGCTCTTTTTCAGTGCCGGTGGTAAAAGGACCATTGAACCGCCGCATTATTCCTTCGGTATTAACAATACAGAAGACGGGCATGGTTCAAATGCCAATTATCCCTATTTCGACGAACTTAAAGATGACCCGGGCGTGGAAAAAGCGATAAATGAAGCCAGCATCAAAATGAACGGAGTTTTTATGGTTTATCCATTTGTTAAAGCCCTGGCTCCCGGAGTAAACCTATACGACTGTGAGAATGGCGGATGTGGAACTGTAGTCGTTTTCAATCCCGAACGTCCTGATTTCTGGATACCTGTCACCGTTGGCGAAATGGCCGAAATGCATTTGCAATACTATAAATTGCGCAACCAAATTGAAATGGATCGCTTGCTGCTGGAGCAGCTACAGAAAGAAATATCCGAATTACCGGAGGAAGAACTTAAAGCCCCGGCTTTTTCAGGCCATGATGAACATTTTGTGCTTAAAGTAAATGGCAAAAGGGAAGGACTGCAACTAATGCGTTTTAACCCGGCATACTGGAATCGAGGCCTGCCAAATACCGCTATTCAATTTATGACTTTTTATTACCCGCAAATGGATGAAGTGGCCCTGGCTGAATCGTATAAAAATAACGGGCATCCGTTTTACAGTCAATTACTTGTCAATGAAATTGATTGGGTGAAATTGTCGGAAATACTTCAGAAATAAAATTGTAAAAACAAAGGTTTTCTGAGATTTATTCTCATTTTTATGACTTTTTATAACACTAATTGTTTTACTAATTTGTAGAGACCAGAAACTACATAAAAAACGGGGCGTTCCTGAAAAGCCATATGAGTAAGGAAAACTATAAGACCAGATAGTATGAAAAAAAATCTACTCTTTTTTGCAATCCTGGCTTTCTCAATTAATGGTTTTGCTCAAGGTAAACGGCCAGTAAATCTTAATCAGCCAGTTAACGCAGGTTCATTGAAAGATGTTCATTCTCGCATAGAACATGAAGGATTGAAAATCTCCAAATTGAATCAGGAACAAGAGTTCAAAAATGAACTGTATTCTGCATCCACTGATATCCTGGTATTTGATAGTCTTTTATGGTGGAAGTGGGATACTATCAACACCGCATGGAAACTCGACTATAAAATTGCAAATGTAGTTTATGATGCGAATGGTAATCTGACAAGTTCCACTGACTTCGAATGGAATGGCAATGCCTGGGAAAAATCGTACAGAAACTTATCAACCTTCGATGGTGATAACAACGAGACTTCTCAAGTGTCGCAAAGTTGGATTGGCAGTGCCTGGGTGAATGAATATCAATACATCTGGACCTACGATGCCAACCATAATGAAACAAGTGAGCTGATCCAGGAATGGGATCTTGGTGTATGGCAAAATGAAGAGCAAACATTCCGTACGTACGATGCCAACAACAACCCTACAGCTGTTGTATTACAGAGCTGGTTTAACAGCGTGTGGGAAAATAGCTTTAAAATGCTTTATACATACGATGCCAGCAACAAACTGACAATTTTATTAACTCAGGGCTGGTATGATGATGACTGGGAGAATTCTTCCCGGGAAACCTATACCTATGGTGCTAACAATAATAAGACAACTTATCTTTATCAAATTTGGTTCGACACGGAATGGATAGATTTCACGAAAAGCTCCTATACTTATGATATCAATAATAATCTGATTGGTGAACTGGATCAGAGTTGGAATGCCATAGCCTGGGAAAATGTTTCCAAAAAGACACATACTTATGATGTCAACCATAACCGGACAAGCGAAACACTTCAGGAATGGGAGGACAATGCCTGGGTAAATGTTTACCTGTCAAAATATACTTATGATGATAACAATAATGAGACAAGTAATCTGGTTCAACGCTGGGATGCCAGCAACTGGAAGAATAATTCTCAATCCAGAAACGCCTTCGACGAAAATAATTTCATGCTCTACGGGGTATCTATAGCGTGGAATATGGCAGGAACTGCTATTGAATCCGGTGACAGCACCTATATGTATTACCATTTAGCTCAAACCTCAATCCCCGGTTTGGCTGAGGCAAATTTAAGCGCTTATCCCAATCCAACTAAAGGAAAGTTTACTCTTGGAAGCAAAAACGCTATAACCGCCATCGAAATTTATAGTTTAGCAGGAAAACGGATTTATGCGGATTATAATTTCAACCGGCAGAAAACCAAAGAAATAGATTTATCCGGGTATGCCAAAGGGATTTACATTGTAAAGGCCATTAACGGGGCGAAAGTTTATTCCCGAAAAGTAATTGTTTACTAACCCATTTTCCATGCAAAAAATCTGCAGATTGTTTTTTGTGTTATTTCTTTTAGTGCCATTATTCACTCAGGCTCAAAAAGCATCAGAGTTTAATTTCAGCAAACAAGGGAGCTGGAGTTTCAAAAGCAATATAAACGGGAATAGGGCCGAATTTGCAGCTTTGACTAAAAATGTTGCCGTTGTAGCGGAGTGGTTTCATCAGAATATCCCTATAATGACCAACCCCAAGGGTTTTGATCTTTCGGCTGTATCATGGGGCATATGGGATAATAGGTATAAGAAAAGGAACTGCAATTATAGCATTCGTTGCGAACTGAACTTTGGTTTTCAGATGTTCCTTACCAGTGGTGGCAAATGGACCGTGGAACCTCCTTCATATGAATTTGATATCAACAACACAGAAACCGGGCATGGAACAAATTTTAATTTTAATGGTTTTGACGAAACAAAGGATAACGCTTCGTTGGAAGTTTCAATGAATAAAACAGCTGGGGAACTCAACGACCTATTCCAGGTTTTCCCGTTTGAAAAGGAAATCGTTCCGGGAGTGAGTTTATACGGGGATGGGCAGCTTATCGTTTTCAATCCTGATCGGCCTCCATTCTGGATTCCGGTTACATTAAAGGAATTGGCTGATATCACCCTGGCCTATTACACTGCCTTCAAAAGTAAAGAGATGGGTGAAATTATGCTTGATCAGCTGAAAAAAGAGTTGGCCGAACTCACGGATGAAGAATTAAGTGCCCCTGCATACCAGGGCGATCCGAAACATTTTGTGCTTAACGCAAATGGCCGTAAGGAAGGCCTTCAGATCATGCGCTTCAATCCAGATTACTGGGACCGCTCGCTGCCTGCTTCAGCCATTCAGTTTATGACACTTTGGAATCCTCGCATGAGCGAGGTTGAAATGGATGAGTTTTATAAAAACAATGGATATAAGCATTTTGGGCAACAGATCATTAGTTCAATGAATTGGAACGGATTGGCCGGGCTGATTAGCAGGAAGAAATAATTTTATCGAAAAGTTTTAAATAAAAAAACAGAGCTGCAGTAATCAGTGGCTCTGTTTTATTTAATGAGGTGCTATAATGCTTAGTAATTCTCCTGTTTCTCTTCGAAAAATGCTTTCGGATGCTGGCAGGCAGGACAATTCTCCGGAGGATTTTTACCTTCGTGAATATAACCGCAATTGCGGCATTCCCATTTTGTGGCTTCTTCCCGCTTGAATACTTCATTTTTTTCGAGGCGGGCAAACAGGCGGAGGTAGCGTTTTTCATGTTCAGCTTCCACTTTGGCAATCATTTTAAACGCCGTTGCAATCTGTGGGAAGCCTTCTTCTTTGGCAATTTCCGAAAATTCAGGATAGAGTAGTGTCCATTCTTCATTTTCACCGGCTGCGGCGGCTTTAAGGTTTTCGGCTGTTGTTCCGATAATCCCGGCAGGGTAGGAGGCTGTAATTTCTACTTCGCCGCCTTCAAGGAATTTAAAGAATCGTTTTGCATGCTGTTGCTCCTGCCATGCTGTTTTTTCGAACATGGCAGCTATCTGCTCAAATCCTTCTGTTTTGGCTTGTTTCATAAAGAACAGGTAGCGGTTCATAGCCTGTGATTCACCGGCAAATGATTTCAGCAGGTTTTTCTCTGTACGGGTTCCTTTAATGCTCTTTTCCATAGTATATTATTTTAAATGAATAAGTTGTAATTCTATACGGTAATAAATACCGGAAACCGTAAAGGTAAGATATTGTGAATGGAATCACAACAGAATTTTGTGGATATACGGGAAAATTTATTTTTTATCAAAGCCCTTATATCCGGCTATTGTGGTTATAATTGATGCGTTTTGTGTATGCAAACCGGGGTACATAGATCTGTTTTAAGCTGAAATGCAAGAACATTGATTCAGCGGAATAAAAGAATTTTGCTTTAAAACCGATAGCTGAAAAACAAAAACATTTGCAGTGCGTTTGTACTACGAAATCCTGATTTCGTTTTGCTGCCATTCATTTAAAACTATAAAAATGAAAACTATAAAACTGATTTATCCGACTTTTTTATTAATACTGTTAATCCCTTTATTCCTTTCCGCTCAGCACTTAAAACCAGGTTTCGATAAAGAGGAATACAAGGAGCTAATGCTGATTTCTGCCCGATCCACTTCCGATTCAGCGTATTATAATACTTTTCCTGAACCACAACATTTCAAAATGGTTTACCACTCTCCTGAAATGGGTTTGGCCAATATGTGGGATTTATGGAAAGGAGATAATTCAGTTGCTGCTATCAGTATTAGAGGAACTACTTCAAAACAGGAGAGCTGGCTGGCAAATTTTTATGCTGCAATGGTTCCCGCCAGGGGGAAATTGCAACTTTCGGCGAACGATGTTTTCGAATACGAACTTGCATCAAACCCCAAGGCAGCCGTGCATATTGGCTGGCTGCTGAGTACTGCATATTTATCAAGGGATATGTTGCCTAAAATTGATTTGTGCTATAAAAAAGGTACACGGGAGTTCCTGATCATGGGTCACAGCCAGGGTGGAGGTATTGCTTATCTTTTAACAGCCTTTTTACTTAACCTGCAAGATCAAAAATTGATTCCCGCTGATATCCGGTTTAAAACATATGGCAGTGCCAGCCCAAAACCCGGGAATCTTTTCTTTGCCTATGATTATGAAGCTTTGACACAAGGCGGATGGGCTTTTAATGTTGTAAATAGTGCCGACTGGGTTCCTGAAACACCGGTTTCGGTTCAGACATTAAATGATTTTAATACAACCAATCCGTTTGTTAATGTTGAATCCGTTTTTAAAAAGCAGAAATTCCCGAAAAACATGTTAATGAAACATGTATTCAAAAAAATGGAAAACACCGCCCGAAAAGCACAACGGAATTATGAAAAATATTTAGGTGAAATGACTTCAAAGCTGATAAAGTCGTACCTGCCCGATTTTATCCCTCCGCAGTACTACCCCAGCAGCCATTATGTGAGAACCGGAACTACAATCGTGCTTAATGCTGATGATGCGTATTACAAGCTTTTTCCCGATGACAAAAAAAACGTCTTCACTCACCATGCGCATACACAATACTTATACCTGCTTGAGCAGTTGAATGACTAATTACAGGGCAATAAGTCATACTGTTGTGAATAGAAGACAACAGGGAGGTTTTGCCGGGAAATATTCTGGCGTTGCTTCCACTATTATTCATTGTATTTTGTATGAATCGGAACGCAATTTTAAGTAGCATTCCGCCCGGAATTAGTCAGGGCTTGACTTCAAGTCAAACCCTGACTAATGCTACAAAAAGGCTACCCCAACCGGAACAACCTTTTTCGGTTTACCTGTTTGTGCCCTTTGTATTTATAAATTAATGTACTTTCAATAACCAATCCTTTTCCTCTCCTTTTGATCCATTTCCTGCTTATCCTTTTCAAGCAGATAGTTTAATGCCTGGTAAACATCACTGAATTGGGTATCGTATTTGTTTTCAAGTTCCTTCAATTTATCGGTTAAATCTTTATGAGAGAGAGCATATTGCCTTATAAACACAAAGGCCCTCATGATGGCGATGTTTACCTCAATTGCTTTTGCAGAGTTTAGTATTCCGCTTAACATGGCCAATCCTTGTTCCGTAAAAGCCAATGGCAGATATTTACTATGTCTGCCCCTGCCCGTTTCTAAGATCACAATTTGTGATCTTAAAGATTCCCACTCACTTTTATCGAGTTGAAACATAAAATCAGCCGGGAATCGATCAATATTCCGTTTAACTGCTTGATTCAAAATCCTTGTTTCTACTTCGTAAAGTTCCGCCAGATCAAAATCGAGCATTATCCGCTGCCCTCTTATTTCATAAATCTTGCTTTGAATCAGTTGTAACTTCATAAATCAAATTTTATAAATACTGATAACTATTTTACTCCCAATACTCTGCCCTTTATATCTATATACGAATTGGTGCCGTTGTATATTTTGTTTCACAAATGTAATACACATAATTATGAAAAGTATGCGAAGTGTGAAAATATTAACAGGCTTCAATTCTGGAATTCTTAATTTACCTTCAACTTTTTTCTGTGGAGAATATAGACGAGATTTGAGTTCTTGTCTTCCTTGAGTGGATATGAATCTTTGGTTTAACTATTAAAACTTGTTAGGATTTCACTTCAAGTGAAGCCCTCACTACTATCTGAATTGAGACTTTACATCACAATCCAACCTTAATTCGGCAAACGAATCTTCACTACCTTTGCTCCAAAATTAAATCCGCCGGTAATTCACTTTTCCGGCTATACGCATTTATAAAATTCAATGAGTTCAAATGATAAATTAGCTTTGGTGCCGTTGGGAGAACCTGTTCCCGAATCGTTTTCAGCTTCGCAGATGGTTCAATCCTTTACAAGGGATACGCGTATTCAGGAGGCTGTAGCTTTATTGAAAAGCCCTGATAAACAAAGGGTACTGCTGAAGGGATTTGTTGGTTCATCGGCCTCTGTCGCTGCAGCAGCCATGCATCAGGCCATTTCGGGGATTCATCTGGTTGTGCTTAACGATAAGGAAAGCGCTGTTTATTTTTGCAATGATCTTGAAAACCTCTTAGGCGATACCGACGAAAATTTCCACCGCCGTCACGTTTTGTTCTATCCTACATCGTATAAAAAACCCTACGAACCCGAAAAAACCGACAACTCCAATGTGCTGATGCGGACTGAGGTGCTCAAACGCATAACAACCCGTGGCAAGGATACCATTATTGTCACGTATCCCGAAGCGCTCACTGAAAAAGTGGTTAACCGCAAGTACCTGGAGAAATCAACACTGAAACTGAAGCGCGGCGAAACGGTTGACCTCGATTTTATTTATGATCTCCTGGACGAATATGGGTTTGTCCGCACCGATTACGTGGTTGAAGCAGGCCAGTTTGCATTGCGCGGAGGTATTATCGATGTGTTTTCATTTACCAACGACAATCCCTATCGTATCGAGTTTGTTGGTGATGAGGTGGGATCATTGCGTACGTTCGATCCGGTAACACAGCGATCCATCGATAAGCTCGACCATATTACCATAGTTCCGAATGTGCAGGATCGCGCCCTGGTCGAAACGCGTGAAACTTTCCTTGATTTTATACCACGCTACACCATTCTCTGTCTGAATGATACCGGTTTTGCTGCCGACAGGATTGAGCTTGAATATGAAAAAGCAGTGAAAGCCTTTGAAGCGCTTACGGGACCTGTTCAACACCTGGAACCGGCAGAATTATTTGCCGACAGGGAATCTTTCCTCAGGCAGGTTACCGGATTTAATATCGTTGAATTTGGCAAGCATACTTTCTTTGAACATACGTTTACCGTTGATTTTCAGATAACACCCCAGCCGTCGTTTAATAAAAACTTCGATCTTTTCGTGGCTGAACTTCAGAAGAATACATCCAATAATATCCGAAATGTACTGCTTGCCGATAGTCCAAAGCAGGTTGAACGTATTTATACCATCCTCGACGACCTGGAGAAAAACCACCCAACTGAGGATGCTCTCGAATTTGTTTGTATCAACCTTTCGCTGCACGAAGGATTTGTAAGTAAGGAACTTGGCATTGCCTGTTATACGGACCACCAGCTTTTCGACCGGTATCACAAGTTCAGGCTTAAGGAAAGTTTCAGCGGCAAGCAGGCGCTTACGCTGAAGGAAATGTATGACCTGAAACCAGGCGATTATGTTACGCATATTGATCACGGTGTTGGCCGCTTCGACGGGCTTGAAAAAATCAATAACAACGGCAAATGGCAGGAAGCCATCCGTATTATTTATCAGAATGAAGATTTGCTGTATATCAGCATTCACGCGCTTCACCGTATTTCGAAGTATTCGGGCAAGGAAGGCCATGTTCCATCCATGGACAGGCTTGGATCGAACGCATGGAATAAACTGAAAGCCAAAACCAAAGCCCGTGTAAAAGATATTGCCCGCGACCTGATAAAACTGTATGCCGAACGCCGCGCTGCCAAAGGCTTTGCATTTACTCCTGACACCTATCTTCAAACCGAACTCGAAGCCTCCTTTATTTACGAAGATACTCCCGACCAGGTTAAGTCCACGCTCGACGTGAAGCGCGATATGGAAGCTGATCATCCCATGGATCGGCTGATATGCGGCGATGTGGGCTTCGGGAAAACGGAAATTGCCATCCGTGCCGCTTTTAAAGCTGTTGCCGACAGCAAACAGGTTGCCATCCTTGTTCCTACGACGGTTTTGGCGGTACAACATTTTAAAACTTTTTCCGAAAGGCTCAAAAACATGCCTTGCCGGGTGGATTATATTAACCGTTTTAAAAGTACCCAACAACAAAATGAAACCCTTAAAGACCTGGAAGAAGGCAAGACCGACATACTGATTGGAACACACCGTTTGCTTAGCGCCGATGTTAAGTTTAAAGATCTGGGTTTGATGATCATTGATGAAGAACAGAAATTCGGAGTGTCAGCCAAAGAGAAACTCAAAAAACTTCGTGTAAACGTTGATACACTGATTTTAACGGCAACTCCTATTCCGCGTACATTGCAGTTTTCGATGATGGGTGCCCGAGATATGAGTATAATAAATACTGCCCCACCTAACCGGTACCCCGTACAAACGGAAGTACATGTTTTTAATGAAGATATTGTCCGCGACGCAATCAGTTACGAAATACAACGTGGTGGCCAGGTGTTTTTTGTCAACAACCGGATACAAAACCTGATGGACCTTGCCGGTATCATTCAGCGGCTTGTGCCTGACGCAAAGGTCGGAGTTGGCCATGGACAAATGGATGGGCATAAGCTCGAAAAAGTGATGCTCGGCTTTGTAGAAGGTGATTTTGATGTTTTAGTAAGTACAACTATTGTTGAGTCCGGCTTGGATATTCAGAATGCGAACACGATAATTATTAACGATGCGCATCATTACGGATTGAGCGATTTGCACCAGTTGCGCGGACGTGTTGGCAGGTCGAACCGCAAGGCTTTCTGTTATTTGCTTGCTCCTCCCATGTCAGTTTTAAGTGATGAAGCACGGAAGCGGTTGAAAGCCATTGAGGAATTTGCCGATATCGGCAGCGGATTCAATATCGCCATGCGCGACCTCGATATCCGCGGTGCCGGGAATATTCTTGGCGCTGAACAAAGCGGCTTTATCACCGAAATTGGTTTCGAGATGTACCAGAAAATCCTCGACGAAGCTATGCACGAACTGAAAATTGCCGAATATTCGGAATTGTATGCCGACGAAATGGATAAGGAATTCGTTCGCGAATGCCAGATTGAAACCGACCTCGAAATCCTGATTCCCGATCAATATATCAGCAATATCACCGAAAGGCTGAGCCTGTATAAGGAACTTGATAACCTTGAAACCGAAGAAGCCCTTCTCGCTTTCCAGGATAAACTGATTGACCGCTTTGGCCCGGTGCCAGCCGAAACTCAGGAACTGCTGAATGCAATCAGGCTCCGCCGACTGGCAAAAACCATCGGGATTGAAAAGCTAATTCTCCGCAACCAAAGTATGACCGGGCATTTCCTGAGCAACGAAGCATCACCCTATTATCAAAGCGAGGTTTTTACAGCCGTGCTCAAATATGTTCAAACGCATACACATTCCTGCCGTATGAAGGAAGGTTCCGGAAAGCTGACAATTACGTTTCAAAAGGTTAATTCAATTTCGGATGCGCTTAAGGTGTTGAGGGATTTTAAAATTGAAGAATCGGTTTAAGGCGAATAACAAAGCCCCATTTTATCTTTAGTGGAGGGTACAAGTTGGCTCCTCCATTTAATTGCTTATTAATCAATTATTTATAATAAGTTATGTAATTAATCATAGGCGGAAAGTTGGTGAAATGTGCATTTTATCAAGGCGAAAAAATAACTAAATGTACATTTTATCAAGGCGAAAGATAAAATACTAAGGCACAAAATCTTTCGGTGGAGAGTTTTTGAATTGCAAATCCGGATAAAAGCCATTTATTGTAATACGATTTAGCAAGCTTTTGCCTGTTTGACAGCAAAAAAAATCCTGAGTCCGGGGACCCAGGATTACTGTAGGGGCTGCAACCTTACAGTTAGTTTTACAGAATATAGAATAATTGATATCAGAAAATCTTTCAGGGAGCCGGATTTTTGCTTACAGCAATAGTTTCGGTTACTTCAAAACCCCAGTCGCCGAGTTTTTTGGGAGTATTGCGGTATATGCCTTTCAGCAATGCCGCGCTGTTGCGCACTATTTCCTCAATTTCGGCCAGCACCTTATCGCGTTCCTTGTAAGCAAGTTCCATTTGGCGTTTCAGTTCTTCGGCCATCTGGTGGTTTTGCAGGCAAAGGGCAATTTTGGGGCCGGTTATATCCCAGTTGTTATCCACCAGCGATTTTAAAGGCGATTCCGCCCCATCCAGCAGGTGTTTGGCATAAATTTCCCCACCGAGCTTTAACAATTGCCCGGGATTGCGCTTTATGGTTACGGTTCCGCGTTTGATGGGCATAAAAGTTAAAATTGAGGGTTAAAATGGGGTACATTTTATCATAATATCAGGGAAGGTGGCTTCTAAAAACTATAAGACCAAACGGTTATTTGCTGATCTTATAGCTTTTGACTGAATGGAATACCATTAATAAAACCCATGATACAAAAACTAAAGGCAAACGTTTTGTTATCTACCGCATTCCGGTAGAATTTACAAACTACTTGCAGCAGTTAGAAGTTTCTGCTGAATTTTTGAAAACTTTTGAAGCTGTGATGGCGACATAACACCATCAGATCCCATAAGGCTTTCTTGCAGTTCTGTTGCTTTCCCTAACATATCTATATACTCGGTCATTGCTGAAGCATCACCGTTTTTAGCTTTTGTCAGAAGTGCTATATATTTATCTGTATAGGATTCATAGTCGGAAAGAAGCTTATCCCAGTCCTGACTGCCAGAGGTCACGGACTCGGAAGTAGATACCGATGATTCAATAGACTGGTTTGCTTCTGTTTCAGCAGTCTTCCTATATGCTGATGTTCTTATAATAAAACCTGCTATATTTTCAGGTGTTTTAAGGAATTCCTCAAGAGCTCCCCCTATTTCAAATCTCAACATACAATTACCTTTCCCTGAATATAGATAATCTTTTAATACATCTTTATTTGTTAGATCAAACTGACCAGAGCCTCCCCCTTCCGCAATTACTGTCCCGGCTTTATCAATAAGATACAGCCCTGTACCACCAGGTGTATAACCAGTATTTGAAATTTCAAACTCATCATCCTTATCTGCTATTTTAATTGATTTTACCTTGACATCAATTCTCCAATTGTTTCCGTCGTTTATAGGAACCATCATATATGCCCCATCAATAATCTCAATAAATTCAGATATGGATTCACTCCTTCTAACTGGACCGAAAACATCATCAAAATCTGTTACATTTACAATATTTGTCTTTGATGGTTTTAATTCAAGTGGTTTCTTTTCAGAGCAACTTGATAAAATTGACGAAATAGTTATTGCAAAGAATAATGCTTTGCTAGCTAATCTGTAATCAAATAAATCAGTCTTTTTCATTTTTTTAGATTTAATTATTAATAAATATTTTTACAAACACAGGTTAACGTCATAAACATAAGATCAAAAAGTAACATTACCTGTACTACAATTCTTGATTTTTGTTTTGTTTTGAATTTTAGCACAATGAATAACAGGCTTGTTATTAATAGTGGAATTAATGCAGGAAATAAAATGAAGCTTTCCAGAATATTGCCTTTAAGTAATTCTATTACGGACCGCTGAAAGCCACACATTGGGCAACTAAATCCAAATACTTGTTTGTAAAAGCATGGAAACATATGCCCTTGAAGCCATTGTGCTATAACCCTAAGCATCAGTTGCTCAAGAATTGAAGCCAGGGAAGGGTACCTGCGCCAATGATAACTACAACAATTAACCAGTATAGAATGGCAATAGAACCAAGTATCAATCCTATAATTGACATAATTCTACCTGCATTTAAGGCTCCATAACCTTGGTAATCATTTGGATTTTGTAGATAAAGGCGTTTACTTGTTCCAGAAATAGATAGGCCAATGATGCCTAAAATAAAGCCTACAAACAAGCATCCGAAAACGATAGAGCATATTCCTAATATCAGGGTTGCTGTTGAATTCGGTAATGTTTTTTTGTTTTCCATTTTTTAAAGATTTGTTGGTTATTTGAGTGAAAATAATTATTGATTATTATGGTTTTAATGGATTTCTTTGAGTAGCTTATCGTTATTAATCAGTTTAATGCTTTAGCTCTTGGTTTAATCTCGAATGTTTCTATTTATTTTTTTAGCGTAAAACTCACAAAAACTTTTTCCGCAATTGGTTTCAGCTCATTATATTTATCTGGCTTGGCAGTGAATGTTAGGTTGTATGCCCAATTGTTCTTCACCCAAATATAAACCATGGTTTTATATTCGATTTCTCCGTGTCCGTCATCAGCAGTAGCGACAAATTTATGGCAGGGCTGATTGTTAACAGTAATTCTCTTATCCTCAATAAGATTCACATTTGTTCTTCGGAAGTATTCATCTGAAAACTGAAATGAATACGAATCTAAAGTTAGCATATACCCTTCTAAATCATTGATTTGCATCATGATATTATCTGTTTGTTCAGACAGCAGGTACAAAGTAAAATTTCCTTCTGGGTTATTTTTTACCATGCGTTTGTTGCCTGGAATATTAATTGTGTAATTTTTAAAACTCAAAGTTTCCCAGGCATTTTCAGGTACGATTTCAACAGGTATTTCTTTTGCCGGTAGCGAAACTTCTTCTATCGATTTCTTCTCTGATTTAAATAATTTGGTATTTGACTCATTCATCGTTGAGTTATCTATATCTTTTTTTTCTGAAGTCCCAGTACAAGAAAGAATTGTTATTAGAAAAGAGCAAAGAACAAAAAAGCCAAAATACCTTGCCTTTTGGAATGTAAATCTTTTTCTCATAGTATTTAATTTTAGAAAGGATATTCTGACAATTAGTACCTGCTCTACTTCCCGCTTCCCAAAAATATATCACTTTTCCCCACAAAACTTTTTCAAATAGGCTCAAATAGAATTGGCAGCATACGGTTGACGTTTGAATTACCGATGTAACCCTGATTAACATTGGCTATATTTCAGCTTTGCGCTTTGTGTTCAGCCGTTTAATTGCCTGTTTGCTCTGTGTTATTTCTTGAAATACTTATAAATTAGTGCATGCAATTCATCTATGGCAATTGGCTTTGCAATATAATCGTTGCATCCGACCTCAATTGCCTTTTCCCGGTCGCCGGATTGTCCATAAGCAGTTTGTGCAATAATGACCAGTTCTTTGTTAAATTGTCTGATTTGCCTTGTAGCGTCATAACCGTTCAGATCAGGCATGTGAATATCCATCAGAACCAGATCTATGTCAGGATTTTCACGGCATTTCTCTACGGCTTCAACCCCTGTCGTAACTTTTAAAATTTCTTTGCAAAACATTCTGAGTGTTATGGAAATCAACATTTCTGATACTTCATCATCTTCGGCAATCAGTATTTTCAGTTTTCTGACTTGTTCGGCTTTATCTGGAGGCGCAAGTTGCTGAATAACGGTTTCTTTAGCAGGTTCATCATTGTCAGCCAGGGTGAAATATAATGCTGAGCCAATGCTTTTCATGCTGTATGCCCTTATTCTACCACCATACATTTCTAAATAAGTTTTGGTAGTTGACAATCCTGGGCCTGCACTCTGACCTGCCGTTTTACCATTGGTTGTGATGACGACTTCTTTCGCCGTCAAGGGGCTATTGGCTGAAACTCTTAGCTTATTTACTTCTGCCTCTGGTTTGTAGAATGTATACATGTTTTCGGTTTATTCCTTAATAACAGACACTTTAATCTAAAATCTAAAGAATTTTAATGGGACAAAGATATAGTACAGGGTTCGGTAAATATTTCTCAAATAGGCTCAAATAGAATGTGTGGGGCGCGGTATATGTATCCGGAGCGTGGGTACATGTATTTTCTGCCACAAAACAAGTGTTATTTGCCTCCGCACAAGTATTCAGCCGCTCCGCACAAGTATGCGTTACCGGGTTATACCTGTTTTAACAAAATGCCGAAACCGGTTTTGTGATAGGAGGAGAATGTTGGAATTTCCGCAGAAATCCTATAGCTGCTGAACTCTTTTAATTACCTTGTTTATTATTTTCTGGTATTGTTTGCAATTGACGAAAGAGCCCTAAACTGTTCAGCCAAAAATCTTGTAGCAACAATAGTTAAGAAGCCATAAACAGGCATCAGTATTATGAAAAGAAAACCTGTTTTCATAAAGCCAAGTCCAAGCTGATAGGAGAAGTAGTTTGCTTCATCACCCAATATCAATGTTGTTAGTAAAGCCACAGAAAAACCGACAATGCCTATCCAAGTGCCAATCCATTCGCCCAAAGTTTGTATCAGGTGTGAGAAAACAGGAGTTGCGACAAATTCATCTCCCTCAGCAGATGTGGCAATCAATTTTGATTTTCTATCCCACCATAATTGAAAACTTATCCAACTCGCAAAAGCAATGATAACCCAAACAAGTATGAATACAACAATAAATTTAGCAGGAGCATCAAAGATATTATTATCAATAGCTTGATAAAAAATATAAATTGGCAATAGCAGATTTATTATTGCAAGTAATACGTATAACCAACTAAATGACTTGCGGTAAAGATGCCCGTTGTCAATAAAAGACAAATAAGGCTTAATGAATGTAAAAAATTTGTTGTCCATTTTATTTGTTTTTATTATTTTCCTACTTATGAGGCTTTTCGGAATGCGCCCCATTTTTTTAGTGGGTTCTGGACTCCACTTTTTGTCTTTCCCACTTATCTGCAAGTAATAATTATCGAGTAGTGTAGAACTGAATTGTAAGTGGGTCTCATTACTTTATGTTGTGATAATTCTTAAATTTGCAAACCGCTAGGGGCTGGTTTTCTTATTCTGCTTTGCTTATGTCGTCATATTTTTTTTCAATTATGTCACCATTTTTAGTTTCAACCAAACAAGTCATATCGTCTTTAAGCGACATGATAGTTCCCGTTTTGAAGTTACTCATTACTTTCCAAGTCACTTTGTCGCCAACTTTGAAGCCACGATATGCAACATTGGATTTTACTCCCCAAACATCGCCTTCAACAGCGATGTATTGTCCATTAACCATATAAATTTTAGCGTTCATTAAGAATTCTCCACCTGGAACTTTTCTCACAGTTTGGTCAATTGCATCTTCAATTGTTTTCGCGTTTGATTTTTTAAGTTCTCGATTACTTCCACCGGAATAAGTTGAAATAACGTCATAGTTGAGTTTTGGGTCAACATTTCGGTTTGAAATCATATTAACCTTGCCGATTTGTTTAACTGATGTACAAGCTGCAAGTAGAACTGCAAATAGTAAAAAGTACACGATTTTTTTCATTGTATTTATTTTAATGATGAAGTGGTTTAATTCCCCGACCCATTGGGTCGGAAAGAAAAAAATCCATTTGATACCTCGAGGCTCTGCCTCGGGGCTATTCATTTTTCCTACTCATTAGGCTTTTCAGAATTCGCCCCGTTTTTCATGTGGTTTCTGGCTCCACTTGTTTGTAAAAACTATTTGCAGTTACCCATTTCTTTTAATAAAGCTTCTGCGAATTTTTGCTTGTCAGAATCAGAAGTGTATTTCCCTTCCATTTTTTCTGATAATGCTGCTGCTTCGCTGGCTAACTTTGTGCTTTCTTCAATAACAGACATATCGCCTGATGCCGCTTTTTGTACTAATTGTTGAGCTTTGCATTGCAGGTCAGCAACTTTTTTTGCATCACTTTCAATCGATCCACCGCCACAACTGGAAAGGATTATTGAAGCAATTGCAATTGCTCCAATAATTGTCATTATTCTTTTCATTTTATTTTGAATTAAAATTTTGTCTTACTCGTAAGGCTTTTCGGTATCGCCCCGTTTTTCTTGTGGTTTCTGGACTCCACATTTTTCTTTTCTTTCACTATGGGTGGTCAGCCCGTTGGCTTTTACAGCCCGCTATGTTTTCTTAACCTGCCCGTAACGGTTTAGGGGTATGTTTTTGTTACCGATTTCGGAGCATCTCACTATCAGACAAGTAAGGTGTTATTGCTGGATATCCAAGGTACTATCGTTTCACGTTTGCTCAAATATCCCTTTCTTGCATACGGTTTCAAGACCACGAAAGTCCGCAACTTCGCATATACAATGTTATGGGTTGGGTTTCCTGGCTTTCTTTCGTTATGAATATTTAACTGAAAGTGTAATTTCTTTATAAGAAAGCTGCAGCACCCCCTAGAAGCGCACCAAATACGGTAAGTAGTAAAATAATTCCTATAAGAGAAATTACTAATCCTGCAATTGCTAATCCTTTGGGCTGTTTAAATACACCAACAAAAGATAATATCAACCCTAGCAACCATATAACCCATCCTAATACTGGAACCCAACCTAAAAACACGGCTATAAGGGCTAGAACGAAACCAGCTGTTCCTACACCATTCGACTTCTTCTCAAGCCGATTAATAATCACTGTTTGTCCAGATTGATTTTGCGGATTTTGAGTGTCGTTTGTCATCTTCTTTATTAATTTAAGTATTTCCTACTCGTAAGGCTTTTCAGTTCCGCCCCGTTTTTTAAGTGGTTTCTGGTCTCCACTTTTTTGTTATGTCTTTACCAAAGTCATTTTTGCCGCACAGTTTTGGTGTTTTTCCCGCCTATCCGCTTTACTCAGCCAGTATTATTAGTTTTAAAAAATGATCCAGAAAAGCCAGCAAATAATATAATCTTGTACTTAGAGTATTATTTTAGCAATTGCCCAAACAAACCTATTGTTTTAGATAATGTAAATAAATACTATTTTTACTTTGGTATTTGTAAAATATTTTTTCGTATTTCAAAGATACAACGTATTTGCAGGAAATAATTTTTCAAATAAGGTCAAATAGAATTGGCGGTGGAGGGAATACATATTCGGAGCCTCCGCACAAGTATTATCTGCCACAAAACAAGTATGATTTACCTCCGCACAAGTAGTTGCAGGCTCCGCACAAGTATGCGTTAAGGGCTATGGCTATGCAGCCAAAAGGTTCAGATAGAATTTGGGACAGAAGGATCGGCTTCTTCCGGGATTGATTTGAGGATGTAAACTGTTTTAGCTGCATTTCCCGGGCAGGATAGGCAGCTAATTCGATTCAATTTAATAATGAAGGAAATTAAGGCCGGATGTCAGAAAAAACACAAAAGTCTTGAGAAGACTTACAAACCAAGGGGAATGGGATTATAAAGCTGCCACGATTAAGTCGTGTTTAATTATATTGGGTCAAATACAAAAGTTGGAGAGTAAATGCTAAAAAGCGGTTTTGAGTTTCTATTATTTGGGTAATTTTCCTGTCAGTAGTTTTTATTTTTTTTCGTCCTTTTGTCTTGATACTTCGACTTCGCTCAGTACAGGTATAAAAGGACCAACTTAGTGAAACGATCTCATGCGCTGAGCCTGCCGAAGTGAGCACCTTTAAAAATAAGCAATACACGCCTAAAAGATCAAGGCTTAAGGGTAATTTAAACATCTGCACGCTTCAATAAAGGCTCGTGATCCGAAGAAATTGGGAGAGGCTTGAAAACCTGGCAACAACTTCCTTGCAGCACGTGAAGCTGGTGTTTTGCGAAGTTTATCCCTACTTGAGGGACACATACATGAGCTGTTTACCTTCAGCTTCCGCCTCAGGCGGATTTAAAATTTCCCTTAAGCCTTGATCTTTTCTTTGTTACTTTACTTTTGCATCAAGTCACTATTGTCCACATTAAAAATAAAAACGTTCTTTAAAATCATTGTATATCTATGCTTTGCGAGTATTTTGTCTGCGTGACGATTTGAAAAGCTTGAGTTCGGTGATTAATTTTCTCACTATGAACAACGGCAAGTACGTATTCGCACAACTGATAGAGTTTTTACCTCAACGAGTATTTGATAGCTTTGTAAAAAAGAATTCCGGCAATAAACACATTAGCCATTTTACGTGTTGGAATCAATTGCATTGCATGATTTTCGGTCAACTTACCAATCGTGATAGTCTTAGGGATTTGATTGTTGCCATAGATGCACATAGCCGAAAAACATATCATATTGGGTTTGGTAAAAGCATAACCAGGAGTAGTTTAGCAAAAGGCAAATGAGAATCGAAGCAGTAAGATTTTTGAACAGTATGCTTATCCTCTAATTGCTGTGGCACGAAGGAAACGAGCTAATGACAACTTCGAGAATAAAGAAAGTGAAACTAAAATGAATACTACAGTTAAAAACCTGGATATTATTCAAAAAATGTACTCAGCCCCTAACTTTTGATTCTGATCCATTAATTATGCTGAAAAGCGGATAGTTACTTTCGATATTAAATTCCAGGTCCAAAATTCCAGGAATCAAAACCAGCATCACTTCCTTCTTGTTGCTTGAGACTTGGAATTTGGGTCTTTTTTATAGCCTGATTGGCCTTGAGTAAAAAGCCCGAGCTTTTAGAAATCCAGCCTGCTGCCGTCCGGAGATGACATTCTGTACACATGTTCCTTAACTTTCTGGGCCCATTTTATATGCGGCAAGGAGGAATCAAATTTTCGCCATGAAATAGGTTTCCCTATCGTTAGCCTGATGGTTTTATTGCGTTTCAGAAACAATTCGCGGGGCAATAAAGCCAGCTCAATATTGGTTTTAATACCCAAAGCTCTTCTCAAAATGTTGATGCCATAAAACAAAGTAGAATTCCGGCCATGAAAATAGAACGGAACGATATCGCGCTGGCAGGAGATTGAACGTGTGATAAAGCTTTTCTGCCAGGGGCGGTCCTGGATTTTCCCGTTGTAGCGCCGCGATACTTCACCGGCAGGGAAATGTGTGATGGCCACATCTGACTGGTAAACTTTCTCCAGTTCGGTTACATAGGATTTTGAACTCATCCCATATGGATTAACAAGAGCAATATAGGGCCGGAGGTTGGGTATAAACCGGAACGACTCATTCCCTATCGCCTTAAAAGTGCCGTATTTTTCGATAACGGTTTTAGTAAGTATCAGCCCGTCAACAATCCCGAAAGGATGGTTGGAAAGGAAAAAGCACTTCGGGTTTTCAGGCAGGTTCTCCAGGCCTTGCACTTCCAATGAAATATTGAATTCCTTCATTATACTCCGGTGGAAATCAGCCCCTTCGCAATCCGCGTATTTATCAAGAATAGTGTTGATTTCATCCTGCTTAATGATCCTTTCGAGCCTTCGTACCACGAAAGCCGGAAGTTTTTTCAGGAGTTCCGAATCACTTTCCTTGATAGAAGAAGTAAGGTCAATATGTTTCATAGTCAATGCGTGGTAATTCTTTTCAAAATGCATTTCAACATGATCTGGCAATCCAAACTTTTGCCGGTAAAGGAAAACAAACTTAGTTAAAAAAGTGACAGAAATGTTTTGTTTTATGAAGCCTTCCTGAAAACCGTTGCTTTAAGACATTTTCTTGTAAGAAATTCCTGGGTTTGCCCCTGTGATGTCATACGGTATTTGTAGGTACTTAGAATTTTTTTTACTGCCTGACCTATCGGAATTACCTATTAGGACTTATATTTGCTTTTCATTTCCAAATTTTATTGTTTTTTATCCACTATTAATTTTCTGCAACTGATTATTTTCAAGCCACAACTTATAAAACCCATAATTATGAAGAGTGAAGAAGAATTTGAAAAACTCCGTATGGAAAACGAGTTAAAGAAGATAAAACTGATGCTTGAACATGGTGCCATGTTTTCGGACAATCAGGCTAAAATGCCTCTTGACCCTTTCATAGAGAACCAATTTCTGAACAATATCGAAGCTTTTGAAAGAAGCTTTACGAATGCAGAGCAGATTTTGCTTTATGATTTTATTAACCGGCCGGATTATACAAAAGTTGAGGCTATCCCTGATTCGCTGATACATACTGAACTGGACAGAATAATGAATATTCTGGATGAAAACGGGATACAACTTGACACCCTTTGTGATGTGGAAGAACGCGAGATTTACCGGTTTGTGACTGAGGAGCTTTTCATGCAGGAAGTTGACAATATGCGAATACCGGGAATGATGACTTGTTTTATCTACGAAGAGTTTCATCCGAATCATGAATATGATATACGGAATTATTGCTTCGAGGGAGTTGAGGCGTTTTTGAACAAAAAAGAAAAGTATGTGACAATGCATTTTACGAAAGAAGCATCAGAATCCAACTGGTTCAGAAATTTTCGTGGAGCATTCTCGTCTTTTACGATAAACCATTTCGAGATCACTGACATTCTTATCACGGGAATAAATGCTTCAGCTACTTTCACCATTGATTTTACCGGAATTATCGAAGGGAGTAAACAACACCAAAACTTCGCGGGTTCAGGCTCAGCAGAATTCCTTTTCCAGTATGATTACTGGTACATACAAATGCTAAATCTCCCGGGTGCTTCTCCATCCAGGTAAGCTTCAGTATTTCAGCCAAACCACAAAACCGCACCCCGAAGTATAATACTAACATTATTCGTTCCGAATATTTCTCCAAAAACGCATTTCAGCCCGAACACTCTGCGTCCATATTGCTTAAGTAACTATTGTTTTATTCTTCTCCGCAGCTCCTTTCTGCAACTCCATAGTCAGCGCCGTTACCCCGCTTAGTCCCCCCAATTGCATGGTCTCCAATGCTGTACTTGGAACAATAACAATGGTTGAGTTCTGCTTTAGTCCTTCATAAAGCATATTCATGGCCCTCAGGTGAAGGGCCGTAGGATTGTTGGCATAAGTTCTTGCCGCATCGCCGAATTTCTCCGCAACCTGCCGTTCGGAATCGCCCAGGATTACACGGGCCTGCCGCTCTCTTTCGGCCTGTGCCTGCATCGACATGGCATCCTCCAGAGCCGGCGGGATCAGAACATCTTTAACCTCCACCGAAATCACATTAATGCCCCAGGGCTCGGTACGTTCGTCAATAATCCGTTGAAGCTCGGCACTTATTTTTTCACGGCCTTCGAGCATATCGGAAAGCATGGTTTTACCGATGACATCCCTCAAAGCAGTTTGCGATGCCCAACTTATAGCGCTTTGGTAATCAGCTACATCGAGCGCTGCTTTTTGGGGATCAAGCACTTTCCAGAACAGCACAGCGTCCACATCAACCGGAACAGTGTCTTTGGTCAGGGTTTTTTCGGTTTTAAAGGTTGTGGTGATTACACGGATATCGATCCAGTATGGTATTGAATCAATAACCGGAATGATAAAAAAGAGCCCAGGGCCATTGATTACACGGAATTTCCCCAGGCGCAGAACTACCGCTTTCTCCCATTGATCGGCAACTTTAATTGCAGCGGAAACTATGGCGGCGATGATAAAAGTAATAATAATTGTCCACAGGGTTCCTGGCGTATCAGCTGGCCCATTGTAAGAAGACCAGGCAATTCCTCCGCCTATTGCCAGGATAAGTACGAAGATCAGCGAAGCGAAAGCATTAAAACGTCTCATTTCAAGTCCCTCCCTATTAGGTTAAAAATATAAATTGCTTATGGATTATCCATAGTATAAAGTTAGCAATTTCTGGAGGAAAATGTTCTGCTTCAGGGTGATAAATATTTTAGGCTGTTTGAAAATTCTATACGCTGTAAGCAATTCGAAAAACTTCTGTATTTCAGAACCTAAGGCAACAAGATTATACGGATGAACTTAAACCAGATGACGGAGGCGCACGTATCGGGAACTATAAGTTTGAGGACTAAAGTCTCCCTATCGGATATTTTAAAAGGCCGGTTTTACGCTAATTCCACTGCTGGCAATAAAGGCTAATATCAAAAAAACCAAGTCCCGAAGATTAATTAAATCAACAGGACCTGGCACAAACAACAAAAATTGATTCTTACTAATGATTGCTGTTATGTATTTAATTATTTAAGAATCTTACCGTTTGAATCAAATGCAAGATCCATTCCTTTTATTTTTACGGCATAGGTTACCTTGCCTTTGGCACTTTTTACCAATGTTGAAGATTTCACAACATCACTGGGGTAATTTTCGTTGATATATTTCAAAACCGGGGTTGGAAGTGATGCAACTGTGATTTCGGCTTCAGTTTCTGTCAATTTACCAAAAACGGTATAAGTAGCTGTCATATCCTTCATTTTTACCTGGTAAGCTGCTTTGTAAAAATCGCCGGATTTGCTCCATTGAACGGTGTCAACTTTTGGGTGGGTTTTGGTAAACGTTTTGGTAACAGGAGCAGGAACATCTTTTACTGTCAGTGTCTGGGCATATGAGCTTGTCAGGAAACCCGCTATTGCCAGCATTAGAAATAATTTTTTCATTTTATTTACGTGTTAAGTTAGATTGAATAATTTCAGAACAAAATTACAATCACCCTCACACTCAGAAGTTACACAATTACATCTATTAGTTACATCTTTCCCACTCTGAAACATGATTTGTTTTTTTGAAACTGCCTGATCTAAGTACATGACAAAAACCCACAACACTCTTTAAATTTATTTAAATCATTACCGAACAATACATTAGCAAGGAATGTCAGGCCATATTTAAAAAGACTTTTTGCTTTTCTGCCATGCGTTTTAATTTTGATAGGGCAAATCTCATTCAAGTAAATACCAGCTTTGTATGCCCAAACAAATGCTACAAATACAAGAGCGAAGAGTTTGCTTATTCTTTCCATT
>JAURYB010000182.1 GCA_030654075.1 Bacteroidales bacterium | reverse complement strand
CACTGCTTATAATCGAATTTCATTTAAAAAACTGCTGAAAGTAGTTTAAAATCCCTGCATGCAGCAGGCAAGTGTGTAATCTGCGTAATGGTTCGGCTGGCTCACCATAAATCTGTGGCTAAAATAGCTTTAAAGCATACTGATTAGTTACATAAATTCAAATATTATTTCTGGTAGGTTCAAGAAAAAATACAGCCCAGTTTCAGAAGATTTTACACTTTTGAATTATTCTCAAATAAGCGAAAATTTTGCGACCTTTGCCGGGTTATTTATTAAACCCTTATAGGTAGTGGGATTTTCGCTTATTACGTCATATTCTTTTTGGTTTCTGTTGTTATGTATCCTGGCAGGAGCAACCTATGCAGGATTGCTCTATTTTCATGAAAAGGACAATGATTTTAGTCTTCTAACAACAAGGATATTATCGATATTACGAGGCACAACTGTAACGTTTATTGCCTTTTTATTGCTTTCGCCATTATTAAAAAGTACATCCCGTTACACGGAGAAACCGATTGTATTGCTGGCTCTCGACAATTCCGGTTCAATTGTTTTAGGTAAAGACTCTTCATTTTACAAGAATGAGTTTATGACCAAATACCGGAAACTGGCTGACGATCTGTCAAATAAGTATGAAGTGCAGACATACACATTTGGCGATAAAATTAATCGTAGCACAGGCTCTGCTTTCACTGAAAAGCAAACTAATATGGAGAGCCTTTTCAATGAGATACGTGATAGTTATTCAAATCGTAACCTGGCTGCTTTGATCCTGGCAAGCGATGGAATTTACAATCAGGGAACTGATCCGCTTTATGTTTCGGATAACGCGCCATATAGTATTTATACTATAGCAATGGGAGATACGGTACAGCAGAAGGATATTAAAATTTCGAGAATAAATTATAACCGGATTGCATTTTTGGGCAACGATTTTCCGGTAGAAATAACAGTTACAGCTTTTAGATGCTTGGGCGCAATAAGCAAGATTAGTGTAGCCTCGGGTGATCAGCAGTTGTATACCGAGAATTTTTCGATTGGACAGCCTACGTTTTCACACACATTCACAACAAGACTTACTGCTTCAAAAACAGGAATACAGAGATACCGTATCGCAGTTCCGGCAATTCCGGGCGAAATAAGTACCACCAACAATTTCCAGGAAATATTTGTTGAAGTTCTTGATAGCCGTCAGAAAATACTTTTAGTACAAGCTTCTCCTCACCCTGATGTTGCCGCTTTAAAGCAAGCTATAGAAAAGAATCGCAATTATTCGGTTGATAATTTTATGCTCAGCGATTTTAATGGTTCAATTGCATTGTACAGCCTTGTTATTCTGCACCAGATACCTTCGGTAAACAATGTTGGGTTCCAGGTAACAAACCAGTTGAAATCTATACCGGTACCTGTTCTTTATATCATTGGTAGTCAATCCAATATTCCGGCCTATAACAGCTTAATGACTGGTTTGCAGATTCCATCTTCATTAAGCTCATTCAATGAGGCTACAGGTATGCTGAATCCTGATTTCAGTCTTTTTTCACCCGGATCTGAAATAGAACGTATGATTCAGGAATTTCCTCCATTAAGTGTTCCTTTCAGCCAGTATAAGCCAGGTACTGCCGCTCAGGTATTATTGTATCAGAAAATCGGTGCGGTAAATACCCGAATTCCGTTAATTCTTTTTAACCAGGGTGTGGATCGTAAATCGGCAACAATTACAGGCGAAGGAATTTGGCGCTGGCGACTGGCAAATTTTGCCAAAGCCGGTAACCAACAGGTATTTGATGAATTGTTTACAAAAATCATTCAGTACCTGGCAGTAAAGGAGGATAAAAGCCAGTTCAGGGTAATTTTAAAGAACAGTTTTACTGAAAACGAAGCTGTTGAAATTGATGCCGAACTTTACAACGACAGCTATCAGCTTGTAAATGAGCCGGATGTAAATATTGTAATTACGGATGGGAATAAAAAAATATTTCCTTTTGCTTTTACACGAACTTCAAATGCGTATTACCTTAATTCGGGAAGTCTTCCGCCCGGCGAATATTCATACAAGGCAACCACCACATTCGCCGGAAAAGCATTTCAAAAAACCGGGATGTTTACTGTAATAGCATTAAATGTTGAGTCGATGAATACGGTCGCAAATCATGTTCTGCTCAGCAACATAGCAAACCGCCATAAAGGTAAAATGGTATACCCGGATCAAATGGAGGATATTGTGAAATTACTGGCAGCCCGCGATGATCTCAAAACAGTTGCCTATACTCAGAAACGGTATACTGACCTGGTTAGTTTTTTGCCTGTGCTTCTGCTACTGCTTGGACTTCTTTCGTCCGAATGGTTTATCCGTAAACGCAATGGAAGTTATTAACAGGTTGGAAAAAATGTTAATGGTCGAGACGCGATGCCTCGCGTCTCGACTAAATGAAAGATAAGAAAAATATAGGCGCGATACCTCGCGTCTCTTTAAGAGGATGAAAAAAGGCAAAAGAGAAAAAATAAATTCCATTCTATTTAACAGACACAATCGCCCCCAATAATAATCATAAAAGAAGAATTTTATCTGAATACTATGAATAAGCCATCCAATATTGACGAGTATATCGCCATTTTTCCTGGTGAAGTTCAGAATATGCTTGAACAAATAAGGGCAACAATCAAAGAAACAGCTCCCCAGGCAGTAGAGGTAATCAGTTACAGCATGCCTGCATTCAAATTGAATGGGATATTGGTTTGGTTTGCTGCTTATTCAAAGCATATTGGCTTTTACCCGAAAGCTTCCGGAATTGAAGTTTTCAAAAAAGAACTTTCGGTTTATAAAAACGCCAAAGGCTCTGTTCAGTTTCCACTTGATAAACCACTGCCTCTGGAACTTATATCAGAGATTGTAAAGTTCAGGCTTGAAGAAGATATGCAAAAGGAAAAATTAAAAAAGAATTAATTTTTACAACATTCAAAGAAGTAGTTTTATATTACCACTGCCCCACCATTTTCTACTAACCATTAACCATTAACCATTAACCTCCCCGTGACTCCCCAAACCCTTTACTACCTCATCCTCGCCATCGTCTTCGCCGGATTTGCCTTTGACCAATGGAACAATTACCTGAACACTACAACGCGCAGCAACATATTGCCCGATTCACTAAAAGGGTTTTACGACGAAGAAACGTATAGCAGGCAACAGGATTACGATCGCGATAATTACAGGTTCGGGCTTGTTTCGGATATTCTTTCATTCCTGGCAATTATAGCAATGCTTATTTTAGGCGGATTCGCGTGGGTTGACGGATTTGTAAGGGCTTATACCGATTCAGCCATTTTGCTCGCAATATTCTTTTTTGCTGTAATTGGATTCGCTTCCGATCTGATGAGTATTCCAATGGAAGTGTATCATACTTTCGTGATTGAGGAACGTTATGGATTCAACAAAACTTCACCCAAAACTTTTGTGATTGATAAATTGAAAGGCTGGCTGCTTGCCGCTGTAATTGGTGGTGGAATTTTGTCGCTGATCGTATTTATTTATGAAAAATCAGGCTCATGGTTCTGGGTTCTTGCCTGGATATGTGTTTCTGTTTTTACATTGTTTATCAGTTATTTCTATACCACGCTGCTGGTTCCGATATTCAATAAGCTTACGCCACTTCATGCAGGCGAACTACGCGACGCAATTGAACAGGTTGCGAAACGTGCGGATTTTAATCTGAAAGATATCAGCATCATGGACGGATCAAAACGGAGCACACGTGGAAATGCCTATTTCAGTGGATTTGGAAGCAAAAAGAGTATTGTACTTTTCGATACACTGGTTAATGAACATAGCGTTGACGAACTTGCGGCTGTGCTTGCCCACGAGATCGGCCATTACAAAAAGAAACATGTGCTCAAAGGATTGATTTCCGGAATATTGCAGACAGGAGTGCTCCTGTTTCTACTGTCATTATTACTTAAAAGTCCTTTGCCAGCATTAGCATTGGGTGCTTCGATTACTTCTTTTCATATTTCGGTAATCGCCTTTGGCATTTTATATAGTCCGGTATCGATGGTTTTAGGCATCTTGTTTAATTCCATTTCTCGAAAGCATGAATATGAGGCTGACCGGTTTGCCATAAGCTTATCGAAGCCCGGAGCGCTTCAGAAGGCGTTGAAACAGCTTTCAGTCAAAAACCTGAGCAATCTGACTCCTCATCCCTGGTATGTTTATATACATTATTCACATCCTGCTCTTTTACAGCGGCTTGCGGCAATTGATAAAGCTGAGCTTTCGTAAAGTTGGCACGAAAAAAGCGGATTCAAGGAAATGAATTAAAAATGAAGTATTTTTGTAGTTTAACTTAAAGGAAAGAACCCCATCAAATGAAGGACAGTAACCTCAAAAGCAAGGTAGGCGTCCTCGGTGAGAAAGCACTGAGATTGTATTACAGGATTAAATTCTTAATTAAAGACTGGATCAGGATTCCCCGCGAAGCTCCTTTGTGGCTGAAAGCTTTATTGGTTGGAATTTATTCACTGGCATTTTTCCTTTTGCTCACACTTGCTATTGATATCAATCTTTTCTGGCTATTCGGGAGTTCACCTAAGATCAGTGAACTTAAAAACCCGGATATCAGCCTTACCTCCGAAATATTTTCGGCCGATGGAAAACAGATGGGCTCTTTTTTTACTGAAAACCGGACGCCTGCTGTTTATGAGGATTTGCCCAAGAACCTTGTTAACACTTTGATTGCTACTGAGGATGTCAGGTTTTACAAGCATCACGGTATTGATATAAAAGCAACTGTTGCCGCAATGTGGTCGGTGATACAGGGCGACAGGCGCGGGGGAAGCACTATAACCCAGCAACTTGTTAAAAATCTTTTTAAAACCCGTAAAGATTATTCTACCGGGCTGCTAGGCTCTATCCCGGGGATTTCGACACTTATCAGCAAAGCTAAAGAATGGATCAATGCATTTAAAATTGAGATGTATTATTCAAAGGATGACATAATAATGATGTATTTTAATACGGTCGATTTTGGTAGCCATGCTTACGGGATCAATTCTGCAGCTTCCACCTTTTTTAGTAAAAAACCGATTGATTTAACATATAATGAATCAGCTGTGCTCGTTGGATTATTGAAAGCTCCGTCATCATACAGCCCGGTGGCAAATCCTGAGCGATCAAAAGCCAGGCGTAACCAGGTAATCGGGCAGCTTGAAAAATATGGGTATATCAGCCAGCCTGAAAAAGATTCGCTTATTGCGCTTCCGTTGAAACTTCATTTTCAGCGTAAAAGTTTTTCAAAAGGTAACATGACTTATCTGCGCGATGCCATTGTTCGCGATCTCCAGGCCTGGAGCAAGGAAACAGGCAACGATGTTTGGACTGATGGCCTTAAAATCTACACAACCATTGATTCGCGCATGCAAAAATATGCCGAAGAAGCTGTAGCTGAACATATGAGAAACCTGCAGCGTATTTTTAACCAGGCCGGCGGTGACGCGGTGGTTCCCTGGAAGGATGAAAACGGGAAAGAGGTTCCAGGTTATTTTCTGAAAAAGGCTGCTGAATTACCACAGTATAAGTTATTGGTAAAAAAATATGGTGAAGGCAGCGATAGTATTCGTTTGGCTTTGAGCGCAAAGCATAAAATGAGAGTCTTCACTTTTTCCGGCGAACGCGATACTACCATTTCGACTTTGGATTCGCTGAAATATTACCAGAAGTTCTTTCAGACAGGATTTATGGCAATGGAACCCAATACCGGTTTCGTGAAAGCCTGGGTTGGCGGGATCAATTATAATTATTTTAAATATGATCATGTAAACCAGTCCAAACGTCAGCCCGGATCACTTTTCAAGGCATTTGTATATGCGGCAGCTTTCGACCAGGGATATGGTCCATGTGATATGATTACAGATCAGCCTGTATCGATAAAATATACCGAGAATGGGGAAGAGAAGGAGTGGAGTCCTAAAAATGTGGATCGCAGTCATGCCGGCAGCATGACATTGAAACATGCCTTTGCCCGGTCAGTAAACTCTGTGGCTGTTCAGCTTGCTCAAAAAATCGGTTGGCAAAAAGTTATTGAATATGCTCATAAACTAGGAGTTATGTCGGAATTGGCCCAGGTTCCTTCCATATGCCTTGGCTCCAGCGATGTAAACCTGGAGGAGATGGTTAACGCCTATTGTACATTTGTAAATGACGGAAATCTTGTGAAGCCGATTTTAGTTACCAGGATTGAAGACCGCAACGGAAAAGTCATCTATGAATCAAAACCGGAGAAAAAACAGGTTCTGGATCCCGAAACAGCTTTCCTGATGAGTATTCTGCTCAGGGCCGGACTTACCGAACCTGGCGGGACCACACAGGGATTGTTTGAGTATGATCTTTTCAGACATGGAACGGATTTCGGAGGTAAAACCGGAACTTCATCAGATTATACGGATGGCTGGTTTATAGGTGTAACTCCTGGTCTTGTTGCAGGTTGCTGGGTTGGTAACGACGACAGGGCAATCCATTTCAAAACATCGCATATCGGCGAAGGTCTGCGCACTGCACAGCCAGTTTATGGCAGGTTTATGGCAAAAGTACTCAAAGATGAAAGCCTGAAAGAATACAGGCAGAAATTTCCAAAGCCTACGATTAAAATCGACAAGGATTATTCCTGTCAAACTCCGTATCCAAAAGCGGATTCTCTTGCTGTTTCGGCTGATTCGACGGCTGTGGAGATAAGTGAATAGTGCCCTTCGGCTTCGCTCAGGGTGTCAAATAGTGAAAAGTGAATAGTGAAAAGTGAATAGTGAATAATGATGAAGCTTGAAATTGTATTTTCCTTTTTGAGTCTATGTTTTTTTTGACTAAATCAGGCGAAACAGAAAATAAACTTTAGTAATGAATGAAACTATAGATCTTTATAATTGTTAAATCAATCCTTAATCATTAAAATCAATACGAATGCAAATTACAAAAAACACAGTAGTTTCTCTTAGTTATATACTGAAACGCGACGACGCGAAAGGTGAGATTATTGAAGAAACCAGGGCTGGTGATCCGTTGGTGTTCCTTTTCGGAAACGGCCAGATGCTCCCAAAATTTGAAGAAAACCTTAGCACGCTTAAAACAGGTGACGATTTTGAGTTTACTTTAGCCAGCGACGATGCCTATGGCGAGATGGACCAGGATGCTATTATCGACCTCGACAAGAGTATTTTTGAAGTCGATGGAAAGATTGATACCGAAATGATAGCTATTGGCAACGTAATCCCAATGCGCGACGACCAGGGCCATATGCTGCAAGGTACCGTTGTTAGTGTAGGCGATGAATTGGTCCGTATGGATTTTAATCATCCTATGGCTGGCAATGTGCTGCATTTTAAAGGCAACGTAATTGAAGTACGCGAAGCTTCCGCCGAAGAACTCAGCCATGGCCATGTTCATGGCGCGGGTGGACATCATCATTAATAGATAACACGCTCAGCATTAAATTTATCTGGTTTCTGAGCGTTTTGTTCTGTTTGAAATTCCCGGTTTGTATGATGGTAGTTATAATTGCTTGAAATAGAAACCGGGATTTTTATGTTAATCTGGCTGGCTAATATTTAGTTATACTAAAAGAGGGTTACAACTTTGTAACCCTCTTCCATCTTCCCACTTTGCTTTAGACGTAATTATTGTTTTACAAACTTTTGGGTCTTTATACCGCTTTTATTAGATATTCTGATGGTATAAATTCCATTTCGCAGATTACTGATATTGATCTCAGGCGTATTAACCTGCTTGTTTACAGCCATTTTGCCTTTAGAATCATAAATGGAAATCAAAGCATTATGGACTTCCGAATTTAAATGCAGAAAAGTAGTTGCCGGATTTGGATAAACCAGCTGTTTATTCTTTTGCAGATCAGTAATATCTGTTGTACCGGCATCCTGAATAATTGTTAGCGTTATGGATTGAGTTTTGGTGTCCTTAAACGTAATAGTTACTGTTGCGGTTCTTGGCTCACCTGTTGTATTTTCAGCTGCGGTAAATATTAATGTTCCATTGCCGGAGCCCTCGCTACTGCTTATCGTTAACCATTCCTGGTTGCTTGTCACGGTCCAGTTAGCAGTTGAGGAAAAAGTATAACTGGTTTCACTTCCTTCAGTGAAATCTACAAATAGTGTGTTTGGCAAAGGTTCCAGCATTCCCAATGTAGCTATTATACATGTTGACGCTCCTTTTCTGTCAATAGTAAAATTACCAAGTGTAGGTTCTATTCCGGCGTTGCCACATATACTGAGTACATCTACATTGTAAACACTCATAGCTGTTATATCACTATTCGATGGCATTGTTTTTATCCATTGAAAAACACCATCATTGGAATATTTAGTGACAAAAAAGTCGTAAGTTCCAATCGGATTGTACGTATTTCCCTGAACGGAAATTGCATCCCTGAAATGTCCTCCTATATATACGTTCCCATTTTTATCTAAATCTAGCAAATCTCCATAAGGGTATGAAGGTGTTTTGTTGTGAATACCTTCTGCCCAAACTACCCCGCCATCAGTATTTATTTTTGAAATATAAAAAGATAATGTGCTGTTGCTAAGTGGATTGGTGAGTAGGGTTGAGCCAAAATTAGCGTTATTTGCACACCAGCCTGACAAGTAAGTGTTTCCGGCAGCATCTGTTTTGATGTCACCGGGCCAGCCTTGAATATAACTTGCACCAGCAACGCCTCCATAAGTATATGCCCATTGCGGAACGCCATCAGGATTGAATTTTGCTAAAACTGTTCCTCCATCATCATTGGTTTGCGGAATTGTCAAAGTTCCAAAAACTAACTGATTAGTTGAAAAGTTATACATTTCACCAGTCATATAAATATTATTATTCTCATCGCATGCAGGCATCGCACTGTAAACAATTTGCTGGGGATACCCATTAGCCCATAAACAATTTCCTGTCGCATCTAGTTTTAATATAAAGGCTCCTTGTGCCGAACTGGCATCAATAGTTTTGTTCCCTATTGTGAGTGCATATTCAAATTCACCCGAAACAATCACGTGACCGTCTTTATCGGAAGCAATTCCCATGATCTGAAGTGCTCCTTCAGCAGCTAATTGCGTAGCCCACAAAATCTGTCCGTTTGGGGCATATTTTACAATATAACCATCTTCGGCTGTGTTCGCATTAGTCAAGGTTTGTGTTCCGATGGTAACCGAGGTGGCGAATTTTCCTACTGCCAATAAGTTATTGTCCTTATCTAGTGAAAATTCCGGACCATAGATTAAAAACGGTGCCAAATCATTTATTTGATTTATCCATGACAAGTGTCCTTTTCTATCAAATTTAGCATTCACGGTTGTTTCGTTATTGCTGTTAATTATTGTTCCGAAAAAATTACAATAGCCTTGAATACGTGCCTGAGCATAGGTGTTTTCCAGGTTATCATGCTTCACATAATTAATGCTTATTGATCCTGCCTGATGTGCCGTCGAGTATTTTACCCATTCAAAGCTGTCGTCATTGCTGTATTGACCTACTAAGAAATTGCCTGATTGCAGTTCTCCGCTACTTACAAGATTTCCTCGTGTAACTGCTATTTTACCCAATGGTGTAACAACAATACGGTCAGTAAATGTGTTTTGTAACCCGCGTCCAGAAATTACTTCACCATTAGCATCAAATTTGAAAAGGAACTGTGGCTGTTGTGCTACTGACACCAAACCATAAGTGAAATCACTAACTGAATACGAAGAAAGACCATATTGATAAAGATTGTCTGAACCATCCTGGAACAAACGATATGTATACATTTCTCTGGTTGAGATTTCATTGCTTGATTTAACCCAAACAAATTCAAAATTACTATTACACTTAGCAATATAAGTGAAATGCGAAGAATTTGTGTTATTGACATTTATTGTGCCAAGCGTAAGGTTTTTAGTATAACCACCAGTAATGATCAGATTCCCGCTTTTATCAATTAAAAAATCAGAAACAGATGATCCATCTGTTGCCGCTATAGGTGTTGCTGATTTTGTAAGTACTTCCGAAATTACCCTGTTACCAGTTGTACCTGAATAGGAATAATTCAAAGTAAATGTTTGATTAACAGGATCATAAATATTTACACCGCTTTCAAATATTATAGGTGATACATCAGAGCTTGAAACGGTTACTGTATTGTCAGGATTTATTGTTAAAAGTAGACCAGCGCCACCAAGATCTCCGATTGAAGTTGTCAGTACATTTTCTTCACTGCCAATGAGTGTTTTAGTCAGGTTATACGTTCTGGTACCTGCAGTAGGATGTATAAATGTTCCGACAGCATTATAATTTCCATCTTTTGTAGATAATGGAAGGCTGCCATCTTCTAAGACTAATGTTTGGCCATAACTTCCATCCAGATTAGCTTTTGCTATGAAACCGGTATTGTAATCCCCAGAAGATGTTAAATCATATTTCCCAAAGGTTGTTGTTCCTTTTTGCAGTGCACCTCCCAGAAACAGATACTGTTCATAAACTGCAATGGCCTGTAATGTCCGGTCAGGATAATTTTGCTCCCATATTTTATTTCCGGAAATGTCGAACTTTATTAAGGATGCTGTTTTATTAAGCAGGTAAATATTGCTGTCAGCATCGAAAACTATTTTACTGCTTCCTGTTCCGGTAGCAGCGAAGGCTTTTGCCCACTTCACATTTCCACCTGGATCCAATTTCGTTAAAAACGAATTGTTTGTAGCATCTGATGTGATAGTATTGCTGCCAAAATTGGCTGAGCCAGAAAAAGTACCGACAACATACAAACACTGGTTAGCATCAACCTGCATAGCTGAAGGAATAATTGATCCGGTTGCCTGAGCATTAAATTGTTTTGCCCAGGTAACATCACCTGTGTCGGTAAATTTGAAAACAATCATATCAGTTAGTCCAATACTTGTATAAGTGATATTTTCAAAAGTAACAGGACCGCTGATATTGGTAGCGCTGTATATATTATCAGCATCCGCAGTAACAACTCTGCCAGTTGGATAATTATAGGTGCTTGCCTGCAAAACCCGGGTCCAATCGGGTTCGGTCTGTGCGTGTACATTACAAATTGTAAATGTGAATGCAATTAATAGTAAAATTAAATTCTTCATATGAATAAATATAAGTGTTTGTAATTAGGAGGATTCTGTGTTAGCGAATTATCCCTTTAGTTTTCATACGCTAAGATATATAAATATAAGTATAAACTCTAAAGGGAAATATCGTTAAGGCGTTTGAGCAATAGTTTAATCAATGATTTTTAACTGCATTAAAAGTACATTATTTTTAAATGATGAAATACTATATCAGAAAAAAATATTGCATTATTGATTAACAATTTTAAGTTTCTTGAGTAGCCCAACTATGATTTGTCTCTTGGTTTTAGTTTACCTGGGCTTAAGCTATTGCCCATTCCCCAGCAAAAACACCGCCGGTCTCTTATGCAATTCCGGTTTTTGTCTTTTCCATTCATTTAATGGCATACTTCTGATCCATTCGGTTTCGAGTGTAAGATCAGCGGCAATACATAGCGTTAGGGAAGAATTACATGTTTTAACTATGCTTTCCAGCATTTGAAGGTTGCGGTAAGGTGTTTCAATAAAAATCTGGGTTTGGTTGCCTTTTGAAGCAGCGTGCTCAAGTTCGCGGAGTGCTTTGGTCCGTTCGTCAGGTTTCACAGGCAAGTAGCCATGGAAAACAAAATTCTGGCCATTCAGCCCGGAAGCCATTAACGCCAGCATAATGGATGACGGTCCTGTGAGTGGAATCACTCTTATTCCTTTTTGGTGTGCAAGTCGTACTGCAATATTTCCGGGATCGGCAATACAGGGCAAACCGGCTTCGCTAAGCAATCCAACGTGGTGGCCATTCATTGCATTTACAAGCATTCCGGCAGCTTCATCATCAGGTGTATGTTCATTTAAAAGATAAAAGGTAACAGTTTCGAAATCTTTTAAATAACCTGCTTTACGCAGAAACCTTCGGGCAGTGCGAAGTTCCTCCACAACAAAAGTATCGATTTGCTGAAGAATCTGGAGATTATAGGCTGGCAAGGCAGCGTCGAATCCTGTTTCGCCCAGTGGTGTTGGAATAAGGTAGAGGTTTCCTTTGTTCATATGGAATGTTGGATGTGCGATGTGGAATGTATTATTTTGAATTTTGAATTTTGATTTTGAATTTTTGATTTTATTTTGGTTCCCCAACCCCCAATCCCTAAACCCTAAATCCTATAGCCATGGCAAATGCATCAGATCCACATTTCCACCTGAAATGATAATGCCGATTCGTAGCCCTTCGAAACGATGTCTGTGCTTCAAAATTATGGCTAAAGCCACAGCCGAAGAAGGCTCAATAATGATTTTCATTCGTTCCCACACCAGTTTCATGGCCTCAATGGTTGCCTGATCGTTAACAGTTACAATATCGTGCACAAAGTGCCGGATAATCGGGAATGTGAGGCTGCCAAGGGAAGTTCTGAGTCCGTCAGCAATAGTATCGGGATTTACTGAAGGGATTAGCTTTTTTTGATAAAACGACTGGTACGCATCATCAGCACCTGTAGGCTCAGCTGCAATCACTTTGGTATTTGGCGAAAAATAATGAGTCGCAAGTGCTGTTCCGCTCAATAATCCTCCTCCGCCCACAGGAGCAATAATTGTGTCCAGATTCGGGTAATCTTCAATCAGTTCAAGTGCAGCGGTTGCCTGGCCGGTAATAACTGCGTAGTTGTTATAAGGGTGTATTTCAAAAGCATTGGTTTCATTCAATACCTCGTTAAGTTTTTCTTCCCGGGCTTCGAGCGTTGGCTGGCAGAAAGTTATTTTGCCTCCATAGTTTTTTACTGCTGCCACTTTAACTTTTGACGAGTTTTCGGGCATTACTATATACGCTGGAATATGTTTAAGCTGGGCAGCCCGTGCCAGGGCTGCAGCGTGATTGCCTGATGAATGGGTAGCCACTCCTTGCTTTATATCATAAGAGTCATAACTAAATACAGCATTCACCGCTCCACGTGATTTGAACGCACCGGCTTTTTGTAAATTTTCACATTTAAAGAAAATGCTGGCCCCGGAAATTTCATCAATTGCACTGCAGGTCAAAACTGGTGTACGATGGATATAGGGTCGAATACGTTCTGCCGCAGATATTATTTCTTCCTTACCGGGTTCGTGAGTGGTATCCATTTATTTTCCTCCGTTCTTTATTTCTATAGCGATGAGTTCAGTTGCTGAATCTAGCAATTGATAGGTCTTTTCAAATCCCTGCTCTCCTCCATAATAGGGATCCGGAACAGGTTTGTTGCTACCCTGATGTGAGATATTAAGTATGTAATCTACCTTTTGCATGTGATTAACATCCTTCGCCATCGATTTCACATCGCTGAAATTTCCGCTGTCCATCACATAAATACGATCAAAAACATCAAAATCCGAAATCCGAAAAAGTCGTGAACGTTGTCCGGATATATCAATTCCATGCTGTTTCATCACTCTCACGGCTCTGAAATCAGGAGCGTCACCGGTATGAAAAGCTTCAAACCCGGCTGAATCTACTTCTACATCAAGTTTGTATTTTTCAATTTTTGCCTGCATGATTCCTTCCGCCATTGGCGACCGGCAAATATTACCAAGGCATACCATAAGTATTTTCATTGGCGTAATATGTTTTTCAATTTAGATTTCTAAGGGATGTTGTGCAAAAATAACTTTTACTTTTCAATTAAATCGAATTATCTGAATGAGCTAAGAAGGGTTTTCTTGCTTTGATCCCTAAAAATCCAGTAAAAACCAGTATAATTTAAAAACAAAAAAGGAAGCTGCGCTTGCACAACTTCCTTTTCTGTTTTAAGTGAATTTCTTGAAAAGATTAGAATTTGATCCTTTTTTCAATCTCTTCCACATACGTGCGGAATTGCTTGTCAGTCTCAATAAGGTTATTAACGGTGCGGCAGGCATGTAATACTGTAGCGTGATCCTTGTTGCCACAATGCAGTCCAATGGTCGCCAGCGAAGCCTTAGTGTGCTTCTTTGAGTAATACATGGCCAGCTGACGTGCCTGAACAATATCGCGCTTGCGGGTTTTCGAGTTTATGGCATCAACAGGTATGTCAAAATAATCGCAAACAATCTTCTGGATAAAATCAATCGAAATTTCGCGGGCAGTATTTTTTACGAATTTATCAATCATTTGCCTTGCCAGGTCGATAGTAATGGCTTTTTTATTCAGCGACGACTGAGCCATCAATGAAATAAGCGCTCCTTCCAGTTCACGAACATTGGTGGTAATGCTGTAAGCCAGGTATTCGAGAACCTCGTAAGGCATATCTATGCCGTCCTTATACAATCTCTTTTTCAGGATGGCAATACGTGTTTCGAGATCCGGTACCTGAAGATCAGCTGCCAATCCCCATTTGAAACGCGAAAGAAGCCTTGGCTCTAAACCTTTCAGTTCAACAGGTGCTTTATCGCTTGTGAGTATAAGTTGTTTTCCTTTTTGATGCAGATGGTTGAAGATATGGAAGAATACATCCTGTGTCTTTTCTTTGCCTGATAGAAAATGAATGTCATCAATGATCAGTACATCTATCATCTGGTAAAAATGAACAAAATCATTCTGGTTGTTACTGCGTACCGAATCAATAAACTGTTGTGTGAACTGTTCGGTTGCTACATACAAAACTGTTTTTTCAGGGAAATTATTTTTTACCTGCAAACCGATAGCCTGGGCAAGGTGAGTTTTGCCTAACCCAACCGGACTATAAAGGAACAAGGGATTAAATGCTGTTTTGCCAGGATTACATGCAACTGCATATCCGGCCGAACGAGCTAACCTGTTACAGTCGCCTTCAATAAAATTATCAAAAGAGTATGATTCATTCAATTGGGATTGAACCTGGATCTTTTTCAGTCCGGGAATTACAAACGGATTGGGTATTTCTTTCGATTTACCGGCATTTAAATCTATCGGCATCTGAACTGATGGATTTGTGGTAGCTTTTCTGTTACTTGTGGGGATTTTAATAGTGTATGGATCAGAGGTATAAGCTCCTTCCATTACGATACTATATTCTAACCTTCCGTTTGGGCCCAGTTCGTTGCGAATGGTTTTCTTCAGAAGCGTAATATAATGTTCTTCCAGCCATTCATAAAAAAATTGGCTCGGAACCTGGATGGTAAGAATATTGTTATCCAGTTTAATTGCTTTAATAGGAGAAAACCAGGTTTTAAAACTTTGATAGTTGAGGTTGTCGCGGATTACTTTAAGGCAATTTTCCCAAACTTCCTGATGAAGTTCTTTAATTCCTTCCATTTCGTTGTATTGCATGTTTATTCTTGGTTATTTTTGGTCTTTAAATCAGCATCTTATCAGCTTAATAGCTAAAAATATCTATGAAAAATATTGTTCAGTCATAAAAGTGTTCAAAAATCATTATAACAAAGTTCAAAAAAAAATATTAATGGTATTTGATTTTTAATATTTTAGTTGTATATGGCAAAATGGTGAAAAAAAAGTCCGGATTCCAACAAGAAATGTTAAGAAATTGATAAGTAATTAATAATTAATTGGTTTACCTTCGAAAATTTACCTACAACCTTTTCCGCATCGCTATGCCGAATTGCCAACCGGATAACACATTTCATGCCAAACTCATTGTTAATAACTTCTAAAATTTCATCTTTGATAATTTTCATCACATCGTTCATTGCTTCATACGGATACTCAATTTCATAGATTTCCTTGACAATTCTGGTTAATATAGTCGCATTGTTTAGTGCTTCCAATGCTGCTGTTTTGTAAGCATGTATTAATCCCGGAACTCCAAGATTTGTTCCTCCGTAATAGCGCACAACCACAATCAGCGTATTAGTAAGGTCAGCCGACAGCAACTGCCCATATATTGGCCTTCCTGCTGTGCCGGAAGGTTCACCATCGTCGTTAACACGGTAGGCTGATTTGTCGAAACCCAGTATATATGCATAACAATGGTGGGTTGCATCATAATATTGTTTTCGTAATGAATCAAGATGTTGCTTCACTTCCTGCTCGCTGGAGGCCGGAATAGCGAATGCTAAAAACTTGCTTCCTTTTTCGCGGAATGATCCCTGCGATGGCTTTGCTATAGTTTTATATTCGTCGCTGAAAAGCATCCTGTTTGAAATGTCAAGAAAAAATGGATTGATTTTTACCGATTCCGGTTTCTGCAAAGATATACAGACATCGAGGTATTTCTTAATGTTTTAACAGATATTTTTCCTGCTTCAGCATTAAGAACGATCATTTGTCTAATTTTGATCCCTATATTTTAATAAGGTATATGACATCACATCTGGGCGAATTTGCTGCTTTACTCACTACTCTTTTCTGGACTATTACCGCCTTGGCATTTGAAACTGCAAGCAAACGGATTGGTTCCATGCATGTTAACCTTCTCAGGTTGGGTGTGGCGGGAATATTGCTTTCGGTGTTTTCTTATTTCTACAGGGGACTTTTTCTTCCTACCGATGCCGATCTTCATACATGGACATGGCTTGCTATTTCAGGAATCGTTGGTTTTATTATTGGCGACTATTGCCTTTTTAAAGCATATACCATAACCGGTGCCAGGGTTGCCATGTTGTTAATGACGTTGGCTCCTGTTTTTGCGGCTTTCACAGCCTGGATCATGTTAGGCGAAGTGATGAGTGGCAAAAGTATGCTTGCAATGATAATTACCCTTGGCGGAATTGCACTCGTAATCTTTACGCGCACTGCAGATTCTGCATCAGGCGAACTGAAAAGCAAAAGAAGATATTCAATGTCGTATCCTATAAAAGGTGTTGTACTTGGTGTTATTGCTGCTGCCGGACAAGGTGTCGGATTGGTGCTGAGTAAATATGGGATGCGGAATTACGATCCGTTTGCTGCCTCACATATCAGGGTAATTACGGGTTTTATCGGTTTTGCTATCTTATTTTTTATTTTAGGAAGATGGAAAGAATTGCCAACATCCTTTCGCGATACAAAAGCTATGAAATGGCTTGTGGTGGGTTCCATATTCGGGCCATTCCTTGGAGTTTCATTCTCACTGATGGCCGTTCAGCATACCAGTGCCGGAATTGCCCAGACTATTATGTCGCTGACACCTGTTTTTATTATTCCTCCCGCAGTGCTTATTAATAAGGAGCGGGTTACTGTCCGTGAAATAATCGGGGCAGTTATTGCTGTGTGTGGCGCAGTGATGTTTTTTATCTGGTAAATCGCCCCTTTCCAAATTTCAGGCATTGGAAATCATTTTGATTGCTTCGGTTGCAAGCACTCAGTAAATCCTTCATTTTCCTATTTACAGGCTTTTGAACATCTTGCCTGAATATCATGTTTTTACATGATATCAGATGATGTATATTGAAACGATATTTGCATCTTTAAAATTTTACTATGATAAAAACTATATTTCTGTTGGCAGTGTTAGCGATGAGTACAACAATTGTATTCTCCCAGGCAACCAGGGAACAACGCATTGAAGACAGTTTAATCGGCTGGCAAAAGATTTTAACTCTGGCTGATAAACCCAAACTTTTTGAGGCACGGGGCCGGACTTTTTCCATCAAACAGCAGGAAAACATGCACAGGATTATTGAGTGGATGCAAAAAAGTTATACTCCTGTTGCCGGAATCGGAACGTATAAAACCAGGTTGTATGCCAGTGAAAATGATTTTAATCCTCATCAGTACGGAATCGATTTCAGGGTCTGGAATGTAAGTTATTCACCTGAGTATCTCGATGCCAAAGGTCATTTTAAACCTGTGAGTGAAGAATATAACCGCTTTGATGTAAGTGTAAATATGATTCCAGGCAGTTACCCGATATCCTTTATTAACACACCCGATCATTATATTTTTTCCTGGCCGGCAGATGGATTTGTTACGGGTGATGATTTGATAGAAGATGATAAGATTGATCCTCGGATAAATCCGAATGTGTACAACTATATTACCCGTATCAATGAGAAACAAACCGTTTTTTTAGCGCCTGGCAATAAACTTCCGGTAGTTGAGGTAAGCATTGGCGAATACCTGCAACTGGCAGAAAAAGCATTTGATAATGAACTTCAAAAAGAAAAAGAAAGAATCAACAACCAATGGGAGGATCAGAAAACAAGGGATAAAGTACTTTTAATTTATTTGGAGAATTCAGATACACGTTACAGAAACACAGTTAAACAATTGAGGGAGAAATATCAGGATAATCTGCAGGATCAGGCCATTTTAAGAGATATGCAGCCCAGGGCTCATGATTTTTATGGTGACGTTGATCCATTTAAAATTGATGCAATGGCTGCGAAACTGAAACATTATTATCCCGTTTACAAATTAGAACCGGGAGTTATTGAAAAATGTTTTTCGGATCAGCCACAATGGATTGCTATTAGTTTTCCTTACAAAACAAAAGAAGACGGCAACCAGGAATATGAAATGTACAAGTCAGTAACTGAAAATTTTAATTATGAGTATGCCTGGAATTATTTTTTCGATCCCGAAAAAGTGAAAGGCAAACCCTATAAACCTGCTAACGAAGAGCAGATGAAAGCCAGGATTGGCGCTTATAGAAGAATAAGTACCGGACAAAAACCAGCAGCAATTTCACAGGCTTCTCTGCCAGCTAATGTCTTTTTTATGGATGACTTTTCCGGAAATGCGGCTGGAAGTAAACCTGCAGGCTGGTATTTTTCATCAACAGGGAAGCACTCTTTGGTTACTGAAATAAAGGATATTCCCGGTAAATGGGTTCAATTGGGATATAACAATGATTTGTCCTCAACCAAAATGAAAAAACCACTTCCTGAGAACTTTACACTGGAATATGATATAGCAACCGTTGATTTCTCAACCCGCACAGGAGGTTCAGTCGTACTTTATCTCAGTTCTTATCCTTTGAGAACTGATGGGATGGAAGATAAGAATGGTGACGGGACAACTATTGAGTTAACAATTACGTCGGGTTACGAAGGCGATTTTGATAATAACAATTATTCTGGTGCAGCTAAAATTGATATTCATTCCAAGCCGTCGGTTAATAAGGATAATTTTTCGGAAGGGATTTTTTATACGTATGCTTTGCGTGAATTTACCAATAAGAAAAACAAGGTACATGTTTCGTTAAATTTGAAAGGCGGCGAATTGACTTTGTTTCTCAATGGTGAAGAAGCAGCGGTTTCCGGCGATTTTAAGATGACATATGGAAAACCCTGCATCAGTTGCAACCTGCCTGCAGGAACAAAGTTCAAAACGGTTTACTGGAAAAATAACACCACCGATGCTGAAAATGTAGATGTGTATATCAGCAATGTGAAAATAACAAAGGAATATATTGATCTGTAGTGATTTGATTTCTGGTAACAAACCAGTTCATTTAATGCATTGACAAACTTATGTGCCACAGATTACGCAGATTTCACAGACTAACATTCGAAAATTTTAATTATAAAGTTTTTTGTTAAACTGCCAACAGCAGTTCAAATCTGTGAAATCCGCGTAATGGTTCGGCTGGCTCACCATAAATCTGTGGCTAAGAAACCAAAGAATCAGACTGATTAGTTACGATTTGTGTTTATATGATTTATAGATAATCAATTCAAATTAAGAACCATGCGATTTTTATTAACTGTTTTATTCATTCAAATCTTTATACTTGGAGGAATAGCACAAACAAAAGAAACTTTCGATTTAACCTCTTATATACCTCCCAAAGGTTGGAGTAAAAATGCCAAATCTTCTGTGATTGGCTATACAATTACAGATAAATCAACCGGCAGCTGGTGCCAGATTGGTATATATAAAAGTGCAATTAGCAAAGGATCTATTCAACTGGATTTTGAAAATGATTGGAAGGAGCTAATTGCTGTTCCTTATAAAATTGCCGATTCGCCTTGGATTACAGAGGTTCCTGGCGATGAAGGCTGGAAAATAAAAAACGGAGGCGTAAAATTCACCTTTAATGCTAAAGATGCTACTGCAATACTCACCACTTTTAGTGGTTATGGTAAAGTGATAAGCATCACTGCCACAACAAACAGTGACCTGTATAGTGCTGAAATACAGAATTTCATCAGCTCAATTGTGCTTTCAAAGCCGGGGAGCATTCAGTCGTCAGATGTAAATAGCGGACCCGTTACAAATACTAACAAAACAGAAAAGAAATCCAACATTTCAGGCAGCTTTGCATTCAGCACTACTAATTTTGATGACGGATGGGTTGCAACGCAAAAGCCAGATTGGGTAGAAGTAACAAAAGAAAATCTGAAAGTTTTAATTCACTATCCAAACAAGGCGACTGATGAATACATTACCGATAGAGACATAGCTTCAAGAACGGGTTGGAATACGTTAGTCGCCCCAAGATACAGCAACCTTAAAAATTACTTTGTATTTAACAACACCCTCGATCCGGAAGAACCGCAAATAATCTCAGGAGATGTAACTGAAAACAGTTCCGGGAAAAACGTTTTTGTCGTCCTGTTTAAAAGAGGTAAAAGCGGTTGGATCGAATTTATTTGTTCAGGCAAAGCGAATTTCATAAAAAACTTTAATGTCGACCAGTCTAAATTAGAGTATTACACCACTTTCGAAACCTGGGAGCCACTCAAGCGAATGGCCAGCTATAATAAATTTGCTGTTGCGGCCTCTGACTTTACAGGCGACTGGACAAATGATTTTGGCAGCATCCAGCAATATGTGAATGTATATACCGGAATGAGTGCCGGCATGACTTCTTATTCATCAAAGGAAGAATTTGAATTTGGTACCGGCAGCACCTATAAATGGACTATTTCCACAGCCAGCGGCGGAGTCGGAAACATGAAATTCAACGGAACCAATTCAAATGGTAGTTTTTCACTCATTTCAAACTGGCAGGTTAAATTCTCTGATATGGAAGGTAAGCCCAAAATATACGATGCTTATTTTTCCTGTGTGAAAGGCAACCGGATACTGTGGCTATCAGATACTGCCTACCCGGGATTTACAGCCTTTGGTAAGGCCAATTAAATTTTCGAGTCTTATAATTCCCGGCGTTCTCAACCGGAAAATCTTTATAGGATATCAGGATGAAAAACTGACTGATCTTCGTTTTATCCTCTTTTCCATGATTTTGAATTGATTTCATAAATATCATGTTTTTACATGATGTTTGATGCATCATTATAGTTAGATATTTGCATACAACAATACCTTAAACCAGTATTGAAAAAGAATTGCTTTTTTAATGGATACGGACCCATCAGTTTCACATTTTGAATTGATTTAAATAATGTTTCTGTTTTAAAAAAATGTAAACGCAAATAATCCATCATCTGCTGAAGAACTAACCCATTTCAAATAATTAAAAACTAAGAATTATGAAAAGAATATTTACGCTTTTAACAGCTTTTCTGGTTATAGTTAACGTTTCCGCACAGGCACCTCAGAAAATGAGTTACCAGGCTGTGATCAGGGATGCCGGAAATGCACTTGTCGCAAATCATTCAATTGGAATAAGGATAAGTATTTTGCAGGGAATTTCAGCTGTTTATGTTGAAACACAAACTGCGACAACCAATGCCAATGGCCTGGTGACTGTTGAAATTGGTGGGGGAAAGGTTGTATCTGGTAGTTTTTCAACAATAAATTGGGCTAACGGCACCTATTCCATTAAAACCGAAACCGACCCGCTTGGAGGCTCCAATTACAGTATTACCGGAACGAGTAAACTGCTAAGTGTTCCATATGCATTATTTTCAGCAAATGCTCCTCAAGGTGCACAAGGTCCGGCTGGACCGCAAGGATTAACCGGCGCAACTGGCCCAGCAGGTGCTGCCGGAGCTAAGGGTGCAACAGGATCAAATGGATTAACAGGCCCGGCAGGTCCAATCGGCCCAACAGGAACTACTGGTCCGGCAGGGATTTTAACTCCGGGATCTGCTGCCGGCAATACTCCATACTGGAACGGAACAGCCTGGATTACAAACAGTAGTAATATTTTTAATAATGGCGGAGCTGTAGGCATTGGCACTTCAACACCAGGTTTCCTCTTAAACTTCGCCAATGCATTAGGCGATAAGATTTCGCTTTATGGGAATACTGGCAACCATTATGGTTTAGGCGTGCAAAATGCATTGTTTCAAATACATAGCGATGCTGCAGCAGCCAATATTGCATTCGGGTATGGATCAAGTGCCAGTTTTAATGAACGGATGCGAATCATCAATGCAGGCGGTGATGGATTGGTATTGAATGGCCGCATGACCTTACGCAACGGAACCATTCCATTAGACGTTAACTATGGCAGCGGTATTTGGATGAACAAAGCTGACAACTCTGCAGCGCTTGGTTTTATGGGCGTACAAAACAATCAAAACATGGGTTTTTATGGTGGGCCAGGAGGATGGGGCTTCACCTACAATGCATTAAACAGCCGTGTTGGTATAGGCAATAACAATCCCAACGCACCACTTGCATTTGCAGCATCCCTTGGAAAAAAAATAACCTTATATCCCGGAGCAACTGGAGATGTTGGCTTTGGTGTTGCGGGTAACCGTTTGCAGATTTATTCAGACAATCCCAATGCGGATGTTGCCATTGGGTATGATGCTGCAGGTGTATTTAACGAACGGTTTGCAGTTAAACCAAATGGGGCGATTGCTGTTATGGGCAATGCAGGAACAGCAGGACAAACACTAACCAGTAATGGAGCCGGAAACGCCGCTAGCTGGGCCTCTCCAACCAACCAACTATTTAACAATATCTACGGTTTTGAAATGTCGAACAATATCATCCTCACGTCCGGCACCAATGCTTTTTATCTTCCCGGGTTGGATCAGAATATCGTTTTGAACCAGACTTCAAAGGTTATACTCTCCATGCACGGATCCGGCTTAAACTTCGGTTGCTTAGCATGTCCCGATGTCGCGCTTGCCTTCAGTATTGAAATGAATAACAATGCCATTTATGCTAAGGAGGCTTTATCCATAAACGGCACTTATAAATCTTTTGATTTCGACAGTGGTATAAGGATATTTACACTTGGGCCAGGCAATTATAATTTCAAGATGAAAGTATGGAGATCCACTGCCGGTGCTGATGTGCAATTAACATCGGGCGGTCCTTATGGCAGCCGTATGGAGATCATAGTAGTGCCACAGTAAAACCGTTACACCTTTTAGATATCAGAAAGAAATTGACTTTTTTTAGAAGCATAAATTCCCGGAAGGCGATAAATGCCTGCTTGTTACTACGCAATTTGGTTTAAAAGGAATTCACTCTTTTCATCTTGGGTTTAATCCTTTATTGACCTGTGTTGACAAAAGACAATTGTTTAATAAAATCATTTTAAAAGGATAGGATTTTTACATCAAATATAATTTACGATGAAAAAATTTTATTCCTCTTTTTTTCTTTTGCTATTCTGAATCAAATCAACAGTAGCCAGCAAAGTGAAAATTTACCCCCCTCTTGCAGTAAACTCGTAATGATGCAAATTCAGATGGGAAATGCAATTGTTGAAATCAGCAACAAACGCCGAAAATCCTGTTCACATCCCCTTTTTCCATGATTTTGAATTGATTGCATAAATATCATGTTTTTACATGATGTTTGACGCATCGTTATAGTCAGATATTTGCATACAACAATACTATAAAGCAGTATTGAGAAAAAATTTCTTTTTCAATACTTATTGACGCATCAGTTGCACTTCAAAATCAATTCAAATAGTGTTTCTGCTTTTAATAGAATCTTAAACACTAAAAACCCATCATCCCGTAAAGAAATTAAAACTTTTAAAATAATTAAAAACCAAGAATTATGAGAAAGATAATTACGCTTTTGACAGCCATTCTGATAACCATTATTGTTTCCGCCCAGGCACCTCAGAAAATGAGTTACCAGGCTGTGATAAGGGATGCAGGAAATACTCTTGTAGCAAATCATTCTGTTGGAATGAGGATTAGTATTTTGCAGGGAACCTCCGCAGTTTATGTCGAAACACAAACAGCTACAACCAATGCCAATGGCTTGGTGACTTTTGAAATTGGTGGGGGAATTGTTGTTTCCGGTAATTTTTCGACAATAAATTGGGCAAGTGGAACCTATTCCATTAAAACCGAAACTGACCCGGTTGGTGGCACTAATTACAGTATAACAGGAACGAGCAAATTGCTAAGTGTTCCCTATGCATTATTTTCTGCAAATGGCCCTCAAGGGATTCAAGGTCCGGCAGGTCCGCAAGGATTAACAGGCCCGGCTGGCCCGGCAGGTGTTACAGGCCTGGTAGGTCCGGCCGGTGCTAAAGGAACAACCGGGGCAACCGGATTAACAGGCCCGGTAGGCCCAACCGGATTAACAGGCCCTTTAGGCCCAACCGGCTCGACAGGTGCAACCGGCCCGGCAGGACCGCAAGGATTAACCGGCCTGGCAGGAGTTACAGGTCCGGCAGGTCCTGCCGGAGCCAAAGGATCTACCGGGGCAACCGGATTAACAGGACCTGCAGGTCCAACCGGTCCGACGGGTGTAACAGGCGCGGCGGGTCTTACAGGTGCAACAGGTCCGGCAGGGATTTTAACGCCGGGATCTGCTGCCGGAAATACTCCATTCTGGAACGGAACAGCCTGGATAACAAACAACAGTAATATATTTAATAATGGCGGCGCGGTGGGCATAGGCACGGTAACACCAGGCTTCCCCTTAAACTTCGCCAGCGCATTAGGCGATAAGATTTCGCTTTATGGGAACACGGGCAACCATTATGGTTTAGGCGTGCAAAATGCATTGCTGCAAATACATAGCGATGCAGCAGCAGCCAATATCGTATTCGGGTATGGATCAAGTGCCAGTTTTAATGTACGGATGCGAATCATCAATGCAGGCGGTGATGGATTGATATTGAATGGCCGCATGACCTTACGCAACGGAACCATTCCATTAGACGTCAACTATGGCAGCGGTATTTGGATGTACAAAGCGGATAACTCTGCAGCGCTCGGTTTTATGGGTGTTCAAAACAATCAAAACATGGGTTTTTATGGTGGGCCAGGTGGCTGGGGATTTACCTATGATGCACTGAACAGTCGCGTGGGAATCGGCAATAACAATCCCAATGCTCCACTTGCATTTGCAGCATCCCTTGGAAAAAAAATAACCTTATATCCCGGTACCACTGGTGATGTTGGCTTTGGTGTTGCGGGTAACCGCTTGCAGATTTATTCTGACAATCCCAATGCGGATGTGGCCTTAGGTTATGATGCAGCAGGTGTATTTAACGAACGGTTTGCGGTTAAACCAAATGGTGCTTTGGCAGTAAATGGCAACACTGGTGGTAATGGACAGATTTTACAGAGTAACGGAAGTGGTTCTGCTGCAACATGGGTTGGAAAACCATATGTAATAACTTTTAGCCAGACAGGAAATGCAGATTTAAAAGGCCCCGCCAATTCTGTGGCAATACCTGGTATAGATTTTCAGCCTTTTAATTTAACAGCGAATTCTTCCGTTGTTTTTATGGCTGATCTGAATGCATATTCTCAAAACCCTTTATATATTGCCTATTGTTATACTGAAGTTCAAATATTAAATGCAGTAAACCAGGTAGTAGCAAGTGCAAGAGCCTATGAAAGCCTGCCTTCATTTAGGAAAATAAATATGAACATTGTAGGTGCGGCAAATTTGCCAACCGGAATTTATACTATAAGAGCTGTACTTGCGAGATTAGATGCGCTTTCGGGATTAGCCATTAGTGAGCCTGAGGGAAAATTAATTATTCAGATTTTCCCACAATAATTTTAATCGTTTTATAAATCAAAAAAGAAATCTTATATGAAAAAAATGATTTTTTACTTTGGATTAATTGCAGTTATGATTGCTTCATCAACAGTAGTCAACGCGGAAATTGATAGTGAACGGAAAGCAAAAAACCAGGCAAATAATAAGGCCGGTTCTGAAGTGGACCAAAATAATAATCCTCAGAAATCGGAACCGGATAAACAATCCAGACTTTCTGAATCCATTACTGATACTGCAAAAACATCACAACCCAGCTTTCAGTCCTATTCAAAATTCGACTTTGTTCCGGGAGCAAAAGTTATTTTCTTCGATGATTTCACAGAAACGGCTGTGGGCGATTTCCCTCCAAACTGGAATACCAACTCTACGGGCGAAGTAGTTACCACTAATTTCTTTCCGGGAAACTGGTTTAAGATGAGAGGCCCGGGTTGTATTTATCCTGAAGAAGGACTTAAGTTGCCGGATAATTATACCATTGAGTTTGACGTAATTGCTTCTACCGAAGATGAAGGGATTTATGCATCTGAATTTGGATACTATCTCTATAGTGCTAAAAATCCAAAAGATTTAACGGAAGGTGGATCTGCACCAGGCCTAAAAGGGGGGATCAAAATGACCTTTGGTTACCGCAGTACTTATGGTGCTTATGACGAAACAGGGTACACCATCGATGGAGTTAAAAATGATGCAGTTATGGAAGTTGGTAAGAAGTACCATCTTTCATTTTGGGTTCAAAAAACCAGGCTGCGAGTTTATCTTGACCAAAACAAGATTTTTGATTTGCCTAAAGTATTCAAGCCAGGTTTTCAATGCAACCAGATGCGCTTTGAACTTTGGCGATTGAGTAATCCGATGATTACCAATTTCAGGATAGCTGCCGGATTACCTGATACCCGCAACAAGCTTATTACTGAAGGGAAATTAGTTAGTTACGGAATTTATTTTGATGTAAACAAAGATATAGTGAAACCAGAATCTTATGGAACTCTAAAGGAAATTTCAGCCATTCTGAATGAAGTTCCCGATGTTAAAGTAAAAATTATCGGCCATACAGATGCCGATGGGGATGACATTAAGAACAAAGACTTATCGAAACGCCGGGCAGCCGCTGTAAAAGCAGAACTTGTCAAAACTTTTGGCGTAAACACCGACAGGTTAGAAATTGATGGAATGGGTGAAAGTCAACCCGTTGCCCCAAACGACACACCAGTAAATAAGGCACTAAACCGCAGGGTTGAGTTTATTAAATTGTAACCTGAACGTTAAACTAGGGGAGGGAAAGCAAAAAATTTCTGAAAATAAAAAACGGAGTATCAGTAGGCATGCAATTACCAGGTTGGCTTCCTCGGAAACCGGATGTTTATTTAGTAACTTTTGGATACTGGCCATGCTAAATCTCCATTTTTTGTGATTTTGAACTTATTACGTCGATATCCTGTATTTACACGATACCAATCGGGTATTATAAGCCTATATTTGTATCTAATATATAACATATATAATATGAAATAGCCAGGAGCTATAAATAGGGTACAAGTGCAATGAATATTTTCCTGAATTAGTAAGTCTGAACAAATTAAAGCTCAAAAAAATGAAAATAATTCTATTCTTTCTTATCCTTATTGCCAGCTTAAATTCAAACGGTCAGTGTTGGAGTAAAATATCAGCCGGAGATTATCATACGCTCGCTATTACTGTTGATGGTGAGCTTTGGGCCTGGGGTGACAATTACAATGGTGAACTTGGCGATGGAACAACAATAAACAGAACAACCCCGACATTTATAAATAATTCTTCCTGGCAGGAAGTTTCTGCCGGACTAAGTCATTCACTTGGTCTAAAAGGCGATGGGACTTTGTGGTCCTGGGGCCGCAACGGAACAGGGCAATTAGGTGATGGAACAGATATAGATAATCCTATAGTTACTCAGGTAGGTATGGCTGACAATTGGATGAGCATGGCTGCAGGCGCAAACCATTCAGCAGCTATTAAATCCGACGGAACTTTATGGGCCTGGGGCAGCGATGAGTACGGACAGCTTGGAGATGGCGGAACAAATACTGCAAAAACTATACCCACGCAAGTGAGTTCAGAAACAACCTGGAAAAAAGTGTTTGCCAGCGAATACAATACGTATGCCATAAAACAAGATGGAACACTTTGGGGCTTTGGTCGCAATAACGTTGGCCAGGTGGGCGATGGAACTACTGTTCAAAAAAATATGCCTGTGCAGATTGGCACAGCTACAAACTGGTCCGAAATTTCCAGCGGAAGATATTTTGCAGTAGGCTTACAAACGGACGGTTCACTATGGGCCTGGGGTGATAATTTTTATGGTCAGTTGGGAGATGGAACCTATATTGGAAAAACCATTCCAACTAAAATCGGAGCCTCCACAGATTGGAAAATCATAGCTTGCGGAGCAGAGCACATAGTTGCTCAAAAAACTGATGCAACAGTGTATGCCTGGGGTAATGGGCAAGATGGAGCATTGGGCATAAATAATGATGCTAAATTTAATACTCCGAAACAGGTAAATATTTTGAACGTGCAATCCATTTCCTGTGGATCACTCCATTCTTTGGTGATAAAAAATGACAATAAGCTATGGGCATGGGGTACTAATGTCAATAATCAATTCGGTAACGGTACAAATACCAGTACCCTAATTCCTGTCGAAGTTGCATGCCCTACAACAACTGCTATCAGTTTTCAGGAAGCAGCAAAAAGCTTTAAAATTTTTCCAAATCCTGTAAAAGACTTTTTAACAATTCGGAATCTGCCAGAGATGTCTATTGAAAAGGTTGTTATTACTGATTTATCTGGTCAAAAATTCAGTGAACAAACCAGCAATTTTACCTTGATAGAAGTTTCCCAATTACCAGCAGGAATGTATTTGCTTCAAATAACTTCGGAAGGTAGAAAAACTGTATCAAAATTCATTAAACATTAAGATTCAGTAATTTAATTTGTTTGTGTACAACTATTTAAATAAACACATGAAAAATTTCCTTCTTGCTTTAGGTCTGTTGTTGTTAATGAACACTTCATTTTCGCAAACCAAAACCAAACCAGCACAAAAACCGCCCACTCAAAAAGAGATGGAGGAAATGATGAAAGAAATGCAAAAAGGAATGGAGGGTATGAGTGAGGAAGATAAAAAGGCGATGGAAGAAATGGGTGTTAAATTGCCTTCAATGAATGGTATGCCACAATTGACCGACCAGCAAATGCAGGAAGCCATTGCAGCAAACGAAAGGATTGTGCCGCAAAAAGATAATGCAAGAATCGCCAAAGCCATATCAGTAACCCTAAGCGATGCCGGTATGCCTGCATTTATTGATAAGATTCATTCCCTGGTTACCGGCAAAATGAAGCCTGACTATGTGGTAAGGGCAGAAGAAATATATAAATCTCTATCTCAAACCAGCTCTTCTTCCAATGCTGCAAGCCAGTATGCTGTTGCTGTTCTGATTGATGGCAAACCCATGCTGGCACTATACCTGTTGGGCAAATCCTGTAGAAAACTTCCCGATGCTGATAACCTGAATAATTATGCTGCTGTACTCACGAGTTTTGGTGCCGAACAATATGCCATCCCAATTTTAAATAACCTGAATACTCGTTATCCTCAAAATAGTACCATATACAATAACCTCGGCCAGGCATGGTTTGGATTAGGTGATATAGAAAAGGCAGGCGAATATATCGACAAAGCTATACGCTTATACGCATATCATCCGCAGGCGAATTTCACCAAGTGCCTGATTGAAGAAAGCAAAGGGAACATGCAGGCGGCTTTAGAAGCCGCAAAAAAGAGTATAAAATTTGGCTATAGCATAAAAAAAGCTGATAAACTTGAAAAATTAGGATACAAATTAAAAAGTGAAGATATAAACTGGGATCCGCCCATGCCAAAGGACGATCTGGGCCTCGCAAAATTCAAATGGCCTGACTACCCTAAAAATGTAGAAGATTGTAAATTGCTGGAACCAGCCTGGGAGGTCTTCAAGGAAGAATGCAACAGCAAAATCAGTGAGTTGCAGGGTCAGAAGGAAATTTTGGAGAACCAGATGCTAGCTCAGCAAGAAATGCGCACATCACAACTTCTGCAAGCCAGCCAAACAGGTTCACAGGCATCACTTTTCCCGGAAATGGCTTACAAGGCGTTTATTAAACTGGGACCAATGGTAAAGGGAATTGAAGCAGTTAACAATTATGTTTTTGCTGATAAATTTCAACAGGTTCTGGATGCCAAGGGGAAATTAGAAGAGATGATTAATTTAGAAACTGAAGAAATGAAGGCCTTTTATGAAAAGTACAAGGATCAGTTTGGCGAAGGGAAACCTAATCCCTATGCAGCGGCCTGTAGTGATGAAAACGCCATCAGAAATAATTTTTTGAATAATGCCAACACATTGATGCAACAAACTGAACGGATTTATTTAAATGCTGTAAGCAGCCTTGCAGATAAGCTGCTCTACTATCGTAAATATACTCAATGGCCTGATGAATACGCATATACAACAGTGGTTGCTCAAATTAGCTGGCTCACCATGATCTCCATGCAAATAGTGTCGTTTAAAGATGAAAGCTCTTACTGCGGGTATGCGGACACAGACGAAAAGCCTGAAATGGATTCATTGCAGAATTTTGATGATGTTGCATGCAAATATGTCAGCACAACCAACTTGGGATGTTTTTCAATCAGGTCGCAATGCAGCCGCCTTATTGGTGAATTTGATTGCGGTGGCATTACAATAAAAGCAAAACAGAACGATGAAACCAACAGGTTTTCCGGTAGTGTTTATGTTGGTGCCAGCAAGAGTGTAAGTGTCGGGAAAGGACCGCTTTCTGCTGAAGCCGAACTCACCGCTGCCGTAGGCGTTGAATTGGATGAAAGCGGCAAAACAGACGTTGTTGCAAAACTTGGTGCAAATGTTAATGTAGCCGGGCAAACAGTAGCTGGTGTTGAAGGTAGAGCCGGGGTAAACAGTGGCCCCAGCGTTAGTGGAAAAGGTATGCTGTCAGGGATTGATGATTGATGTAAATCAATCGGTTAATTAGTAAATTATTTATGAAATGGCCATGATGGGAAAACACCAACCAGCGATTATAGTAAGGTCATCATTGTGTATTCCCCGCCTGCATCGGGCAGGCATCTGACTTTTAAAAAACACCTGCGAAGCAAGCATTAATACCGATGAAAATAAGCAATGAATTAATAAATAGTAAACATGAAAAATATTCTACTCCTCATTTTAATGTTTTCGATTGGTTATGCTGTAGCTCAAACAAAGCCGGCATCCAGAGAAACAAAGCCTTCACAGTCGGAAATAGATAAAATGATGGAAGATGCCACCAAAGGCATGAGTGCAGAAGAAAAGGCTGAAATCGAGAAGATGATGAAAGGAGTAATGTCTGAAGTTGGAACAAAGCCAGGTTCAGCGGTTGTTCCATTTACAGACAATAAAAAACTGGTGCCAGTTAAAGACCTTAACCGCATCAACCGCATCCCCAAAAAGGTATTTACTGATGCCGATGTAAACACAAATACAGCTTTCCTGTACAGTAAACTGATGGCTAAGATTTCTGCTCCGGAAAAAGCCATTATTACCGGTGTTTTGCAGCAATCACCGAAAGGTTCGGTGCTTATGGAAGCGGCAATCATTTCTTTTATGCAGGGTCATAACGAGGCTGCTATGGGACTTGCATTAAAAGCTGTGCAGGCAGAGCCCAAAAATGCGAATCACCAAAATAACCTGGCAGCAATATTATCGCAAAGCGGATATCCTGAAAAAGCGATTCCTTACCTGAAAAAAATATCCGCTCAATATCCATCCAACAGCACAGTTTTGCATAATATGGGTTATGCCTGGCTTAGCCTTGGCCAGATTGATTCAGCCCAGCGATTATTTGCCTATGCCGCAGTACGTAATCCAAATAACCCGGAAACAAAATTATGCCGTGGTGTTATTGAGGAAATAAAAGGTGATCCTAAAAAGGCAGCTGATAATTATGTGGAATCGTTCGAAGATGTCCCCAATCCGTTTACCGAAGACCTGGCTAAAAATGTAAAGGCAGACGGGCAGCATGGAAAAATGGATTTTGATAAAATGAAAAGCCGTATCGTCATTTATGAATATTTTAAAAAGGACTGGATCGTAATTCCTGCATTGAGTGATAATGTTTCGGCTTATGAAAAAAATTCGAGCATTAAAAACGGGTACTCAAAAATGTTTGAAGAATTAAATGCCAAATTAGGATCAATGGCGGAAGCAAGCAGTGCGGAGATAAAGGACCTGGCAGACAAAGGGGTGGTTGAGTTCACTGAAACGATGATGAATGAATCGATTAAGGGTATTAATATGATGAGTAAGCCGGCAGCCTACGTGCAGATTATTTTGGACACATATGTGAAGGAATGGATTGAGAATTATCAAAAAGAGGGCAGCGCATTAATGGAAAAAATAAATAAAGCACAAATGGTAATGACAAAAATCGAGGATAACGATAAATGCCCCGATACTGACCGTAAGAATAACGAGTTCCTTGTCTATGCCAATCCTTTGATCCGGAAATTTAATGACAAGAAAAATGAAGAGTTCCGTGTATGGCTCAATGCGTTTTGTACCTGGAGATGGTATATTACAGGGAATCCTCAAAATACTGTAATGACGGAATGTATCGGCTGGACTGCTTTTCTTGCCGGAATGTACCAGTCGGCAATAGATAATCAGTATGCACTTGAAAAAGCCTGCATTGATCAGAAAAGCGATGGAGCTTTAAAGATTACAGTACCCACTATTCCCAATTTCACTTGTCCTGCAGTAGTAACCTTTCCGGTTGGTATGGATGAAATGCAACTGGGTAGTGAAACTACTAATTTTGATAACAACGACTGGGATATTAAACAGGCAGAAGGTACAACTATGCCAAATGTTACACTTTCGATGGGCGTAGATAAAAATGATATTACCGAACCGGGAAAGTATGGTAATCCTTATGTAAAAACAGGCAATGGCAGTATAAATGCATCGGGAATAAATTGCACGGAAAGTGATGATAACGAATTAATGCCTCTTTCAAAAATTCTGGACGAACTGGCTTCACTGCCTGTAATCCCCTCGAATGAACTGGCACCACTTAATCCTGCTTATCTTAATAATAATAAAAAATTAGGTGTCACGGATTATAAAAAAATGCGTAATGCCGAATTAGCCCGGAAACTCTTAAAGGAAATGATGAAAACCAAATGCCCCGGCGAGCTGCCAGTTAAAAAGAAACGAAAAGACAAGTTTGAAGTCGGATTGGGTGAATTGGTGCTCGATCCTCTGCCGGTAGATGAATATGGCATTGAGGAAAAGTGGGACCCGGAAATGAAAGCCTGGGTGAATTCAAAAGGCGAGTATCGCTTCGAGAGTGGCTTGGTTGTTAGAACAGGAGAACTTGTACTTGATCCGGTATCTGGAGTTGGTCTGGGCCAACTGGAACTTGATCCGGTATCGGAAGTCGGCCTTGGCGAACTCAAAGTATGGGATGATGAAATGCAGGCGTATATTAATTCGAAAGGAGAGAAATGGTATGAAGATGGATTCAAAGACAAAGTAGTTAAGGATGTACATGATGCCCTGGAAGAAGTAAATAAAACTATCGAAGAAAATTCCGGATATCATACAGGCGATCTCGAAATGTGGGACGATGATATGCAGGCCTGGATTACACCAAATACCGGTGATGTTAGGTATGAAGACGGATTCAAAGACAAACTGGTTCAGGATGTAAAGAATGCCCTGGAAACAAGCGGCTTGCAAACAACAATCGTCAACGGACTGGAAGGAATTAAAGCGATGGGAAATACTGGAAACGGATTATTTGAATAATAAAATCAAATCTATGAAAAACATATTACTATTAGGAGCTGTGCTTTTTGCACTTACTTCATTCGCGCAGGAAGACTGTTCGAAAGAAATTTTAGCCCAAAAATCCGGCACATGGAAGGTTGGCATGAAAGGCTCTATTGCTGGAGTCACAGCAGCAGATTTAGTAAAAGAAAAAGCTGTTCTGGCAAGTATCCATAAAATGATTTCTTCAAATTACAGTCCTGTGGGATGCGAACTTAACTACAGCACTGTTTTTGGAAAATATCCATTGGAAGGTCAGGTGTATAAAGCTGATCCTTACTATTATTCAATGTACATTCTCCGCTACCTATGCGATCAGAACAGTGCGGATAAATCGAAATATTACGTTGATATTTCTACGCCAACAACAGTAAATATTGTTGCCAATTCGATACCCTTTTTAAGTATTCTTTATGCCACAAACCTTCCCGCTGACCATTTCAGGGGTTATTTATTACTGGAAGAAAGGCCGATTAAAAAAGACGGGTATTATTTTAGTAAAGAAAAAATTAGTTATAATGAAGAAATATGGGAGTACCGCTGGCTGATTACCTATAACGACACACTTCCTTTTACCTATCTTACTCGTAAGGAATACCTTCTGATACAGAAGAAAAGACTTGAAAAATCAGTCTCCGAAAGTCCTGGTAGTGAAAAATATGCTCAAAAATATTTCGATCGGATCAATGAGTTTTTATCAAGATCAGAAGACGAATTGAGCAAAGATGCCATTTGTATGTGGAATGATGAAGAGCGGTTTGAGGGTTTTGTTGAAGAAGGCACGCGCGGATCTTTTATTGCAGTAAAGCCTAATCTGGCTTATTATAAGAAAAATCTGCCGAAGTCATCACCGCAGTTTTTTACAGTTGTTTATAAAATCGCACAAGGAGATCCGGTATTTGATGCAAATATAGCAGCAATTAAAGAAGCCGTTGATTTTGCAAAACTAAGAGGCATGCTGGGGAAATAGAAATACAAATATTTAATTTGTTTAAAATGAATAGATTAATTCTTTTCTGCTGTTTCTGCATCTGTGTGGGAACTTCTTCTGCCCAGCCTGTTTCGCGCCAATCCATTGAGGACAGTGTAATTGGCTGGATGAAAGTGTACAACTTTAAGGGCATTAAAGAATCTAAAAAAGTCGATGATAAGCTTTATTCTGCGGCCCAGTTATCATTGTGTGATAGTTTCGCAAACTGGATACAGGCCAGCTATATCCCGAAAGGTGGATTGGGCGACGTGAAGAAAACAGTTTCTGAAAAACTGGGTTTATATAATCAGCATACTGCCGCCATGCCGCAGAGTTATGGCACCTATGCAAAAATTTACGTTTTCCTGAAATACAACAGCAGCCACAAAATGGTGCCCGAAAACAATCTCGGGGCCTATTGGGGGGTATTTGCGAACCAGGTGCCGGGCTGGCCTATCCGGGACTTCTGCACATCTACTGAGTATTATTTTACTATGCCATCTTTTTATGGCAATGAAGAAGCGGAAAAAATTCACGACTTGTCCAGTGTTGCGAATGTAAAACCCCATATCAATTTTTGGGTAAAGGATATTGAAGCAGGAGGTGGTACAGATTATGTTTTACTGTGTAAAGACAACAAATCGCCCTTTGTGAAAATCACCAAAGGCGAATATTTGCAATTACTGGAAATGGCAATTCCACGCTTCTATGAAAAAGAAAAGACAAAAATTTATGAGCAGAATAGAAACAACCAGAGAAGTATAGATTATTTAATGAATACCCTGAATGAGAGAAATGAACGCTTTATTACAGGCTTGAACAAAACAAAGGAAAAATATAAAGACCGCCTGGGAGAAATTGCCCTGACCAATTATCAACCTTCTGTGTCTGATTTGGAATTTGGAGATGTATTCAGTTCCGGTTCCTTATCAGACCCAGAATTGACATCTGGAAGAGTGCCGGTTTATAAAATTGATCCTGAAATGGCGGAGCTTTGTAAAAAAGATAAACCCCAATGGATATTAGTTAGCTGGCAGTGGAGCCCGCAGGATCGTGTCGAAAATTATATGCATGAATCTATCATCAACAATTTTAATTTTGAGTATGTCTATAACTTTTTCTTTGATGCTGAAAAAGTTAAAGGTCAGCCCTATAAACCACTTCGTTCACCGTTATATAAGGAAGCAGTAGTCGCTACTGAAGCATCGGAAGTCAGTAAAAAAAATCTCACGGATAAGAACACCTATTTCTTTGAAGATTTCTCCACAACAGCAATTGGTAAAACTCCGATGGGATGGCGCTCTGAATATGGCCTGGGTGGCGGAGTTGTTGAAAATCCTGATGGTTTAAATGGCAACTGGCTTTTAATAACCGGCAACACTGTAACGCCCAGGCAACTAAAAAAAACATTGCCGCAGAATTTCACATTGAGTTATGAATTAGTGTCTTCTCAGGATTTTACCTGGGGAGCAAAAGGCTTAACCTTTCAATTATCGAAAGAAACATCGCCCGGCAACGCTGAATCCTATCTGAAACTAAAACTGCGTCCCGGGTTTGATGGCAAAGATGGTGAAGCTACGTTGGAAACAAAATTTCCTTCTCCACCGGGATATTCAAACGAAACTAAATGGCTGGTTGCAAACGGTTTTTCAAACAATAAAAAGAATAACCACATTTTGGTGACCATAATTAAGAATGAAGAGACCTTACAGGTATTTATTGACGAAACTAAAATAGCTGAATACGAAAAGGCGATACCTGCAGCGCACTTATTCAGTGCCATGTCATTCTCGAGTGGTAACTCCGGAGAGAATGATAAGTTTTACATCAGCAATATTAAGATCACCATGGATTAATGAAAATTTTATACGTAGCGAAACATGCAAAAAACTCTTATCATATTAATCCTGGCTACTTTTATCGGTGGTCTGCAGGCACAACAAGCCACAAAAACTGTAGCAAAGCCCGCTGTCGGCAGTTCACTTCTCAGTGGATTTTATTGTGCTCCTTCCGGAAGTACTCTTATTCTTCAAAATAACGCTAAAAACGACCTTACGATTACCGCGAAAAAAGAAGCTGGTCTGGTTTTTAGCAGTAATTCTTTCAACTTTGCAACTCCCTTTCCCAACGGAGCCAAATATAAAGTCACGCTTAAAAAAGCCCCTATCGGGCAAACCTGTATCATTTACTCAGGAAGTGAAGGAACGATGCCTCAAAATGAAAATACACTCAGGATTTGCAGCGATTATACCTACGACCTTGTAAGCCGGAGTTCGGATGACAAAACAACCAGCACTTTTTACGAAAGTTCTGATCCGGATGTGGGCGGTGCAGCTGGCGAAGATGGCCGCTATGTTGTTTTTGTATCCTCGGCAACTTTTGCAGGCTCTGCCGGAAAGCACCGGCAGATATTCTGGCGCGATCGCAACACCGGCACCACTAAACTGGTAAGTGCATCAGCCAGCGGACAGGAAGGTGATGGTGATAGTTATTACCCTGCCATTTCAGGTGACGGGAAAACGGTAGCTTTCGAGTCGTATTCAACCAACCTGGTTGAAGGCGATAAAAACGGGTACCGCGATATCTTTGTCTGGCATTCGGCTACCGGAAAAATACAAACGGTTAGCGTTGGTAAAAACGGTGCTGCCGCTGATGCTGAAAGCTATGAAGCTTCAGTGTCAGGTGATGGAAACCTGGTAGCATTCACATCTGCTGCCACTAATCTTACAGATATAGAAAAAGACGTTTCCAATAACAATGTTTTTTTACGTGATATGCTGCTTGATACCACCATCATGATCAGCATTGATCCCAAAACGAAAAAGGGTGGCGGAGGTTCCAAACCATCCATATCATTTGACGGAAATCGGATTGCTTTTTACTCACATACAGGCACATTGGTTCCTGACGATAACAATGGACTTTGGGATATTTTTTTATGGGAGAAAAACATAAAATCGCTTAAACGGATTAGCCTTACTTCGGACCATAAGGAGCGAAACCAGGGTAACGAAAGTGCCAATAGGGTAGTGGTACCTGCCATTTCCGGTAATGGACGCTTCATTGCATATGCAACTACTGCCACCAACATTGTTCCTAATGATATCAACAACTTCCAGGATGTTTTTCTTTACGACAGTGAAACCGACAGTACCATCATGGTAAGTAACGCCAACGATGGCAAGCAAGGAAATTCGGACAGCCCAATCGGGCAGGGAGAAAAAATTGCCATAACTTATGATGGCAGCTGGGTAGCTTTTTCGACCAACGCGTCCAATTTAGGCGTACCTGCAGCTAACGTGTTATTACACAACAGATTGACCGGGAGAAACAAAGCGGTTTCTGAAGTGGTAGGGGGTAGTGTCGGTCGTGCAACCCTATCGCAGCAAGGAGGTTATGTTGTATTTGGGATAGGTGGAAAATTAGACAGCAGGTTTCAATCATCAGGAATATTTGCAAATTTCACAGGCGTTGGACCTTGCCGTTTTTGTCCTGAATAGCCCTGCCTTCATGCTGGAGAACAGAATAGCACAGATCCATTGCCCCGACCTTCAGGTCGGGGATACTATAATAGCCCAGAATTGTTAATCTTAAAAGAAATCAGCAAATGAAAAAAATATTTTTAATAATTGCCTGTTTATCATTCACTGAGTTATTTGCCCAAAAGGAAACTTTTGATTTATTTGCTTTTACACCTCCGGCAGGGTGGAAGAAGGAAGTTACTGCAAACATTATCAGTTATACAAGTATTAATAATACAACTAAATCCTGGTGCCGGATTGGTATTGTAAAAAGTACGGTAAGCAAAGGGAGCATTGAAGCTGATTTTAAAAGCGAATGGCAGGATCTGATCGTAAAAAACTATAATCCAACAGAAACCCCCATTTTGAATGAAGTGTATGAAACTGACGGCTGGAAAATAAAAGAAGGGGTTGTGAAATTCAAATTCAATAATGCAGATGCCCAGGCCATGCTTACAACTATAAGCGGATTTGAGCGCTGCGCAAGTATTATCATCACACTAAATAACCAGGAGTATTTAAAAAATATAGACACCTTCTTGCAGTCAGTTGAATTCAAAAAGATGGGAAATGCTACACAACCACCTGTGACCGGTATCGGCACTGATAATGGTTCCCAAATTCCGGAAAAAACAAAAACAACACCAGCACAGCAAACCTATGGGAAGGCCTTTGCCTACACAACCACTAACTTTGACGATGGGTGGGTTGCATTGGAACAGGAGGATTGGGTCCAGGTAACTAAAGGAAACATGAAAGCACTTATTCATTATGCAAAAGAAGGAACAACTATTGCTGCTGATCCGGAACCGCATGTCAGCAATGCCTGGAATATACTGGTTGCGCCCCGGTACAGTAACCTGAGAAATTTTAAAGTAGCTTCACCTTCTCTTGATCCACAAAGGGCTTATTTAGGTGCCGGTGATGCCACAGATAATAAAACCGGCAGACAAGTGTATGTTGCATTGTTCAGGAAAGGAAACTCCGGTTGGGTTGAGTTTATTGCTCCCGATAAAAACACATTCGTCAGGGAATTTGGAACCGATTTAAACAACATAGGCTGGGATGCCAGCAGTGACATCTGGAATCCATTACTTAAGATGTTCAACTATAACAAATTTGCTGTTTCTGCCAATGATCTGCCCGGCAACTGGTATTCAGCCAGCGGTTCAAATGTTCAGTATTTTTATGTGTACACAGGCAATAATGCAGGCATGGCCTTTTCATCCTCAACCACTGAATTCAATTTTTACGATAACGGAACGTATAAAAGTGTTTATAAGGGGGTAGACAATACATTGAATAGTCCCGGAAACCGTTATTATGGCGAAGTTTGTGAGGGAAAAAGTATAGTTACAAACTGGCAGATTCAACTCACTAACCGTTTTAAAGGAGCCACTGAAACATTCGCGGCTCAGTTCGAAGCGGTTAAAGGAGGCCGGATTTTACACATGTACAGGGGCAATATTGAAGAATTACACCTTTTCAGGATGAAATAACAAAAATAAAACGTTGGCATTTAATTTTTTAACCTATTGCCGGCTGTATTCTTAAATACCCTTAAATCCTTTTACTAATTTATTGATGCACAGGCTACTTTCAGTCTGCCAGTAATTTCGATGTATTCTTTCTCTCCAAGTCGGGCACGGTTTTCGCTATCCAGGATACCTTCCTCACTCTGCGGAATTTTGCTGTACCATTCATTACTTTCCGGCATATCGAGCGGTTTGCGGGGAATAATATGCAAATGAAGATGTGGAACTGTTTGCCCGGCCGAAACTCCGTCCTGAATAGTCCAGTCGAAACCGTCGCAATTAAAAAAAGTTTTTAGTACTGATGTGATTTTACGGGCAAATACCATCATTTCTCCCAGTTCTTCATCAGCTAATTCGAAAAGTGATTCGTAATGGTTATTTGGAATTATCAGCGAATGTCCAGGTAAAATTGGGGCAATATTATAAAAAGCGCTGAAAAGCGGAGTTGAACAAAAAGATTTTTCGATAATTTCCTTGCGGCAAAAAATACAACCCTGATGAGTCTGATGAGTCTGATTAGTCGTCTGATGCATTACTTCGAGTATCTGAGAATTTATTTAGGGTAATTCCCTGTTATTTTAGAAAGGAACCTGTGAACCTTGTGAAAGGAGCCAACCGGTTCGGCGAACATCATAATGCAACGATCAGATACATAGTTAATATCTTTACCTTCAAGATATTTTATCACTTCATCATTACTTGAGCCTTGTTGCAGCCAAAGGTGCTGAATCCCTTTTTTACAGGCACTCTCCACAATTTTAATGGTTGACTCAGGAGGTGTATTCACAAGTAATGCTTTTACATCAGGCGGAAGAGTTTCAATACTGCTGAAGCATTTGTCTCCTTCAAAATGAGTTAAATGCGGATTTACTGGTAGAACTCTGATCCCTTTCTTTTTTAGGGTTTTGTAAACTGTATTGCCAAATTTGTTTTTATTCCGCGACACTCCAACCACTGCAATATGAGGCTGTTGCATAAATTTGCTGATTGATTCGCTTGTTGTCATATAGCTAGATGTTTAATAGGTTTAATATTTGATTTGGCTGGAAGTCGGAAGACCGAAGTCAGAAAGCCTACATTTATTACAGAACTTCCCTAAACCTGTCAGATTTTCCTGCATTCTTCCATCCATCTTCCGACTTCCGTCTTCCGACTTCCGTCTTCCGACTTCCGTCTTCCGACTTCTGTCTTCCGACTCCCGACTTCCGTCTTCCGACTACTGTCTTCCGTCTTCCGACTCCCGTCTTCCGACTTCCGACTTCCGACTCCCGTCTTCCGACTTCCGACTTCCGACTTCC
>JAURYB010000179.1 GCA_030654075.1 Bacteroidales bacterium | reverse complement strand
GGTGTGATGCAATTGTCATTCAATTGTCATTCAATTGTTGTTTGACGAGGGTTGTGAGATACTTTGAGCTTTTTAGTGGTTATTAAAGGTCATTCTATTGATATTGAACGAGATCTTTGAGATGAGGTAAGCTTTTTAGTGGTCATTCGCTGGTCATTCAATTGTGGTTAGACGTGGATAAGAGATACTTTGAGCAAGTGAGTTGTCATTCAAAAGTAGTAGGACAAGATTTTCGGGATGCTAAGTGAATTTTAGTAGTCATTCGATTAATGTTATGGTAAAAGGGGCTTGGAGCGTAGAATTTGAGACTGGAATTTGGCTCTTTAGATCATAGCCCTATCTCGTCAGCGATTTCCACCATGGCAGCAATGGCAAGAGCCGCAAACTCGTCAATCCGAACCCCTATCATTTCACATTCCAGGATATTTTCGCGTTTTACCGAAGCGGCAAAGGCCTTTTCCTTCATACGCTTTACAACTGATTTGGTTTTTACTGAAGCTATTTTCTTATCCGGATAAACCAAAGCTGTGGCCATTATCAGCCCGGTAATGGTTTCGCCTGCAGCCAGCGCATGTTGAAATTCAGTGGAACGTTCTTTGCCAGAGGCAATTTCGTTATGCATTCCAATGGCATCAACTATATCACCATCTAAACCCATTTCAGCCAGCCACTTTGCGCCTTCCGGACCGTGGGTATAAGCATTAGCATTGGTAACTTCAACGTCCACATCGTGCAACAACCCAGCTTGAGCCCAGGCTTCGGCATTACGGCCCAAATGAATTGCCAATGCTCGGAGAACTGCTTCAGACGCAAGGCTGTGGGCTATCATCTTTTCGTTTTTCACATATTTATGAAGCAATGTGAGGGCCTCTTCGCGGGGAAGAATCATAGTAAAGGATTTAGGTTTTAGGATTTAGGGATTGGGATTTTCGTATTTATTCTGTTTCCGCAAAGTTATCAAAAAAGTGTTTTTACTTTCTTTCCAAACGTTCGATTGAAATGAATATTTTTGCGTCACATAAATATTAATAATCGTCTATGAAAACCTTACGACAACTGTTTTTTGTTTTTGCGCTTCTGCCTCTTATTTCGTTCGCCCAGGAAAGCGAAATCTACCAATTCCTGAAAGCCATTCCCGGCATTGAAATTGTAAAAAAAGACACCACGATTTACAAAGAGTTTTATATTATAATGCTTCCACAGGCGGTTGATCATAACAATCCAAACGGCCCGACATTCAAACAACGAATTTATGTCGGGTATGAAGGTGCTGACAAACCAACCGTAATGGAAACCGAAGGCTATGGTACGGATTGGGTTTCGTCAAATACGATGTCAGAACCTACTAAGCTATTAAAAGCCAATCAATTGTATGTTGAACATCGCTATTTCGGGCCTTCAACGCCAAACCCGGTCGACTGGAAATACCTGACCGCCGAACAGGATGCCGGGGATTATCATTATATCCGGACTCTTTTTGGTAAATTTTATAAAGGAAAGTGGATTGCAACAGGGGTCAGCAAAGGTGGGCAGACGGCAACAGAATACAAGGTTTTTTACCCCGATGATGTTGATGTAACTATTCCGTATGTTGCGCCGATTAATTATTCAAGGCTTGATCCCCGTATTGATACACATTTTAAGAAAGTGGGAACGAAAGAACAACGGAAGCATATCAAAGCAATTCAAATGTACCTGCTGCAAAATAAAAATACCGTTTTGCCTGAATGGAAAAAAATGGCAAACAAAGCCGGATTTAAATTTACTGTTATTGGTGATGAATCCGCTTATGATTATTCAGTACTTGAGTTCCCGTTCTCGTTCTGGCAGTATACAGCCGATGAAAAGAAACTTCCCGATCTGAGAAATACTACCCCCGAAGAGATGGCATTGTTCCTGATTCGGATCGTTCCACCTTTCTGGTATACCGAAGCGGCTGATTCTTATGCTGCTGCTAATTACCAGTTCTACACCCAGCTTGGGTATTACGAGTACAATGAAAAGCCTTTCCGTAAATATCTGAAAAATAAGGATTACCCCAATTCCGCGTTTGTTCCAAAGAATGTTCCTATCGTATGGGACCCTTCGTACCAGGAAAAACTAAAAAAATTCATTTCGGGTAATCCTCAGCATATGATTTATATTTATGGTGAAGCGGATCCCTGGGGTGCAACTGCTGCTAAAATAAAGCCGGGAAGCGGAAGCCTGAAAATGGTTCAGAGCGGTGGAACTCACGGCGCGCATATAGCAACGCTTAGCCCGGAACAGCGCGAAATTGTGCTTGAAACACTCGGAAAATGGCTGGACATGAAACTTTGATAGTGTGTTTTTCTCATTATAGTAAGTCACTGCGATATTTTGCATTTAGCTCATTATTAAAACAGTTAAATTCAATCGCATTGGGGGTATCTGTTCGCCCTGCCTAATTAAAAAAGGGATTTAAACCCGCAAATCAGAATTGCTTTTTTTTACAATCCGGGGTAACAGTAATCCTGTTCGGTTTCTATACGTTATGTATTCGTCGCCAAATTTCTCAGTCAACATTTTTTCTTCAGCCGGGACTCTTCCCAACATGATAATCGTATAGCTTAAAAACCCGCTGGTTCCGATAAACCAATTGGCTGACAGAAGTGAAAAACATATCCACAGGCTAATAAATGAGATATACATGGGGTGTCTTGAAAACTTATTAGCCCCGCTTGTAATAAGCGAATGATCCTTTCTCATTTTCAAGGTAGCAAAGAAATTTTTACCCAGAGACTTAACAGCCCAAATAAAAAATGCAGTTCCACACAATCCAAAAACAAATCCTGAAAGTCTGACAATAGGTTTTACCTGTATATACGACCACTGCATCCATTCGGGATTGTAAACATAAGTCAGAATACCAATTATGCCAAGTGATAAAAAGGTGCGAAAAGACATTCCTGAAATGCATCCCTCATTCGAGGTATAGAAAGAGCTATTTGATAGTCCGGTTAAAAAAAAACTACGTAGCCAGATAGCAACAAAAACAAGAAAAAAAACGAGTAATGAATTTCGGAATACAATCTCGGAGACCATATAAAACTTCAGTTAACTTATTTCACAGCATATAATTTCCTGTTTTTCATCATCCATTCGCGCATATTACGAGCCATCGACTGTGCCTTCATTTTAGCTCCCTGCCTGATCAGCCAGGTGTTGATACCGCTTTTTACTTTTACATACGATTGATATACCAGTAATTTCTTGCCTGGGATAGAAGTTTCGTTTATTTCCCAGCTACCCCGTATGTATTCAATTTCTCCGCCTGCATTTTTCCAGGTAATGGTGTGGTAGGTTTGCTGAATATTCCTGTAAAGAACAAAATGAATTTTTTTTATTACTGCATCCGACCAAAATTCAATGAGTATGCCCGATTTATCCTGTTCCAGAATCTTCAAGCTATCAATGCCACCATAAATCAATTTGTAATTGTGATAGTCATTCAACATTCCCCATATCTCAGTCAGGCTGGCATCTATGGTAAATACTGCTTTTATGCCACTTATTCCATCCGTGTTACTTACCAAATCTACATCGATGTCACCTTTATAGACTTTTGATGTATCGATTGCTGAATGTGAAAAAGCAAGGCAGCGGCATATAATTAGTGCTAAGAGCAGGCAGTTTCTTTTGGGATTGGCTAAGGAAATCATTTGTCTTCTTCATTTGACGGTTTCGCAACATTTTTAATGATTTGAGGCACAAATCTTTCAGAAAACCCTGCCAGGAACGACCAAAAAATGAATTTTGCAAAATCCTGCCCATTTTGCGGATAAGTTTCCGACAATAGTTTTTTAATGTCTTCAGTTGATACAGGATTGTTAAATATAGGGACATTAAAATGAGGAAACAAATCTCCCTTGATAAGACCGGATAAAAATAAAATATACAGGATCAACGCAAAAATACCGCCATACACCGGAACTAAAAGTATGGAAGCCCACGACTCGGAAAGCAAGGTTAGTTCATCTTTGTCAATTTTTTTTAGCCTTTGCTGAATGCTCACAAAACCACCTATTATCCCACATTCAAAACAGAGCCATGATATAAAAAAATGATAATTGTAAAAAAATGTAGGTATAAAGACAATTACGGTAAAAACAAGAGATATCCCTGCAAAAATCAGCAAGCGTTTTGAGACGAGCATAATTTTCTTCTGACGGTCTTTATTAGTTTCCATGATGATGATTTTTAATTAGTTGTGAACTTGTTGAAAAGATCAGGTGTAAAAAATCATTGGAATGCTTCACTAACATCGTAAAGTTAGTCATTTTTTGCCTGTATATCAAGATTTATTTCATCTTTATCAGCAAAACACCATACTAAAAGCCATCAACATTAAATAAAGGCAACAGGTTTTCGAATCTGACAAGCGATTGCTGTATACATGAATACCGACAAGCCCTGCAATCAGCAATGCTTGGCACATTTTACCTTATTGTTATGGGAATCCCATCTGTAATGAGGGGCGTATACATAAAATGGTTTCTACGAAAATATGGTCAAAGTTGGAATCACTATTTCAATACTTTCCCCGAAAATTGGTCGGATCAATATGGAGGGGTTACGGCTTCAAAAAGGAACATTTCATAAACCCATTTCATTCTTAATCGTATGCACAGATTTACAATTAAAAAAAGCTACATTTGTATATGAAAGAATATTTTAACAGCAACAAAGAGCTAAAAAATATCATCCGTGAAACTTCCGAAATAGCCGGATATCTCTGGCAGCGAGGATGGGCTGAACGGAATGCCAGCAATATTTCAGTTAATATTACTGATTTATTAAAAAAAGAAGAGATTTCAGAATATAGCTTGTTCCCGTACTTTACTCTTCCACTCTCCTATCCAAAACTTGCCGGTAGCTATTTCTTCGTCACGGGAACAGGAAAGCGGATGCGCGATCTGGCTTGGAAACCAATGAAAAATTTGCTCATTTTGCAACTGAACGGGGACGCAAGCGGTTACTGGATTATTTCACAGACTATTGGTGACGCAGAAAACTTCCTGCCAACTTCGGAACTCCCGACTCACCTGGGAATACATCAGATGATTGCTGAACGTGGCAGTAATGAAAAAGTTGTAATGCATACTCATGCTCATGAATTGGTAACATTAACTCATGCAAAAGAATTCTGTGATCAGGACAGACTAAATCAAGTGTTGTGGAGCATGCATCCGGAAACAGTCATTTTTGTTCCTAAAGGAGTTGGGTTTGTTCCATATTTCCTTCCCGGCTCAGTTGAAATTGCCGCGGAAACACTTAAAGCACTGCAGAATCATGACGTTGCGTTATGGGAAAAACATGGGGTTTTTGCAATTGGCAAAAGTGTGGAGGAAACGTTTGATGCAATTGATATACTGGCAAAATCGGCCCATATTTTCTTTATGTGCAGATCAGCAAATATAATTCCGGATTCGTTTTCTGAAGCACAACTGGCGGAATTAAGAAAACTGGCAGAGAATTTTTGATCATGTAGTAAAGAACGCCTCAGTTGTTTTTATTTGTTAAGAATTCAGACGATGGTTACAAATTTCGGTCAGACCATGACACAAAAAAAACCGGCTTAAAGCCGGTTCTTATTTCAATCTGATAAGTTCTTAGTGTTTGCTCAGGTATTCAGCAACGCCTTCAGAGGTAGCTTTCATTCCTTCGTCGCCTTTGTGCCAGTCGGCAGGACAAACTTCACCGTTTTCTTCAAAAAACTGAAGAGCATCAACCATACGGAGAGCTTCAGCAACGCTGCGTCCTAATGGCAGATCATTCACAACCTGGTGGCGAACAACACCTTGTTTGTCAATCAGGAACAATCCGCGGTAAGCAACGGCATCGCCATTGAATTCAACATAATCTTCATCTTCATCATATTCCCATTCGCCGGCAAGTACATCGTAGTTTTCGGAAATGGTTTTGGAAAGGTCAGAAACCAACGGGAAAGTAACGCCCTTGATTCCACCTGCATTTTTCTCGGTATTGAGCCATGCCCAATGTGAAAATTTGCTGTCGACTGAACAGCCAACAACCTGTACATTACGTTTTTCGAATTCAACCAGTTTATCCTGAAACGCGATTATTTCGGTTGGACAAACAAAAGTGAAATCAAGGGGATAAAAGAAAAATACTACATGTTTTTTGCCGATAAACTGGGCAAGTGAGAATTTTTCAACAAACTCGCCGCCGTTTATAACAGCATCTGCCTCGAACTGAGGCGCTTTTTTTCCTACTAATACAGCCATCTTATTTGTAATTTTTTTTGGTTAACTATTTTTCTGCAAAGATAGACACATTTTGCCCGAAATTATCAAATTGATAAAAGGGTTTTATAAAAACTGTTAAAGGGCAGTATTTGTTCATAGAATTACAGAAAACCGACACCCGCGAGGCATTGGTTTCCTTATCTCAACAATTAATCATATCCTGTTTGGACTAAATTTATTTTGCAGTTAATTTAAAAGTGAACATTTATTATAGTTAATAAAATATTTTTCAAGTTCCTTCTGATAATACTTAATACTTGCTACCGTACTCAATTTAGTATCTGCACATAGTACATCTCTTATAAGCTGCTGCCGGAACTCAAAGTTTTCAACTGTATACGAATTAATAAAGTTTGTCCTTATTCCAACATACTCTAAATCCATTAAATATCTCTTATAAATTAATTGATTAATTGCGCTGTCGGATACACAATAAAAGAATTTCTTGATATTACCATCCGAAAACGAATACAATGATGCCTTCCCTTCAACGATTACTTTTAAAAACAGTTTTTCTTCCGTCCAGACAGGATATTGTACATAAGTAAGTCTATCGAGAGCCTCGCTCGAACGCTCAATTTTAACAAGAACCCGTTTATACTTTAACTTACCATAAATACCAAACTCCTTTATTGTATTAATAGTTCCGTTCTCCTCCAATGAGGAACCTTCCCGTATAAAACTAAAATCAACCGGATTGTGTTTCAAATTTTTGTTTTTTATCATACATTCTACTTTATAGTTATCATTATCAACAAGATAACCTTTTTCAAATTTATTCTGTCCAAAAGCATAAGCTGAAATCAGAACCAGAAGGACGGAAAATAAATTTGTTTTCATAGATTTTATAGGATATATATTGGTCTGGTTATTGAACTTGATAAAACAGTTCTAAATTTCACTCTGATAAATAAGGCATAGCCTACAATAAGCCATCATATATGCAATTATTTTAAACCTATCTACCATGATACTGTATAAAAGGTTTTTCACTTCATTCAACGAATATACAAAATATATGTACAGTCTATTTATTCAAAAAAAAAACCGGCTCCATTACGGCACCGGCTTTTATATTTCGACCAAATAATATCTATTTAATCAGCTCATTTACAATATCTTCCTCTTTAATTCCTTCGGCTTCGGCTTTGTAATTGCGTACGAAACGGTGACGGAGGATAGAAGTAGCAACTGCCTGCACATCGGCAATATCAGGGGAGTATTTGCCTGTTACCGCTGCGTGGCATTTAGCTCCAAGAATAAGGTATTGTGATGCGCGTGGGCCAGCGCCCCAGGTAAGATAGTTGTTAGCCCAGGGATGAGCTAAAGCCGTTCCCGGGCGTGTAAGCGAAGCAAGCTTCACGGCATATTGATATACATTATCTGCAACAGGGATACGACGGATCAGATCCTGGAAGTATTTAATTTCTTCAGCCGTAAGGATTACATTCAAAGTAGCCGAATGCATGGTAGTTGTATTTTTCACAACTTGTATTTCCTCTTCGAATGTTGGGTAATCAAGCCATATATTGAACATAAACCGGTCGAGCTGAGCCTCGGGCAAAGGATAAGTACCCTCCTGCTCTATAGGGTTTTGCGTGGCAAGCACAAAAAACGGTTCTTCCAGTTTATGACTTACACCGGCAACAGTAACCGCCTTTTCCTGCATGGCTTCCAGGAGCGCGCTCTGGGTTTTGGGAGGAGTACGGTTAATTTCGTCAGCCAGGATAATATTGGCAAATACAGGGCCGCGGATAAACTTGAATTTTCGCTCCTGATCCAGGATTTCGGTACCTATAATATCCGAAGGCATAAGGTCGGGAGTAAACTGTATGCGGCTGTAAGTAAGTCCTAATACCTGTGACAGTGTATTTACCATCAGCGTTTTAGCCAGCCCCGGAACTCCGACCAATAATGCATGGCCTCTTGAGAAAATAGCAATAAGCAAGGTTTTTACAATCTCATCCTGACCTACAATTACTTTGCCTATTTCGGAACGTAACGCATTATATTTATTTAAAAAATCGTTGAGCGCTTCAGTGTCTGACTTGTATTGAATCATATTTGGTGCATTTTAGATAGACTTTACTTAAAACCTAAATGGGTCTATACTATTAGATTTTAAGGAGTTTGGGCTTAGGATTTTGGGGTTAGGGATTACTGATCAACTATTTTCTATTTTCTATTAACCTGTAACTTTTAACCCTTACCAACTACTCCGTAAAAGTCCAGTTGAATTTAAAATCGCATGTTTTAAACTTATCGCCTAAGCGTATATAAGCGGTTTTCGATTTAGTTTCAATCCATTTGGCGGTTACTTTAGCTTTCTTATTTTCGAGCGCCCAATCCTGGATTTTATTGTAATCGTCCTTCATATTCGCTTTATGTGGTTCAGTGCGAAGTTTCAGATAAAGAACCCGGTATGCCTGGGTACCATCTTCGGTGGTGTATGGAACACTGGCTGAAATATCGCCTGGTTTCATCTTGTCAATCACAAAAAACACCTTTGGATCTAACTCGTCGGCAGCAAGACTGGTATTACCCGAGGATTGACTTTGAATTAATCCTCCGTTCACTTTACCCGGATCATCACTGTAAAGGAAAGCTGCCTTTTCAAAAGTCAATGAATCGATGCGAACTTTATCAGCGATACTATCAAGTTTGGCCGCAGCTACAACAAGATCGTCGGGTGAAACTTTCGGAATTATGAGTATATGCCGAGCATTAACAAAGTCGCCCTTACGCTCAATAAGTTGCAATAAGTGGTAGCCGAACTTAGTTTTTATCACTTCAGAAATATCGTTTTTATTTTTAAGGTTAAAAGCAGCCGATTCAAATTCAGGTGCCATACTTCCCCGGCTGAACAGTCCTAATTCACCACCTTTGGCGGCCGATCCGGGATCTTCGGAATATAATACGGCAAGTGTTGAGAATTTCTCACCTTTAAGTACCCGGTTCCTGAGTGCCAGTAGTTTTTCGCGTGATTCCTTTAGCTGAGTCGGTCCTACAACCGGTGTTTTAACAATCTGTCCAATTTCATATTCTGTAGGAATCAAAGGAATACTATCCTGCCTGAGCGTATTAAAATATTCCCTGGTTTCGTTGGGTGTCATTTTAACGCTTGAAGTTACTGCTTCCTGAGCCTGTTGCGAAAGAAGCTCGAGACGCAAAGGTTCACGCAGTTCAGTCTTAAATTCTTCAAGCGACTTGTCATAAAACTCCTCAAGTTTCTGTTGCGACCCGAACTGCTGAATGTAATAACGCAGTCGCCTGTCGAGCTCACTGTTCACCTGTTCGTCGCTAACAACAAGACTATCAATTTCGGCCTGGTAGACAAGCAGTTTCTGAAAAACCAGGTTCTCAAAAATCTCACAACGCAAAACAAATGGATCTCCTGACATACCTTGTGCTTTTGCCTGGGCATATTGGGCTTCCACATCCGACCAAAAAACAGGGTGACTTCCAACTAAGGCTGCTATTTCGTCGACTGTTTTTTCGTTTTGAGCTTTAACCTGAAATACCGATACAATCAGTACAATCAATAAAGCCGGTATTATCATTCTTTTAATCATGTGCATAGGGAGATTACTTTTTGAATATTTCATACTTTTTGTGTTTCACTGCATCACTGATCAAATCGTCTTCCATTCGTTGCAGCATGGCTGCTTTACGCTTGTTTAGGAGGATAGTGCGGATATTTTCAGTTTCAAAATTGAGCGGAGAGATACTTTCCTTACTCTTATACGCTGATATAGCAACGTAATACATTGTTGTTGAATCTTTTACCTCAATATATTTATTCTTACTCAGAAATTCTTCCTGATCATCAATAGCAATAGGGATTTTCCTGGCCAAATCAGCAAAAGACATCCATGTTCCATCATTAATCAAAAAATCCACATTATTCTCCTGGCACAGAGTTTGAAGTTTCTCCTTATCAGCATCGCGGTTGCTGGTCAGGAGAGATTTTACTTTAGTTGCAACAGGTGAATTTTTGTTTAGTCTCACATAACTTGCCAATACAATGTTTTCACGCAAATGAAAATTAACTTGATTTTTCTGGTAATATTCTTCAATTTCAGAGGAAAGGACTACAGTATCCAGTTTTTGTTTTACAAGTTCCGATTCGTAGGCATAGATAATGAGTGAATTCCTGTATTGCTCGATCTGATCCGTAAAATCACGATTGGTTTCTTCGAGATTATCCTCAGCCTGTTTAAGCAAGAGTTCCTGTCGCACCCAGTTATTTATGTAGGCCGCTGTTATTTCAATGCTATCATTTGCAGCGGTGCCAGCAGGAACCACATCAACCAGGTCTTCCGGGTAAAGGTATTTGTCGTTGACACGTGCAATAGCCTTTTCCTTGCTTTTTGCTTTTTGCGGAAGCAGGTTACAGGAGCTAAAAACTAAAACCAGGAAAGCTGAAATTACAAGCAAACGAAGCATATCCTATTGTGTGGTTAAAATTGAATTAAACACTTCACGGTTAATTATAACCGGGTATTTGATGCGTAGTTCGCTTATCCATTCTTTTTCCAGAAAATTCTGATAGTCGGCTGTCATGGCACCCCGGATTTCGTTCAGCAATTTTGGCTCAGGAGCTACCACCTGATGAATAACGATTATAGCGGTGGATGTATCAGCCATTGGAATTAAATCAGTTATACCAGGTTTCCATTCCAAAGCATCAATGTTCGTGTTCTCACCTTTTACAAATTTCATACGTTCGACGGTAACTTTTTGTATGCTGTCGTGATTAAATTTTGCTAAAATCTGTTCATCAGCAACGCCTTTTTTCAAAAGTTTCTTAAGGCTTTTTGTGATAGAAGCGTCTTTTACAGTAAAAATGGAAGCATCAAGCCTGGTTTCCCACATGTAAGTATTTTTGTTTTTTTCGTAGAACTGTTCAAGTCCGACGGTATCTTTTACAGCTTTTGACCACACTTTTTTATCCGTAAGGTCGAAAAGCAGGATTCCATCATGGTATTCGCTTATAAGTGATTTAAAATCAGGATTTTCAGCTTCCAACTGGCTATCGGCGTATTTATTTACGGCATCATTCACAAAACCTGTGTACTGTTGGTATACGTATGCTGCAATGTCACGTTTTGGCTCACGGTGTTGGGTTGAAGCCAGCTGTTTAGCAAAGTCAGCCTGGGTAAAAGTTTTGGTTCCTATTGTAAAAAGGTTTTTATCCAGGTTATTTGCCTGCTCTATTTTCCAGCTTGCCGTAAAAATTGAATCCGTTACTGTCTTTGTCAGTTCATCCAATGCCTGAAGGTTTTGTGTAAAGCCATAGCTTGCTTTGGTTTTAGCAATAAATGTATTCTGGATATCAGTATTGCGGTCGCTACGAGGTATCCGCTGTTTGATATCTTCTTTCTCTTCATCAAAAGTGCCGATAGGTTTTTGGTCGACAAGTTTGATAATATGCCAGCCATACATGGTTTGGAAGGGTTCGGAATAATCACCTTTTGCTTTCAGCTTTTGTATGTTCATTGTAAAATCAGGAAGTAAGCGGTTTACACCGAACCAGGGCAAAACGCCACCTTTACCGGATGTTGAAGCATCATCGGAAAATTTCCTGGCTACATCGCCAAAATCACTGCCTTCCTGCAATAATTTGTAAGCCAGGTTTGCTGAATCAGCAACTTTGAGTGAATCGTCGAGAGTAGCTTTTGCGGGATAAATTAACATGATATGCGCAAGCTGAATCTTCCCGAGTGAAGGAGTTTTTGATACTAACTTAATCAGGTGATACCCAAAATCGGTACGAACAGGCATAGATACTTCGCCAACTTCGGCGTTGTAAACTGCTTCTTCGAAAGGATACACCATATCAAAAGCAGTAAAAAATCCGAGGTCACCATGGTTGCCTTTCATTTTTCGTCCGTCAGTTACACGATCTTTCGCGGATGGATCTTCGGAGCCTTCGATGGCAACTTTAGCAAAGTCTTCCCCTTTTACAATCCGCTTGCGTAATTGTATAATTTTGTTCCAGGCAGCCAGTGTATCAGCAGCAGAAGCAAGCCTTTCAACGCGAACAAGTATATGGCTGGCGCGAATATCGTATTTCTTATGTTCATAGGCTTCCATGATCATTTTGTCAGTCGCCAGATTGTCGGATAAATAAGGCTGGGCCAATTGTTTCCTGTATCCTGCCAATTCATCACGGAATGATTTTACCGTATCCATACCTAATGCCTCGGCTTCAGTAACTTTTAACCTAAAATTTGTAAATAGTTCCAGGTATTCTTCAAGTGCCTTATTATCAGCCTTTTCAGATTTAATAGTATTCTTTTCATAAACCTTAACAAATTCGTTTTTGGTAATTTTTTCTTTAGCTACCTGTAATAAAACCGGATCAGTACTTTGGCTGAAACCAGGTAAACAGAAAATGCCAACTAATAAGGATAGTAAAGAATTAAGAAGTTTCCGTTTCATAGTTAATTTAAAATTATTGATTGATGTCTGAAGTCTTAAACTTAGGGGTTAGGTATTGGGGATTAGGAATTGGGTGATGAGGGATTGGTTGATTAGTTTAAATAGAGTTAAATTACCTGCTATAATTAGGTGCTTCACGGGTAATAGTAATATCGTGCGGATGACTTTCGACCACACCGGAAGATGTTATTTTTATAAATTTCGCATTCTGGAGAGCCTCGATATTTGCTGAACCTGTGTACCCCATTCCTGCGCGCAAGCCGCCTATCATCTGATGAATCACCTCCGAAAGTGTGCCTTTAAAAGGAACCCTGCCCACGATTCCCTCCGGAACCAGTTTCTGTATATCATCTTCGGCATCCTGGAAATAGCGATCTTTAGAGCCTTTCTGCATAGCTTCGATAGAGCCCATTCCACGGTAGGATTTAAATTTACGGCCTTCGTAAATTATGGTTTCGCCCGGAGATTCCTCAACACCGGCAAACAACGATCCTGCCATAATACTATACGCTCCGGCAGCAATTGCTTTCACAATATCCCCTGTATAGCGGATGCCTCCATCAGCAATTACAGGAATCCCTGTTCCTCTTAATTCTTTGGCTACCACATAGATTGCCGAAAGTTGCGGGATGCCAATACCGGCAATTATACGGGTTGTACAAATCGAACCCGGCCCGATTCCCACCTTTACTGCATCGGCACCTGCATTTACCAGATCGCGTGCAGCCTCAGCGGTAGCAATATTTCCAACTACAACCTGAAGGTCAGGAAAATGTTTTTTAACAAGCTTTGTGGTTTCAATAACTCCTTTTGAATGACCGTGCGCAGTGTCAATTACAACAGCATCAACGCCATTTTTTACAAGTTCGGTTACCCGCTCCAGCACATCTGCGGTAACACCAACACCGGCAGCAACACGCAACCGCCCAAGTTCATCTTTACACGCGTTCGGACGGGCTTTAATTTTACTGATATCTTTGTAAGTAATCAGACCAACAAGCTTATAATCATCGTCAACAACCGGTAGTTTTTCAATTTTGTATTCCTGCAGAATATCTGAGGCTTGATCGAGATTAGTCTTTGTATTGGTAGTAATCAGGTTTTCACGCGTCATAATTTCAGCCAAAGGCCTGAGTGGATTGCGCTCAAATCGCAGGTCGCGGTTGGTGATTATTCCAACCAGTTTTCCGTCCATACTAACCACAGGTATCCCCCCGATCTTATGCTCACGCATAATATTAAGAGCGTCCTGCACCAGGGCATCTTCGTGTAAAGTGATTGGATCAGTAATCATTCCGCTTTCCGAACGTTTTACGCGCCTGACTTCAGCTGCCTGATCCTGAATACTCATGTTTTTGTGCAATACTCCAATTCCCCCTTCCTGGGCTATTGCAATAGCCATAGTGGAATCGGTAACTGTATCCATAGCCGCGGATACAATTGGTATATTGATTTTTATTTTCTTCGTAAACCACGATGAAGTTTCCACATCGCGGGGAAGTACTTCTGAATAAGCGGGAATAAGCAAGACATCATCGTAAGTAAGGCCATCGCCTGCAAATTTTTCACTATCAATGAACATAGTCTTTTTTTTGAATCTGCAAATTTACTAATTTTAACGGAAGTCCTTGTTAAAAAATCTTAAGGTTTTGGCTTCAGACAAAGGATTGAAAATCAGAATAATTAATAGAATCCTTCCATTGTTAATCGCATTAAAACAATCTTATACTTTTTACAAGCAATAACAGAATATTCTCATGAAAATTTTCATCCAATTGAATATCAACAGATTACATTAAAACAGCAAACAGAAAATACTTGAGAGAACATAAGTTCCTTCTTTCATAGTTGTAACTAATAAAAGAATAAATTAGAAACAGAATCTACCGAACCAGCATAACTGTTCCCCGTTTTTTGTAATCCTTACCTTCGGTTGATTTGTATGTTATTAAATATGCGTATTGACCAGCTGGTATAAACTGCCCGTTAACAGAGCCATCCCAGCCTATATCAATATCCGAGGTTTCAAAAAGTTGTTGTCCCCACCTGTTGAAAATTGTCATTTGAAAGCTTTCTTTATTAACAAATGAAAACTTCGGTACCGGCCGGAAGAACTTGTTTGTTCCATCCGGGTAAAATGCATTAGGAAGGAATAAAACAGGATCTTTGATAACACAGCAGGTATTTGATTTTGATACAGCATTTTGCAAATAAGGATTCCCTGGATTCTCTTTCGCTTCTACCCAATAGCAGGGCATTTTCATAATATCAAAGTTTGTCAGCAGATCAGGAAACGAAACCGTAGTTGGGTCAACATTGCCGATAATTTTGATAGTTGCGGTTTCATTATCTAAAATCCGGTAAATCTCATATCCTTCAACACCTTGCAGCCAGTTTTTGTAGAGGTTCCAGTCCAGGATATTCTCTGTTTCTGTTTTGCCGCATTGAAGCCATATGGATTGAGAGGTGTTAATTGACATTGTTTCACTGCCGCAATCATCAATAGCAGCCAGGCGGTAATAATAAGTTTGCGATTGAACATCAGCTGTAGTATCGTTAAAATAATAGCGTTGTGGAACCGGTGACACTATTGAATCGATGGGATGAAACGTTGATCCGTTATCGTCTGAGCGCTCCAGGAACAACTTGCTGACCGAACCATCTGGTGTAATATAGTATTTGACACTTACGTAACTGTTACTTTCAACACCGACCTGTGAAATATAAACCGTATCAGGCAGAGTCGCGCCATTGTATTGTTGATAAGCCTCGCATGAGGAAGATGTAAACGAGCTAGTGTTGCTATATGCTTTTACCGAATACCCATAAGTTTTGCCATTTACAAAATTAAAATTATCGACATAAGATGTATCTGTTGGTGGAACCGCGAAAATTTCAACAGGGATAGCATCTGTAATCCGGTAAATCTTGTATCCACCCAAACCACCAATCATATTTTTGTAGGAGTTCCAGGTTAATTTCGCTGATTTATCACATTGCCCGGGATGAAGTACATCTAGATTAATTGTTTGCACGAACTTATTTACATAGTCGGGAGCGCTTGGTATACCACACATGTCGGTTGTTCGCACAATATATTTAAAAGAACTTCCGCAAACAGGTGAAGCCGTAACATCGCTAATGCCAGTCAAAGTATTCGTTCCGGAAGCTATAACCGGCCAACTTCCGCTTAAAGGATCAAACCGCTGAACTTCATAGGTTGAAATATCGTCATTTGTAAGTATACTCCATGATATCCCTGGCGTAAATCCGCCTGGAAAATTACCGAGGACAACACCCAAATTCGAAACATTAGCCGGCGCAGTAAGATCTGATAGTGGAAACGAAGCAGCTACCTGCGAAGATGTGGCATTATCCGCCGCGTTAACACTGGCTATAAAACTAACCTGGTATGCAAAACTTGTTGGAGTACAATACGGGTAGGAAATAGTATCGTTAAATGCCAGGGCTGTAAAGGGTAACGTCTTAATATCAACCCAGCCGGCAGACCCTGCATTTCGTAAAATATGATAAGTACCTTGCAAGGTGGGGTCTGTGGTTGTCCAGGTTAACACTGCTATTCGTAAAAGAGATGTTGATACCGAAAGATTGATTGCCGGAGGTGCTTTAAATTGGATTGAATTATTAAGATCAATACTTTCCCGCTGAACATTATTAGCAATATAATTCTGAAAATCAGCTATTTCGCCTTTACCAATTTTTAAATCATTATTCGCTGAGTCGGCAGAGGCCGGAACCCGAAAAACATGGAAAATAAAAATTAAAAGAAATAATCTGAGCATACGCACACCTGATTTCATGATCGCTATTTTCATGATGAGTAGTACAAATATAGGAATTAAATTTCTTCCGGTCCAACAACCAGCGTGAACAAATCTTCCGGTTTCAGGTATTTGATGGCCAGATCCTGAAGTTGTTGAGCATTTATGTGATTGACTGTATCAATCAGTTCCTCGAAGTGCGAGATATTGAGCCCGTCTTCAATCAGTTCGCGATACAGATCGGCCTGGGCAAACGGACCATCCACAGCCCGGAGCATTTCACCTGTTAAATAACTGCGCACCAACGAAAGTTCACTTTCACCAACCTGTTCAGTACATAAACGGGTGAGTTCAAATCTTATTTCAGAGAGAGCCTCCCTGGTAACGCCGGCTCCTACTTCACCTGAAACTACAAAGTATCCGCCATTGCGCAAAGGCACTACCGATGACCCGATTCCATAGGTATATCCTTTGTCTTCCCTTAGGTTATTCATCAGGCGCGATCCAAAGTAACCGCCAAGTATCGCATTTAAAACTTTCATCCCGGCAAAATCAGGATGACTGCGGCTGAACATCATGCCACCAATCCGGATAGCAGACTGCATGGCTCCTTCTTTCATATGAAAATGATTCTTCTGATCTGATCCGGAAGGTAGATATTGAATAGGTTTGTTACTGATTCCGCTCCAGTCATTTCCGCCAAAATGTGCTTCCAGGTCCTTGATCATTCCGGGTTTGATGAGGCCGGCTAATATTATGCTGCAATTGCCTGAATGATACTGAGCTTTATGGAAATCAACCAGGTCCTCCGTATTTACTTTACCAATATCACCAGGTTCAAGATATATTCCATAAGGATGGTCATTCCCAAAAAGAATTGAATTGAATTGCGTGCGCGCCAGGAAATTTACTTTTTGACGGTTCACTTCGAGCATCTGTCGCTGCTTTCCCGCAATTACATCATATTCGCCTTCAGGGAAAACCGGATTTTTAACAATCTCACTCAACAAAGGCAAAGTGTTATCCAGATGCTTGTTGAGCGAATATAAGGTTATGTACGCATTGTCGCGTTCAGTAGTATTTTCGAAATGAGCACCGAAGTAATCAAGAGTTTCCGATAATTTCTGTGCAGAGAAATTCCGGGTTCCTTCGCGAAGCATCAGGTTGGTAGCCATTGCTGTAAAAGGCTTTTTCTGAAACCAGCTTCCTGCTGCGAACATCATTTCGATGGAAATCACATCCTGTGTCCCCGAATTGAACTGATACACCTTTATCCCATTACTCAACTGTGAAATTTCAGGCTGAGGAAAATCAATACGGCCTAATGACTGTATGGCAGGTTGTATATTCCGGTTTGGAAGAGTGGTCATTGTGTTTTGGCTTAGTTTAGTGATTTTGAGGTTGGGTGAGATGGGGGACTTAGAGACTTAGAGACTTAGAGACTTAGGGACGCAGGGACTTAGTGACTTAGGGACTTAGAGACTTAGAGACTTAGTGACTTAGTGACGCAGGGACTTAGAGAGTGTAAGGAATGTGAGAGCGAGAGAAAGTGAGAGAATTTGAGGGAGTTTATGTTAGATGCGAGCGAACTAGACGTGTTATATCAGATTGTAAATTTATTGTTTCTAATCTTTTGCAAAATAATAAAGTGTTGAACAGTTTTCAGGTTTGAAAATCTTATTAGCTTCAACCAATATTTCATTTGTGGTAACAGAGGCATAACGCTGGACCAGGTCATTTACCTGATTGGCATCACCGAGTAACTCGTAATAAGCAAGATTCATGGCTTTATCCAGCACACGCATCTCGCTGAATGCCATCATGGCCTCAACCCTGTTTTTTACTTTCTGTAATTCATTTTCTGCAATTATGTTCCCGCGGATTTTATCAATTTCCAATTGCAAGGCTGCTTCGGCTTCAGGCATCGAAACACCCTTCATAAGTTTCCCGGTAATTACAAATAACCCGGCTTCAATATCGCCTGAGATAAAAGCACTGATATCACTGAAAAGACGTAAATTTTTCACCAATTGCTGATTCAACCTTCCGGATTGACCGGCTGAAAGGATATCAGAGATCAGATCGGTTGCAAAAAAACCTGAATCGGCGCGGCTGCACATATGCCATGCTTTATAAATTGCGTCGTAAGGCACTTCGCGATGAACTGTAAGCGATCGGGCTTCAGTCTGTTCCGGTTCGACCGGAAGATTCCTGTTGTTCAGACCGCCTTTGTCAATAACTCCAAACCATTTTTCGGAAAGAGCCCTGATTTCATCCGTTTTCACGTTTCCCGCAATTACCATAATGGCATTGCAGGGATTATAAAACCGTTCATAAAAATCACGAACTTCTTCCATGCTTGCATTTTCAATATGCGACGGATCAATACCAATAGGAGCCCATTGGTAAGGATGTACTTTATACGCAAGCGGACGCAGCAAAAGCCAGGCATCACCATACGGCTGATTCAGATAATTCTGCCTGAATTCTTCAACAACCACATTTCGTTGTACGTCAAAACTCTTTGCCGAAAATGCAAGGTTGAGCATCCTGTCCGATTCGAGCCAGAAAGCTGTTTCAAGGTTATGCCCGGGCACAGTCAGGTAATAGTTGGTGAAATCGTTATTTGTAAATGCATTATTCTCACCTCCTACCCTTTCGAGAGGCTCATCATAACGGGGAATATTCACCGAACCTCCAAACATCAGATGTTCGAATAAATGAGCAAAACCGGTCCGATCAGGATGCTCATCACGAGAACCAACATTATAAATAATATTCATTGCAACAATAGGAGTACTTGTATCGCTGTGAACGATCACACGCAATCCATTGTCCAACGTAAAACGGTCAAATTCAGTCATAAAGCTATTTTGAGTAAATCAACAAATCAATGTAGCGGAATCTCGCGACAAAAAATCTGTGTAATTATGAAGTAAATAACGTACTACACAAGTTTTTGTTATGAGTGTATGCAAAGTTAAAGGAAATTTGAAGTAATGCGTAATTCATATTGTTGCCGGTTCGGATAAAAACCAAGACTATTCTTATACTATTATTCATCATATTGGAACTATGTAATTATTTAATTAGCGAAATGGCGCTTTTTTTAAACGCAGCATTCAGCTTTTAATTAAATGTACTAAATCCTCAATAGTTGTTTCCGAAAAAAATATATCACCCTTGCCAGTTGCAGCAATATTAATACCTTTGCCCCAGTTTTAGTGCTCATGAGTTAATTCATTTGTTTACAACATACTGCAACTATAAACATGAAAAAAGACAAAGTTATTTTTGACCTCATCAACGAGGAAAAAGACAGGCAGATGCACGGTATCGAGCTGATTGCTTCCGAAAATTTCGTTAGCGAACAGGTATTGAAAGCCATGGGATCGGTGTTAACCAACAAATATGCTGAAGGTTATCCCGGCCGCCGGTATTATGGTGGTTGCCAGATTGTGGATCAGACCGAACAAATCGCAATCGATCGTGCAAAAGCACTTTTTGGAGCAGAATGGGCCAACGTTCAGCCACACTCAGGAGCACAGGCCAATATGGCCGTACTGATGACCATCCTGAAACCCGGCGATACATTCATGGGTCTTAATCTTTCACATGGCGGTCACCTTTCGCACGGTTCACCGGTAAATTCATCCGGAATTCTATACAATCCTATTGCCTATAGTGTTGAAGAAGCAACCGGCACTATTGATTATGACAAGATGGAAGCTACGGCTCTTGCCGAAAAGCCTAAACTTATCATTGCAGGCGCTTCAGCCTATAGCCGCGACTGGGACTACAAACGCATGCGCCAGATTGCTGATAAAATCGGCGCGTTGCTGATGGCCGACATTGCCCATCCTGCAGGACTTATCGCCCGCGGATTATTGAATGATCCTGTTCCATATTGCCATATCATTACAACCACTACGCATAAAACACTGCGTGGTCCCCGTGGTGGTTTGATCCTGATTGGAAAAGATTTTGAAAACCCATGGGGTTTGAAAACTCCAAAAGGCGAAATCAAAATGATGTCGGCAATGATTGACAGCGCGGTATTCCCTGGTATTCAGGGCGGACCGTTGGAGCATGTAATAGCAAGCAAAGCAGTTGCGTTCGGCGAAGCACTTTCGGATGAGTTTATGGATTATGTTATCCAGGTTAAAAAGAATGCACAGGTAATGGCAAAGGCCTTTATGGATAAAGGGTATAAAGTTATTTCCGGTGGCACCGACAATCACCTGATGCTAATTGACCTGCGTACTAAATACCCTGACATTACCGGTAAAATGGTTGAAAACCTGCTTGTAAAAGCTGATATCACACTGAATAAAAACATGGTACCTTTCGATAGTCGTACGCCATTTACAACTTCAGGCATCCGTGTTGGAACTCCTGCAATTACTACACGTGGACTTAAAGAACAGCACATGCCGGTTATTGTTGATTTGATTGACGAAGTAATTGCCAACCACGAAAACGAAGAGGTAATTACTAAAGTACGTTCACAGGTTAATGAGATGATGAGCGAATTTCCTTTGTTTGCGTATTAGTAATTTGTGCCTGGTGCATAGTGATCAGTAGAAAAGGGCATCATGAACCAGTTTAACTGAACATTTTGAAAAATTCGGCTATGGCATCTTAAGCATAATCGTTCTAAATTAACACTTTTAGCTAAGCGATATCTGTAAATTTTCAGGTATCGCTTTTGCGTTTTAAGATATTTTGTATGTTTACCAAAATTTAACCCCCAACTTATGAAGACTGTATATATTGTACGACATGGTAAGGCCGTTCCGGCGCATGCTAACATCGCTGATGCTGACCGATTGCTTACTGATACTGGTGTTGCACGCACATGCAAGATAGCTGAGTATATGACCGAAAGCAAACCTGTTATTGATCAGATCATTGCCAGTCCGGCCGAAAGAGCTTTCGCTACTGCTCTTATTATCGCCGATAAGCTTGGGATTAAAGCAAACAAGGTGGTTTCAAATGAAAAACTTTTCACAGGCGACGAAAGTGATGTACTTGAAGTAATCGAGCAACTCGACGATTCAGTTAACAGCGTGTTGATTGTGGGACATAATCCTATTATTACCATGGTTGCTAACCGTTTTGCAGATCCAAAACTCGAATCACTGCCTACTACAGGTGTTGTTTCGGTTCACCTGGATACCGAAAAATGGGTTGATCTGAAAAAGGCGAAAGTTATCCAAAACTTTACCGTCTGGCCTGGGATGTTGTAATCGGATCACAAGCCTGAGATAAAGATCAGACATTGAATATTATGTTCAGTGCTGAATGTAATTTCTCGTGTGAAAAACGAGGGTATATTCTATTGGCATTGCATAAACATATTAATAGAATTAACTATTTCCTTACAAATAGTTTTTTAAAATATTGACAGACCCGAATGCTTTGGAAATTAGATCTCTAGTTACCGAAAGCGTCCAGGTCTGTTTTTATTAGTAATATTCTGATGGTCACATTTGTACTTTTCAGTTATAGGCCTCTGTTTGTTCTGATATGTGTAACATTTAATAAAATCTTAACATTCCAGCAATTTCTTAATCCATATCTTTGTCGAAATTGTGCTGGTTCAATTCAGCAAAAAACATTTTTTTCAGAAATCCGAATATTTTTCATAGTTTTATCTTAACAATTACAGTTGTTATGCTGTTAATTGAATGATAAGATTGAATCGGAAAACAAACTTGTATATGGCCGGGAATAAAAATAATATCATTAATCGGGAGATCAGTTGGCTGCATTTCAATGAGAGGGTGTTGCAGGAAGCAGCTGATCCTGCTACGCCATTGGTAAACCGGATGAAATTTCTTGGGATTTATTCAAATAACCTGGATGAATTTTTCCGTGTACGGGTTGCTACTGTCAACCGCATGATCAGCATGGAGAGAACTGTTTTCAACGATAAGTATATTAATCCCAGGAAAACATTACGAGATATTAACCGTACTACAAAGGACCAGCAGCGCGAATTCCAACGGATATATAGTTCTATTATTATGGAACTTGCAGAGAAAAATATTTTTGTTATCGATGAAAAAGAACTAACGGATGAACAAGGTAAATTTGTAGAGCAGTATTTCCGGGAGCAGGTCCGTCCACGACTTTTTCCTATCATTTTAAGCAATCTGAAGGCAACTTCGCTACATGATCACTCCTTGTACCTGGCAGTTGTGTTACAGGTTAAAGGAAACCCTGAACTGGAAAAATATGCACTTGTCGAGGTACCTGTAAATACTCTCTCGCGTTTCCTGATACTTCCTTCGGAAAATGAAAAACATTATATTATTCTTATTGATGATGTGATACGGCATTCTCTTAGTAATATTTTTTCAGTTTTTGGATTCAATACCTACAAAGCATACGCTATTAAATTTACACGCGATGCTGAAATGGATATTGATAATGATGTTTCTAAAAGTTTTATTGAACTGATGACTGAAGGCCTGAAACAGAGAGAAGTTGCTCCTCCGGTAAGATTTGTTTATGACCGCCATATGCCCGAAAGGTTGTTAAAACAGTTGCTCGCCAAACTTAATATCAGCCAGAGCGATACAGTTTCGGCTGGTGGCAAGTACCACAATTTCAAGGATTTTGTGAGCTTTCCCAATGTAGGAAATCCGGAAATGGAATTTAGCCCCATGCCTCCGCTCGAACACCAGGGATTACGGGTTACAAAAAGCATACTTGCCGGCATAAAGGAAAGAGATTACCTGCTGCATTATCCATATCAGTCATTTCATTACCTGATCGATTTGCTTCGTGAAGCTTCGCTTGATCCACAGGTAAGAGGGATAAAAATGACTCTTTATCGCGTTGCCAGTCATTCAAATGTAGTGAATGCCCTCATCAACGCAGCCCGTAATGGCAAGGAGGTAACTGTTTTCCTGGAAGTTCAGGCCCGTTTCGACGAAGAAGCCAACATTTACTGGGCTGGTAAAATGCAGGAAGAAGGCGTCAGAGTTATCCAATCAATTCCGGGATATAAAGTTCATGCCAAATTACTCTTAATACGCCGAAGGGAAGGCATTAGAAATGTATATTATGCAGGAGTGGGAACAGGGAACTTCAACGAAACAACAGCAAAAGTATATACTGATGTTACTATTTTCACTGCAGATAAAGAAATTGTTTCGGATGTAAACAGTGTTTTCCATTTATTCGAATCAATATATAATGCACCCAAATTTTCGAAATTAATTGTTGCTCCTTTTCATATGCGGTTACAGTTCATAAAACTGTTAAACAACGAGATACGCAATGCCAAAGCCGGGTTGAATGCATGGATGATTTTAAAAATCAACAACCTGACTGATATTAAAATTGTAAAGAAACTGTATGAAGCCAGTTGTGCAGGTGTTAAAATAAAACTGATAGTCCGGGGCATATGTGTACTTCAACCTGGTGTTTCTAATCTGAGCGAAAATATCGAAGCAATTACTATTGTCGGCCGTTTCCTTGAACACAGCCGGATCATGGTATTTGCCAATGCCGGAAAGGAATTGTATTATTTATCTTCGGCCGACTGGATGGAACGCAATTTCGACAATCGCATTGAAGTAGCCTGCCCCATATTCGACCGTGATCTGCAACGCGAATTGATGACCATGCTACAGATTCAACTACACGACAACACCAAAGCAAGGGTAATTGCTCTGACCAAATCAAACCAGTATGTGAAAGGAAATCCCAACCTGAAACTTAATTCACAGGTTGAAACGTATAAGTTTTTTAAGGATAAAATTTTATAATGAGGTACGATTTACGAGGTACGATTTACGATTGTGTCGTTAATCGTTATTCGTTAATCGTTATTCGTTAATCGTTATTCGTTAATCGTTAATCGTTAATCGAATATCGTCATTCGTAAATCGTAAATCGTAAATCCTTTTAATCGCTCAATTTTACGCTGCTCACAATAAACACTGTTTCGCCCCGCCAGGGTAAAGTCTGGTTTTTCTCTGTATAATGTACTACTACATTTTTACCCTGAAGTTTTTCAAGTTGCAGAGCCACATCATGGTCAGCAACAGAAAAAACAAACTTCTCGGAAGCCAAAGCAACATTTTTGTTACTCTGAACGCTGCTGAGTATCATTTCTCCCTCATAGGTTTTAAAGATATTGCCTTTACGCGAAAATTTCTGCAGTAAACCGGCACGATACCCATCACTGAAAGTGAAGAAGAAACTCCAGTAAATATAACCTCCGATGATCAATATTATGAAAGCCAATGTGATAAAAAAATATTTTCTGGCCTTCTTTTTTACAACGCTCATTGTTGTTTTGCCCTGATCAGTTTTGCTATTTGATGGATATTTGTCTGCCATAATGTATCTTTTTTACAAAGATAATAATTAAATCCAAAATCAGAATAGCCTTAATCGATAAATTGAAAATCATCAAAGTAGCTTATCCGAAATGAATCTGTCTGCCTGTCGCATCGAAATGATAATTACATTTGCACCCTAAAGTGAATGACCCGGAATGATACTATTTGAAGAAGCGCTGGATATAATAAATAAATCTGCTGTCCCTCTTGCATCAGAGAAAATAAGGCTGGAAGACTGCTTAGACAGAACTCTGAGTCAGGATGTATTTTCTGATATGGATATGCCACCATTTGACAAATCGGCTGTAGATGGGTATGCCTGCCGCCGCGCTGACCTAGGGAAAGAGCTCAAAGTACTGGAAACTATACCTGCCGGCAAAATTCCAACTAAACTTGTTGAAGCTGGATGTTGTTCGAAACTGATGACCGGAGGAATGCTGCCTGATGGTGCTGATACCGTTATTATGGTTGAAGACGTTGAAGTTACCGGAACTGATACCATTCGCTTTGTAGCCTCACGGACAGCGCCTAATTTTTGCACAAAAGCTGAAGACATTACCAAAGGTGAAAAAGTACTCACTAAAGGAACCCAGATCAGGCCGCAGCACATTGCGATACTTGCCTCAGTTGGATGTGCCAATCCGGAAGTTTACAAACAACCGCGAATAGGGATAATTTCAACAGGAGATGAACTGGTGGAACCTGCTGAAACCCCTGCCCTGTCGCAAATACGGAACAGCAATGCATATCAGTTGCTTGCACAGGCAAAGCGGGCCAACTGCAAGGCCAATTATTACGGAATTGCCCGCGATACCGAAGAGGCTACCCTGGAAATTATTCAGCAAGCCGCTGCTGAAAGCGACATTGTAATTTTAACCGGAGGCATTTCGGCCGGCGATTTCGATTTTGTTCCCGCAGTAATTCAACAGGCAGGATTTGATATAAAATTCCGCAGTATGGCAGTTCAGCCCGGCAAGCCGGTTATTTTCGCTACCCGCGGAAACCAATACCTGGTTGCATTACCTGGAAATCCTGTTTCTTCATTTGTTCAGTTTGAATTGCTGGTTAAGCATCTTATAACTTTAATAACAGGGAATAATAGTCCGGATATACAGCTCAAAGTGCCGATGGGTATAGATTATACAAGAAAAAGAACAACGCGAAAGGCTTTCTTCCCGGTTTATTTTTCGGCCGAAGGAACAGTAATGCCTGTTGAATATCATGGCTCAGCTCATATACATTCCTACATCCATGCACATGGTATTGTAACTATCGAAATCGGTGAAAGTGAAATTAAAAAAGGAACTCCAGTAGATGTTCGACTCGTATAACAGGCGTATAAATTACCTCCGCATTTCGGTTACCGACCGATGTAACCTGCGTTGCACGTATTGCATGCCTGCCGAAGGTATTCCTTTAATGCAGCATAGCGATATACTTTCGTTTGAAGAAATCATGGAAGTGGTGGATGCGGCGGTTACTTTGGGAGTGGATAAAGTTCGGATAACCGGAGGTGAGCCTTTAGTGCGGAAAGGAATAGTAAACCTGATTGAAATGATTGCGTCAAAACCTGGTATACAGGATTTGGGGATGACAACAAACGGGCAATTGCTGCAACAATTTGCGCAACCATTAAAGGATGCCGGACTTCATCGCATCAACGTTAGTCTCGACACCTTGAATCCTGGAAAATACCGGCAGATTACCCGTGGCGGCGAAATTGATAAAGTTCTGAAAGGAATTGAAGCCGCAGTTAAATCAGGATTATCTCCTGTTAAAATAAATTGCGTGATTGTAAAATCATCCTCTGAACCTGATGCGATTGAAGTTGCCGAATACGGCAAAAAACTTGGCTTGCAAGTCCGGTTTATCAGGCAGATGGACCTCGAAAAAGGGGAATTTTATATTGTGGATGGAGGTAGTGGCGGCGACTGCTCAACATGCAACCGCTTGCGTTTAACAGCTAACGGCATGATTAAACCATGCCTTTTCAACGACATGGAATACAATGTTCGCGAACATGGAGCACACAAAGCACTGCAACTTGCTCTTGGCAACAAGCCCTCGTGCGGGACAGTGAATAAGCATGGGGAGTTTTATAATATCGGGGGTTAGGGATTGGGGATTAGGGGTTGGGGATTGGGGAGACCGAGAGACAGGGCGAGGAGTGACATGGCGAAGGGAGAAGGGGCGAAAGGGCGAAAGGGAGAAAGGGCGAAAGGGCGATGATAGACTATAAAACATAGTGTTTGATTTGGGATTTTGGATTCTTGATTTTGGAATTGTGATTTTGGAACATGGTGCTTCAACTCCCCTTAAAATGATTAAATATTTGAGCAACAGAACCTTTAAACATTGAACTTTGTAAACCCAAATAAAGATTGAGAAAACGAGATACCCAAAACTCCTGAAGGGATGGTAGTGAACTAGAATTTGAACCCTTGAACTTTGAACTATTAAACAAAAAACGCAATGAACAAACTCAGTCATACCGATGAAGCAGGCAAAGCCAATATGGTGGATGTAGGGCATAAACCCAACCAGTTGCGCATTGCCAAAGCACAGGGATTCATAAGCCTGCAGCCCGAAACAGTGAAGCTGGTTCAGGAAAATAACATGAAAAAAGGCGACGTTCTGACTGTCGCTCAACTTGCTGGCATACAGGCGGCAAAACTAACATCTTCTATAATTCCTCTCTGCCACACACTGATGATAACAAAAGTAGATGTTAAACTTTACATCGAAACATTGGGCGTTACCGCTTTGAGCGAGGTGCATTGCATTGGCCAGACCGGCGTTGAAATGGAGGCACTTACGGCAGTTTCAGCCTCGTTGCTAACGGTTTATGATATGTGTAAAGCCGTTGACAAAACTATGGAAATCAGCAACATAAAGCTGATAAGCAAAACCAAATCTGATATTTAAAAGTACTATGTATTTGCTTCTCCTGGCTCTTGCTCCTGCTGTAATATTAATGATGTATGTCTATTTTCGCGATAAGTACGAAAAAGAACCGGTCAAACTGATTTTAAAAGGAATTCTGCTTGGAGCTCTGATTATCTTCCCGGTCGGGTTGATAGAGAATTATATTATAGGATTTGGAACCGGCCTGGCAAAAATCCCCAAAGCTGCATACGATGGATTTATTGTAGCCGGTGCCACCGAAGAAGCCTTTAAATATTTCGTGGTATTTATACTGATCTGGCGTAACCGCAATTTCAACGAGAAATTCGACGGGATAGTTTATGCCGTTTCAGTATCACTCGGATTTGCCGCTATCGAAAACCTCTTTTATGTTTTTTCAAATAACTCAATGCAGGTTGGATTGCTGAGGGCTTTCACCGCTGTACCGGGCCATACTATTTTCGGCATTGTAATGGGTTTCTATCTGGGAATGGCACGCTTTAGCACACATGGTAAAGGGAAATGGCTGCTCCGGGCATTTACAATTCCCTGGCTTTTACATGGCATATACGATTTTATGATAATGTCAGGTCACCCGATATTGCTGCTGACATTTATACCCTTTCTTATTTTCATGTATAGGCATGGGCTGAAACGTATGAAAGAATTTAATGAACAATCCATCTTTAATCCTGCAAATATCAATTTTATGAATCAGCAGGAAAATAATTACAAAGACGAAGAATCCTAACCTGCTCAAAGATATCCCATAATCTATGCTGAATAAAATCCTTCAAACGTTCAAACCAGGTGTCCCAAAACCAGTGCTTATTGCAATAGGGGCTGCACTGTGGGGATTTGCAGCATACCGGATTCTGAAAATGGGATTTATATTTATCGAAAGACATGCGCTTCATCATTTTGTAAATTACCTGATCGGGATTGCAGGATTTATACCTTTTTTTCTGCTTGTTTTCCGGAAAGTAAGCCTGCGCTATATCACACGGATTAAAAGCCTGCCTCAGCGCAGACCGTGTATGTTTGCATTTTTCGATTTACGCGGGTATATCTTGATGTCTTTTATGATATCCATGGGAATCGCATTCAGTCATTGGAACGTTATTCCAGAGCTTTATAAAGGAACTTTTTTTATTTCTCTCGGGCTTTCGCTGTTGGCATCTTCCATATTCTATATCATTGAAGGAGTGCAGTTTGTAATTCAGAATCAGAAAGAAAAACACAACGACAACTAATATTTAAAATCCCAAGTCCCAAAATCCACACAACAATTGAATGACTATTGAATGACAACTCATCCCTCACAAACCCTCTATTTAACTCAACCACAACAATTGAATGACCACCCAAACTTCTCATAACTCCAAACGCTCAACCCTCCACAATTGAATGACCACTGAATGACAACTCCACCTCCCCAAATACTCAATACAACTCAACCCTCAACAATTGAATGACCACTTATTCACAACCCATAAACTCACAACAACTACAACACCTCTACCCTCAACCATTGAATGACAACTCATAAATTCACAATAACTCCATCAACTCAACCATCAACCATTGAATGACAACTGAAATACTCAATTAAAACCCCAACCTTCCATGTCCTCCCCCATCACCGTAGTTTCAGTAAATATAAGTGAGAAAAAAGGCACGATAAAAATTCCGGTTCCTGAAATTGAACTCAACGAACTTGGAGTTGCACGTGATGCACATGCCGGCGACTGGCACCGACAGGTTAGCCTGCTGGCCGATGAAAGTGTTCAACGTTTCACTCACGCTGCAGGACGCAAAATAAACTATGGCGAATTTGCCGAAAACATCACTACCAGAGGCCTCGAACTTGTAAATACTCATCCGCTCGACCGGCTTACAATCGGTGAAGTGGAGCTTGAGATAACCCAAATCGGGAAAGAATGCCACGGCACATCCTGCGCCATTTTTAAAGAAGTCGGCAATTGCGTGATGCCCAAAGAAGGAATCTTTGCCAGGGTTATAAAGAATGGAATTGTAAAAGCAGGAGATGAAGTTATTTATTCTCCACGCATCTACAACGTATTGATAATCACACTCAGCGACCGTGCCAGCCGGGGTGAATACAGCGATCGCTCAGGTCCAAAAATTGAACAGATTTTATCAACATTCTTTGAAACCGAAGGATGGAAATTTTCAATCGACCGCAAACTTATTCCAGATGATGCTGAAACTTTAAAAATTTTACTCGAAGAAGCCCGTCAAAAACAGATTGATATCGTTATTACAACCGGTGGAACCGGAATTGGGCCACGCGATATAACTCCGGAAGTTGTGAAACCATATATCGATAAAGAAATACCCGGAATAATGGAACTTATCCGGTTCAAATACGGAAGCCTGAAACCCAATGCTCTTTTATCCAGGGCGATTGCAGGGGTAATGCAAAACACCTTAATTTATACCTTACCGGGAAGCGTGAAAGCAGTGGAGGAATATTTGACAGAGATCACTCCTACCCTGCGGCATAGTATTTATATGCTTCATAACCTGGATGCGCATTGATTTTGGGGGAAATAGTTAATAGGAAATGGAAAAAAGAAAATAGTTGAGAAAATTCGAATAATAATTCCATTAACTATTTTTCTATTAAATATTTATCGGATATTTATCGGATCCCCGACCTGAAGGTCGGGGCAATAGATTCCCTTTAACTTTTTTCGATAACTATTTTCTTTCAACAATTCCGCCTAGTCCCTTATTGTTTTAAAACGCAGTATTGCAAAAGTTCCTACTACAGCACCTCCAGCAGCAATATATTTAACTATATCATTATCAATAAGATAAAACACTGATAAAAACATCATTCCCCACATCATCGCAAGTGAAATTATTTTGATATGAAGACGTATGCCTTTACGATCAAGAAAATCACTTAAAATAGGACCGAATACTTTATTATTAATAAGCCAGTCGTGCATTCTTTTCGAGCTTCGTGCAAAGGCATATGAGGCTAAAAGAAGGAAAGGCGTCGCCGGAAGGCCGGGCAATAAAACTCCCAGTCCTGCCAGAATAACACAAACAATACCTAAAGTGATAAAAAAAATGCGCATGAAAAAGTATTTGTAATTTCAGAATATCGCCAAAAGCATATCCCAACTACCAGGCTAAACTACCTGACATCTATAAGTAACAATACTTCGGCTTCTTAGGTTCAGCTAAACGGATAATAAATGTCACAGAAGCGGTATTAACGCCTGCTGAAGGTATTACTACAACCTTGTTGTTGCCTTTGCGACTCTGCTTCCACATAAACCGGCCCGTTACAAATCCAAGAGCTGAGCCTATAACTACATCCGAAGCCCAGTGGTCGTTATCGTATATTCTCGAAACTGCGGTTCCCGCAGCTAATGTATAGGCCAATACCGGAACCCATATCGTACTTCTGTACTCCATAGCATATACCGTTGCCATGCTGAATGCGGATGTGGAATGGCCAGATGGGAAACTGGTATACTCAATACTGCTGAATGGTCCGTCCCAGTTTGAGTGATCAAGTATATCATCCTGGTATGGCCGGTGGCGATGAGCCAGTTGTTTTATAATGCCTGCCCCTACAGCAGAAACAATAAATGCTTTAGCTGCTGTTAATGATGTTCCGGCGAGCCTTCTATCCTTTGCAAACCTGCCGCCAAGGTATAAACCACCAATAAGAACAGGCGCAAATCTACCATAGGGTTCAAAAACATATTTCGAAAGATTATCGGCCGATGTTGACTGATGTGTGCCAAAGTATGTCAGTATCTTTTCATCCTGAGTATATGCCAAAACTCCTGCTCCGGCAACAACTCCAAATTCAATCCACTGTTTGGCTTTCCATTTTGCAGGGGAAATGACAAAACTCTTTGAATCGTGCCAATACGATTTAATATAGGTCTTATTCAGTTCAGGGTATTGGATAGTATCATTACCGGCTGCCTGTGAATTAATCGCAGTAATAAACAATCCAATAAAAAGTACCCATTTCCCCATTCGGCTAATTGTGTATGAAACCATTATCCAATTTATTTGCAGCAGGCTCATCAATCAGCCATATAAGTTCTCCTTCGGCGGGATTCACCAATGATGCTGGTAACTTTTCCCAACCATGCTTTTTCCCGATTATTGTGGCCACCATTTCTGCCTTTGCTTTGCCGGTTACAAGGAAAATCACAGTCATTGCCTGGTTAACAATCCGACCTGTTACAGTGATCCTTTTCTGGTTCGTATAGGGATTCAACGCTATTTCGCAGAGTTTATTACTTGTAAAAAGATGCAGACTGCCCGGAAAGATGGAAACGGTATGCCCGTCATCTCCCAGCCCAAGCATCATCAGATCAAACTGTGGGATAGAATTATGAGCCGGAACATGTTGGCGGATGGTTTCCGAATACCGCTCTGCTTCCGAAGATGGGTCAGATTCTCCGTATATCCTGAAAATATTCTCAGCAGGAATCGGAACCCAATCCAGCAGACTTTCTTTTGCCATCCTGTAATTGCTTTCCTCACTTGCAGGATCAACACATCGTTCATCGCTCCAGAAAACCTGCACTTTTTGCCAATCCATCCGGTCCTTAAAATTCAAAGCTATGTATTCAAATACTTTACGCGGCGTTGATCCACCTGATAATGCTATTGAATAATATTTGCCCGGAGTAATTTGCTGAATGTCATCTGCCATCTTCTGAGCAAAGAAATGCGAAAGTTCATCAACGCTCTTGAATATTTTAACTGTCTTTCCCATAGTTAAAGCTCGCAATAAATTCCATCGTCCGACAGGTTTTTACAGGGATAACGCCAGGTAACATCCTTATCTTCAATCAGGTCATCTGCTTTTTCCGGCCCCCAGCTGCCTGACGGATACCCGTAAAGCGGAATATCCTTATCATTTTTCCATGCTTCGAGAACCGGGGTCAGGAATTTCCATGCTTCGATAACTTCTTCGGTACGAGCGAATAAGGTAGAATCACCCTTAATTGAATCATAGAGAAGACGCTCATAAGCTGATGGAATCCGCTGATGCGAAAGATCAGAATAATGGAAATCCATATTCACATTCTGCACTTCAAAACCAGCACCCGGTATTTTCATGCCAAATTTCAGTAAAATACCCTCGTCAGGTTGAATCCGGATCACGAGCTGATTAGCTGTGCTGTGACCTTCATTCTGTGAAAACAGAAAATGTGGAGTTGCCTTGAAATGAATCACCACTTCTGTTACACGAGTGGGAAGCCGCTTCCCTGTGCGGATATAAAAAGGAACACCGCCCCACCGCCAGTTGTCGATGTAGAATTTTAAAGCAGCAAATGTTTCAGTCATCGAATGAGGATCAACGCCTTCTTCCTCACGGTATCCGGGAATCGCTTCCTTTTTAATATGCGAAGCAAGGTATTGGCCGCGGATAGCATGTGTTTTAACATCTTGTTTCCGGATTGGACGCAAAGATTGGAACACTTTTAAAATTTCATTCCGGATAGCTGTTGGCTCAAGCGAAGAAGGGGATTCCATCGCTGTAAAAGCTGCAACCTGCAACAGGTGATTTTGAACCATATCGCGCAATGCGCCTGAAGTTTCGTAATAACCTCCGCGTTTCTCTACACCCAGGCTCTCGGCAGAAGTAATTTCAACATGATGAACATAGTTGCGGTTCCACAGGGGCTCGAAAATTCCATTTGAAAAACGCGTAACCAACAGGTTCTGAACTGTTTCCTTTCCCAGGTAATGATCAATTCTAAACAATTGTTCTTCGGTCCAGTGTTTCAGTAACTGATCTTTAAGTTTGGTAGCCGATTTGAGATCATAACCAAAAGGCTTCTCAATTATCAGGCGTTTCCAGCCATCATCCTGGTTGTTCAGCCCCACAGCGGCCAGGTGAGTTGGAATTATTCCATACAAACTTGGCGGGGTGGATAAGTAAAATATGGTGTTTCCACAAACATTACAATCCGGCCTCAACAAATCAAGTCGGTTTTTCAGCAAAACATACGATGAAACATCGTCGAACTTTATTGGCTCGTAATATATTTTAGAAACGAAATCATCGATCTTCGTTATATCTTCTATCTCTTTGAACTCTCTAATCGCCGTCTTCATTGCTTTCCTGAATTCAACATCAGTGTACACCGATCTGGAAACACCAAGAAGTGCAAACTTCTCGGGTAAAAGATCCTGAACAAATAAGGAATACAAGGCCGGAACCAGTTTTCGCTTTGTAAGGTCGCCGGAAGCACCAAAAATTACGTATATGTGACTGTCGTTTTCTTTCATTTTATCCTGTTCTGTGCTTTTCCATCAAACTATTGCGATAAGCTCTTGCAATAATCCCTGGCAAAAGTTTGCCATTCGATTTGCACAGTAAAGATAACAGGGAATGTGGGGCAAAGTTGCATCAAACGTTTTTTATTTCCTGAAGGGTCAACTCGAATCCAATGAGAGCATAATATATAATTGGAACCAGGTATTGAGATGAAGGCAATGTGTTGCATGCCCCTATTTAGAATCTTTGTGTCAGATTAACATAAATCCGCTCATAGTTATTCCCCTTTTCGAAAGTTCCTTCATAATTCAGCGAACAGGAGAGTTTCTTCATTATACTCCAGGTCAGGTCCATTTCAGCCATATTCTGTTTTAATGTCATTTCGTTATTCTCAAACTTGTAATCAACATACCTATAGGCAATACCACCATACAATTTACCTGGAATGATATCGCGGGATAATCCCAGGCTATAAATACTTCCATTTACATAACTTGTTTGCATCAATGTAGTTGAAAGAGTTGCAGAAGCATTCAGCCAGGGCACATTACTATAGGTGACATAGGAATATAGATTTTTTGACGGCTTGGGGTCAGTCTTGCTAAAACGATAACCTGCATTTGCACCGATTGATATTTTTTTGCCTGGACGAAAGTTTACCTGGAACGTATATCCCTGCATGGTAGAAGCATACAGAAGTTGGTCAATGATACTTTTATAGGTTTCGTAATAGATAATATTCTGCCTGTTACTATACGAAATGGATAGAGATAGCTGCTTTATCACCTTATATCGAAGCGAAACATATAAGTTTGAAAGGCTTGGTGAATTGTTCTGTGTATACGTTGTATCCTGGCTTGTTATATTTCGTTCCTTGTTGTACAGGTCAAACTCAGCTGACCCAAAAAAATAGAGATTTGCAAGCAGAGAATTGGAATGTTGCAAATAAGTGAAACGTCGGTCGATGTAGCCGTTATTCTTTTGCTCAACAAAAGCAACCGAAGTCTGCACACTGCCACCTTTTTGGTTTGCATAATCATGTCCTATATATCCGCCGTATTGCAAAAGACTTAAATTGAAGCTGTAATCCTTGTAATCAGGTCGAGCGCCGGCAAAAGCTCCGGCAGTAAAAGATCGGATTTTCGTTTCGTACTGCAAACCGTCAATTGCTCCTACATTTGACAACTTTGGATTTATTTTCCGGCCAACCCATATATTGTTATTCTTGTTCAAAGCATAGTTAAACGAAAGGCTGTAAATCTTCAGACCATTAAAAATGTTATCCTTCACCTGCTCCCATTGGTTTAACTTATGAACAAACGAGATGTAAGATTCGCCTGATAGTTTGGAACCGCCTATATTCCGGGCATTTAACGAGAATGTATAGCGCATTCGTTGCGAAAAATCAGAGACATTCGAAAAATTAGAATACGAAGAAACTGAAATTCGACCGCTGACATTCTGCTTCAACTCTTCAGGGAGTTCTTTTTTGACGGACGCTGTATCAATAATTATGGTGGCAGGAACTATCACAGGAATAACATCTACCTCCGCTTTTGAGGCCTGTGTTATTTTTGGCTGAGTTAAAACCTTATCAGCAACTGATATTTTTTTCGCGGAAACAGGTATACAAACACAGGAAATAGATGACATATCCTTAACAACCAGTACAGGTATTCTTTTTGAATCCTCCACAACATAAAGAGTATCACCAACTGAAATGTCAGCCGTGGATTGAAATTTAACATAAACATTCTGAGAAGTTACAAATGAAACTGATCCTTCTTTTGCTTCGCTCAATGTTTGTCCTTTCAGGTTCAATCCTAAAAAAAGTAAAAGTAATACAGGAACTACATGTTTCATAGGTATGCTTTTGATGCTTCTAAAAATACTGTTTCTTACCATTCTCAGCTTTTACCTTTTGGGTGACAACTATAACAGGCAGCACTGGTCCAGGTATAGCCCTGCTCACCTTTATGTTCATTGTCCATATCTGTTTTATTATGCTCATGGCAATCTATACAACTAAATGACGCATAATTTGTTGCTGTTTTGTGACAATCGGAACAAGTGTTCCACTCTCCTTGATGTTTCCCTGAATAAATGGGAAAATATTGAGTGTCATGATCCCAGTTTGCAGGCGTCCAGGTTGATTGTGAATGACAATCGGCACAGGTTTTAGGGAACAGAGCTGAGGCATGATTTGGATTGGTTGTTTGGTTGTAATCTGTTGTATGACAACCGGCACAGGTATTCGGCGTGGAAATATAATTCCCGTTGTGGCAGGTAGCACAGTTATTGGCAATCGGAAGATGAGCGCCTGTAAGATTGGAATGTGCCGGGTATGTAGCAGGTTTCCAGTCAGGAGTTGTTGTATGGCATGATGCACAATCATTAGAAATTGCCGCTGCTGTGTGATTAGGATTGGTTGTTTGATTATAATCAGTCTGATGACAACCTGCACATGTGTTTGGTGTATTTGAATATCCATTTGCATGACACAACTTACAATCCGATGCTACCGATGCATGTGCACCTGTTAGAGGGTAAACCGAGCTATGATTGAAAGTTGCCGGTATCCATGCAGATTGTGAGTGACAGGTTTCGCAGGTAGTCGGGAAATTTGATACACTATGGCTGGGATTTGTTGTCTGGTTGTAATCTGTTGTATGGCATCCTGCACAGGTATTTGGCGTTGTGGTATAATTCCCGTTATGGCACTCATCACAGGTTCTGGAAATATGTGCTCCGGCCAATACATAATAGGTGTTGTGAGTCGGGAATGTTGCAGGCTCCCAACCAGGATTTAATGTATGACATGTTTTACACTCTGTTGAAATTCCGAGGGTTGTATGATTGGGATTAGCCGCCTGGTTATAATCAGGGGTGTGACAGTCCTTACAGGCAGGCGATGTCGCACCATATCCATTTACGTGGCAATCAGCACACTGAGCGACACTATGACCACCTGTTAATGGAAAACCTGCCGCATTATGATCAATACCCAGTGCAACACCTGTAGGATGACAACTTAAACAAGCCGCACTGTTATACTGATATCCGCCAACACCCTGATGCTGGGTGTTCATATCCGTTTGGTTATGATCGTGGCAGGCGATACAGCTGTTTTGTTTATAGTTGCCTGGTGTAGTATGGCATTCGTTGCAATTTGTCCAGGTGCCGGCATGTTTACCTGAATAAATGGGGAAATACTGCCCATCGTGATTAAATGTTGAAGGTGCCCATGCTGTCTGCGAGTGACAATCAGCGCAGGTATTAGGAAACTGAGCCGCTGTATGCGAAGGATTGCTTGATTGTGTATAATCTGCTGCATGGCAATCAAAACATGTTTTAGGGATATTGGTATAACTCCCTTTGTGGCAGGTTGCGCATTCGTTGGCTATCGGCACATGAACTCCTGTAAGATTGGAGTGAGTTGGGTAAGTAGCCGGTTTCCAGCCGGGAGTAGTGGTGTGACAGGTTGCACATTCATTTGAAATGCCTGCAGCCGTATGATTGGGATTGGTAGTTTGGGTATAATTGTTCGTATGGCAACTGGCGCAGGCATTGGATGTTCCTGCATATCCGTTGGTGTGGCAACTGGCACAATCCACCGCCGAATGTCCGTTGGTTAACGGAAAACCATTTGCAGCATGATCAAAACTTTTTCCTTTTGATCCGGTTGGATGACAACCGTAGCAGGAGTTGCTGTTATAAGCATATCCACTTACGCCACCATGTTCATCATCCATATCGCCTTTATTATGTTCGTGGCAATCAGTACATGAGAACTGTGCATAATTACCCGGATTGGTATGGCAATCGGCACAGCTGTTCCACTCCCCTTTATGTTCGCCCGAATAGATAGGAAACGAACTGGCATCATGATCCCGGTATTCTGCCGGTTTCCATCCCGGATTTAATGAATGGCAATCAGCACAGGTAGTCGGAAAATTAAGAGAGGCGTGATTAGGATTTTGAGTGGCGGTATAGTCAGCCCGGTGACATGAAACACAATCGCTAGGAATTTTTGAAAAACTGCCTGAAGTATGACAGGTCTTACAATCGCTGATGGCATGGCCTCCCGAAAGCGGGAAGAAATTATGATTAATCCCTGCACCCTCCCAGGAGAAGGAATTAATGTTATGGCAATCTGTACAATTTGTTGAATAATTGCTGGCTGAATGGTTTGGCTTGGTAGTAGCTATATAATTGTCCTTATGGCAATCATAACATTCAATACCCAACGGATCAAACCGGAGAAGCGAAGCTGCGGGAGTTGAAGCAGACAAAAGTGATTTATGGCAATCACTGCAATCAGCTGTTGTATGAGGGCCAATGAGCGGGAAACGACTTTGCTGATGCAAACGGGTGATGTTGGTTACAACCCATGAATTCGGAGTATGGCACCTTGCACAATCATTCCCAACGGTTTGCTCGTGAATATCGGTGTGACAGTCGTTACACCCGGTTTGAGCTTTGGCAAATTCGAGCGAAGTGTGGCATTCCTTGCAGTTAACTGACTGATGTTGACCAACCAAAGGAAACTTAGTAACCTTATGGTCAAAGGAAACGGTTTTTAAATCCACTTTCCAGCCGTCTGTTTTATGGCAATCGTCACAATTAGCTTTGAAACTATCACCATGAGGTGATTTTTGGGCTAACAGGCTTACCGAAAGCACCAACAGAAGTATTATAGATGACAGTCTTCGCATTTCAATTTATTTGTTTTGTACAGTACAAACGATACTCCTTGTTCAGTTACTTCTTTGTGGCATTTTACGCATGCTACATTCAGGTGTTTTCCATCCAGCACAAATTTAGCTTTGCTGTGATCGAATTTTGAGGCAGGTTTATATGAGTCAGAAGTATGGCACCTCTTACAATCCGTTATTCCATTAATTTCAAATTGCTTGAAATGCTCATCCTTATGACAATTAGTGCAATTGGTAGCCAAACCTGCAAATTTCTGGTTGGCATGTCCCGTTTTTTCTTTATTGAAATGGCAATCGCGACAGGTTTGCCTGGCATGAGCGCCTTCGAGTTGAAAATTTGTTTTTTTATGATCGAAATTTACATCATTCCACTTGCCCAGATTATGACAGGCTTCGCAGTTTGCTTCCGGATAATATTTGTCAGTGATAAAAGTAGTATGGATGTTATCGTGACAATCTTTACAGACTTTACCTATTTCCTTAAATTTCCATTTTTCCTGTTTTTTATGACAGGCAAAGCAAGGTGTTGCAACATGAGCACCCTTTAAGGGAAATACGCTGGCATTGTGTTGCTCAAGGGTATACGAAAATTCAGTAAATGCCTTTACCGTGTGGCATGCCGCGCAATCGGGAGAAACTCCGTTTTTCGTAAATTGCTTGTTATGATAGTCCGTGTGGCAATCCGTACAGCGTGTATATTTTAAAGGAGTTGTAAGCTTTTGTTTATGACATAATTTGCAGGCAACATTCACATGCTTGCCTTCCAGCTTAAAATCAGCCTTACTGTGATCGAAATTTTTCACACCTCCGACAACTGTAAACGATTCATTGTTATGGCATTCGGCACAATTCTGACCGAATTTGTTAGCATGTGGATCTTTATGGCAATTGGTACAATTTGTAGCTTTTACACCTTTAAATTCCTGGTATTTAACACCGTTTACTACAGATGTTTTATGACATTCCGCGCAAGCAACCTGCTCATGTTTACCCGCGAGTTTAAACTTTGCTCTGTTATGATCGAACTTTGACGCCGGTTTAAATTTTTCGTCGTTATGACAATCGGCACAATTTGCTGAGAGTGTTTTTTGATGATAATCAGCATGGCAGTTTAAGCATTCTGTTTTTAGTCCAAGGTATGAAAACTTTTTTGCTTTAATCTTTACGTCTTTGATAAAAGCCGACTTATGGCAGTCTTCACACTTTTTCTTACTATGCGCACCGGTTAATTTGTATCCTGCCAGATTGTGGTTAAATTTATCTTTATCAAACCTTACAATCTGAAAAGTTAAACCGTGGTGGTCGTTATGGCAGCTTGCACATTGCTTCGATTTCACTTCGGCAGAAGAGTGATATCCTTTTTTTTGATCTATGCGGATCTTAACTTCAGTGTGACAGGCAAGGCATTTATCGTTCGACACCTTATCTCCAAGAGTATGGCATTTCGTACAATTGGACATTCCTTCCAGTTGCGTATGAAACTTGGATAAAGCGCCAGGTGATATCTGAGCATAGGCAGAAATACTGAAAACAACAGTAATCAGAAAAGCACCTATGGTATGTCCAAACCAGATTCTCATTATAATTTACCTTGAATATTAATTTTGATGTTTCAGAATGGCTTCTCCATACTTTTTAGTTATTTCAACACCAGCTTTTTGCAAAAACTGAGTAGGAAGTTCACCTCCGGCAAAGATGTACACCAGGTCATTTTCGATATAAAGCTCCTCTCCTTTTTTACTTGTTGTAAGAACTACTGAATCCTTGTTAATATATAAAGGCTCAGTACTAAAAAGCACTTTCACTCTCCCTGAAATCATCGCGTCCTTGATCTTTTCGCTGTTTTTAGGTTTAATCCTGTTAAAAACATCACTTCGGTACGAAAGGGTTACATTATTCTGGTCAGCCAGTAATAAAGCAGATTCGATAGCTGAGTCACCGCCACCGACAACTAATATATTTTTGTTTTTTATGTCTTCGGGTTCCAGTAAACGGTAGGCGACTTTTTCCTGTACTTCCCCATCAACTCCCAGTTTGCGGGGAGTTCCACGGCGACCTATTGCCAACAAAACGGTTTTAGAAGTAATGTGCTCACCTGTAATCGTTTCAATATTAAAATATCCGTTTTCAGGTATGATGGATTCTACTTTTGTATGTTCCTTAATTGTAATATCATTTTTTGACAGTGCTGCATTCCATAAATCAAGAAGTGCGGATTTACTGGTTTCGAATAATTTAACTTTACCATATAAAGGCAGATCCATTGCTGAGGTCATTACTATCTTTTGCCGTGGAAAAGTAAAAACTGTACCACCCAGCGAATCCTGCTCAACTATCAGGAAGTTCAGGTTATTTTTTCGGGCTGTAAGTGCTGCTGCAATTCCGGCAGGGCCTGCGCCAACAATCACCAGATCATACGTTGCCTGGTGGCTCTTGCGGAGTGATTTTACAATATTTTCCACCGCCTGCTTGCCTTGTTCAACAGCATTTTTTATCAAACCCATACCCCCAAGTTCTCCGGCGATAAATATCCCGTCTACATTAGTCTCAAAGTTCTGATTTACGTGTGGTAATTCAACGCCGCGCTTTTCGGTTCCAATAACCAGCGTAATTGCCATAGTAGGGCAGGCATGAAAACAAGCTCCATGTCCTATGCATTTGGATGCATTAATCGTTGTTGCCTTGCCATCTTTAATTCCGAGAATATCATGTTCAGGGCATGCTGCGATACAAGCGCCAGTGCGGATACAACTATTTTCGTCAATCACCGGATGGAGAGATACCGGCTCATACATTCCATCCCGTTTAGCAATCACAATTTTCTCTTCTACAACTTTGGATTCCTTTTTTTGCTTTCTCAGGTAAATAAATACAATAATGAGGCAAAACAAAATTACCACAGAGTAAATAACAACTTTTTCGAGGAGTAGTTCGTTCATCATTAAAATATCCATCTGTAACCGAAAGCAATTGTAACCCCAACATGTATAATCATTATTACCAGCATTACAAGCGCAAATGGTAAATGCGCCACATGCCAGTATTTGAACAAATTCTGCATAACCGTAAGACGTTCAATCCTCCGGTTCAACGAAATCTCATTTTTTACCAGGCCCACCACCTGGTTTCGCTGCAATTTGGGAAGATTGTTCTTTTTCATAACAGACCTCACTTTCCGCAGTGATCTACGGTCATCAAAATATTTTTTGAACGTGCGTACCACGAAATTACTATGGTCGTATTCGGACTTTACTTTTATTGAATCAACAATTACCCTGTGGCTTTCCACGTCCAACTGAATATCGTTTATCAATGTATCGCCAATATCACCTTTCAGGCTCCTGATTTCGTTTAAACTAAGTTCGCGTCCTTCTATGCTTCGTGGTATCTGAATATAAATAAACCGTCCCACTATTCCACTCACGAAAACGGCTACCATGCTCCAGAAACTGATTGCCACCATACCTCCGAATTTAAAGGAAGTATGAAAAAGCACCAGGATCGGACCCAATGTGCATAAAAATATATGAAATTCGAGCCAGTGTTTCAGAATACCAATCCGGGAAAATACCCGATATCTTTTCCTGACCATATACAGGGAAACGCCCAGAATCATAAAAACCGAGCCCAGTATTCCCATTCCATGCCCAAGGACGCCACTAGGTTTCAGCAAAGCGTGATCGGGACTAAAAAACCGCTCTTCCATACTGATTTTATAATATGAATAGCCGTAATTGATAATCGCCGCCAAAGCAAGCAGTACTATCAATGATAATACAGCAAGGTAAATACGATGGGCAGTTTTATTCATATCTTTTTATGTTGTTTGTTTCCATATAGAAACTGAATTTGCATAAAGGAAGCCTTTCAAAGTTACTCAAATTGAGTCGCTGAATTGGCTGGTATTGTTATTTGGAAACATTCTAAATTTCATATTTTTTATAGCTAAGCGCTCCTATTCAGGTAAATGAATACCATTTTACGACTTTTAATACAACAGGATAATAACCTGTCAACTATCTCAATTTTATTAACAGCCTGTAATTGAATGAGTAAGGTATTTATTCGTTCAACATCTCTGCCATATACATTAATAAACGGTGCTAGTTAAGTAATATTGTCAATTCTGCATATGTTGCCTTTTTACAGTCCATTTATGGTAAATACATTTTTTAAAACTAAATATTAACGACATCCAGCTATAAAAAACCTTTACAGTTTTTAACTTTTATGATATTTCCAGGTCCCAGAAAGACAATTTCATAAATCCTTTCAGATAAAAATCTGAAAAAACACCACCAAATCAATAAATTCCTGTTTATATATCAAAACATTAAATTCATTTTTAATCAAAAAACAATCCAGGTCTGACCAGCAAATTAGCACTGGATTAATCCCCGATTTTATTGCTTACTATTGAATCTTTTTAATAATTTTGCTGGGGCATGAAGAAATTAAAATATATTTCGACAATTTTAGCAGTTGCAATCTCATTGCTCCTGAGCTTTGATGATAGTTTCTCATCCTGCTTTAATAAAGATTTAATACCGGTACAAACTGATTGCTCAGCTCTATCGCACCATCATCTTTCCATATCTGACCATTTTTTCAATAAGAATACCAGTGCAGGTTCAAGCATTAGCACTTCAATAGATTTCGGATTAATCCCTGCATTTCGGCCAGTTGCTGATCAATATCACTGTTCAATCTGGCAACCGCCAAAACAATCCTGTTAGTTTCTTGATTTTCCGGCCAGATAGATTTAACAACAATATTGATTTGGCTGAGTTTTTTTTAACATTTCGGTTATATAGAGGAACGAAATACTTTTCAGCAGGATTAAAAAACAGCTTGCCATTAATATGGAAAAAGAAAAAAAAAGAGTCGCCGGGATTTCGGTAGTTGCTGCGATTTTTTTAACCGGGTTCAAACTCTTAATTGGTATTCTAACAGGCAGCTTAGGCATTCTCTCAGAAGCATTGCATTCCGGGTTGGACCTTATAGCCGCGATAATAACCTACTTTTCAGTCCGTATATCGGATAAGCCGGCAGACAAAGAACATCATTTCGGGCATGGCAAAATTGAAAATTTCTCGGCTCTCATCGAAACTCTGCTGCTTATTATCACTTGTGTATGGATTGTTTATGAGGCAATAAACAGGCTTGTTTCAGGCAATACTCATATCCAGATTACTGTTTGGAGTTATGTTGTTGTAGTTACATCTATTGCCATTGATGTAACCCGGTCGCGTGCTTTATACAAAGTTGCACGAAAATACAACAGCCAGGCTCTTGAAGCTGATGCACTGCATTTTTCAACAGATATCTGGAGTTCCGTGGTTGTGCTTATCGGATTGATTTGTGCCAATTTCGGAATTTACGCAGCTGATTCAATTGCAGCTATGGGAGTTGCAATCATAGTATTATCGGTCTCATTCCGGCTAGGCAAACGAGCAATTAATGTGCTACTCGACAGCAGCCCAGTTGCACTGAGCGAAGATATCTCAGCCTTAATTAAATCAGTTCCGGAGGTTAGCTATTATCATGATTTAAAAGTCCGGGTAGCCGGGGCATACACTTTTGTTAATGTTACAATACACTTAGACCCCGATTTAAACATAAGGGACGCACATAGGATATCGCACAAAGTTGAAGAGAATATCTGTAAAAAGATTGACCGTTGCCAGGTGCAGATTCATTATGAACCTGAAGAATTACAAAAAATTATTTAGTCTAATTCACTGATTTTCTTTAATCTAATAACTAAATTTAAACCATGAAAACGTACATCTGGACTTTACCAACAAGAATTTTCCATTGGCTGTTAGTCATTGGAATGGTTGCTGCTTACATCGTTTCCGAAGAGGAAGAACTGCTGCATATCCATTCCTCGGTAGGATATGCAGTTGGAATACTTCTGATTTTCAGGATTATATGGGGATTCGCAGGCCCTAAATACTCCAGGTTCTCCGATTTTCCGATCGGGTTCAAGGCGCTAAAATCCTTCTTTACTGATATGAAGAAAAGCAAAAGCCATTCACCAGGACATAATCCGGCTGCGGCACTTGTTATGCTGGGAATTATTCTGCTGGGACTAATGATTGTAGTCTCCGGTTCGTTGCTTCTCGCATCAAAGGGACAGGGATTTTTCAGTTCAGTAAGTATAGGTTTGTCTTCCGGTGCACTGAAAGAAATACATGAAATATCTGTTAATGTAGTTATTGCTCTGGTTATTTTCCATCTGCTGGGCAACCTTGTAGATTTTATCTCTAACAGAAAGGTCGGCACATTGCAATCCATGTTTACGGGTTACAAGAACATTGAGGGAGAAAGTGTTCAACTGAGTACATTTCAGAAAATTCTTGCTGCGATTGGTATAATTTCGGCAATAGCCATATTCCCTTATTCAGAGATTAACCAAAATATTGATGTTAAAAGTGAAAACAACGAACAGCAGCTTAAGGTAAATGAGGATGAAGACGAGGATTCGGATTGATACCATGAAGAAATAGCGTTTCACATCATTCCTGAATTTCGGCTGGAAACTTAAATCCTTGTATTAATAACTACTTTCACCAAAATAATAAATTCTGGTACTCATGAATACACCTGAAGTAATCAGCAAATCGTCAAAAAGAATCTGGCAGAAATGGTCAATTGCTTTTAAAATAATGCCGATGGTGCTTTTTGTCGCTTTGTTAAAGTTCATCGCGCATAAAATGGGTTTTGAGATCATGGAATTAAATGCTCTTTTCACAAGTTTGGTAGCCGGCACAATTTTCCTGATCGGGTTTCTGATCAGCGGGGTACTCTCAGATTATAAGGAAAGCGAAAAAATTCCCAGTGAACTTTCGGCATCCATCAAAACTTTATTTGATGATACTTACACAATTTACAAATCGAAAGATTCCAAGACAGCTCTGGAGTTTATTGAATTTCAGAAGTCGTTTATCATTTCGCTCAACGATTGGTTCTACAAAAGAGAAAAGACTCAATCCATATTAATGAAGATCAGTATGATGAATGATTTTTTCGTTGATTTCGATAAGGATGGCGTTCAGGCTAATTATATTATTAAGCTTAAAAATGAACAGAACAGCCTTAGAAAAATGATATTACGGATTGACACGATCAGGGATACCAATTTTGTGGGATCGGCATACGCTATACTTGAAGCCATGGGATTTTTAGTCGCCTTCGGATTAATAATTATTCGTATTGAGCCTTTTTATGCCTCCCTGTTTTTCACACTTCTGGTTACTTTCCTGATTTTTTATATGTTCTTATTAATAAAAGATCTCGATAATCCGTTTGATTATTCACTTCACGGAGAAAGCGGCACCGAAATTTCATTAAAACCTATTCATGACCTGGAAAGTGCTCTGAAAGATTTTATAGAACGATAATTCAGGGGATCAGAAAAGCAGAATAAAGCACATTTTTGACATTTTAATTATTAAATACAATAAAACAGGACGATGAATTTAAAAAATATTCAAACCGAAATTGACGCAAGTTTTCTTTATAAAGTGCTGGCCGAGAATGAAGAAGACCCCAATGTGAAGGATGTCTTTTTTCAGATGAGCGAAATAGAGCTGAGCCATGCTGTCGCATTTATGAAGAATGCCAATATTGACATTTCTCTGATGCCGGCACCTTCAAAACGAGCCCAGATATTAAAAACCATTGGCAAAGTATTAGGATACAATTACCTGTTAGGCGTGCTGCTGGATACAGAAAAAAGCATTTCTTCATCCATTATCAGCGCCAGGAAGAAAAGCAATTCCATTCCTTCTCTTTCGGATACGGCCCATGTTTCTATCCTGACAAATATTTTAAACAATCATCCAAAAGTTGCCGGCTCCGACCTGGCACGGTTCGAAAAACGGCATCGCTCTGTTGGTGGCAATGCTTTACGGGCGGCAGTATTAGGCGGAAATGACGGGCTGGTTTCCAATTTCAGCCTGGTAATGGGAATTGCAGGAGCTACAAGCGGGCAACAGGGTGTTTTATTGGCCGGTATGGCAGGACTGCTGGCAGGCGCGTTATCAATGGCCTTGGGCGAGTGGATATCGGTGAAAAGCTCGCAGGAACTTTCGGAAAATCAGATGCAGCTGGAAATGGATGAACTGGTAACCAACCCTGAAGGCGAGGAAAAAGAGCTGGTTTTGATTTATCAGTCAAAAGGAATACCGGAAGAACAGGCAAAGAAAATGGCAGCTTTTGTAATGCTTGATACAGATGAGGCACATAAAATTCTGGTGAAAGAAGAATTAGGTATAAATCCGGATGAGTTAAAAGGATCAGCTATGGAAGCAGCCGTAACATCCTTTTTATTATTTGCAGTTGGTGCTATAATTCCTGTTATTCCATTTTTCTTTACCAACGGCATGAAAGCTATCCTATTTAGTACAGTTTTGAGTGGACTCGGGCTTTTCCTTATAGGTTCTGCTATTACTTTGTTTACCGGGAAAAGTGTGTGGTATTCAGGATTCAGACAGGTTTTATTTGGGCTGGCCGCTGCTGCCATAACTTTTGGAATTGGCAGGTTAATCGGGGTTTCGGTTATGGGATGATAGTATTTTTTTTAGTATTTGGTTTGCCCCGGATATAGTTTTCACATAAGATTTTCTTCAATTCGATATGGTCTGCCACTCCTTTCAGAACGTGTAGCCATTTATTCTAACTATGTAATTAATCAGTTCAATTAAAGTATTGACAAACATTTATATACCGCAGATTTCACAAATTACCTTCGATGAGAACACTTTGCTAAGTTTCACAGACAAATTTGAATTATTTAACTCTAATTTCATTTAAAACTGATGAAAGCAATCTGAAATCTGTGTAATCTGCGGAATCTGTGGCTAAAACAGCTTTTAATAAGACTGTTTATTTTTCAAATTATTAATTTCTGTTAAAAAAATGTTAAAAAACTACCATTACTTCCAAAAAGTCTACTTTCGCACTCCGTTAAAAAATAAAATTTGTTAAAAAGTGATATGGGTTTAAACTTATCTATATTCTAATTGTCTTATGAGCATTTAAATTTATTTATGAAACGAACATGACAAAATCAGCCAATTTTGACTCACAGG
>JAURYB010000173.1 GCA_030654075.1 Bacteroidales bacterium | reverse complement strand
AAATAGAAAATAGAAAATAGAAAATAGTCCCTTTAAACCTGTCACTGCGAGGAACGAAGCAGGAACCCTTGACCTTTGAACCTTTGACCTTTGAACCCTTGAACAAAAGAAAATAGAAAATAGAAAATAGAAAATAGTCCCTTTAAACCTGTCACTGCGAGGAACGAAGCAGGAACCCTTGACCTTTGAACCTTTGACCTTTGAACCCTTGAACAAAAGAAAATAGAAAATAGAAAATAGTCCCTTTGAACGCGCAGCATTTGAACCCTTGAACCTTTAACATCTCTCTCCCCCAACCCCTAAAACCTAACCCCTAAAACCTCTATTCCTATGATAAATAAATTACACTTAACACGCAGCCTAATACGCGGCCTCGCTTTTGCAGCTGTCGCTATTGTTGCTTAAGGTGTATAACCCTCTAATCATTAACTAAATGCCTGAACTCTGCCGTTTTTTTGGAATCATCATTCAAATGTACGGGAATGACCACCATCCGCCTCATTTTCATGTAGTTTATAATGAGTACCATGCGATCATTGAAATTGAAACAGGCGAAATATTACAGGGAAGTCTGCCATCGAAACAGCTTAAGTTTGTTCAGGTATGGGCAAGCATACATACCGATGAATTGAACGAAAACTTTAATTTGCTTACCGCAGAAGTTCAAACTTTTAATAAAATTAAACCTTTACAATAAACCTTCAACAATCGGAACGATGAAATGGATAGTTGAAATACTTAAAAAGGAACCTTACAAAATCACCTGCAGGTGGAATGACAATACCATTACTGCCATTGATTTGTATGAGTTTATTGCTGAAAAATCAAAAAACCCTGATAACTCATACGCCCAGCTGATGAATAAAGAAAGATTTTTGCAGGTAAAATGCGATGGAACTACTTTGTATTGGGAAAATGGGTTAAAATACAAAGATGAGGATGGATCAATTAAACCAGGCCCGCTTGATATTGCACCCGAATTACTTTATGAATTTTCGCATAATTTTGCAACATAAAGATTAAACAATAAGCAGTAACGCAAACAGTCAAAACTTCACTAAACTTAACTCGTCTCTTATAACTTTCCTGAACATCTGAATCTTTGAATTCTTGAATCCTTGCACTTCGGCTTATTTCGGCTTCGCTCAACAACCACCGCTCAGTGCCCGGCTTTGAATCCTCGAATCCTTAAATCTTTGAACCAAAGAAAACAGAAAAATAGAAAATAGTTCCCTTCGGCTTGCTTCGGCGAAAGCTCAGCAACCATCGCTCAGGGTAAAAATAGAAAATAGTCCCTTTGAACCCTTGAACGCGAACCCTTTGAACTTTACAAACCATAGCAGACATTGAAACTTATTACTTGAAATGGATGACAAAAAAATAATATTTTTCAAATCATGCGGTATAGCAAATGTTCCAAAGAAGTATTACAGTTGAAAATGTAAAGTTTGTATTACTAAATGGCATACTTGTAAATGAATACCCCGACGATAAACCTTTTCCAAGCAAACTTTTGTTTGCAATTTGTAATAACAGGAGTTTGCATGTAGTTTGCAGCGAAAATTACAGCGATAACGAAATAATAGTTATCACTACGTATGAAGTTTCGACCGACATTTGGGGAAATGATTTTGTTACACGTAAAAAATAAAAATATGGACTGTGTTATTTGTAAAAACGGAAAAACACAACAGGGATTTGTTACTTTTTCACTGGAACGTGAAGGGGTAATCATCGTGTTTAAAAATGTACCTGCTCTGGTTTGCCAGAATTGCGGCGATTTTTACCTGACCGAAGAAACAACTACACTTCTGCTTGAAAAAGCAGCTAAAACAGCTGAAAAGGGAGTTGAATTCGAAATCATCAATTTTAAAACTGCTGCCTGATTGGCGAAGGGGTGACAAGGCGAAGGGCGACCGTGAGAATGAGAGACTGAAACACTTAAACTTATTTTGTACCTTTACAAAAATAAAACAATGGACTTAGAGACCCGAAAAATAACATTTGTCCAGGAATTTCTTAGATTACAAAACGAGGAAATTGTCTGTGGACTTGAAAAGCTCTTGAGAAAGAAAAAAAAGGATTTATTTGAAAAAAAGTTAACACCGATGAGCGTTGAACAATTTAACGAGGAAATTGATCAGGCTATGGATGATTCTGAAAATGGAAGAGTGATTTTGGCAAAAGAATTGAAAAAGAAGATGCGTAAATGGAGTTAACTGTTTACTGGACTGAGTTCGCCGAAGACAAACTTGAAGATGTGTTTTCATATTTCATCGAGAAAGTAAGTTTGAGATTTGCTCAACAGCTAGTAGACGAAATAATCGACAGATCCTTGGAATTAGCAACAAATCCATTGATGGGTCAAAAAGAAATACTTCTTGCAGATAGAATACAGGATTTCAGATATCTGGTGTATAAAAACTACAAGATAATCTATTGGTTGAATATCAAAAGAAATAGAATTGAAATCGTAAATCTATTTGACTGCCGGCAGAATCCACAAAAGATGAACGAAATATAAAAACTGACTTTGTTAAAACAGAAAATAGTAAATAGAGAAATAGTAAATAGTCTCATTTGAACCACAGAAAATAGTTAATCGTTCACTTCGGCAAGCTCAGTGTAAAAATAGAAAATAGAAATAATCCCCTTGAACCTTTGAACCTTTGAACATTGAACCAAAGAAAACAGAAAATAGTTCCCTTCGGCTTCGCTCAGGGTAAAAATAGAAAATAGTCCCGTTGAACAACTTTTAACATTTGAACTCTTTGAACCCTTTGAACAACCTTGAACCTGTCACACTGAGCGAAGTCGAAGTGTTGAACATTTGAACCCTTGAACGAAAGAAAATAGAAAATAGTTCCCTTCGGCTTGCTTCGGCGAAAGCTCAGCAACCATCGCTCAGGGTAAAAATAGAAAACAGTCCCTTTGAACCCTTGTACGCCGCAGGCATTTGAACTTTGAATTTTTAAACAAACAGAAAATAATCTCCCTGAACCCCTTGTAACTCTAAACCCTCTCACTCCCGCCCGACCCGCTAAAACCCTGAAACCCTGAAACAAACCCTTACCACCATGATAAAAAATTTACACGTAAACCGAAACCGCAGCCTCGCTTTTGCAGATCTTGTTTACTCATCTCTTTGACTTCAAATCTTTACAAGATGAAACTTAAGAGTGATTTTAAAAAGTGTTAATTTTATCATCGAAACAATAGAATAAAATGTACATCGAAAGAACTAAAAACGAAATAATAATAAGGCTTCCATCTTATGTAAATACTGATGGACTTCAGCGTTTTATTGATTACTTATGTTACAAAGAAGCAACATCCAAATCACAAGCCACACAAGCTGATGTTGATAAATTAGCTAAAGAAGTGAAAAAGGGATGGTGGGCTGAAAACCGAAACAAGTTTATCAAGTGAAGATTATTGTTGATACCAATGTAATTTTTAGCGCACTGCTAAATACAAGCGGCACAATTGGTGATTTAATATTTGATTCCGAAAATGTTTTTGATTTTTACAGTTGCGAATACATGCGTTTTGAAATTGATAAACATTGGGGTAAGCTGAAACAGATTTCAAAACTAACAGATATTGAGCTTAAAGAGTCACTTTTCCGGCTCTTCACTAAAATTCATTTTGTTAATGAAGAACTGATAACTGAAAAAATATGGCTTAAAGCCGAAAAACTCGCCGGAGATGTTGATATTGATGACACCGATTTTGTTGCTTTATCAATCTATTTAAAAGGACTTTTATGGACTGGCGACAAAGAACTTTATGCCGGACTAAAAGACAAAGGTTTTGGGAAAATTGTTAATACTCAAGAACTACTTATAATCAGAACCAAACACAAAAAGAAAAAGCGACTACCGCCTGCAATCTGAACCCGTGAACGCGAAGCATTTGAACCCTTGATAATTAGAAAAATAGTTAATCGTTAATAGAAAATAGAAAATAGTCCCCCTTGAACCCTTGAACGCGCAGCATTTGAACCCTTGAACAATAGAAAATAGAAAATAGAAAATAGTCCCTTTGAACCCTTGAACGCGAAGCATTTGAACCTTTGAACTCTTTTAAACCGAAACTCATAAACGTCACCCTGGGCATAGTCGAAGGGCATATCTCATAACTCCCCCTAACTCCCTAACTGATCAACTGTAAACAATACGCAATATCATCAAAAAAACAATGACTACCATCGTAATAAAGCCAAAATCAAAGGAAGAGGCAGATTTACTGACTCGCCTCTTAAAGAAGATGAACATTGAAGTTCAGCTTTTTGAGGAGCCTATGCCTGATTACGAAACACGAAAAACAAAGGAGGATGTTCACAAGCTCAAAGGAACCAGGCTAAATAACCTGGACCAGCTGTTTGATTCTGAATGGGAAAAACTTTCAAAAAACCAAAAACAGGGAATTATCGATGCTATAGAAGAAATTGATGCCGGAAAGGGAATTCAGGGAAGCATTGTTCTGGATAAGTTCCGAAAAAAATATTCGCATGCCTAAACAGATCATCTGGTCACCTTTGGCCGAAAATGATTTTGGAAATATCCTGGAATACCTTAATAAAAAATGGGGAGAAAAAGTAGCCTGCCAGTTCATTGAAATAACCTCAACCATACTCCGGCAGATATCCGTAAAACCGAAACTCTTCCCGCTTAGTAATAAAAAAATGAAAATAAGACAGTGTGTAGTCACAAAACATAACTCAATTTACTACCGTGAAAGCGCAACTCAGATAGAAATACTCAGGATATACGACACCCGGCAAGATCCGGAAAAACTAACATTTAATCAGATAAATAATTAAGACAAACCCTTTGAACATTTGAACCCTTGAACCAAAGAAAATAGAAAATAGTTCCCTTCGGCTTGCTTCGGCGAAAGCTCAGCAACCATCGCTCAGGGTAAAAATAGAAAATAGTGCCCTTGAACTTTGAACCTTTGAACCTTTGAACTTTGAACCCTTTGAACGCGCAGCATTTGAACCTTTGAACCCTTGAACATATAAACCCCATTTCTCCCTCTTACCACAAAGCCCCCCTAAAGCCCAACCCCTAACCCCTAAAACCTTAATATAAAAATAACACTTCTCCCACTCCTTTGCTATTGTAAGTTTCTGATTTTTTGTACTTTTACATCCAATAAACCCATTAAATAGCCTCAAAAAACCCATTGCTAAAACACTAAATACCACATCCCTCTCAAGTTCTCTCAGCCAGTGAAGGAAGGATTTTAGAGGGCTAACCGAAAACAAATTGCCCACAGACTTGTGGTGAGCCATGCCGAACCATTACATAGATTTACACAGTTTATAAAATTGCTAAAACACCAAAACACTACATCCTCCCCCCCCTCTCTTTTCTTCAAAGAGAGGGGTAGGGGTGAGTTCTGCAGAAAAGGAGGTGAGCCTGTTTCTCGCGGCCGTCACTGCGAGGAGGAACGATGAAGCAAATGCCGAAGCAATCTTAGTCGTACAGGCAAGGCTTCAAAACAAAGCTGTCTCGTCCTGCTTCAGGCCTGTAAACCAAAGCTTTCCTGACTTTTCCTGCTCAAAAAATATTTCTTTTTCAGATATATTATGCTGGTGCAATAAAATATTTATTATATATTTGCAGGTTAAGAGCTTGCCTTAACTGAAAATACGCCTTAAAACGACCTTAAAGCCTGCTAATAAACGCTCCCCCAACTGATACCTTAACGTATTTTTACCTTTTTTTTTGACCAAAAACGTTCATCAAAATACAGAAAATATATACAAAGGCTGGCTTACTACTTCAATCTCTCACAATTACTCGTCTTCTGAAAATCTGCTGCTATTGAATTTAACTATTTCAAATAGCGAAATACAGGTAAAATAAACTTAAAGTTTTACCTGGAAAAAACGGGAAAGAAAAACAAGGTTTTTAGTTTTTCCGACCCATTTGAGAGCGTAAATATTGCGTTTTGGATGTAAAGGCTTTGGTTTATTGAAATTCAGGTAATTTGTTTTACTGCCGAAACCACCGATTTGACTTATAAAATAACTTTAAACCGATACATAAATTTAACCATCGCCCAGGATAAAAATAGAAAATAGTCACTTTTAACGCGCGGCATCTGAACCCTTGAACTTTTGAACCCTTGAACTTTTTAACTCTCATAACTCATAACTCTCCCCCAACCCCTAAATCCTAACCCCTAAAACCTCTATTACCATGATAAAAAAATTACACTTAACACGCAGCCTCGCTATTGCAGCTCTCGCTATTTTTATGATTTTGCCGGGGAAAGGATGGGGGCAACTCTTAGTTGATGATTTCACTGGAACAGTAGGAACGGCATTAACTGCAAATGGCTGGGTAGCTCATAGTGGTTCTGGTTCTACACCAATGACTATAGCCAGCCCGGGATTAACTTACTCGGGTTATTTATCTTCAGGAGTTGGGAATGCTACATCAACAACTGCAAATAATGAGGATGTTAATAAAGCCTTTACTTCAACCAATACCGGAAGTGTTTACTGTGCATTCATGATTACTGCCAATCCCACAACGACAACTTCATACCCTATTCACTTTTGTCAAACTGCAGGAACCACTGCTGCAAATTTCTTCTGCAGATTTTATATTCAAAAGGACGCGTCATCTGCTATTCAATTTGGATTACAAAAATCAGGTGAAACAGTGACATATACTGGATATTCTTATTCTGCTAATACTACTTACTTAATTGTATTGAAATACACTTTTAATACTGTAACAAGTACGGATGATGCAGTTTATGTGTTTGTAAATCCAACACCAGGGTCTACCGAACCAACACCGACTGTTTCTGTAACAGGTACTACCCAGAATGATGCAACAGCAATTGCCGCAATTGCACTAAGACAATCCTCTACGACCACTCCTCTTGCAAGATTTGATGGAATTAGGGTTGGAACAACCTGGGAAAGTGTAACGCCAAGTGCAGGCAAAACTGTAACTTTCAATAACAATGGAGGAAGCGGGACAATGGCAAATCAGGTGGCAAGTACTTCAACCGCTCTTACCTCCAATAGTTTTACACGTACAGGCTATACATTTACAGGATGGAATACAATTGCAAATGGCTCAGGAACGGCTTATGCCAATGGGGCAGAGTATTCTTTTGCTGCAGATTTAACTTTATATGCACAATGGGCAATAAATACATATAATTTAACTTCCAATGCCGGAACCGGAGGAACGGTTACAGCACCGGCATCTTCGTCAATCGTTGTAAATTACGGTGAAGCAACTACTATTACAGCTTCTGCAAATACGGGGTATACTTTTGGTAATTGGAGCGTTACATCCGGGTCTGCAGCTATTGGTAATACCGCTTTAGCTTCAACCACTTCAACACTAACAACCGGCGATGCTACTGTACAGGCAAATTTTACTGCCAATAATAATACGATAACTTTTGATGGTAATGGCTCAACCGGAGGTTCCATGTCAACCCAGACTATTGCAACCGGAGCTTCAGCTAACTTAACTACTAATTTATATACCAGAACCGGATACGGATTTAATGGTTGGAATACAGCAGCTGGTGGCGGCGGGACTTCCTATACTGATGGTGCAAGTTATACCATGGGTACAAGCAATGTAATATTGTATGCACAATGGACAATTGTATCATCACCTACAATTAACGTAACCGGAATTCTCACATCATTGTCAACCACTTACGGAACAGCATCTTCTACAACTACGTTTAGTGTTTCAGGTTCTGCATTAACGGCAGATATAGTAATTACAGCTCCAACCGGTTTTGAAATTTCTACTTCCGCCGTTACGGGTTATAGTAATACATTAAATCTGGAACAAAGTTCAGGTATAGTAGACCCAACCACTATATATGTTCGTTTATTGGCTATAAATACGGTATTGGGATCACCCTATTCAGGCAATATTTTACTAAACAGCACCGGAGCAACGGAAGTTACTATGCCGACTGCTTCAAGCTCTGTAAATACAAAAACATTAACAATCACGGGTCTCACAGGCCAAAATAAAGAATATGACAGAGATGCTGATGTTACCGTTGACGGAACTCCTTCATATACTGGTTTGGAAAACAGCGAAACATTTTCTGTAACAGGTACGGTTACCTGGGCTTTTCCTGATTTCCTCGTAGCTGGAAGTCCTAAAACTTTAAGCAGAATCGGTTCATTTGATGCACCATCAACTAACTACAGTGTAACGCAACCAACACTTACTGCTTCAATTACAGCGAAACCACTTACGGTAACCGATGCAACAGCACAGAACAAACCATATGATGGTACAGTTGCAGCTACTATTACCGGTACATTAGAAGGTGTAATATCTCCTGATGTAGTCACACTTAATGGTACGGGAACGTTCTCCCAGTCAGATGTAGGAGACGGGTTGGAAGTAATTTCAACCAGTACTTTAGGAGGCGCTGATGCAGGGAATTATTCACTTACTCAGCCAACTGTATTAACTGCTAACATCACGAAAGCGGACCAGACAATTATATTTGGTGCATTGCCAGCCAAAACCACTTCGGATCCCGATTTTGCTCCAGGAGCGACATCCCCTACTTCAGCAATTAACACAATAACCTATGCAAGCTCCAATACCTCAGTTGCAACTATAGTTTCCGGCCAGATCCACATTGTTGGAGGCGGAACCAGCACAATAACAGCTTCACAAGCAGCAAGTTTAAATTATAGCGCTGCAGCTGATGTTACACAATTGCTAACTGTAACTTTACCTCCAATTGCCAAATGGACATATGAAGGTATAACTGTATCCGCTACAGCTGCTACATCGCCATCATTAACTGCCGGTTCAACATTAGCTGATGCTGGATCACAAACTGTAGGCTCTGCATTTTCGGCAGTACACGCCAGTAGCTCAAGTGTGTGGTCTACACCCTCAGGCAATGGATCTTTAAAAGCATTAAGTGCAAATAATTGGGCAGTTGGTGATTATTTTCAGTTTGTTGCATCGGTTTCCGGTTACCAAAATATAGTTGTCAGCTGCGACCAAAACGGTAGTTCCACAGGTCCTGCTAAATTCAAATTGCAATACAGCACGAACGGCACGGTTTTCACTGATTTTGGATCTGAATATAGTATTCCAGCCTCAATTACGTGGAACAATTCTTTAGTTAACACTAATTCAATCTTCAGTTTTGATCTAAGTTCTATAACCGCTATTAACGGATTATCAACAGTATATTTCAGAATTGTTGATAATTCAACTGTTGCAATTAATAGTGTTAGTCCTGTAGCACCCACAGGTACAAGTAGGATAGATAATTTTACAATAACAGGGGATGTAATTCCACCAGCTATTACAGTTACCCCAGGCACACTCAGCGGTTTCACTTATGCACAGGGCAGCGGTCCATCAGCTGAGAAATCTTTTACAGTAAGCGGCACAGACCTCACTGCTAACCTAACAGTTACACCATCGGCTAATTATGAAATCTCCACTGTTTCGGGAGTTTCATTTGCACCAACTAATCCTATTACATTAACACCTGTTTCAGGAACAGTGGCAATAACTACCATTTATGCCCGATTAAAAGCAGGCCTTTCCTCAGGTGACTTTAATAGTGAAAATATTGTAGTCGCAACCGCGGGAACAACCGATCAGAATGTAACCTGTAGCGGAACGGTTACTCCGGCATTATGGTCGCATATGATTACTAACGGGTCTCCAATTGCTATGCATTACCTTGGCGATAAACTTGCAAGCGGCACATGGATACAATTTGAAATTGGACAAGAAACCTGGAATTTATCAGATGCCGGAATAGGAAAAAGCAATTCCGATCCTTTGGCATGGTTATGGAGAACAGCGGATTGGTTTGTAAATGGAGATTATCCAAATAAGAAAGTACAGGCTGATTTCGTTGACTTCCAGTTTACATCTACTGGTAATTGGTATATCAATGGCCGGGTAAAAGCTGGGTCAGGTGATCCGTTTAATTATGCAAATTCTACCACTTGGCAAAACACTACTTCTTTTGCCCCGGCTTATTATTTTACTGTAGATGCATTAACAGATCCTTCATCACAAAGCGCTTCCGCGGTTTCAGCCTCACAAATTAACCTTACCTGGACAAAAGACGCTACTCCTCATAATGTAATGGTTGTGCGTAAAAAAGCAGCTGATAGTTGGACCGAACCTACGCAGGGTACAGCTTACGCGGTGAATGCCACAATTGGTTCTGGCGTTGTAGTCTACAACAGTTCAGGAACTTCGTTAAACAATACAGTTCTTGAAGCCGGAACAACATATGATTATAAATTTTACTCCGAGAATTACAATTATTATAGCGGAGGTTTAGTAGCCAGCGCTACCACCTTATCCGCTCCGACTATCTCGTCCTTTACTCCGGACAATGCTTGTGCGGGATCAGTTACATCTGTAACCATAACTGGTTCAAATTTTACAGGAGCTACTGATGTTAGTTTTAATGGCACCCAGGCAACTACTTTTACAATTAATGGACTCGCTACCGAGATAACAGTAGATTTTCCAGCCGGCGCTACAACGGGTAAAATATCAGTTACAACACCAGGTGGAACAGCTACAAGCACAGGGGATTTTGTTGTTAATCAATTGCCAGTTGCTGCCGGTACAATAACCGGTAGTGCCAGAGTATGCCAGGGTGCGGCTGCTGTAAGTTATTCAGTTCCCGCTATTACTAACGCTACAAGTTACCATTGGGCTTATTCAGGTACAGGTGCAACAATTACAGGTTCAACTAACAGTGTTTCAATAGCTTTTGCGTCAAATGCAACTGCTGGTAATCTTACTGTCTATGGTGTGAGCAGCTGTGGAAATGGTACTGTATCAGCAAACTATGCCGTTGCAACAGACCCTGTACCTTTTGCTTTTGCCGGACCAACTGAAGTTGGCACTTCTGGTACTCCGTTCACTTTATCCGGAGCCATAGCAACTAACGGAACAACGATTCTATGGACTGAGAATGGTGCCGGTACAATAACTGATAATACCGTTATAAACCCATTATATTCTGCAGCAGATCCACCTATAGCAACTGTTACTTTTACTCTGACAGTGCATAACGCTTCCTGCCCGGACGCGATTTCAACGAAAGTCCTTTTCCTTACGCCATCAGCTATAGCTCTTACCTGGACAGGGGCTGCTTCCAGCACAAACTGGCATGACAAAAATAATTGGTCGGACCAAACAGAGATACCCGGTGACGGAACCAATGTTACCATTCCTGCCGGACTATCCTATTATCCAACAATAACAGCCGCCGCCTTATGTAATAATATTACGGTGGAATCAGGTGCATCATTAATTGATAATGGAAATTTAACATTATCAAGCGGCGCTAAAATTATTGTGAAGCATCCGGCAATCAGTTCCGGGAAATGGCATCTTATCTCATCTCCTTTAGCAAATGCGACTTCGGGTATGTTTTTAGGAAACTACCTGTATAATTTTAACTCTTCCACTAATAATTACACGCCTATACTCATTACCGATCTTTCACTTGCTGCTATAAAAGGGTATGCGTTATACCCAAAATCAGCGGCCTTTAGTGGAGCCTATGTAGGTGATCTCAATAAAGAGTCAATTTATAGCATAAACACTACCGCTGCTGGTGGCTCGGGCTTAGGATGGAATCTGGTTGGGAATCCTTACCCTTCAGCTATTGACTGGGATGCTGCTAGTGGTTGGGTTAAAGACGGTTTAGCTACTTTAGCAATTTATATTAATAATGGCGCAACCTGGTCTTCTTATACACAGCAGTCCGGGACTAATCTTGGGTCACGATATATTGCTCCAACTCAAGGATTCTTTGTTAAAGGTAATGGCGGTACATTTAGTATGACTGATGCGGTTCGTGTTCACAATACGGTTTCATTCGTAAAAAGAGCTGAAGAAGTTGTTCCAAACCTGGTACGGTTACAGGTTACAGGTAATGGATATAAAGATGAAGCTGTAGTTCGGTTCATCGCCGGGGCAACAACTGAAATGGATCGCGATTATGATGCTGAAAAACTCTACGGGGATGTACCCGCAGCTGCTCAGCTTTATACATTTGGAAGCAATCCATTATCAATAAATACATTACCAAGCGTCGATAATGTTAGGGTGGGTATTAAGACCGGCATTAAAGGAACCTATACCATCGCCGCCACCGAAATAAATGACCTTGGCAATGCCACCCTGGAAGATACCGAATTGGGGATTTCCACCGATTTGTCAGCGGGATCTTACACCTTCGATGCTGTTGCCGGCACCTTCGACCAGCGCTTTATACTGCATTTCACCATGTTGGGCCTTACCCCAACAAAAAATGTGGAAGCAGCCATATACAGCTACCAACGCACCGTTCATATCAATATGAAGGACCAGGTGAAGGGCGATATCTTTATCTACAATATTTCCGGTCAGCAGGTAGCTTCCAAACTATCGGCTCAGGGAACGAACGAGATAAAACTTACAGGCACAGGTAATTATATCGTTAAAGTGATAAGCAAGAACAGTACAATAGTGCGGAAGGTGTTTATTCTGCAGTAGTGAAGCGTGAATAGTGAATAGTGAATAGTGAATAGTGAAGAGTGAAGAGTGAAGAGTGAAGAGTGAAGAGTGAAGAGTGACGGCGGCTGAGCGAAGCCGAAGCCAGCCGAAGCCAGCCGAAGCGTGAAGGAGAAAGTGGAGAATGAAACTTGAAACATCTCACAAAGAGCGAACCCTAAAACCCAAAACCTAAAGCCTACCTTTGTTAAAGCAAAAAACATATGAAACGTAACCTCAAAACCCTAGTTATAGCCGCATTATTAATCGCAGCGCCATTGTTCATGTTTGCTCAGCTTCCTCCCTTACCTGGTGACACACCAGCAGAGGGTACTGAGGTTGGCGGAACCGGGGCAGGCGCCCCTGTTGGCAACGGCACCTTTATTTTATTAACACTGGCGGCAGCGTTTGCTATCCGTAAGGCTTATGTATTGAGGGAAGTAAAGGAAGAGGAAAAGGAGTAATTTAAGGTTATCCTGCTTCCGGCAGGGATAATACCGATAACACAGTTATGCGTCTTAGGGCGGATAGCTGTGTTTTTTGTTTGAAATCTCGCTTAGTGCATGTCCATCTTTTTGTTTTTATTGGATATTTTGCACACTTATTTGTTAGAACGTGTCCCCCTTTGGTGGTTGAGCTTTGCCGAAACCCAAAAGGGGGACAGGTCGTGCTGTGTCCGCCTTTGGGTGCCTTTATTGCTAGTTTTGCACCCTTTTTCCTGACTTCGACACTTTATTTGTGTCAATTTTATAACAATTTGAATAACAGCAACATATAATTTGCGGGACACCCAAATGGGTGTCCCAGACAAAAATATTACCTTTACCGGATGTATGTTCGCAAGAAAATAAAC
>JAURYB010000169.1 GCA_030654075.1 Bacteroidales bacterium | reverse complement strand
TTTTCAAATGTACGTACCTCAGCAGAAATTAGCCCCATTATTAGTGCAGCTGAGAGCCGAGTTTTCCGGTTCAGGTATTAAATACTGGGTGCTGCCGGTGATCGAAAACGGAGTTATTTAGGCAAGTCCTCCCTCAACGTGGATTGATTTTTTAGTTGAAACTGGCCGTAGGATTACGGCCAATTCCTGACCGTCACGACTGGCTTTATGGCGATGAATGTGGCGGAATGAGGTTCAATAAATTGGGAAAAAGCGATCATTAAAAGATCGCTAATGACGAGGGCACTTTTGGATACTTAAAAAATCTTTTAAATACTAAAGTATGTTATCAATCGGATCGTGATCGATTTCTCTAGCAAATAACTTAAGTATGTGCAAGAAAAACACGCTCAATGATATTTTCCGGTAAATTAATTCGATCAAATGCAGTTACTGGATAAAGATAGTCTTCTCCAGATTCATCGATAACTCTAATTTGACCATGTTTTTCTGCATCGGCATCAGCGACTATCTCATAGAGTTTACGCATTTCCAGTGATACTTCGTAGCCATGGTTATCGACACAGATAACAAATTCGTGTGTATTCATAGTTATATATCCAAATAACGCTTAATTTTAAACTCGCGCTTGCCAATGCCATTAGCTTCATACCAGTGAATCTCTGCATCGCGAAGCGTCCCATCACTCAACCGAACAATAGCGAAACCTTTACGCTTACACCAGTTACCCAGACCATGAATTTTCCGAAGACGTGACAACTCTCTGATAGCAGAGCCACGAGCAAAAGTTTCAGATTGTCTAATTTTACCAATTATTTCAAAGTCCATCTTGAAATTCTAGCACGACTGACTTTATCTGGCTAAAGATAAGGCCAAGCCAAGTAATAACGAGTCTATGCATTGATTGTCCGGCGATAATTAAAATTGATAGCACGTTAGTGTTGCAAATCAGTAGATTAGATTAATGCATTCGCCAACCAATTAAACCTTTACTCCCCTTAAACTCATCAATATCTTTCTCGCCAGATAATAAAAACTGTAATAATGACTTATTTTGGAACCTGCAGGTCTGCGTAATGCTTAGGAGTCTCAAATAATGAGGGGCGGATTTCTGTCCAAATGATCCTGAAATCTTTCTTTGAACAGCCAAATGTCGGATTGCCCTCTCTGCTGCATTATTATTCCAAGGAATGCCATCGATATCGAGAAAAACAAATAGTTTTTCTCGATATTTTATAAAACGATTTTGAAAAGTCTGCGTAATATCTGATGTGTAGACATTGCTATTAATAAATTTCTCATAAAATCTATCAATATTTACTTTAAACTTACGTAAATGTCTGGTTTTTGATCCATACTTTTCCACGGCCTGTAGAATCGGGGTGATTAGCTCTCCAACTGCACAGACGAAATTTTCATATTCTGTATAAAAAGGCGATTTGCGAAGGTTTTCGTTTAAATCACGTATTAAATGTGCCCAACATTTTTGTTGAACACAAGGAACCGAGTCATACCCGCCGTAAAAGTCAGAGCACAGAACACCCGAATAGCCATTCAATAACTCATGCACTATTGTTGACTCCCTATTTTCAGTGAGCTTGAAAACCACGTGTTTACCATCAGTAATCACCCAAACGTATTGTAAAAATCCTTTGATATTAATAGTGGTTTCATCCATATGAACAAAAGGACTTTTCAAAATTCGTTTTAGCATCATCTGTTCTGTATCTATGAAATATTTAGATAATGTTATAAACATCAGCTGTATAGTTGCCGCTGCAACTTGCTCTCCGAATGTATCTTCAACCAATTGAATTATTTTTTTGAATGGCAAACGCATAGCTAATCTGTGATAATTTACCCATGCTATAAATCCATGACCATACTTTTTCCCTTTCCCAAGTTTACGTATTTGTGGTGGACTGAAAAATTTATTACACTCAGCGCAAAACCCTTTCTTGCCAATGTACTGAGTTACTTGTTTCTTAACCCCTCTAGATGTGAATTTCAAGTCCAATATCGTTTGTGACGCTTCGTCTTGGGTAGGTATCAGTTTTTGTCCGGAATGATTTGGGCATGTCCGGCCTCGCCTTACTTGAACAACATTGTTGATTTTTATTTCTTGCGAAATAGCTCGGTTCTTCCTATTAGCGCTACTATCATCATTAGGTGTTATTACATTATTTTTAATTTTGAGTGTAATTTTCTTTTGCTCATAAGCTCCGTGAGCCGAGAGTAAAATATTCGACAATTGCTTTGATAGATTAGATGCCGTTTCTGGCATAGAACCGCCTTCCTTATCAGCAAATCTAACATGTTCTGAATGGGTGGCATCAGCAGCAATCAGCCTAAGATGTTCTGTTAGTTCTTTAAGGTTCAGGCAATCTTCAAGATTATATGATTGTAGTAATTCACGATAATTATTATCCTTGCTTTGATCATATTCGTGCCGCCAAACTATTGATTGCAAACCTGATGCGTTGGGTGAGCTCCAGGGTAAATCCAAATATTTACAAATATCCTTCAAACTATTCGAATATACTGGAAAATATATTTTTCCGTAAATACAAGTATTGATGTTAAAAAGCCTTTCAATAATTGTTTTGGTCGATGTCCCATATCTTTCTCCGAGCTTACAAATGGCCTTGTTTTCAAAGCTGCCATAATGAAATAATGGACTGTTACCGAACTGTTCAATAATAGAAATAAAATCTTTCCATGCTGATTCCTCATCATTAATTAAAGGCGCCCAAAATTGAAAATTATTTTGCTTGTCGGCTTGACAAACGACCACCCCAAATAAATAGAAAAAACTTTCATCTGGTAAGCATTCAAAATCAATAAATATTTCAACACCATATTTTGGAATTTCAGTTATTTTGTCTTGAATATAAATATTGCCGGTTCTTAATGCGAGAGCTTGAAGCTCATACTTATGGGTTACACGTTCCTGCCGTGATCGCCGCCCTCTTTTACGTGGTCGATAAAGATACGAGAGTTGTTTGATTGTGAAAATACCTTTTTTTTCGAACTTCAGTATTTGCTTTTTAGTCATTCCACCAAGAAGAGAAAGACTGTCTTCTTGAATTGCAATCTCTTTGCAACTATTTTGAAATTCGCAATATGGGCAATGCTTATTTAAAATAACAGGCGGTAAGTCGTTTTCTTGTGCTAACCACCCCTGAAATAAATTAATGATGGGTAAGCATTTTTTTATATTCTCAGATAATTTTAC
>JAURYB010000165.1 GCA_030654075.1 Bacteroidales bacterium | reverse complement strand
ATTTCACAGATAATTATTCATCATTTTAATTGAAATTAATTGCTAAACTGCTAAAGGCAGTTTGAAATCTGTGTAATCCGTGTAATCTGTGGCAAAAAATGCATTTTGATCTGACTGATTAGTTACTAAAATTAATATCATTACAAAATAAGAAATCAGGGTCTAAACGATTAATTGATACTTTTACTTTACTAATAAATACAAATAAAATGAAAAGATTTTCCATTCTGTTTCTGGCAATGGGAGCAAGCTTGCTTTCGTTTGCACAGCATAGCCAAAGTGTTAATTACAATCAGTATTTCACCGGCGAAACCATGCGGGTTGATTATTTCCACACAGGAACCGCCAATGAAGAACATTTTTCCCTTGATCGTATAATCAACGATGGTGCCTGGGCCGGCAGCGAATCTGTTTTGCTGGATGAACTGAACCGTGGATTGTATTTCTATAAAATTACAGATACTCTTACAAATACCTTGCTTTACAGCCGAGGTTTTGCCAGTGTTTTTGGCGAATGGCAGAGTATTGGTGATCCCAACTGGGGCACTTTCCATGAATCAGTCCGGTTTCCATGGCCCAAATTGCCGGTAAAACTCACCATCGAGAAGCGGGATACAAAAAACAATTTTGTAGCCATCTGGAGCATACTCGTTGATCCGAAATCACGGGTTGTTAATCCGGCTGTTTTAAAAAGTGCGTTTAAAACGTTCCCTTATTTCGAAAATGGAAAAGCTGCAGATCATGTGGATATTGTAATTCTGGGCGATGGCTATACTGCTGCCGAAATGGATAAGTTTCATAAAGATGTGAAATCCCTGACGGATGAGCTTTTTACAGTTGAGCCGTATAAATCGCGGAAAGCCGATTTTAATGTGAGGGCTGTCGAAACACCTTCGGCCACCAGCGGAGTTAATAAGCCGCATCCGGGAGTTTTCAACCGTACGCCGCTTTCTATGTCGTACGGCGCTTTCGACTCAGAAAGGTACGCGCTTTCGTATGACAACCGTACCATACGCGACGTAGCAGCCAGTGTTCCTTATGATTATATGTTTATTCTTATCAACGAACGTACATACGGTGGTGGAGGTATTTTTAACCTGTATTCAACCGTGGCTGCCGATAATAAATTTTCACGTTATATTTTTGTTCATGAATTTGGACATTCTTTTGCCGCTTTGGCTGATGAATATTACACTTCTGATGTTTCGTACCAGACTCCTGCCATAACTGTTGAGCCCTGGGAACCTAACGTTACCGCACTTCTGGATACTGCCAACCTGAAATGGAAAGAGCTGGTTAAACCTGGTACACCGATTCCAACCCCATGGAACAAAACGGAATTTGACAATTTCAGTTATGACATTCAGAAGGAACGACGGGCTTTGAGGGCAGCCAATGTTCCTGAAGCCCAGATGGAAGCATTATTTGAACGCGAAAAAAAGACCTCGCTCGAAATGTTCTCTAAAAATAAATACAAAGATGCAACCGGCGCTTTCGAAGGCGGAAACTATATGCAATTCGGGCTTTATCGTTCGGCACTGGATTGTATTATGTTTACACGAAATAAACAGGAGTTTTGCCCGGCTTGTACAAAAGCGATTTCAGAGGTGATTGATATGTATGCGAAGTAAAATCAGATAGGAAGTTGGTTATATAAGGTAGGTGGGCGTAATGCTGGAAAACTGCTACTAACTGGATAGATTTGGTTGAAATAATTGATAATTTGCTATGTAATATGGTTATGGAAAATAAAGAAAAAGAACGGAGTAATTGAGAATGTCGTGTAAATGTCGTGTTTTTGTAGTTGGAAAGTTACCTTAATCATACTGACCTTTGGACTCAAAAATGAAAAATGGAAACAGGAAAATTAATAAAAGAGTTAAGAATTAAAAAGGGCATGACTCAGGAAGAGTTGGCTGATAAAACCGAAGTTAGTGCAAGAACAATTCAACGAATTGAAAACGGAGAAGTAGACCCACGAGCATATACTCTTCAAATGATTGCTAAAGCACTAGATGTTGATTTTAGTTTGTTTGCAGAAAATGAATTAAAGGAAAAACAGGAACCCCAAAAGATAGACAGCAACAATTGGTTAGCACTTATTCATTTAAGTGGAATAATACCCTTAATCTTTCCAACGTTAGTATTATGGAATATTAAAAAAGGCAAAACCAAAGATATGATAAACCATTTTCGTGCTGCTATTTCTATGCAGTTATGCATTTGGGTAATCAGTCTTTTTGGTCTGTGGATTTATTGGAGAGTTAATCAACCGACACCTATTATAGGAGGATTATTGGTTGGTGGTTTAATATCTATAATGAATGCAATTTTTGTTATGAATGGGAAGCCTTACATAAATCCATTTATAAAAAGTGAAGAAACAAATAGAAAATGAAGCACATACGCCCAACAAACACTATAGCAAATGCGGATTTTTGAGCTGCGATCAAGAGACCGCTTTGTTATTCGCTTCGCTCATGAGATCGCTACGCTAAGTTTTGAGCTGCGCTCAAGAGACCGCTTCGCTAAGTTGCATGCACGTTGAAACTTTTAAAATCTTTATATACATTTCCCGGAAAACCGAGACAGGTAGTGCTGGCAGACAGTTGAGCAACAATTTAATCCCGCACTTACCATTACTTATCCCGTGCAACGGGAGCATAAACCGTTAGCAACAATAAAACAACCTGATGAAAGATAGTATTTTGATTGATAAATTAAATTCAATATTGACAAATTGTCAATTTAGAGAATTGACTGAACCAGAGGTGGAAAATATTGAAAATATAATTTCGCATTTTGATTCACTAAATAATTACACACAAGTTGTATTGTCTGAAGCCCTTGAAATAAAGAAAAATCAACAAATATCCTTTTTGCTTTTGTTAAGTATGACTTTTAGTTATAAATCGACTAAGTCTCCACAGAATGAAACGAGATTTTCAGAATATGAATTAATTGGTATAGCAACACTTAAAAAAGATTATGGCCGTGTACTTATTAGGCCAGAAACTATTGCTGACAAAATAAATAATTTGTTTCTAAGTACAGACATTGACTTCGATTTTAATAAAGATTTTAGCAAGAAGTATTATGTTGTAGCAAATGATGAAACAAAAGTGAGAAATTGCATTTCGAATAGTTTTTTAGAAACTATTCGAGGATTTAATGATCTTGAAATCGAATTAGATGGTCATATTTTAATGGTAAGACTACGACAGCAATTTACTCAAGAAAATGGCGAGATAATTACAAACTTTCTTACTGCTATTAATGATGGCTACAATTAATTTTGAATTAAGAATTAACTTAGCCGAGAAAAAAATACTGTTGCACATACAAACGCTATAGCAAATTTGGGTTTGTTTCAATTTCATCATTACAGGCTTTGAACGTTGAAACATCTGAAATCTTTATATACATTTCCCGAAAAATCGGGACAGGTTGTACTGGCTGACAGTTGAGCAACAATTTATTCCCGCACTTGCCATTACCTGTCCCGTGTAACGGGAACTTGTCCCGTTTATTCGGGAGCGTCAGCCGATTAGTCATAAGTTTAAAATAAACGACGAGAATCAAAATGAATAAAATTTTTCTGACTTTTATAATCTCTTTTTTGCAGCTATCTCTTTGGGGACAATCCGACACAATTTACATTCGCAAAGTATATGATAACCTAAAACAAATCCAATCGGCATCTTATTTCTGGTATCAATCGGCAAGTAGTCTTTACGACACAATCCCTTCACGAAGTTACAGTGTCTTTAAAAAAGAGTTTGATAACCAGGAGGACAAGTTTGTAGGAGCAAGTATTGCCTCTTTTCAATTATCAGACACAACCAAAATGATTTATTTCTATGATGGTAATGTTCAATCCTATTTGGATTGGGAGAATAAAATAATACCGGTTGATAGTTTTCAAAACAATCGATATCCATTTAGAACTGTTTATCCACCATTTTTAACGCATGTAAAAAGTCTTTTAAAGTATGCACTCGAAACTTCTGACAATAAAATTATTCATGTCAAAGACTTAGCTGATTCTGTCTTAATTAGTTTGTCATTTTACGACACATTAGTTGAAGTAGTTGGAAATTGGATTGTATATGCCGATCCACCTAATTTAATGGAGGACAAATGGTCAAAGTATGAGATATGGATAAGTAAAGTGAATAATTTGCCATATCGTATCACAAAAAAATTCCCAGACAGAATAACCTGGGAGACTTGTAAAGAAATAAGAATAAATAAAACCGATAAAATAAATTTTATTGCTTCGAAATACTTTCCTACTGACTTTGTTATAAAGTCTAATGAGAGTAATAGTAATAAAGAGAAAAATTTGATAGGGACTGTTGCACCCTCATGGGAATTAAAAGATACTAATAATAATTCTATCGGTTTGGGTGATGTGAAAAGCAAAGTAATAATTATTCAATTTACCGGTATTGGTTGTGGCCCTTGCTATCAATCAATTCCGTACTTAATTAAAATCAAGAATCAATATAAAGATCAAGAACTTGAAATAATAAGTATCGAAACTTGGAACAATAATTTATCTGTTATCAAGAAACATGTTTTAAGCTATCATATTAGTTATAAATACCTGGTGTGTAATAATGAGGTGAAACTAAAATATGGTATACAATCAGTACCTAAATTCTTTGTTTTAGATAAAAATAGAGTTATCAAGAAAATAATAACTGGTTTTGACAAAGAAAAAACCTATGTTGAACTTAAGGACACAATTGACCAACTAGTAAATAAGTAAGACAATAGTAGAGTACTTACGAGCAGTTTGGAACGTATTTAAGACCCGATAAAAAAAATGATATTTTAAACCTGTGGCTAACAAACACTATAGCAAATGCGGATTTTTGAGCTGCGATCAAGAGACCGCTTTGTTATTCGCTTCGCTCATGAGACCGCTTCGCTAAGTTCGCTAAGTTGCGTGTTCGTTGAAACATCTGAAATCTTTATATACATTTTTCGGGAGCGTCATCTGGCATAGCCAATGATTGCACCATACAAAAATTACGAACTTTGGCGACCTATCCCTTTGCGGTGAAAAAATAAATTTATCGCCGCATATTTGCGGTAATTGTTTCGTATCTTTACCGCACAATACTATGAAGTAATGGCAAAATACATTTATGAGTATAAAAACTGGACTAATTTTTCGTGGCAGGACAAAGCCATAAATGTCGTATTTGGAGAGGTACGGCATATGCAAGGTAAAATAATAGGGCAAATGAACGCTTTGGGCTTTTCTGCTAAAGAAGAAGCCACGCTAACTGCCTTAACTTTAGACGTAGTAAAATCATCAGAAATTGAAGGCGAATTACTTGATTATGACCAGGTACGTTCGTCCATTGCAAGGCGTTTGGGCATAAACACGGCAGGACTTGTATCGAGCAACCGCCACGTTGAAGGCGTTGTAGAAATGATGCTGGATGCCACCCAAAGATATACTTTGCCTTTAACCGAAAAACGGTTGTTTGGTTGGCATGCAGCACTTTTCCCCACTGGGTATAGCGGACCTTACTTAATAGAAGTGGGACGATACCGGACTGGTGAAATGCAGGTTGTTTCGGGCGCTATGGGCAAAGAAAAAGTGCTTTACGAAGCCGTAAAGCCCGAATTAGTAAAAACGGAAATGGACAGGTTTTTGGATTGGTTCAACAACGAAAACTCCCTTGACCCAGTTTTGAAAGCCGCCATAGCACACTTTTGGTTTATCATCATTCACCCCTTTGATGACGGAAACGGCAGAATTGGAAGAGCCATAACCGACATGTTGCTTGCACGTGCCGAAGGCAGTGGAGAACGTTTTTACAGTATGTCCGGCCAAATATTAGCCGAACGCAAACTCTATTACGAAGTATTGCAAAAAGTGCAGCATAGTTCAGGAGACATAACCGAATGGATCGACTGGTTTTTGCATTGTCTCAAAAATGCGATGCTCTCCACTGAAAACACCACACAGAAAATATTGCGTAAAGCTGAGTTTTGGAAATTACATGAACACACACCCATCAACGAACGCCAACGTTTAATACTTAACAAACTCTTTGACGATTTTGAAGGAAAACTACAAACCTCAAAATGGGCTAAAATTGTCAAAACCTCTACCGACACCGCCTTGCGGGATATAAAAGACCTGGTAGAAAAAGGCATTTTGAAACAAACTGACGAAGGAGGACGAAACGCAAACTACGAATTAGTAGACTTTAAATTATAATAACCACAGGTCACTTAAAAGAACTATAACAACTGGCAGGTTTTGGAGAATAATTTGGAACTTAGTGATCCGTACTGCCTTGGCGTAATGGGTTTACAGCCAAATACCGCGAAACATAATAAAGCGGTTTCATCACGAGCAGCAGGATAATCCGATTTGTCATAACTTGTCCCGATTTTCAGGAACATCAGCCGCTTGCATTCAATATAAAAATTGTCACACAAATAATATATGATTGATAAAACACAAAAAACGATTCTTAGCGTAAACTCATTAAGCAAAGATTTCTTGAATGTAAAAGCAGTGAATAATATCTCCTTCACCGTTGAACAGGGAGATGTTTTTGCTTTTCTGGGGCCAAATGGCGCGGGAAAAACAACAACACTACGAATATTACTTGATATTATTAAATCGGATAGCGGACAGATAGAATGGAATCTGAACGGTAAATCCACTAAGTTGCCCGAAGCTGAACTCATAGGTTATTTGCCTGAAGAGCGGGGACTCTACCTGGATATCCCGATTTTAAAATCATTGATTTACCTTGCATCCATCAGGGGAATGGAAAAAATGGATGCAAAAAAAACAGCAATGGAGTGGCTGGAACGACTTGGGCTTGCCGACAGGGCAAAAGAAAAATTACAAGTTCTGTCGAAAGGAAATCAACAAAAAATTCAGTTTATTGCTTCTATACTTCATAAACCTGCATTTGCCATTCTCGACGAACCTTTTTCCGGACTGGATCCGCTGAATCAGGAGAAATTTATCGATTTTATTAAGGAAATTAATACACAGGGAACCACAATTTTATTAAGCGCACATCAGATGCCATTAGTTGAAAAAATTGCCAATAAAGTTTTCCTGATTAATAATGGCGAAGAGTTATATAACGGTTCTTTATCAGGGATATACCAAATATTTGGTAAAAAACAAATCATTGAACTGCAACTGGAATCACAAATAACTGAATCCACATTTCAAAATCTGAAAGGAGTTGAAAGTGTGACCCTGGTTGATGATTTACATGTAAAACTTACCTTCGGACAAATAACCGATATGAAAAGCGTATTATCTGAACTGGCTAAGGTTAATGGCATATGTGATATTACAAGTCATAAGCCCGACCTTCACGAAATTTTTCTTCAACTGGTTAAAACACATAAGCAATGAAATATTGGAAACAGGTAATAACCGTAACGCAGTGGGAGTTCAGCCGTTTTTTTAAACCCAAAAATGAGGCTATTGGTATTGTAATTATGCTTGTTGTGTCAACTTTATTTTACTTTGGAGGCAAGTACGCTTTTTCCGACACCGATAAGAAAATGGAAATATCAGTTTTATATGATCTTGACTACACTTTAACTGAAATCCTGAAGAATGACTTTACTATAATCAGGATACCGGCAGAACAAAAGGCAAAGTTTACAGAAAGACTTAACGTTGAAAAAGACGGTGTTTTGCTGGAAACTGATGGAGAAACATTCATCATACTCGCATATAAAAACACCAGGGCTATTAAAAAACTAAAAACTTATTTAACGGAATATCATAAGCAAAAAGAGATGCAAAAAATCGGATTACCACCCGATGAACTGGCTGCTGTGTTGTCACCGGCACCTGTTGTTGAATCCTATCTTTATACCGATAATTCAAAAAACAGGGTAGTACTGGCTTATTTTTTTGCCGGTCTTATGATTCTGGCAGTATTCCTGAGTTTTGCTTATCAGTTTACCGCTATAACAGGTGAGAAACAATTAAAAATAACCGAACAAATTGTTTCTGCTATCAGTCCGCAAGTGTGGATGGATGGGAAAATATTTGGAATTACTTTAACCGGTATTTCATCCATGCTCACATATTCAACATTGAGTATTATAGGCGGAATGATCTTTTTTCAATTCACAGGAAAGCCCTTATCCGGAATTCTTGATTATTTATACTTGCCGTCAATAGCTTTGTATTTGTTCTTTGCCATTGCCGGAATTTTAATCTGGAACGCTATACTTGCTTCCATTGCATCAATAATTACCGACCCTAATAATTCGGGTAAAAGTTCACTTATGATGTTGCCTTTAGTTTTTGTTTTTATGTCATTTTTGGTAACGCGTGATCCCGACAGCGATATGTCAATATTCCTTTCGTGGTTTCCATTGACTTCTGCAACAGCAATGCCAATGCGATGGGCAATAACTGAAGTTGGATTCTGGCAACTGGCAGGTTCGTTCCTGGTGCTGGTACTCACATTTTATTTTTTACGCAAACTCGCCGCAAAGATATTCAGGGTATCAATCCTGATTACAGGTAAAGAGCCATCGTGGGGCGAAGTATATAAACTAATAAAACAGTCCTGAAAAGGCACGTAATACAATCATATTCAGTTAGATTTATTCATTAATACTAAATCAATGAGACAACTTTTTTTTATCGGATTTGCATTTTTAGTGTTCATCAAAACGTATGGCCAGATTAACATGAGTGACTCAACCGTTCAGGTTATCGGATACTGGAATAAGCATGATAAACAAACCTACACTGTAACCAATGAGAATTATAAAGTAAAAGATTCAGATACAACATCCAGAGAATCCTACAAATATGTTGTTGATATAACAATTGTTGACTCTACGGCAGATTCATACACAATTGACTGGTTTTATCACGATTATGACATTCAGGCTGAAAATGAACTGATAAAAAAGCTTTCATCAATAGCCGAAGATATGACCGTTACTATCATTACTGATGATTTAGGCGCTTTTATAGAGGTCGTAAACTGGAAAGACATCAGAGATTATATATTCAAGGCTACAAAATTGCTTAAAAAGGAAGAAAAAGATATTCCGGGCTTTGATAAATTAATTGAGCAAATGGAGCAGATGTATAATTCAAAAGAGGCTATAGAAGCGTCTGCAATTAAAGAAATTCAGCAATTCTACACGTACCATGGCGCGAAGTACAAACTTGGAGAAGAAATAACAGCCAGTATGGAAGTTCCAAATCTCTACGGAAGTGAACCTTTTGACACTGAAGTAATACTTTGGTTAGATGAAATTAACACTGAAGACAATAACTCAATTATCAGAATGCAACAAATTATTAATTCAGAACAACTTACAAAAACTACGTTTGATTATTTGACAAAAATATCAGGAACAATGAATGTTCCGGGGCCAAAATGGGATGATTTCCCTAAACTATCCAATGAGACCTGGACTTCATCAAGAATTCACAATGGTGGATGGGTTGTTTATTCAGTTGAAACTCAAAAAGTTTCCGCTGAAGGTGTTACGAATGTAAAGGAGAATACAATAGAGATTCAATAAAATCTGTATATAATAAAAGCTATAACAAATGGCGGGTTTTGAGTATATTTGATTCCGATACCTACCGGGATTGAGGCCCGCTCTGTCTGATTGCCCTAATTTTCAGGATAAATAGAATATGAGAATGGATAACAAATATATAAATGAAAATTAGACAGTTACAATTTAGAGCTTAATAAATTAATATGTGTTAATACCAAATCAAAGGGATGCCGAAAACTTACCAGAGTAGGCCTGTGTCACTACAATTATACTATGAAAAATCTTATTTTAATGATTGTACTCGCAATACTCATTGTTAGTTGCAATAAAGATGACAATTCAAATAATCAGGGTATTGTTATCAAAGGTAGTATTCCACAGGGAACACGCAAAAGTGCTGTGAGTAACACTGATGGATCGGTTTCGCTTACGGATGCAAAAAAGGTCCTGGTTTTCAGCAAATACTATTATAAGCTCTACGACATAACTGACGGCAGCTTTTCAGTATCCGGGCAAATCGGGACAGGCGTTGCACTGATATTTTTAGATGCAGATAATAAGTATATCGGAAACCTTTCTTCACAGGGTTTAAATATGTTGCCGCTTGGAAATCTTACTAACGGCGACAATACTCAAATTGACTTATCAACATTAACATTGGTAGGTAATAGTGTTATCCCTTCGCACGATCCGCTTGGGAATGAAATCATAATTTCTGAAACGGAAATCAACAGTTTGAAGAGTATAAGCACTTATTATCAATCCATTGCTAAAAACATAGACGCTGATAATGATGGTATCCCTGATGTTTTATCCAATAAGCAATTGGTTGTATCCAGTATATTTGCGCGACATAGTGGGCACTGGGGCCACGACAACACCCCACCTGTAATTAACAACGAATCAAATTGCTTTATAAACTATTCTTTAGAGATTCAGGGTGGTTCCGGTTTAACTTTTTCAAATGAGAATATTGTTCTGTCCGGTCCTGCCGATAATCCCTATAATGATATCACAACATGGGGATCCAGGATTAATCCCGGCGACGGCTCAGGATTTATTTCTACATATTGCATACAGTCGCAGGCGCCGGACGGTGCTCCATGGGGAACAGCTTTCCTTCCATTCCGACAAGGCACATATACTTTAACCCTTGACGGAACCAAGTCGTTTACATTGGATTATTCAAATATCGATGCTAAGTACAATCTGGTTATTATTGCTCCGACATTACACACAAACAGCGAAGGGAAGCTTACTTCCATTACCTTCGAATATAAATTACCCGATGGAACGGTAATAAATCCTGCCAGCATGCTTACAAATGTTATGGTTCAATGCACAGATAGCCAGATGCACCAATTTTATAATAGTCCGCATCTGAACGCAGGTTCAGATTTTTCAGTCATAACTATGGATACGCCTGTTGATATTTCCTCACTAAATGGCATTGATGTATGGTATGATGATTTATTAGGAAATCAGTATAATATCATATGGCGTTAAAAAAAAGTGAATGTTAATGAATTTTATTCATTCCGAAATGGGCCGCGCATGAGCCGCACTGAACACTTTGACTCTTGCCGGTGTTGTGTAAATGATGGATACGGTTAATCGGGGCTGTAATCATTTAATCGGAGGCGGAAAGTTGACACCGAACAGGTTTTTCTCCCGGCAATGATTCATTAAATCCTTTATTCTTCAATGAAATTAACAAAGCTATTCCACGAATTCTTCGAGAGCGAAAAGGCCGGCGGCCTGATACTGGTTTTTGTTACGATTGTTTCTCTTGTTCTTGCTAATACGGGTTTTCAGAAGGAGTATATAAATTTCTGGCATTATGATATTGTCGGGCATAGCATTGTGCACTGGATCAACGATGGCCTGATGATGATTTTTTTCCTGCTGATAGGACTTGAACTGGAACGGGAAATATACGATGGCGAACTTTCGACACTTAAAAATGCCTCACTTCCCATCTTCGGCGCTTTAGGTGGAATGCTGGTGCCTGCTGGAATTTTTCTTTTACTAAACTTTGGAACGGCAACCCAATCAGGAGCCGGTATACCAATGGCAACTGATATTGCGTTTGCAATCGGAATCCTGTCGTTATTGGGAAACAAGGTTCCTGTTTCACTAAAAATATTCTTAACAGCCCTGGCAGTTATCGACGACCTTGGCGCAATAATAGTAATTGCAATTTTTTATACAACGTCCCTTTCGTTTGTCAATCTGGGAATTGCAATAGGGATTTTAGGTTTATTGGGAATCCTGAACCGTTTAAAAGTTCATAACCTTGTACCATACCTGATCGGTGGTGCAATTGCCTGGTATTTTATGCTGCAATCAGGAGTTCATGCTACAATAACAGGTGTTATCCTGGCGTTTGTTATCCCGTTTGGCGACGGAAGCGAAAAATCGCCTTCCTATATTCTTCAGCACTTCTTACACAAGCCCGTTGCGTTTTTAATACTTCCGTTATTCGCGCTGGGTAATACCTGCATCGCCATTGGCGGCGACTGGATCCGTAACCTCGGCACTTCCGACAGCCTTGGAATTATTGCCGGGCTATTAATTGGAAAGCCCATGGGAATAGTATTGTTTTCATTTATTGCTGTTTGGTTGGGGTTTGCCGTTTTGCCTGAGGACCTGAAGTGGAAAAATATTCTTGGTGCAGGAATGCTTGGTGGAATAGGATTTACAATGTCTATTTTTATTACGCTGCTGGCATTCGATGAAGATGCACTTATCAACAGTTCGAAAATTGCCATCTTAGTTGCATCCACAGTTGCGGGAATAGTTGGTTTTATAACACTGAAACTGACACGGAATAAAACATTTGCTGAAAACGAAATTGAAAGCCAGGAATGACTTTAGTCGTCTGGCGCTTCACTATTATGTAATTTTGCTTACTGAAACATACAAGCCTCATATTTATTCCAGAGATAAAAATCTAATTCCCCATGCACGAACCAATTACACTCACCACACCTGCACTTTTATTTTCGGCTATTTCGCTGATCCTGTTAGCTTATACCAACCGTTTTTTAGCTTATGCCGCCCTGATTCGCACCCTGCACGAAAAATTCAAAGCCGATCCCAACGAACTTCTGAAAAGCCAGATTGCCAACATCAGGAAACGTCTTTACTTAACAAAAAACATGCAGATTTCAGGAGTGGCAAGCCTGTTCCTTTGTGTCGGAACTATGTTCCTGATTTTCGTGGGTCAGAATATTATAGCTGTCTGGGTATTTGGTGTTGCTTTGATAATGATGATCGCCTCACTTGGAATCTCAATCTATGAGATTCAGATTTCGGTAAAAGCTTTGAACCTTCATCTCAGCAATATGGAGGATGATATTTAGGCATTGATGATTTCTGAATGAAGCAGAAGCAAGCCTCTTACCCTTATAGTTTCCTGCACATCGTTTTAATAAATTCGATTTTCCTGAACCGCAAGGCGCTCCAGTCATCATCGATTGCTATTTGCCGTACAGGTTCAAGATTGATTTTTTTAAGCTCTTTCCAGCCGGTATCCCAATTAAAGTCGCATTTGTATTTCTTCGAACTGCCTTTGGGATAACAAAACCACAAAACAGCATCTCCTTTGAGTTTTGGATATATTCGGGGAATCATTTCGTCGATTTCTAGCTGTTTAGTTACAAAAACAAGCGCAAATTCAATTCCGGGCATTTCATCTTCACTTTTAAAAATGGACGCTGATTCAGCCATTATACCTAACTCATTGGAAAAAGATTCCGGAGGGTTGATTGCAAGTATCTCTAACTGGTTCTTATAATTGAGCTTTTTAAACAGGGGTGTCATTTTGGATAAATTAGAAAGGGGATTAAAAATTCTTTTCAAACTTTAGCAGTGGTAATCGTATAACTTCAGGCTGCTTTCCGTTTTCAGGCACAGCCAGTTCCGGTTTATTGGTAAATGCACCTGTGGGTGACAATACCGGTTGATAGCTGCATCCGGATCAGGTATTTGATCACAGGTTTTTAAAAACTTTATTGCGAGTTTTCACTTTATTTTAAATCCGGGGGTAAGTCCTCCTGCTCAATTTTTGGCACCTTCCGGAGAAGTAATAAATGCCTGATGGATGATGTAAATCCTGCGATAGTTACTCCATAAATAATTTCAGAACCTGAAAGAATCGAAAGTACCAGGAGTAATAACGAAATTGACAAATATCTGCCGGATTGTATTAAATATCCGGTTCGTTGATGAAGAAAAAGCTTCCCGTGAAGTCCCTTGCGGCTGGCAATGTACCCGGTTAAGTTTGTTAAATGTTGTGTGCAGACTATTAAAAACAAACCCCATACATACCCGATAAATAGCGCGTGGAACCCGGTGGGAATCACTATAAGAGCGTAAGTAACAGCAGCTCCCATTATCACTGATGCAATAAGGTGTTTGGGATTGAGATACTGACTTTTTGAAACACTTTTCTGAAAAGCGGGGTTTCCTTCGATTGTATTAACAGGATAGCTTTGGTAATGCCTGAAATAATGTTCCTTTCTTTCCTTTTCCTGCGATAGGGTCAGAAACCAGTCAAATTGCATTAAAACAAAAGTTATTAGTCCAAACACCCAGGGATTGTTAATCAGCCAGTTAATCATTTTTGTTTTATTTTAAATGCGTCAGACTTTAAGTTATTGGTTATGCGCGGTTTTTATTGTCTCCGGGTTTATAAATATCATGGTACCTTTTTACAAGTCCATTGATATATCTTTTTAAATAGTTCTCGCTCAGGAACGAGTTTGACCAGTTGTCGTATCGCTGGCATTGTATGCCTAAATAGAAAAAGTATAAACTTACTCCAAGAATGGGAATAAGCCGTTTTTCTTCATCACTTATTTGTGTTATGGATTCATATCCTTTAATAAAGCTGTCAACTTTAGGTTGATAATCTTTTGCTTCATATTTTTCAATGTTATGAAGCTGTAAAATATAATAGGCAATGTCCAGGCAAAGCCAGCCATTTCCACAGAAATCGAAGTCGAAAAGGGTTACTTCGTTCTCTTTTGTTATGTTCATGTTATCAAACCATATGTCGAGATGAACAATTCCCTGCCGCATCTGCGTAGTGTCAGCTTTTTGAAACTCCTGCAACAAATATTTCTGAGCTGATTGCATAAAGCTCATTTCTTCTGTGCCAGCGGTTAGGAATTTTGATACTTGTTTTAATGAGTCAATAAGAATAACCTGTGGTGAATAGTCGACACGATCGAGTCTCCTGTTATTTGTCGCCGTATGAAACCGGGCCATAAGTTGTCCGATTTGGAAATGTGTTTCCACTGAAGAGTTGTGCTCTTTTTCACCTTGTGCAAAGGTAAAAAGTACAGCAAATCTGTCGCCTTCCGGGGCATTCAGTATTTGAATAAAATTGTTTTCGGCGTCGGGCAATGGAAAAGAAACAGGAAGGTTATTTTGTTTTAACTCGAGTAATAAATTTATTTCTTCGTTTATTTCTGCGCGTGTCCTCCAATTCAAACTATAAACACGGAACACAAACTTTTCCGAATTATCAGTTACTAAATAAGTGTCGTTAATTCCTGCGCGTATTAACTGACATTCAGTGTTTTTGCCCAAAGAGTATTTTTCCTGTAAAAAATGTCCAAGATGTTTCGCTGAAAGGTTAGAGTTTGTTACCGGGAAATGAGTCATTTGTTTATTTCGATGTATCTGTTATAAAATTGTGCCCGGCAGTTATGAATATGGCAAGTAGCGGATTTTAAGCTTAACTCAGGAGTCCGCTTCGATTAGTTGAGTGGCACTTAACTGGCAACCGGAACAGTCTCTCCCTGTTTATCGGAAAATGATTGTACGGGCGACTCAACTTCAAATATACTCTAAAACCCACCATTTGTTACAGCCTTGGTTGTACTTAGTACTTGTTTTTCATGTCTTTTTTATAATTCTTTAAAATTTTCCCAAATTCCTTGTCTTTTACTCTTCTCTCAGCTACTGTTGATTCAAAATGAGCCTTCTCTCTTTCCATTTTCAAATAATTCTCATATGAAGATTGGTCAATTTCCCCCTTTTCAACAGCTTCAATAATAGCACAGCCAAGCTCATTGGTATGCGTGCAGTCTTTAAATTTACAGTATTGCGAAAGTTGAAAAATCTTATCGAATGTAATTTCAAGTCCATCTGCGGTGTCTGCAATGCCGACTTCTCTCATGCCTGGATTGTCAATGAGTATTCCGCCATTTTCAAGAATAATCAACTCTCTGTGACTTGTAACATGTCGCCCTTTATTTGTACTTTCACTTATTGTATCTGTGTGCATTATAGTTTTCCCTGAAAGATTATTCAGAAGAGTGGATTTCCCTACACCCGAAGAACCAAGCATGCAATAAGTTTTTCCTTTTTCTATAAACTCTTTTACCGCTTCATACCCTTTAAGTGTTTCGTTGCTTATAGCAATAACCGGAACATTCTTAATCCGGGTTTTTATATTGAATATAATTTCGTTAAGCCGTAATTCATCTGTTAAGTCTGTTTTACTAAGTATAATAACAGGTAAAACTTTAGCTGAATTACAAATTGTCAGGTATCTTTCAAGTCGGTTAATATTAAAATCCCGGTCAGCAGCCTGAACCAAAAAAGCATAATCAATATTAGTTGCTATAATCTGAATTTCCCCAAATTGTCCGACAGCTTGTCTTTTAAGAATTGAGAATCTTGGTAATACCTGGTGAATAATGGCAAAACCGGATTCATAAGTTATAAGTGCAACCCAGTCGCCAACTGCCGGAAAATCCATACGGCTTTTTGCGGTGAAACGCAGATTGCCTGTTATTTCGGATTCAAATTCCCCATTGATAGTTTTGACAATGTAACGTTCCTTATGTTCAGCAACAACTCTTCCGATGTCGAAACTATCGAGGTTATTCCCGATGCGGAATTCTTCAAGTTTTTTATAATATCCAAAATCTTCTAATCTCATTCTGGGATCTTTTTGCTGTTCTAGTGTCGGGGCCTAAAATACGGTTAAAGATTATATGTTCAGTTATCCTTGATATTTCGGGATTGATTTGTGATTTACGATTTTAAATTTCATAACAATCCCTCTTCCAGCCCCCTTCAATCAGCAATCCTCAATCTGCAATCCGCAACCCGCAATCCCCAACCCAAAATCCTCTTCCTACCCCTTTTCCGCCATCAATTCTTCTTTCAACCGTTGCAGTTCAGCCATCTGTTCGTCGCTGATCTTGGGATACGCCAGTTTCATCGAATCCATAGCCGTTATAATTGCCGAAGCTATTACCAATCGCGCGTAGGGTTTATCATCAGCCGGAACTACATACCAGGGCGATTTATCGGAAGCTGTCTTTTTAATCATATCTTCGTATGCGGCCATATATTGCTTCCAGTATTTGCGTTCCACCAGGTCGCCGGCGCTGAATTTCCAGTTTTTCTCAGGCTTGTCGATGCGCTCCAAAAATCGTTTCTTCTGTTCTTTTTTGGAAACATTGAGGAAAATCTTCACCACCAGTATTCCATTCCGGTTAAGGTACGATTCGTAGTTATGGATATCGGTAAGCCGGTCGTCCCAGATAGATTCAGTGATAAGTTTGTCCGGCAGTTTTTGCGCTTTCAGAATTTCTTCATGAACACGAACAACCAGTACTTCTTCATAGTAAGAACGGTTGAAAATACCGATGTGCCCCCGTTCGGGTATTTTTTTTATACACCGCCACAAGAAATCATGATCCAGTTCCTCAGCAGAAGGCGCTTTAAAGGAAGTTACTTCGCAGCCCTGGGGGTTAATGCCCGACATCACGTGTTTTATAGCGCTGTCCTTCCCGGCAGCGTCCATAGCCTGGAAAATGATGAGCAACGACCATTTGTCAGCTGCATACATTTTATCCTGCATTTCGGCAATCACCTGTATTCCCAACTGCAACGACTGCTGCGATAACTGATTTCCCGCTTTAGCGGGATACTCGCTAGCCCATGTCGGGAAATCCTTAAGTTTGAATTTCTTGTCGCTGGTAACACGATATTGTTTTGAAAATTTCTTTGCCCTTGAGATAAACTCTTTCCGACTCAATTCGGTAATCGCTGTAATACGGCTGTTTTCCGGGGCTTTCACAGGAATAGTTTCTTTTTTGATTGCCATAATAAATAAGTTAATATTACAGATTAAAACAAAGATAAGGTGGTTTTTGTTAAAACAAGTGGGTATGTTTGCTGTTTGTTACGGGTTTTGATATTATACCGAAATATTCCAGCCAATCGATACTGACAGATTAAAATTTAAGTAACTAATCAGTTCAATTAAAGTAGTTACAAACTAACATATGTCACAGCCTTGTAGTTAGCTTGTCGAACTATTATGGTATTATTACGCCAATTTTATTCGGTGAGATCCTTGCTTGCCTGCCAGCTTCGTGCAGGTATAAATCAGGCAATCCTGCCAGCCGCAGGCGGGGCTTCGCTAAGTTTCACAAACAATCTTTAATGTATTATGCTCAAATTTATTTCAAAAGACAGCAGAAGGCAGCTTAAATCTGTGGAATCTGCGAATTTAGCGAAGCGGCATCACGCAATGCATTGAGTGCTACACTGAGCCTGCCGGAGTGCCTGCCGAAGTGAATACCTTAGAAAAGAAAATAATACATAAGTAAATCAGTGACTAAAATGCCTTTAGGTCAGACAGATTAGTTACGCTTTCAGAAGCATAATTCGCAACTCTCCCGCATGTGCCTGGCATGTAAGTCTCGGATCATCTGGGAATAACCCTTGTTAATTATCGGATTTAAATTGCTTAATCTGCCCATCCGCCTATTCGCCATCCCACATCCGACATCTTTTATCACCCTTTCTTTCGCGAACTTCTGTTTCCTCCAAAGAAGCCCCAGCCACCGCTTCCGATTAAAAATCCGAAGGCATACCAGGCACCGTTGTTATTTGGAGCGTAAACTGTAATATCATTGCGAAAGAGCATGGCAATCAGGTCGAAAGGCGCGATAAATCCATGCAGCAAACCACCCAGGAAACCAAAGGTGTGCCCTTTAAGGCAGGGAGTTACAATTTCCTGGTTGGCGCAACCGGTGAGCAACACAATGCCGGCAAAAATAAGTGTTGTTAGAATAATTCTGTTTGAATTGGTACGATGTTTCATATGTATAGATTTTAAAATATAACTGTAATTAATTTGTGGACCATCAATGAATTCGCGTCTTTAAAATTACAAAGTTTTTAAATAGGGTCTGCTGAAAAACTCAAGCTTCAATTTTTCACATCTTTTCCCTGAGAGTAAACATGCTATAAAAGGATTGGACTCGTACTGAATGAAGCTCATCTGCTTGGTGTTGCTTTACAGTGATCTCATAGGGTACCACTTTCGTAGAAGGGACCGGCCTTAGAAAAATATGTTAGCGGTTCTTGACGGAGGTATGTGGGAAAGGCATGTGCGTAGCAATACACAGCAACGACAAATGCTTTGATATGCACTAAACTTTCATGCCTTGTATTGCGAGATAATACCTCCGGATTAGAAACGCAACATATTTTTCGAAAGCCTTGAATTTTTGTT
>JAURYB010000143.1 GCA_030654075.1 Bacteroidales bacterium | reverse complement strand
AACTTCAATATGATCTCCGGTTTTCAATACATGTTTTAAAGGAACAAACAGGTTATTCACCTTTGCTCCCGTGCAATGCTGGCCAATTTCGGTATGTATATCAAAAGCAAAGTCAAGAATTGTTGCACCTGCTCGGAGTTTTTTCAGATGGCCTTCCGGGGTAAAAACGAAAATATGATCGGAATGTACACCCATTCCGGCTGTAAGAGCTATCTCATCATCGCCGGGTGTATAATTTTCGAGCATGGACCGGATATTCCGCAGCCACACATCGGCAGATGATTTAACTCCTTTTTGTTCCTTGTACCTCCAGTGAGCCGCCATACCTTTTTCGGCATGCTCATCCATACGCTGTGTTCGGATCTGAACTTCAACCCAATTATTACCAGGAGCTTCTACAGTAACATGCAGTGATTCATATCCATTAGGGCGCGGTGCTGAAATCCAGTCGCGAAGCCGTGAGGTATTTGGCGGGTAAATGTCGGTAACATGGGAATACGCTTTCCAACAATCAGGTTTTTCATTTTCAGGAATGCTGTTGAGAATAATCCGGATGGCAAAGAAATCGAAAACTTCGTCGAATTCGATTTCCTGCTTTTTCATTTTAGTGTAAATAGAAGGAATAGCCTTGGTACGGGCTTTAATTTCGAAATCGAGTCCTGCAGATTGCAGACTTTTACGAATCGGAACAATAAATTCCTCAAAATATTTCTTCTGCTCTTGTGCGGTATCTTCAATCTTCTTTTTAATACTCTGATATACTTCGGGTAAAGTATGTTGCATAGAAAGATCATCGAGCTCAGTTTTAACTTTATACAGTCCAAGCCGGTGAGCCAAAGGAGCATAAAGATTGCTTGTTTCAACCGAAACCTGCTTTTGTTCACTCGGTGAGAGCAGGTTAATATTCCGCATCAGGTTAATTCTGTCGGCCAGTTTTATCAATAATACGCGTATATCACCGGAAAGGCTGAGTAAGAGTTGAATAAAATTCTCAGGCATAATGGAAATTTTATCCATCCTGATACCGGAGATCTGTTGAAGTTTCTGAACTATATGTAAAGTATCATTTCCAAACTTCTTTTTAAATGCCTCGGAATCACCTGGCGTTGAAACAGGTAGTTGCTGTAACAATGCAGCCAGTATGCTGGTTGAATCCAGTCCCATTTCATCGGCAATAATACGAGCTACCGACACTGAATGAGCGAGCTGAAATTCGCCCTGTGTATTCCTGGCATTGCCAAAATGTTGCAAGACTTCAATAAAAGCCTTTTTAATAAGCTGTCGGTTATTTCGTTCCGAAATATAATTGCATGAACTTAAAAGCTCTTTATATAATAATCTGAATCTTTGATTTTCTGTCAGTTCCTGCATTTTCATCTCTTCTCCTTTCATTCCTTACTATCATTAACAAAATTACAACCAAAATGGCTAAAAAAATAAAAGCCCGGAATATTGCCCGGGCTTTAAAAAACGATTTCAGTTTCAAACTGTATTTATTCGCCTTGTTTCCCGGTTTGTCCTGTACGATGTTGATTAGGATCACTGATTGAATCGCGCATACGCGTATCAGCCTGGACATTCTGAAACTTATAATAATCCATAATGCCGAGGTTTCCGGTGCGGAAAGCTTCAGCAATTGCTTTAGGAATTTCGGCTTCAGCCAGAATAACTGCAGCGCGGGCTTCCTGGGCCTTGGCTTTCATTTCCTGCTCGTTGGCGACAGCCATTGCCCTGCGTTCTTCGGCACGGGCCTGAGCAATATTTTTATCGGCATTAGCCTGATCCATCTGAAGCATAGCTCCTATATTTTTACCGACATCAATATCAGCAATATCGATGGAAAGAATTTCAAAAGCAGTACCTGAATCAAGACCTTTTGCAAGAACTACTTTGGAGATGGTATCAGGATTTGCAAGAACGTGTTTGTGATTTTCGGCAGAACCTATGGAGGAAACAATTCCTTCACCAACCCTGGCAAGCACAGTTTCTTCTCCGGCACCGCCGACAAGCTGTTTGATATTAGCACGAACAGTAACACGGGCTTTAGCAATAAGCTGAATTCCATCTTTTGCAACAGCAGCTACAGGAGGTGTGTCCAGTATTTTAGGATTAACTGACATTTGCACAGCCTCAAAAACATCACGTCCTGCCAAATCAATAGCTGTAGCTGATCTGTAATCGAGAGGAATGTTGGCTTTATCTGCTGAAATCAATGCATTTACTACTGATTTTACACGTCCACCTGCCAGGTAATGAGCTTCCAATTGATCGCGAGAAAGTGATAATCCTGCTTTGGTTGAAGTAATCAGGGCAGAGACAATTACTGTTGGTGGCACTTTACGCCAACGCATAAAAACAAGTTGTAAGAGCGAAATCTTAACACCTGAAAGTAAAGCGGTGAACCAAAGTCCTACCGGGATGAAGTAAAAAATAATCCATAACCCGACTAAACAGGCTACGCCAATCGCAATAATTGAAACAAGTGGATCCATTTATTTTATTTTTTAGTGGTTACAATAATTTTGTTATCCTTAACTGAAATAACAATGATTTCTATTTCCTGATCGATAAATTCACCATAGGTATGAACTTCAACTATATCGTTGTTTATCATAGCTTTACCTGAAGGTGCAAGCCGCGATACTGAAGTTCCTGAAGCTCCCTCTTTAATATTAATTCCTTCCAACTGATCCATTTTGCCGTCAACAGTGGTTTTAAGGGCCATACGTTTCCATGTTCCTGCTTTAAAGGAATAATACAGGGTTACCACCGTAACTACCAGGGTTGCGCCCAATGTAATATGACCCTCTACAATGCCTTTGGAAGCATATGCCTGCCATAAGCCAACAAAAACAAGCCCAAAGCCTAAAATTCCGGCAACGGTTGTTCCAGGAATAACCAGAATTTCAAGAAGTAAAAACAGTACTCCAAGAACAATAAGCATTATAATCAACAACCAGGACATGTCCGTAGGAATTAAAACTGATAATCTTCGTTGAAGCCGTGGCTTACAGATTTCCAGCTAAATTATACATTTTAATGATTGAAATTTTGCAATTACGATTTATCTTTTGTGAAGTAGTTTTGCTTTGCGCCATGCTTAAAAATATCATGAGGAGAAGCAAACTTTTACTAAAAACAATAGCAGGAAAATTAATTTCTGAGTAGTTAATGTTAGCGGGAATTTGTGACATAATATTTTTTTGCTTCGGGCAAAAAAGCCTGAATCTGGGCTATGCGTCTATCATCACTTGGATGGGTACTCATGATTTCCGGAGGTTTAGATCCGCCTACTTTCGACATTTCCTGCCAGAATGAAACAGCGCGCTCCGGATCATAACCAGCCATTGCCATAAAAACCAGGCCCAGTTTATCTGCTTCGAGTTCGTGCTGACGGGAATAGGCAAGAACACCCATTTGAGATCCAACGCCAAATGCTGACCTAAAAATAGCCTGAGTTTGTTCTGGTTTTTGTTGCATGTAAACCGATAATCCTATTCCTGCGGCTTGAACGGCTAATTCCTGGCTCATCCGCTCATTACCATGGTCAGCAATAGCATGAGCTATTTCGTGACCCATCACAACTGCAAGGCCTGCATCATCTTTGGTTAAAGGAAGTATACCCGTGTATACAACAACTTTACCACCGGGCATACACCAGGCATTAACATCTTTGCTGTTAACAACATTAAATTCCCATTTGTAGCCTTCAATCTTCTTTGACATTCCATTGTCTTTCATGTATTTTTCGACTGCCTGGCTGATTCGTATACCAACTGCAGTAACTTCTGCCGATTGCCTTGTTGGAGGTGAAACGGAAGGGTTTTCCTTTAAAAAGGATGCATAATTTGTTTGGCCCATTTGCATCATGGTGCTGTTAGGCATTAAAGTAAGCTGTTTGCGGCCGGTAATAGGAACCGTGGCACATGAAACGATACCAATTCCCAAAAGAAGTGCAAAAATGTTTTTTAAAATCTTATTCATAAAACAATTTAATAAATTAAGCTAAAACAGTGGATATTCCCCTGTTGTTAAGTTCATTGTTCATTGGTGTCAATTCGGATAATGTCCCGGATTTTATTCCACATTTCCCTTTAAAATGTGCAATCAGGGCACACTGTTCTGCCTGTGCTACATCATGATCACAAACTTCAACCAGGCTTTCGATCACAAAATCAAATGAATTTACATCATCATTAAAAAGGATGAGTTCATTCCTGCTGGTCAATAACTGATCAGTTGAATCTATAGACTTTGTTTGCTGCTTTTTCATACCAATTACTCTTGCTGCAAAGATACTATATCCCTAAAAATAAATATTCCACATCTTATTTTATTTATCAGATAAAACAAATTCATTGCATTTTAAGTTTAATTTGCAACAAAATTATTCTTTAAGGATGAATTTTATTTTTACTTCAGTATCAAATACTAAGGATTTTTTCGGAAAATTGAGGACCGAGCTATTAACAACTCTTCCCGGAGCAGATGCGCATTTACGGCTTGCTCCTGAAATGAGAGTAAACGATATTAAAATTGGTATTACTCCCGATCATGCAATGGAGAGTGCTGTGCTAATTCTATTATATCCTTTTAAGAATAGGCTTCATACTGTAGTTATTTTAAGAAATGAATACGATGGCGCTCACTCAGGACAAATAAGTTTGCCGGGTGGAAAAGCTGAAAAATCAGATATTGATTTTCAACATACCGCTTTACGCGAAGCCGAAGAAGAGATTGGAATTATCTCTTCTGAAATCGAAATATTAGGGCAGTTAAGCCGGTTTTATGTGCGACCCAGCAATTTTATCATTTACCCGTTTATTGCTTTTTGTCCGTACAGGCCTGATTTTCATCCGGATGCTACAGAAGTTCAGCGAATCATTGAAATTGATGTTTTTGATGAAATCAAAATGGAAAGAATTGTTTCTAAGACCATCAAATTCAAAAACAACATCCGGGTTAACGCGCCAGGCTTTGAAATAAGCGGGGAATTTATGTGGGGAGCTACAGCTATGATTTTCAGCGAATTAATTCATATTCTGAAAAATGTTACTGAAAAATAAATCATTAATCCAACCGATTAATCAACAATTTTAATTTCAATAATCATCTCAGCCGTTGTAGACAACATTGCCGAAACTCCGCAATATTTCTCTTTTGAAAGGTTAATTTTATTGACGAATGAAGATTTACGATTTACGAATGATGATTTACGATTATTACCCGAGTGACATAGGCTGAGCGTAGTCAAAGCCAGCTGAAGGGGAGTATTTTCTATTTGTGATTTGTGATTTTTGAATTTTGAATTTTGATTTGTGAATCAGTAAGAAACCAATATCGTGAACAAAAGTTACCTGGCTTTATACACTATTTTCCCATCAACTATCGTATAAAGGACTTTTGTCATCAACAGTTTAGCTTCTGGTGCTTTAATAATATCTGTATTAAGTATTGTGAAATCAGCTGCTTTCCCAACTTCAATGCTTCCTCTCCTGCTTTCCTCAAAACAAGCTTTTGCAGCCCAAATTGTCATACTCTTTAATGCATTTATCCTTGAAAGAGCATTTTCCATAAAAAAACCTTCTGTAGGTTCGCCATCAGCATCTTTCCTGGCAACGGCAGCATAAAAAGTTTTAACAGGATCAATGCTTTCAACAGGGAAATCAGTGCCATTAGGCAGCCAACCATTCTGTTTGAGAAGACGATTATAAGCATAAGCGTTCTTTAATCTTACATAACCAAGCCTATGCCCGGCCCAATCCATATCGGATGTGGCGTGAGTTGCCTGTACAGATGGTATAATATGGTACTTTGCAAAAAGCGCAAAATCATTTTCATTTACTACCTGGGCATGTTCAATTCTCCATCGGCGATTATCACCGGGCTTCAGAAACTTAGCATATGTATGTAACACCATCCGAACAGCGGAATCACCAATAGCATGAGTATTCACCTGAAATCCATGCTCATAAGCACGTTTGCAAACAGCTGCAAGTGCGTCAGGTGAAGTAACCAGTATTCCCTGGTTTTGAGGATCATCCAGGTAAGGACTCAAAAGGCATGCACCGCGCGATCCCAACGCTCCGTCAGCATACATTTTTATTGCTCCGACTCTTAGAAATGGTGTCTGATAAACTGTATCCTTTAAAAAATAGTCGAAATTCTTTTCAGTAGGACTAAGCCATGCATCAATGCGTAAAGTAATTTTACCAGCTTTCTGCAACGAATCCAGAAGAAGGATTTCCGATTTATTAAGCCCTGCATCTGTTACTGATGTTAATCCGGCCTCATGACAAAGCCTGGTCGCAGTAACCAACAAATCAGTCATTTCATGTATTGATGACAAAGGAATGGTACTCCTTAATTTATCAGCCATTTCTTCCAGGAAAATCCCGGTAAATTCGCCATTTTTAATGAAGGCTTCATCTTTTTTAACAGGCATTGTAATACCAGCTGATTTAATAGCAGCTTCACTGGCAAGCACAGCGTGACCATCTATCCGGGTAAGAACAACCGGAACGCCAGGGAACAACTTATTAAGAAGTTTATTATCAGGAAATGATTTTCCAGGCCAATTATTCTGATCCCAGCCACGTCCTACAATCCATCCATCGGGATGCAATTTCCGGTATCCCTGCAAGATTTCAATTACTTCATCAAAGGAATTAGCCTGAGTAAGGTCAGCATACCGCAACCCTTGGGCAAAACCAGTAAAATGGGAATGGGCATCGGTAAAGCCAGGATAAACAGTTGCTCCTGAAGCATTGATGTTTTCCGGTGCCCAAAAGCGGCTCCTGATATCAGCGTCGGTTCCAACTGCTATTATTATACCTTTTTTTACTGCAATGCAATTAACACCTGTTACAATACTGTCAGGCGCGTATATTTTTGCATTATAAATGATGAGGTCAGCCTTTTTTTTAAGATCATGACACGATTCAAAACCTATGATTGACAATATTAATACTATTAAGATCAATGGTTTACCCAAATTCTTCATAAAAACAGTTTACGCAGAATCTTCATCTATCAGATTCCAAGATTAAAATTCATAGAACGGGCAATTAGTTGGAACAAATAAACATTCCGAAATGTTATTCCTCTATTTTGCAATTATCCGGATGGTCATGGCATTCGCGGCAATCCAGACTTTTATTATACATTTCCATTGCGCGCGCGCTCATACCCATACTTGAAAATCCACCATCATTAAACAGGTTTTGCATGGTAACTTTACGGGTAAGATCGCTGAAAAGTGTAAGACAATAATCAGCACATTCAGCAGCAGTAGCATTGCCAAGAGGCGACATACGCTCGGTAAAATCCATCAAACCGCCAATTCCCTTTACACCACTACCGGCTGTAGTTAATGTTGGTGACTGGGAAATGGTATTTATGCGGATATGCTTTTCGCGGCCATAAATGTAGCCAAAACTACGTGCGATACTTTCCAGTGCTGCTTTGGCATCAGCCATATCATTATATTCGAATAAAGTGCGTTGAGCAGCCACATACGAAAGTGCCACAATAGAACCCCATTCATTCAACGCGTCGAATTTCTTAGCTGTCTGAATAACCTTATGGAAAGAAATGGCTGAAATATCCATTGTTTTCAGGTAATTTTCGTAGCTCACCGAATCATAGGGAATCTTTTTACGCACGTTAGGTGACATACCAATGGAATGCAAAATAAAATCAATTTTGCCATCAAAATGTTCCATGGTTTTTGTAAAAAGATTTTCAAGATCAGGAATACTGGTAGCATCAGCTGCTACAACAATAGAACCGGTGGCTTCTGCCAGTTTATCGGTATCACCTAAACGAAGTGCCATTGGTGTATTTGTAAGGACAAACTCAGCACCTTCTTCATGGGCTTTTTCTGCCACTTTCCATGCGATCGACATGTCGTTCAATGCACCGAAAATGATGCCTTTTTTTCCTTTAAGTAAATTGTAAGCCATTGTATTGGGTTTAATTAATAATTCAATTTTTGATTAATAATTGCGGTAATTTATGATTAAATGAAGCTAAGTTTAAAATCAGATCAAAACTTAACTAAACCGGCAAGTTCTGTTTTTATAAAACTTTGTCTAAGGTAGTGAAAAAAGCGCAAACTTAATTTTTGTAATTAAGTAACTCACGCGCAGTAACTTTTGCTGACTCCGTTATTGTTTCATCACTAAGCATCCGGGCAATTTCGTTTACACGATCTTCGGTTGAAAGTATTCTTAAATTTGAAACAGTTGACGTTTCACCATCCTCTTTATATGCCAGCAGATGACTGTCTGCTTTACCCGCAATCTGGGGAAGATGAGTGATAGCTATCACCTGCATATGCTTCGACATCGAGCGCATTATACTGCCAACTTTCCCGGCAATATCGCCAGAAACGCCACTATCAATTTCATCGAAAAGTACGGTTGGCAGCAGGCTACGGTTAAGAACCAGTGATTTTAAAGCAAGCATAAGCCGTGATAATTCACCCCCTGATGCTACTTTTTGGATTTCACGGATTTCGCTGCCTTTGTTGGCTGAAAATAGAAATGTAATTTTATCAGTTCCAGTTGCTGAAAAATATGCCAATGTTTCCTTTTTAATTTTAAATATCGCTGAAGGCATACCAAGATTTTCCAGCACATTGCGCATTTCAGTCTCAATAGTCGGTATTACTGCCATTCTTTGCTTAGAAAGAACAGTGGAAACTTCCAAAAGTTCACTTTCTTTTTTTGACAATACTTCTTTTAATTCTGCAATGCGGGTTTCAAGAGATCCGATTGCAAAAAGCTTATCGGATAATTCGTTCATTATTACAATGAGCTCAGGCACAGATTGAATCCGGTGTTTTTGTTCCAGGTGATAAATCATGTCCAGCCGTAAGCTGAGTTTCTCAATCCTTTCGGCATCAAAATGAACCTGTTCTGAGAAATCCCGAAGCTCTATTGCAATATCTTTAACTTCAATCAGACTAACGTTAATTCTTTCCGTAAGAGGCAACAAATGGTGACTGAAACGGGAAGCCTGATCAAGCAGTTGTTTTATCTCTGAAAGCTTGTCACTGACATTTAGTTCATTATCCGAAAGAATTCCAAGTGCTGAAAATGTACGGGTTTTTATTTCTTCGGCATGAGTCAGGATTTCAAGTTCTTCTTCGGCTTCCTGCTGTTCATTAGCCGCAAGATTAGCTTTTTCAAGTTCCTCAAACTGGAAATCGAGAAATTCCTTTTCATTAACACTTTGCTGCTCTTTGATGATGCATTCTTCGAGCTCAGCCTTCAGTGAATTATATTCAATAAATAATTTCCTGTATGAAACCAGTGTTTGAGGTTTTCCCGAATATGAATCGACCATTCCAAGTTGGAAGGCAGCATCGTTCAATTCCAGTGTTTGATGTTGAGAGTGAATATCAACCAGCCTCTCTCCTATTTCCTTAAGGATATTCAGATTAACAGGTGTATCGTTGATAAAAGCACGCGATTTCCCTTGTGGATTTATTTCGCGTCGGAATACTGAAGTAGCCTCATAATCAAGGTCATTGGCTTCAAAAATGGAGTTCAGGTTATATCCGTCAATTAAAAAGCTTCCTTCGACAATACATTTCATATTCTTATCCCTGAGAACCGATGTATCGGCACGTTGTCCGAGAATAAGCGAAAGTGCGCCGACTAATATCGATTTACCCGCACCGGTTTCACCTGTAATACAGGTAAAACCCTTGTGCACGTTGATTTCGAGTTTCGGAATAAGTATAAAATTTTCGACTGACAAATGCAGTAGCATGTCTGGTTGTTTAGCTTTTGGATAAGCAAATATAGAAAATTGTAATGAATGTGTTTACTTGGATGATGTCATGATCTGCTGATACTTCGATGAATTGGCTGGATCAATCTCTTTCATCATGTTCACTATCTTGGTTTTATCCATCGGAGCAGCCTGGGAATATATATTTATAAGTTCATCCCGTTTAGCATCCAGAAACAACTGAGTAATGTAAAGACCCGTTTTTTCGCGATTAACTTTCTGAAGGTTTTCGAGACAATCATTTACTCCGCTGCGTCCCAGATCCATGTTTTCTGACATCAGGTCAAGTCCTGTGCGATGATAAGAATAAAGCCCGTCACGAAAAGGCGAATACGCATTATTCAGGAGGTTTTCAACGAGCCAGTACCGGTTTTTAAGGCTTTCGAAGGCTTTCCAACCGCGGTCGCTTGAATTTTGAGCCGCATTTACTGCTGCTCTGGCTTTTTCATAATAAAGTGTCCCACCTAATTTTGAAAAAGAGTCGGCATCGATTCCCAACATTACGTATAAATAATAAGCTACCATCGAAGTAAGATTCGAAGTATAGGCATCATCATTGTATTCGAGAGGCTCAAATTCGACGTATTTGAAGTCAAAATCTTTATCAACAAGATTTAATAAGTCGGAATTATAGGATGTTTTGTATACCGGACGCTTTAATACTATATTCACTTTACCTTTGAACTGATCACTTGAAACACGTTCCGTAACAGTAATCATGATCGAGCATTCAATGCGCTCTTCCGGTTTGTAAATATAGTTAGTCCATTTCCGGTTGTTTACAAACTCGTAAAGTTGAGTTTGTAAGCTTTGAAAGACTTTTTTTTCAGATCCTTCAACCTGGGGTGAGTTAACTGATACCTGGCACATGAATTCCTGAGCTCTTGCAAAAGCTGGTGAACAGATAATCAGAAAAATAATCAGTTTGCGGATCATATAAAGTTTTAACTATGATTGGACTTAAACAATTTCTTTCTGAATTAAATCAAATAAATCAGCTGCAACTTCAGTCTTGGTTTTCAGTTCAAATTCGCTGATGGTATTATCTTTGCTGATAACGGAAACTTTATTGGTATCAAAGCCAAATCCGGAGCCTTCATTCTTCAGCGAATTAAGAACGATAAAATCAAGGTTTTTCGTATGCAGTTTTGCAATTGCATTATCAATTTCGTTGTTTGTCTCTAAAGCAAAGCCGATAAGGAGTTGATTCTCATTCTTCGATTTTCCCAGATCACTAAGAATATCCCTGGTTTTTACCAGGTTTAGCTTTACAGTATCTTCGCTTTTCTTGATTTTTTCCTGTTCAGGATTTCGCGGCGTATAATCGGCAACAGCGGCTGCCATAATGCAAATATCTGCTTTTGGAAACACTTCGGTACAACTGGCATACATTTCTGACGCCGAACTCACTTTAACTATTTTAATAGAAGGATGATCAGGATATTCTTTAACCGGACCAGAAACAAATATTACTTCAGCACCACGCATTGCTGCTTCATAAGCCAAGGCATTTCCCATCCTACCGGATGAATGATTACTGATAAACCTCACGGGATCAATAGGCTCAATAGTTGGCCCACTTGAAATCAGAACTTTTTTTCCAGATAAGGCCAGATTTTTTGAGAAATAACTTTGTAGTATTTCAACAATTTTTTGTGGTTCCTCAAGGCGCCCCATACCTGTGAGACCGCTTGCAAGTTCGCCTGAATTGGGCGCAATTAGAATATTTCCGTGGGATTTCAAAGTGGAAATATTTTGTTGCGTTGTTTTATGATGATACATATCCACATCCATGGATGGAGCATAAAATACCGGGCAACGCGCGGCAAGATAGGTTGCCAGCAATAAATTATCGGTAATTCCGGTAGCCATTTTAGCCATGGAATTTGCAGTAAGCGGCGCAATAACAAATGCATCAGCCCAGCTGCCCAGTTCAATATGACTATGCCAGGAACCGTCAGCTTTGTTGAATGGTTCGATGGAGACCGGATTCTGTGAAAGTACTGATAAAGAAAGCGGTGTTACAAAATCGCAGGCTTCGGCTGTCATCACAACCTTAACTTCAGCTTCTTCTTTAATCAGAAGCCGTACCAGGAAAGGAATTTTATATGCTGCTATTCCGGCAGTAATCCCAATCAGAATTTTTTTACCTTTTAACATATACCGCTTTGGTAAAATAAATTACCAGGTATTTTCCTTTTCTTTCATCGGATTGCGTGAGAATATCTGATCTTTCAGAAATTCATTGGTAGCAATCAAAGTGGGTTTTGGCAAATTTTCGTAATATTTTGCAAGTTCGATTTGCTCGCGGTTTTCAAAAACTTCTTCCAGGTTGTCGCTTGGTGTAGCAAATTCTTCAATTTTCGAATTAAGTTCTTCTTTTATTTCCTGCGAAATCTGGTTAGCGCGTTTTGCAATTATTGCTACCGATTCGTAAATATTTTCGGTTGGGTCGTTAAGTTCCGACATATTACGTGTTATCGTGGTAGTTTCAATTTTCAACTTTTTGATATCCATATGTTTGATTGTTTGTTTCGTGATTAATTATTTAAATCTTTGGAAATATTTTTCTTTATAGCCAAAGCCTTTTCGCTGTATTCTCCTACAGGGAAACCCGCATTTAGTTCATCATAAGCATCCGAAGCAGCAGTAAGTCGTTCCCGACGTTTTTCGGAAATGCTATTGATTGCATACTGGTATTTTGCAGAAAGTATTGAATAGAGTATCAGTTCTTTTGATTTTGTATCCGGATAATCTTTTAAAACATTACCCAAAGATACAACCGAAGCTTTATAATCCGACATTCTGAAATAAAGCATGGCAATATCTATGTCTTTCTTTTCAAGTTTTGCGCGCAGTTCGTCGATAAGTTTATTGCATTCGGCAACGCGCTCGCTTTTAGGATGGGTACTTATAAATACCTGTAATGACGAAATGGCTTCAGCAGTAGAGGTTTGGTCAAGTGATGAGCGGGGTGATTCAAGATAACTGCAATACGCACTGAGGTAAACAGCTTCCTCGGCATAAATACTTGATGAAAAGTTAGTCGAAAAGCTTTTGTAGTAATATCCGCCAAGGATATAATCTTTCTGCTTGTAATAACAGTTAGCTGTGTAATAAGCAATTTTCTCAGCTTTATCAGTGCCTTTATAAAATGCCTGAATCTGCTCGAATAGCTGTTGAGCATGAGAATAATAACCTTTCTCATAATATTCAAGAGCTTTGTTGTATTTAAGTTCATTATCCGAACTTTTTAAAAGTTTCTGGAATGAACTACACGACATTATCACCGTCGATAATATCAAAACTATATAAATAACCGGTTTTCTGATCATGCGGCAAAAGTACACATTTTAACCTGAATTATGAAACGATTATGTATACGGCTATGTATGGAAATTTAGTTAAATATTATTAAAAGAGATATTATAAGCTCGCTTTATAGGTTTCAAGGCAACGTTCGCGAGCAAAAGCATGGTCTAGCATAGGTTGAATATATGATTTGGTGTTATATTCAGGTATCCATTTTTTAATGTAAACACTCAATGGATCAAATTTCTCAGCTTGAGTAACCGGATTAAATATCCGGAAATAAGGTGCCGCGTCACATCCGGTGCCAGCGGCCCATTGCCAGTTTCCATTGTTTGATGCCAACTCAAAATCCAGCAGTTTACCGGCAAAATAGGCTTCACCCCATTGCCAGCTAATTAGCAGATGTTTGACCAGAAAGCTTGCCGTAACCATACGCACACGATTATGCATAAACCCGGTTTGATTTAATTCGCGCATTCCGGCATCAACTAAAGGATAACCAGTTTGCCCCTTGCACCATGATTCAAAATTCTTTTCATTGTTGACCCATTGAATAAACTGGTATTTGGGTTTAAATGGCTGATGTACCACATGAGGGAAATGCCATAAAATCTGCATAAAGAACTCACGCCATATTAACTCACCTAACCAGGTGGAATTAATTTCTAGAGCCTGGGCAACCAGTTGTCTTATACTTACTGTTCCAAATCTCAGGTGTACACTTACTTTGCTTGTAGAATCCAATGCGGGGAAATCCCTGGTTTTATCATATACCCAAATCGAATTCTGATTGAGTTGGAAGGATTGAAAAACGTCTTTTGTTTCATTAAAACCCATTTCCGAAAATGACACTTTCATTTTCTTTTCAGTCGGTAAAAAGTTGAATAGGTAATTCTCTGAATTCCAATTGTGCAGGTAATTATAATCCTGATTCAATTTTTCAATCCATTTATGACTATATGGAGTATAAACTGTATAAGGCTCACCGGAAAGTTTGGTTATTTCATCTTTCTCGAAAATAACCTGATCTTTAAAAGTATGGAATAAAACACCCTTTTCGGCCAGCTTTTTCTTAATCTGCAAATCTCGCTCCATGGCATAAGGCTCATAGTCGTGATTTGTATAAACCCTGTTTATATCATAAGTTGATAATAATTGTTCAAAAACGTCATCAGGGGTACCAAAGTAAACCTGAATTGAAGTTTTATAAGGCAAGAGTATTTCATTCAAATGTTGAATAGCCTGGTAAATAAAGCTTACCCGTTTATCATCAGGATTAAGATTCTGTAAAATGTTCCTGTCGAAAATGAAAACCGGGAAAACCTTAAAGCCTGATGTAAGAGCTTTAAAAAGTGCTGTATTATCAAATAATCTCAGATCGCGTCTGAACCAAAAAACGGCAATAGATTCGGTGATATCCATAGAATTAAAACTGGGGGCAAATTTACGCTATTTTTACAGGCTTTCTGTAAATATATACAATAAACAATACTCCTTCTTAGAAAGTTTAGTAGTTTTGCACCACGAAATAAAAATATTAATTTAAATACTTGTATTGTGGATCTTTTTGAAAAACGTGTTAGGAATCTTGGCCCGCTTGGAATGTATGCCAAACAAGCAGATGGATATTTCATGTTTCCTAAACTTGAAGGTGAAATTGGAAACAAAATGATTTTCAGAGGCAAAGAGCGCCTCGTTTGGAGTTTAAACAACTACCTTGGACTGGCTAACCATCCGGAAGTCCGAAAGGCTGATGCCGAAGGCGCTGCTAAATGGGGAATGGCCTCTCCGATGGGAGCAAGAATGATGAGCGGTCAAACGGTTTATCACGAACAACTTGAGCGCGAGCTTGCAGCTTTTGTAAATAAGGAATCCGCTTACCTGCTTAACTTTGGCTACCAGGGAATGATTTCGGTAATCGATTCAATGGTTGACCGTAACGATGTGATTGTTTACGACAGCGAAGCACATGCCTGTATTCTTGATGGCATGCGCCTGCATATGGGCAAGCGTTTTGTTTATCCACACAACAATATGGAAAACCTGCGTAAAGGTCTTGAAAGGGCTACAAGGTTGACTGAGCAAACAGGTGGTGGTATCCTTGTTATTACCGAAGGCGTTTATGGAATGTCAGGTGACCTGGGAAAAATAAAAGAAATAGTTGAATTGAAAAAAGAATTCAACTTCAGGCTATTGATTGACGACGCGCATGGATTTGGAACCATGGGACCAACAGGCGCCGGTACCGACGAACATTTTGGTGTTCAGGATGGTGTGGATATGTATTTCGGCACTTTTGCCAAAGCTATGGCTGGAATCGGCGGTTTTATTGCTTCAACCGAGCCAATTATTGATTTCCTGAAACACAATATGCGTTCACAGATTTTTGCCAAATCATTACCGATGCCTATGGTAATAGGCGCTTTGAAAAGGCTGGAGTTAGTTCGTACCAAGCCCGAACTTCGGAAAAACCTCTGGACCATTGTTGAAGCTTTACAAAAAGGTTTCCGCGAAGCCGGATTCAATATCGGAAATACTGAATCGCCGGTAACGCCTGTACTGCTTAACGGCACTATTCCGGAAGCTACAAACATCACAGTTGAAATGCGCGAGAAGTATAATATTTTCTGCTCTATTGTAACTTATCCTGTTGTTCCAAAAGGGGTTATTATGCTCAGGATTATTCCAACTGCCGTGCATACACTGGAAGATGTTAAATATACCATTGACGCGTTTAAGGCGATGAATGCAAAATTGTTAAATGGTGATTATGCCAATACAGCTTTTGCTGACATTTCAAATCTTTAACCTGAGTCAAATCTCTTATTTAAAATGCCCGGTTTTTTTAGCCGGGCATTTTTTTTATTAAAAGCAAAGCCTTAGTTTTGTCATAAATACTTGGTCCACAAATGCAAATAGAAAAACGCAAATCATTAAATATCATCCTTAATTCGACAGCTTTTTACCTGCTTTCGTACCTGGTCGTTTTTCTGATATTTCAGTTTACAACAATCATTGCTTCCAAAATATTTGATATCCCTACCACACTGTTTTATAATAAAATCGGATATAATGTAATTCCGGAAGCCTGGACTTTTGACGCAGTAAAAGTTATTTATAGTTCAGGAAATATTATGCTATTCCTGATTTCGATTTCATTCCTTGTAATACTGATTAAAGCCATGGAATTTAACGGATTGCTCCGTTTATTCTTTCTGTGGGGATTCATTCATGCCATTTCCATGCTTTTTGGCTCATTTATCATTGGCGCTTTTAATTTCGAGGGTTTTGGAATAGTACTGAGTTATCTTTACCTGGCCGATACAGCGAAAATGCTTCTTTTATTCAGCGGTCTTTTGCTGCTTATTGGAATAGGAATGGCCATGGTAAAGGCATTTTTATTTTCCGCCAATAGCTATTTCAACTTTCTGTCGCCTAAAATGCGCCCAACATTCAGAAGAGATCAGTTCATTTTACCATTTGTGGTTTCAACCCTGTTTTTACTAATAATAAAATATCCGCTTTCGCTATATGAAACTTTAATGCTTTTTATCCCGTTTTTTATCCTCATGCCTTTATATTGGGGCATTGGACGATTTCCTGTTTTTTATTTTGAAGAAACAGAAAAATCAATACAAATTAGTACCAGGCTAATGATTGTAACTCTTGTTGTTTACACTTTGTACCGGGTTGTATTTGGGATAGGAATAAATTTCGGTTAATCCAAATTATTCTCAGAGAACGGATAATGCAGGGTCAATATCTGTAGCCCATTGAAAAATGCCTCCGTCAAGGATAAATATATTCTTGAATTTCAGTTTCTCTGTCAGATACAGGTATGGTGCCTGGCTCTTTACTCCATAAAGGCAGTAGATTATAACTGGTATTTCTTTTGAAATCAAATGAATCAAATCCGGAAGATCTATTTGAGGAATACTGATGGCACCCTCAATATGACACTCCGCAAATTTGTCAGCTTCACGGGTATCAATTAATTGAAAAGGTACATTCCTGTCCATTTTCTCTTTGAGTTCGAATGTTGTAATTTGTTTCATCTGGTATTATTTATTTTTTACGGGTCAGATGGAATTACTCACGTATTGCTTATTTTTAAAGGTGTTCACTTCGGCAAGCTCAGTGCACCGCGTGAGCTAAAGGTTCGCCAGATTGGTGATTTATTCCAATCATGGCTATTTCATGTATCAAGAAAAAGTTAAAAAATTTGTGCATTAAAGGCACTAATTTCACTTACCGGATGTTAAAGTTAGGTAATATTATTGATATACAGGCTATAATTGATTGTATGAATTTCATTGATACAATTACAATATTTTTCAAGTCAATTACAATATTCACAATTGCAATTTTTAATCTTTTTAAAACTGAATCGTTCTAATCTGATTATCCCTGTAGTTTAAAGTAAATTGGCATGTTAAACAAAACCCGTACCAGTTTCCCGTTTTGCTTACCCGGATG
>JAURYB010000135.1 GCA_030654075.1 Bacteroidales bacterium | reverse complement strand
AAAATATTTATGTGCTTCCCCAACCATTGTCGTAATTCCTCCGTCTCCATCCCGTCTATTCCTCCGTTGCCGTCATTTCTCGCTACCTGCTTGTACGCTCTCATTAAGTTTCCATAATCTACAATCCTTTCTAATAAGTTTTCAGTTAAGGTTCGCTGTCTCTCCAATAGTGAAAGCAATTCAACTCTACTCAGGCGTTCCGTGCCGGTTCCGCCGGTCGGTGCTACTGTTAGTTCTCCTGCCTGCATCGTAAATAATTTAAGTTGCCGGCTTGTCTCGTTTTTCTGTTGCTCTTTGCCTTTACGCATCTTCGATGCTTTCCTTTGTTAATAGATTTGGGCCTTCCCGGGGATTATTTCCCGGTAATATGCCCGCTGCGGACTCCTTTACGTCTGTCGTCTATCGGTTGCCCGGTAGCCTATCCGGTCGCCCGGAACTCGTAAAGACCTCCCGGGGTAAGTAGTAATTCTTTCCATTTGTCCTGCCGGATTTACCCCTCCTTCTTTCCGAATGACTATCGGGCTTCCTGGTCCAAGGGCCAGTTACCCAGAAAGACAGGCCTTATATCCGGTTTCTGTTCGTCAAAACAAATGTTCACCTACGGCTTCCTTCAGATTCCCGGTCACTCGGGACACCCTTGCTTTCGGCTATAAGATTCCGGTCATTACGGCTCTTTTGGGACTTGGGGCTTTCAATCCCTGCACCCTTAAGATTTACTACATGCCCGGCACACCTGATAAACCGGGACAATTTGTCCCTGCCCAAAGTATGAAACCTGGACATATTCCTTTATACTACGCATTGCCTTCAATATCCGGGGCTTACTTCATCCCTTTGCCATAAGCCTTTGATGATGGCATTATTATCCGGGGTTTCGGTTTAATGATGGCAATATTTATCTCGTCAAAAACATCCATTGCAGTTGTAATTCCTTTCAGTGGCTGAATAATTTTTTCATCTTCGGTATTAAGTAAACACATACCCACGATTTCTGGCATTACCGTATTGCCTACCGCGGCCTCAATTTCTGCTTTATAAATCAATGCAGGCTGCCCGGATGCATATTCGTCGGTTGTTTTATTCACTTCATCGTATTCTTTGTATTGCTCGTTGAAGTCGCCGGAAAGGTTCATCTCTATCCAGCAAATCCATTTGCTCCCTGGTGTAACCCTCACTCTTGATGTAAAATATCCGGGTTTTGGTGTTGCTCCGGTTATGGCATCCGCAGTTGGGTTTTTATTAGTTGACTGGTTTTGCAATTGTTTTTCGGCTCTGATTACTTCAAACCATTTGGGCAAAGCAACAGGAACGTCAGTTTTACCTTCCCAATCACCCAATCCTGCCCTGCTTGTAACAAATACAGTTTGAGTTACACCGTTTTTTGGGTCTTCAATCCATATAGCAAAGGTCGGTGATTCACCAAATACGGATTCTCGAATTAACTGTTCATTGATATGTATATTGAATTCCATGTCAGTTTTACCCCAAGTACGGGAATAAGCTATTAATACCAGGCATCCAATAATAAATATCCCGGAGATCAGTATTATAAAAAGTTTTTTCTTTATTTTTTTTGATTTCATAATATAATAATTTCCTATACACTTTTCGGAATTTCAAATCCATTCCGATAATCACGAGATACCATACTCTGAGCTACATTGTGATTCAATATTGTTTCAGATTCAGGGGAGAAGATCAATTGCTTACAGCCTACACGGTACGACATGTTGGCCAGGTGAACCAGGGTCGCACTTTTGTGACCTTCTACAATATTGCAGTTGGGTTGTTTCCTTGAACGAATACAATCAAAATAATTCTGTAGATGAGGTTTGAGAGGGAATAAAGCTGATTGTTGAGCAACAATTTTTCCACCCTTGTCAAAAACCTGCCATCCACCGCCCATAACACCAAGATGCATCATTCTTTTTGTACCAAGTATTAATATGTCGGTAGCATTTTGACTCCAATCAGGGAATCCTTGGCCAAAGCGGATTTCAGGACTGGTTTTTTCCATATAAGGAGTACATTCCCCGGTCTCGAGGGTCATTACATACTTCCCAAAGTCAAGCGTAGCCATCTGGTAATCCGGGACATCCCGGTTATCATCAAAAAAATACCTGCCCCCTGTGCAATATACTGATTTTGGGAAGCCAGGGTTATCCAAAACCAACCTCGCCATATCCACCTGGTGAATTATGCCGTTACTCATAACATAACCTCCTGCATAATCCCAATAATACCCCCACGATTTATTCCGTGAAATACTGTATGGTGCTTTGGGTGCAGGGCCTAACCACATATCCCAGTCGATGTAATCAGGGGCTTTTGTATCTTTTTTTTCATTGAAGGGAACAGGTCCATCTACAATTTCCTTTATATGAACAGCAACAAGGTCACCTAATTCACCACTTTTAATGTAATCTCTCGCAGTAAGGGCTTCCACGGCACTCCGGTTTTGTGTCCCACACTGAATAATTCGTTCATACTTCATCGCAGCGTCAATCATTTGCTGCCCCTCGAAAATATTGTATGATATACATTTCTCAACATAAACATCTTTACCGGCCTGGCAAGCCCAGATTGTTGCCAATCCGTGCCAGTGTTGGGGTGTCTCAATAAATACAGCATCAACTTCTTTGTCATCGTATACTTTGCGCATATCCCTGACCCGGATCGGCTTAAAGCCCTGCTTTTGTTCCAATTCTGAAATTGCACGTCCCCCTCGTGTATCGTCTACATCGCAAATATATTTAACCCTGATATTTTTATCTGTTTCTACTGCCTGTAAAATTAAATGTGTACCCCAACTTCCAGCCCCAATGAGTGCCACAACTATTGTATCGTTTGCACTTTTAAAATTGCCACCTGAAAATGATGATTTGATACTTTTACGATAAGCAGGTATTTCTCTGGCAGGTTGGTTGCCCCCGGCATCAGAGCCTGAAGCATTACTTTCGTTTTTCGATGGTGTGCAGGATCCTGCAATGGTTAGGCCTGCTATACCATATGATGCTGTTTGAAAAAATTTTCTTCGTTTCATTGTAATTTGGTTAAATCGTTTATGATAATATTCGTTGGCTGACTGTTTTCTGGTTCGGTATTGTAATCCATTTTCCTTTGTCCCATAACAAGGTTTCAAGCCTTTCCACGTTATCAACTGCTGATAATTAAAATAATTTATCAATTTTTTGATTAAAGAATGTTATACAGTCAGCAATATCCGGGACAGAATTGTCCCAGTTGTACTCATATTCGATGGAGAACAACCCTTTAAATTCCTGCCGTTTTAACTCTTTAAGCATACCATCTACATCACAAATACCTGTTCCCCAAATGACATCATGTTGTTCGGCTTCGCTCTCCTCTTTCTTTTTTACATCTTTAAAATGCAACGATTTCAACCTACCTTCATATTTTTTAAGCGCTTCAACCGGATTGATACCCATACGTTTCCAATGGCCAACATCAGCGCAGGCCCCGATGCGGTTGCTCAATCCTTTTACTGCATTCAGAAACAATTCCGGCTCCCAATAAGCCGAAGGTTTAGGATGGTTATGGATGGCCACATCAATTTTATATTGGTTAGCCAGATGATCGATATATGGCAAGTGTTTGTAATCAGGTTCGCAGGTGATGACTTCAATACCCATTGCCGATGCAAATTCAAAAAGTTGTTTCCATTCAGCTTCGTCTTTGCAAATAACTACTCCGCTCGCAATAATTTTAACTCCTTTCGATTTGGCATAAGCAAGTACTTTTTCCCGTGTGGCTTTGTCCATTCGGAAATCCATTGTTCCTTCAATATTTTTGCCCAGGGGCTGACCGTAATACACTTCAATATACTTCAGCCCCATTTGTTGTGTTTTGTCAACAGTTTCCTTGAAACTGAATTTATGGAAAGTGTACGCCTGGACTCCCAGGTGCCATCCGGCTTTCTCTGCTTTGCCGGGTTGAACCGATAGATTACTACAAGCAAGCAGTACCAGAATTAAACTGTTAATATAGAAAAGAAATTTGTTCATGATCATTCGGTTTGTGGATTCGATAAATAATAGGTTTAAGAGAGCAATTGCATAAGCGGAAAGACTTTTCCCCTTTTCATGCCTCTGCTCTTTGGAAAAGCAAGAGAAAGAAACTGAACGTAAAATTAGCTTCTTTCATCTTTTTTGGTTTATTTACTTAGTCTCGTGGCATGTCTGGTAATTTCCAGCCATCGCGGTAGGTATGTTTCACCCACTCGGATGCAATTTCGTTGGCATTGAAATCGGCAAATTCTCTTTTAAAGCGAGGATCACCGTTAACTACTGTAAACTCGTCAATAGTGACAATTTTCAGCTTGTCGTTGTCATGTATATTCGTGAACTGCATGTTTTCTCCGTCCCAGTGAAGCACCCGGTTCAGGTTCTGAAGGCGTACTCCCAGTACCCCCATAACCACCATCTCATTGAAAGGTCCTGCGAAACTGAAATTGGAACAGGCCTCGATACGGTTTTCCGGCGATTCTTTACAGGCGCGGATCCAGTCTTGCTCGTGAACATCGGACCAAGGCCCTTTTTCGGCACCTTTGATGCGTGGAATTGATGGGGTCGGTTCGGAAAATGATTTCATTCTTGATTTGGGCAGCAAAGTTGGTTTAGTACCGTAACATCCGGTCATAATTTTACCTTTGGTTCCGATAAACAGTAAACCTCCGTTTTCGTCGCCCAACATTTCACCTTCTTTCAATTCAGCCGGTCGTTCAGGCATGAACCCCCCATCGTACCAAATCACTTTTACTTCCGGCATTCCTACATCCGGCATGCTTTTGCGGGCAGGAAAGGTGTAAATTACCTTTTCGGCATGAGGCGGTGAATCAATATTACAAAGGGTAGAACAGGCTTCCACACTGGTTGGATAACCGAGTTTAAGTGCCCAGAATGCAGGATCGAGGATGTGGCAGGCCATATCGCCTAAAGCACCTGTCCCGTAATCCCACCATCCCCGCCAGTTCCACGGTGTATACACCGAATGGTAGGGACGCATTTGTGCAGGACCGGTAAACAAATCCCAATCCAGTGTCGATGGCACGTTCATTACATCTTTGGGCTTCTGCAATCCCTGAGGCCAAATTGGACGGTCAGTCCATCCGTGTACTTCGGTTACTTCACCAATTGCTCCCGACCAAATCCATTCACAAACACGACGGGCATCTGTTCCCGAGTGTCCCTGATTTCCCATTTGGGTTGCCACATTGTATTTTTTGGCCAGTTTGGTCAGTAGTCGCGATTCGTAAACCGAGTGGGTCAGCGGTTTTTGGGTATATACATTTTTCCCTAAAGTAATGGCATGAGCAGTAACTGCAGCATGTGAATGATCCGGTGTTGCAACCATCACAGCATCGATGGATTTCCCAAATTCATCGAACATTACCCGCCAGTCTTTAAACTTCTTTGCTTTTGGGTAGTCGTTAAACGTTTTTCCGGCATAATCCCAATCTACATCACAAAGGGCTACAATATTTTCCGAAGTCATGTTGCGTAGATTGTTCCTGCCCATTCCCCCAATTCCCACTCCTGCAATATTTAACTTATCGCTCGGGGCTGTGAACCCAAATTTTTTACCTAAAACACTTCCGGGTACTACTGAGAATCCAATAGTTGCGGTACCGACAGTTCCAAGAAAATCTCTTCTTGATGTACTTTTTTTACTGTTTGTCATAATATAAATAATTTATGTTCTTGTTATGTTCTTGCTTTATTTTGTACTTTTTCAGCGCTTTCTATGTGTTCTTCGTGAGTTTTCAAATCAAATTCCTTAAGAATATCTTTGACAAAAATATCAGGGGAAAGACTTTCGATAATTGACCACTCTTCTTCATGGAAATTTGTTATTCTAACTTTTCTTCCATATTTATTTTGAATATCATTGAAACGAAGAACGTACGGCCATGTATTTAAAAACACCTTTTCCAAATTTACCGGGGCACAAAACAGGTTTTTATCCCATATTCCGGTTTGGGCAATTGTTTCTCCTGAAATATCACATAGTTTTGAGGTATATCCATTAGAACTGGATGTCACCACACATTTATGCTGCCATGCCTTGGTGTTCACCATTTTTCCACCAGCAAAAGCTGAAGGCCAAAAAATGATTTTAGCACCTTGTTCCCTCAACATTTTCCAACCATCATCCCATTGTATATCAAAACAAATTTGAATGCCAATCGGACCGAAGTCAGTCTGAATAACAGGTTGCAATAATGAACCAGGAGTTATTCCCTTGAAAATTTCTTCTTCTGTTTCGTGAATTTTATTGTATATGCCTATTTTTTCACCTTCCCTGCTAAAAACTACTGCCGAATTATAGATTTTCCCATCGCTCGAAGTATAAACCGGGCAAATGGTGTAACAATTATTTCGTTTTGAGAATTCTGCAAATTGCTCCAACACATTTTCTGAAATTTGCAATTTTTCGGCAACTGTGAATTTTCTTTCAACATTAGAAAAAACAAAAGCCTCAGGTAAACACACAAAATCAGGCTGGTAAGGGATCACTTCCTTAAGAATCTCCAATATTTTTTCAGTCATCAATTCGGGTGTTTTGGCATATAGTCCCATTTGGGAAAGTCCGGCAATCCATACTTCACGCGGAGGCTTATCATTAACTGGTTGTTGCGCGAATGCATTATTCGATATTCCAAGAGGTATAAGTGAAGCCATCGTTGTTGTTACAGCTGTATTCTGAAGAAATTTACGACGTGAAATTCTATCGGTTTTCATTGGTTGTTATCTTTAATGCGATATCTATAATATATCCAGGTGTATTAAAAATCCGGTTTCCTCCATCATGAGTGAAATTGTCGGTCTGGATGACGGTTCCTGTCGTAGGATCTATCCATTCCGCACTATACATGCCTGGTGCAATGTTAAAAACCATATTTTCCTGGTAGTTTCCCGGAACAACATTATAACAGGAGCCCATTTTCATGGGTTCCCAAAACCAGCAGCCGTACCTGGAATGGTGGACATAAAAAGCGTATTGCTTCCCCGGCTCGCTGATTGCACGTGCAAATGTCCCCTCAGGAACTTCACCTGCAACAAAAGAGGTGTCTTGCCGCATTCTGATATAATTTAAACCAGACATGAAATTTTTCAGAACCTTTAATTGTTGGAGGATTTTACAATTTTCCGTTCCACCCGCACCCGGGTTAAATGTCGAATAAAGTCCATTGAGCTGCATGAATGCTGCGCCGCCACCTACAAGAAACTCCCATGCCTCAACGCGGGAAGCTGCAATCTTATCACCATCGTATTGGGGATAGTAAGAGGTCTCAATAAGTACCATCGGCTTGTTATGGCTGTATTCTTTGTCGAGGTTCGCAATTCCCCAGGTGTATTCGTTTTCAAGGACATTTACTCTCGAATCCGCTGAAAAATCTCCCGGACCTTTTCTTGTGTGCGAATCGATTGTTTGCGCAATCAAGTGCTTAATTGGAAGCGAACTTTCAACACTTCGCACCGCATCGATCATTTTACTGATCCAGGGATTATATAAATCCGGTGGACAGCCGTCCTGAAAAGGTTCATCGCATATATCAAGAATAACATTGTCAAATTCGTTGACTTCCTCCGTGATTTTTTTCACATACGCTTCATGGCGCAATGTCAGAGCAGAATCCTTAAGAGTCTGAACTTCATTGAACGCGCAGGTGCCCACACCCTGAATGTTGTTGGCATGGTAAAGTGCCTGGAAGGACCAGCGATCCGGATACATGCCGTTGAAAAAAGCAATATCCACAATAATGTTGCGGTCTTTGGCTTTTGAAATGAAGTCTTTGAGCCGTATAAAGTAAGCATCATTCCACTGATCAAGATCAAGCTTGTATCCGCCCAACACCTCATGCGCCCCAGGTATTGATGTTTTTACCCAGGGAAGAATCTGATGGCCATTGCGCGCACCCAGGTTATTATCCTGCATATATTCGCCATCTTTTTCAATATAGGCTCCGGGATAAATACGTGTGAAATTCATGCCGTTTGCCGCCAACGTATCCAAAAATGTGATATAGTCAAAGTCCATATTGGTTACCGCGCCATAATGCTGGTCGGAGGTAATGAGAAGAATAGATTTGCCCCGGTACGAAAAATAATGCGGATTTTCAGGATGGAGACTTATTGGGCCACCAGGTTGAATTTGTGCTTGTTTACAACTAAAAAGCAACAGAACCAGTCCGAATATGTTAAAAACCCTGTTCATAGTTAGTTCAATTTGTTTAGTTTGAATATTGTTGTATTAGTTTTATCGCCGGCATCGAACCAGCCGCCTGAGAGGACTTTGGAAAGGTTAATATTGTCACGATCCGGCAGAAAATTATCATGTGTATTGTAATCAATCTACGGTTGACAGATTACTGCCATCTTCTTCGCATCATGATTTTACCCAAACTGGTCGATTTTGTAATGGTAATCGATGGTTTTGGTATGTATTTGAAAAAAAAGGGCATTTTCTGATAAGAGAAAAACCCTGCCGAAACAGGGTTTTTCAGTCCTATAATTAAATTATTAAATCCATTTGAATTATTGATAATTCACAAAATCAAACCTCATAGGAGGTTCATTAATGTAAGTATTCACATTGATCTCTCCGAGGGGATAAGGAAATCGGAAGTAATCATCATTCACGGCAGGCAGTTTAAAATCAACATAAGTTTTGCTTGTAATAACTTTTAACGGCTTACCTGCAGGGAATGACTGTGCTACGCCGTCTATCATAAATGGAGCCGTAACACAGGTATAGGTTCCCCGTTTTTGATTCAGCAACATCGTTTTCACCACTGCAGGATACAGATGATTGTACCTGAACAGATCGTCGGTGTTACAGAATTCAAATGCGAATTCATGCCGCCTTTCATTCCAGATATCGGCATACGTGATAGAGGTTTTGTCAGGCAAGCCTGCTCTTTCGCGTATGGTGTTGAAATACTGCAATGCTTTTGCATCTGAAGTACTGGCACTTTTACCCAGTATAGCCTCTGCATAGGTTAAATACAAATCGGCCAGTCTTATTATGGGTGTATAAACATCCGTGTGCATTTCAGCTATATGTCCATCGGTAGAAAAGTCCCTGCCGGCCAGATGCTTGCGAATATGCATTCCTGTTGGTGACGGCTTTCCCCCCAGTATGCTGCCGTCAAAATATACATAGCCAGGTGTGGTTTGTCCCGGAAATACATAAGCTATCCAGAATTCGGGATATTTGTCCCCGTTTTCCATGATGCTGCTGTAGCGGCGTAAATCGCCGGGCTCATAAGATTCCCTCAGATCCACGGAAGGCAAAACGGATGACCAGCCGTCCCATGATTGGGTAAAATGGCTGCTGGCTAAATACGACTGTAAAGAATTTTGCGTACCAAAACTAGCCCATGCGGCCGTCCATGACCATTTCCAGCCCCAAAGGCATTCTACGGGAAAATTATCCACCTTGTATTTGGGTAGGAAATTTTCGTGATAGGTAGGTGTTAAAGCGTATCCGCTTGGGTTGGTAATAACTCCATTAGCAAGCGTTGCAGCCTGGCTAAAGTCAGCAGCAGTTCCGAAAGACATACCTGCTTTTGTTAAATATACCTTTGCAAGTAACGCCTTTGCAGAAATCTGGCTGAGCTTATTGGTAGAAGAGCCGTTTCTGGTTGCTGGAAGTTTTTCAATGGCATCATTCATATCGCGGATAATAAAATCGTAAATATCCTCCTCAACCACGGGCTGCCATGATGCAGGTATGGCCATTTGCTTAATGTTGTCATAAACCAGGGGCACAGGTCCAAACCATTTTACAAGGTTAAAATAGGCTATTGCCCTGAAAAAACGCAATTCACCGATGCAGGTATTAACGGCAGCCTGCAGTTGAGGATCAGCATCGTAATTCTCCTTGAATTTTCCGCCTTCCTTCAATGAGGTCACAAATCCGTTCAGGCTTTGGTTAACATTTTTTATTATGGTATAATTTGTCGACCAGAGAAAACCCAACTGCTGGTACGCACTGTTCAGCGTACCGTTAAAGAAGGCATTATAGACAGGGTCACCGCTCTGAGCATTGCCGCAATAACCTTCCAAACATGAGGTGGCCTTGTCAAGCATGTTGAACCAGGCACCGCCATACATGTTTGCAGTAATGCCTTCCACGGCACTTTTATTCAGAGTTGCATAATATTCCGATACTGTAAGGACCAAGTTGTTGTCAGGCTCTAAATAATCCTTGCCGCATCCAGCAAGAAAAAGTAGGGCTACCAGAACTGTTTTTATTGATATATTTTTCATAAGTGCTATTTTTTAAGTTGAAAACTAGAAACCTACCTGAACTCCCATCATGATAACACGTGCTACCGGATAGCGGCCTGTTTCATATCCGCTGACTGTACTGTTCTGAGCAAAAGTACCTATTTCGGGGTCCCAGCCTGAATATTTTGTAAACGTTATCAAATTTTGAGCATTGATATAAAATCTCAGGTTGGCGAGTTTGATCTTTTGTACAATGTTGGAAGGTACATTATAGCCGAGCACCACATTTTGAATACGCAGGTAGGAACCATCTTCAATGAAGCGTGAATTAACGGTTGAAGATGAAAAATTATCGCCGCTGCGTAAGCGTGGTACCTCTGCATCCGGGTTTTTCAGGGTATAGTCGAAAATACTGGCTGCATTGCCACCGTCATTCAGAACAGGTACCGCACGGTCTTTCATGATCGCTAAGCTGTTAAAGTTATATTTGATATTTAGTATGGAGGCTTTAGTAGCGTTGTAAATGTCGTTCCCGAATACCCCCACCATATAAATATTCACATCAAAGTTCTTGTATGAAAAACTGTTGTTCAGTCCAAAGGTGAATTTCGGATTGGGATCGCCTATGAAGGTCTGGTCAGCTTCATTTATGATCGGCGCCTTCTTGATCGTAATTATATCGGAGGCGTTGCCGGTATAAACAGCTGAACCGGGTATATAGTTGCCTTCTCCGTCGTAGCTGGCGGTGTATCCCGGAATCTTCCAATCAGCTTTCCCACTCTCCGTATTTATGTCTTTAAATTTATAGTCGCCAATCCAGAGCCCTGTCTTCGGCTCTACAGTAGAGACTCCCTTCCACCTTGCAGAAAGCACGATATCATCAAAACTCTGATATAATCCGTCCGTTTGATAGCCCCAGAAACGGCCAATGGGTCCTCCTTCAACACTTTTTGAGAAAATCGGCAATGGAAAGTTGCCCCCGCCAAATAATGCCTCACCGTTTTTACCCAGGTCCAAAATCTTATTTCGGTTCAGGGTGAAGGTGAAGTCGGTTTGCCAGGAGAATTCACCCTTTGTGTTGACCGAATTCAGGGTGGCCTCAAAACCTTTGTTTTGAATTGATGCAATATTCGATACAATGTATATACCTGACCCTACCGATCCAGGCAGCATCAACTGGTTGAGGGCATCTACCGTTTTTTTCTTATACACCTCAAGTTGCAGGTTTATCCTGCTTTGGAATAGTCCTATCTCCAGGCCAAGGTTGGTGGAAGCGGTTGCCTCCCATCTGAGATTTTCGTCATAGTTTTGCAGGGTAGATGAGAAACCACCAATTTTAATGTCACCGATGGGTTGTATCCTCACGAGCGGTCTGTAAAGTCCTCCCAGTACATTATCGCTTCCTACCTGTCCGTAACCACCGTTCAGTTTAAGGTTATTTATGACAGACACATTGTTTTTAAAGAATGGGAAATTAGAGATTTTAACTGCTGCCGAAAATGAAGGAAAATATCCCCAGCGATTATCTTTCGGAAAATTGGGGGATCCGTCTGCACGCAACGAGGTTGTTAACATGAACAGGCCTTTGTAATTGTAAAATAACCTGCCAAAATAGGATTCGGCCCTGTACCTTCCCCTGTATCCGCTGGGAGTTCGGTATCTGGCATCGGATAAGGAAAGTGAATTCAGGTTATTGTCAAAAAATCCCCCGCCCTGTCCGGATATCCCAACGTATTTTCCGCCACGTGCTTCATGTGCCACCATAGCATTAACAGTATGGTTACCCAGTTCTTTATTGTAACTGAGAATATTCTTTAATTCAAAACCCATACTGTTGGAAAG
>JAURYB010000131.1 GCA_030654075.1 Bacteroidales bacterium | reverse complement strand
AAGGCATGAATGTTTCTGAAGGAATCCTGACTGCTCGTGGCGGTATGACTTCGCATGCAGCTGTTGTTGCCCGTGGTATGGGTAAATGCTGTGTATCTGGTGCAGGCAGCCTTAAAATTGATTATAAAACACGCACTCTTGAAGTTGCTGGTCAAAAATTTAAAGAAGGTGACTGGCTTTCACTCAACGGTTCAACCGGCGAAGTATTCGAAGGAAAAATTGAAACCGAGGAAGCTGCTCTCAGTGGCGATTTTGGCAAGTTGATGGAAATGGCCGACAAACATTCACGTATGCTTGTCCGTACCAATGCCGACACTCCTCATGATGCACAGGTTGCACGCAAATTTGGAGCAAAAGGTATTGGCCTCTGCCGTACTGAGCACATGTTCTTCGAAGGTGTTAAGATCAAAGCTATGCGCGAAATGATCCTTGCTGATGATGAAGCTGGTCGTCGTGCTGCTCTTGCAAAACTTTTACCAATGCAGCGTGAAGACTTCGAAGGTATTTTCGAAGCTATGGAAGGCTTGCCGGTAACAGTTCGTTTACTCGATCCTCCTTTGCACGAATTTGTTCCTCACGAAGAAGAAAACCAGAAAGAAATGGCCAAAGAAATGGGCATTTCAGCTAAAGCGGTTAAAGAAAAAGTTGAATCATTACACGAATTCAACCCAATGCTTGGTCACCGTGGTTGCCGTTTAGGAAATACATATCCTGAAATTTCAGAAATGCAGGCCCGCGCTATTATCGAGGCTGCTATGAACCTGAAGAAGAAAGGCATCAAGACTCATCCGGAAATCATGATCCCGCTTACCGGTACTCTTACAGAAATGAAGATGCAGGAAAAGATCGTCCGTGATACGGTAGAAGCTGTATTTGCTGAACGTAAGGATCGTATGGATTACATGGTTGGAACTATGATTGAAGTTCCACGTGCTGCCCTAATCGCTGATAGAATGGCTGAGTCTGCTGAATTTTTCTCATTCGGAACCAATGACTTAACGCAGATGACTTTTGGTTATTCACGCGATGATGCCGGTAAATTCCTGCCTGTTTATCTAGATAAAAACATCCTGAAACATGATCCGTTCCAGATTCTTGATCAGGAAGGTGTTGGTCAGCTTATAAAAATGGCAACTGAAAAAGGACGTTCAACCCGTCCTAACCTGAAAGTTGGTATTTGCGGCGAACATGGCGGCGAACCATCATCAGTTGAGTTCTGTCACACTGTTGGCATGAACTATGTAAGTTGCTCACCATTCCGCGTTCCTATCGCCCGTTTGGCTGCTGCACAGGCTGCAATTAAAGATAATTCAGCTCCTGCTAAAGCAAAAAAAGCGGATAAAAAAGACGATGGTAAAAAAGCAAAGAAAAAGTAATTAGCTTTATATTTTGATAATTGTGATAGAGGCTGCCGGAAGGTGGCCTCTTTTGCGTTGTAGACGCCATTTTAGGCAAATTATAATTATTAGAACTATTTTACAATATTTAGAATTTCCATATTATCTTTGTCTTAAATTCCGATGCATGAGAATTGTAGCCCGCAAAACCATAGTTAATTTTTATCAAAATCATTCTGATTTGAAAATAGCCCTGGAAGAATGGTATTCAAAAACTCAAAGAGCTGAATGGTTGAATTCGTCCGAAATTAAACAAACATTTAATTCAGTGTATTCAGTCGGGAATGACCGGTTTGTTTTTAATATCAAAGGCAATGATTACAGGCTTGTTGCACTTATACTTTTCAAAATTAAAACGGTTTACGTGCGATTTATAGGAACACATGCAGAATATGACAAAACAGATTGTACCAAAATATAATGTTGTCATGACAAAAATCAGAAACAAAATAGAATTTGACGCTGCTTCTTCCCGAATAGAAGATTTGCTGCTATTGGTTGATAACAATAACCCAGCCTCAGATAATTATCTGATAGAGCTTGATCTGCTCTCTGATCTGGTTGCAGAATATGAAGAAGTTTATTATCCGGTAAATACGCCTTCTTTATCAGATATAATCCGGTTGAGGATGTATGAAATGAACCTTACGCAGCTTAAGCTCTCAGAATTGATTGGAGTAAGTCCTTCACGCGTAAGCGAATATCTTTCGGGAAAAGCAGAACCAACTCTCACTGCTGCCCGGGAGATAAGCCGAAAACTTAATATTGATGCCAATATTATTTTAGGGGTCTGAATAAGCTTGTTTTATGATAATACAATATATCTTTAAACCCTGACTTTTGGATGCTGAAACTTTACAAAAATACGCTGCACAGGTAATTCTCTATTCCTCATTCCAATCATTTCGTCGAAAACAATTTATTTCTCCGTTACTCGTATTGCCCGCATATTAAATATATATTTGCCGCCTATTCTAATTATATATCACTTAAAAATATTGATCATGAACCATAAACATATTACAACGCTGATTGCATTATTATTTATCCTTAACTTCAGTTTCGCCCAAAAATACTTCCCGGGTACAATTACAAAAATAAATGGAGAGATAATAAACGGGTATATTCGGATTCCAAAATACGCTAATGATAAAACTGTTAAATTCAGGAACAGTGAGAAATCATTTGAAAGAGAAATCAGGAGTGATTCCGTCAGGCTGATCTCAATTCAAACAAAAGGAGGTGCAATAAACACTCTGGAAAGAATCCCTATTACAAAAAAGTCAAAGGGATTTGTGATTTTACTTATCGAAGGCTATGCTAACTTATATATCGCCGGCGAAGGAATCTCTGCAAACAAAGAAGGCGAATTTACACCTAATACATCCTATTTTTCTGGTCGCGACTTACCTACATTCAACTACCTGGCTTTGCGTAAAAATGAAAAAGTTGCGACAGTACTGGCAGTTGCAAGCTCATCTCCTACTGTTTTGGGATTAAATAATACATTCAGAGTTTTCGCTTCAAAGTATTTTGCCGATTATCCTGAGTTAGTTAAGAGAATTGAAAAGAAAGAATTTTCTCATGATGATGTTGAAAAGGTCGTAAAAATTTATAATAAGCATATGGAAGAAAATCAGAACAAATAAATGCATTTCAGTTGGCTAAAGCCGAACTGGAATAGATGCAGATCTATTGCAGTCAGTTTTAACTGACTGATTTTTAAGAGAAAAGAAATATTATTTAATTTTACTTCAGTTGGCTAAAGCCGAACTGGAATAAATGCAGATTTATTCCAGTCAGTTTTAACTGACTGATTTTAAAAAAAAATAAATGTTGATTTAGAGTGAAAAGAAAGGCTACATATTATTTTGATGTGCTGGAAACAAATTTGGATTTATGAAATTTTCAAAGGGAACTAAATTGGTATCGTTAAAATCGGATAGGATATACTATTTCTCTTACTTTTTGCTTGATCAAAAAGTAGCAAAAAATCAAGGCTTTATAAAAATAGGATGCGTTTCTAATCCGGAGGTATCTCTCGCAATACAAGGCATGAAAGATTGGCACAAATCCAGACATTTGTCGTTGCTGTGTATTGCTACGCACATGCCATGCGCACATACCTCCGTCAAGAACCGCTATCCTATTTTTCTAATGCCGGTCCCTTCTAAGGAAGTCTTTACTTTTGGCAACATTGTGGAACAACGGTTTGGCTCATGAGTATAATTTTCAGGGTGTATGGATTGGCCTAAGATAAATTTTAAAACAGCTGTAACTGAAGGTAAAATGCGCGGGCATGTGCGTAGCAAAACACCAGCTTCACGTGCTGTAAGGATGTTGTTCAGCAGTGTCAAGCCTTGTTTTGCGAGCCTTTACCGAAGTGTACAGATGTTTAAAATTTATATTAAGCCTTGATCTTTTATGCGCGTATTGATTATTTTTAAAGGTGCGCATGAGATCGTTTCACTGAGTTGGTCCTTTTGTATCAAGACAAAAGGACGAAATCAAAATCAATATAGAGATTTTACTTCAGATGGTAATATGTCCCAGCACATCAAAATAATATCCTGCCAAAAGAAAAAGTATTAATTTTAATTTCAATTCAGTTGGCTAAAGCCGAACTGGAATAAATGCAGATTTATTGCAGTCAGTTTTACTGACTGATTTTTTAAAAAAATAAATGTTGATTTAGAGTGAAAAGGAAAAGTATTAATTTTAATTTCAATTCAGTTGGCTAAAGCCGAACTGGAATAAATGCAGATTTATTGCAGTCAGTTTTAACTGACTGATTTTAAGAGTAAAAATAAATTTTAATTTCAATTCAGTTGGCTAAAGCCAAACTGGAATAGATGCAGATCTATAGCAGTCAGTTTTAACTGACTGAATTAGAGAGAATAGAAATATTAAGT
>JAURYB010000130.1 GCA_030654075.1 Bacteroidales bacterium | reverse complement strand
ATTAAGCCTAGACTTTTTGGTTCTTTTGTGTCATGACAAAAGAACAAAATCAAAATCAATAGTGGAATTGCTCTTCAGGTGATAATATGGTTCAGCACATCAAAATAATATCTTGCCAATTTTAAAATTAGCAATAAACTTGTCAGAAGTAGTAATCATTAATTCTAGTATTTCATATTTCTTGCATAATTCTAAAGTAAAAGAGTAATCATTTTCATTATTGAAAAATAAATGAAAATATTTTTCAATAATCGTGATTTTATTTTGTCGGTCCAATATACAATAGTCCGTTAATAATTCCCAATAGCCTCATTGTCAACAATATTTGAAATCTAGTCTTTGCGTCTTAATATACTGATAATCTGCGACTTATTGCTTTGCGTCTTTGCGGTAAATAAAAAACTAACGGAGTATTGATATACAATCATCAAATAATTGGAGTTCACTAACTGAATTCTTCGCTAGAAAATCAGTTGTTTTAAATATTATTTACATTTACCACTTTATTTTACAGTTTCGAAATGATACCAAAAAACAATAATATAGCATAGGATCTAACAATATAATACCAAGTATAGTCTATCATTATGGAAATCAAAAGAATTTTATAAGTATATCATGAGAAATCATTTTCCCTTTATAAAACAACATTCTAAGACAGCAGGAGCAGCACTTGTAGTTATTTTCTTACTTTCGGCATTAATGTTACTATTTAGAGAAGACAATGATGGAAGGGTTTTTATAAGTATTATAATTCTGATTTCCGCCTTCTATTCATATCATAACCTGAAAAAGGATTCCTCGAAGCAATATTCAAAAGGAATTTTAATTGGATTGTCCATTTTACTTTTTATGACTATCATAAAATTTACGATCGGAGCAATTATCAATTCGAAAGAGCAGTATGATTTCATGTGCTTTTATATGCAAGGCCAACTTGGGGTACACAATATGAATTTCTATGATCCGGGTAGTTTTCAGATTCTGCTTGCTAAAATAAATTACCCATTGAGCTTTGAACAAAACAAAACGATAGGGCACTTTGTCTTTCACGAAGGCATTAAAAATGAGATACTTAACGTGGGGCTTTTATCTCCGCCCATTACAATGCTTTTTTTTGCTCCTTTAGCATCATTTGATTATCAATCATCAAGAAATGTATTCAGTGTATTGGTGGCTATATTTATTATCCTCAACGCTGTACTCGCTAATATTGTTTTTCTGAAAAAAGAAAGATCCATATTTTCATTTCTATTAATCTTTATTATTATTGCTGTAATTCCCGGAACCTATAATACAATATACCTTGTACAGACAAATTTCTTCCTGTTGTTTTTTCTTATGCTGTCTTTTTATAAAATTGATAAACCAATTTCAGGATTCTACCTGGCACTTTCTGTAATTTTTAAACCAATTTCAGGAATTTTACTTTTGTATTTCATTATTAATAAAAAGTGGAAAACTGTCACCTGGTTCAGTGTAAGCATTGTAATTCTACTTTTAATTACCTGTTTTTTATGGGGTTTCGACAATCTGGCAAGTTATATTATATCTCCTCCAACTCAAAGGCTTCCACATTCCATTTATACACAAGTAGTAAATCAATCCTTGATTGGATTATTAAACCGAAATCTGGAAATATATGGGTTATCTGATTCTGCGATTAGCTTCCTATATTTTAGTCTGAGCGGAATTATGATATTGATTACGCTGCTTGCCTCTAAAAATCTTCAAAAAGTCAATCCACAATTTTCTTTTTTGTCTTTTATTCCGTTAATGCTTTTGATTTATCCGAGTTCATTAATACACTACATGGTATATCTGATCCCTGTATTTTTATACTTTATATTTCTTAAAAATGGGGGAAAATACCTTTGGATAATACTCGTACCTGCTTTCATTTTTTTAAGTTCCGAAACATTTTTCAGCTATTTAATCATCTGGATGATGTTTCTATATGCAGGTCTTTTTAGGACTAAAAATGACAAATTCCTTGATAAACTTTCAGATTTGTCTCTGGAATAGCTTTAAAGTTGCAACCGAATATATAATGTTGAGTGTAAATTAGACAAAGCTTGTAACCCAATTATCAAATTGAATTGTACGCATATAGCTTAATTGCAGGCACTTTTAATTTATGAAAGCAGCACGGAAAACTGTCCAATAAAAAATTTAGGCAGCTGCTCTAATTAGAATCAATACGGCGTGCAAAATAAAGTATCTGACCAAATGGTAGGTGCACTGTGGAAGTGAAAAGAAAAATACTTTATATAATTCTACAAGTATTAGTACAAAATCAAATAATTTCTTTCTGAAACGCACTATAAGAATTTCTGCCATTAATCACTACTTTTGCCATATAAGCCAATACCCATTTAGCCTGCTATGAAACGATTTCGGTATTACATACTTCCTGCTCCACTCCGCCTGTTTGTACGACGTTTATATTATCTACCATTTGATACTTACGAATATATGCTTGGCAAAAGGCCTGACGGTGTTCCTCCAAGAGGGAAAATTTTTATTGGTTATGGCGATTATGTTAAGCAAGGTGAAAAATTCCTCGGTTACTTTAAGGAACTTTGCGGGCTGCAACCCAACCATGCTGTCCTCGATGTGGGATGTGGGATAGGCAGAATGGCGGTGCCGCTAACCCGGTTTCTTAACGAAAAAGGTACCTACGACGGATTTGATATCGTTAAAAGTGGAATTGACTGGTGTAATAAAAATATATCGCCAAAACATCCAAACTTCCGTTTTCAATATACGGGACTATACAACCAGCTTTACAATACCTCGGATAAAGTAGATGCAAGCAACTTTGTTTTCCCCTATGATGATGCTAAATTTGATTTTGTATTGCTTACTTCGTCATTTACTCATCTGATGCCGGCTGAGATTGAAAATTATATCAATGAAATTGGACGGGCTATGAAACCAGGTGCAACATGTCTGATGTCATTCTTCATTATCAATTGTGTATCCGAAGATTTGATGATAAAAAAACCTACGCAAATGAATTTCCCGATTAACAAAGGACTATACAGGCTTCAATCTGCCCCGGTTGATACTGCCAATGTCGCTTATGATGAAGAATGGCTGCTCGAAAAACTGGAAAACGCCGGTTTAAAAATGGAAAGCATTCAATATGGACAATGGTGTGGGCGTGAACCCTATTTTGATTACCCGGACTTGTTATTTTGTAGTAAAATATGACTCTGGCAATCAAATCTTTCTAACTTTGAATAAAGTTTAAGATATTTGTGTTTTCTTCACTTTCCCCCTCTTGAAACTCTCAGTAATAATCGTCAGTTACAATGTTAAGCACTTCCTGGAGCAGTGCCTGTATTCGGTGCGAGCGGCAAGCACCGGCATAGAAACTGAAATATTTGTGGTTGATAATTCGTCGGTTGATGGTTCTGCCAAGATGGTAAAAGAGAAATTCCCTGAATCAACATGCATTGTCAACCAGGAAAATGCAGGATTTGCAAAAGCTAATAACCAGGCAATCAGGCAATCATGCGGTGAATATATTCTTTTGCTGAACCCGGATACCATTGTTGAAACCGACACTTTCGCTAAAATCCTTACCTTTATGGACAGCCATGCTGACGCGGGAGGACTTGGGGTGAAAATGGTTGACGGAACAGGAAAGTTTCTGCCTGAATCAAAACGTGGATTGCCAACGCCTGCCGTAGCTTTTTTCAAGATATTCGGCTTCTCGCGTTTGTTTCCGAAATCTAAGATTTTCAATAAATACCACCTGGGTTATCTCGATAAGGACAAAACACACCAGGTAGAAATCCTGGCAGGCGCGTTTATGCTGATGCGTAAATCAGTTCTTGATAAGGTTGGGCTTCTGGATGAATCGTTTTTCATGTATGGCGAAGATATTGATCTTTCGTACCGAATTATTAAAGCAGGCTATCACAACTATTACTACCCTGATGCCCGTATAATCCACTATAAAGGTGAAAGCACAAAAAAAGGCAGCCTGAACTATGTTTTCGTGTTTTATAACGCGATGATCATTTTTGCGCAAAAGCATTATACGACTAAAAATGCAAGGCTCTTTTCGATGCTTATTAACATGGCGATATATTTCAGGGCATTGCTTTCGATTGTAAGCCGGATATTGAAAAACACGATTCTTCCTTTAGCTGACGCAATGCTTTTATATGCCGGGCTTGCCATGATTGCTCGAATCTGGGAGCAGAATTTCGTTTATCCCTGGGGCGGGCATTATCCGAAAGAGCTTTACCTGTTTATAATACCTTCGTTTATAGCCGCCTGGATGATTAGCATATATTATTCAGGGGGTTACGATAAGCCGCTCAGCCTGTGGAAATCATACCGTGGATTGCTCAGCGGTACAATTATTATCCTGGTAATTTACGCGTTATTACCTGAAGAGTTCAGATTCTCACGATCGCTGATTCTCACAGGTACTGCCTGGGCGATAATTGCCCTGACATTTTCGCGTATGCTTCTGCATATCCTTCATATCAGCGAATATAGAATTCATGCAAATAATAGTAAACGATTTGCCGTGGTTGGCGAAGCGCCTGAAGTACAGCGCGTAGCTGACCTTCTCCAGAAAGCGCTTTCAAATCCCGGATTTATAGGTTTGGTTAACACAGGCGTACAACATGGCGATACAAACGGATTCCTTGGAAATATTTCGCAAATCAGGGATATTATAAATATTTATAAAATAGATGAACTGATTTTTTGTGCCAAAGATATGCCTGCCGAAAATATTATCGATCAAATGTCGGCATTACAGCATTCGCAGGTTGAGTATAAAATAGCTCCGCCTGAAAGTATGTCGATCATTGGAAGCAACTCCATTGATACAGCCGGTGACCTTTATGTAATTGATATAAACTCCATCGGTAAATTCCAGAACAGGCGCAGCAAACGCGTTTTTGATGTGGTGATGAGCCTGGCCTTACTGGTTTCCTTTCCTGTATCTGTTTTTATAACAGGTCATCCTGTTAGTTACCTGCAAAATATTTTAAAAGTATTAACCGGATTCAAATCAATAACCGGTTATCATCCGGTGGAACTATCGGAGCATAAATTACCTGAAATCCGCAAAGGAATTATTTACCCTACCGATGGTATGAGCAATCACACTATTGATATCCAGGCGATTGGAAGACTCAACATGCTTTATGCCCGCGATTACAGGATCAGCAATGAATTCAGGTTGCTTTACAAGGGATTCAGGCGCCTGGGACGAAAATAGCTTTTACTTTGAACCAAACTATGTATCTGTTTGTTTAGGTAAAGAGGTTAAAGGATTGAACACAAGTTTTATTGTCTAAAGCATATAAAATGAGTTAAATAATCTTATTACTCTGAATACTTTGAATTTAAGAGTACCTTTAAGTGCTGAAAACCACTTGAACCTTAGCATACTGCTTAAAGAGAAAAAGCATAAATATTTACAAAATAGCATAAACCCATACCATGGCAAATTTTGAACTGGTAATGCCAAAACTTGGCGAAAGTATTATTGAAGCTACCATTGTGCGCTGGCATAAAAAAGAAGGTGACAAGGTAGTTGAGGACGAATCGATTGCCGACCTGGCAACTGACAAGGTTGATTCCGAAATCCCATCACCTGTCGAAGGTATTGTCACTAAATTGTTTTACAAGGAAGGTGATATTGTTCCGGTTGGAAAAGTTATTGCCATTATCAACCTGGGTGGTGAAGAAGCTGCGCCGGTTGAAACAGCGATTAAAACAGAAACCACGGTACCGGAAATTAAAACAGAAACTCAACCTGCTACAACTACAGTTGGTGTTGTTGAGACTTTTGAAAGCGACAGGTTTTATTCTCCTCTTGTCCGAAGTATTGCAAAACAGGAAAATATTCCTTTCAGTGAGCTTGATAAGATTACCGGAACAGGGAAAGATAATCGTCTTACAAAACAAGATATACTTGATTATATTCAAACCCGTGGGTCGAAACCAACAGCTCAGGCAGTGCCTGCAGGTCCAGTCGCATCAGAAAAGCCAAAAATACAAGCACCGGCTGTAACCTCATCAACCGGCGATATTGTGATCGAAATGGATCGTATGCGCAGGCTGATTGCCGATCATATGGTAATGTCGAAACAGGTTTCGCCACATGTAACCTCGTTTATTGAAGTAGATGTTACGAACATCGTTCGCTGGCGCGATAAAATCAAAGATAGTTTTGCTAAACGCGAAGGCCAGAAAATCACGTATACTCCTTTGTTTGTAGAAGCCGCGGCTAAAGCACTCCGCGAATTTCCAAACGTAAATGCTTCAATCGACGGTTATAAGATTATTCAGCGTAGAGCCATCAATATCGGAATGGCAGCTGCTCTTCCGGATGGAAACCTGATTGTTCCGGTTATAAAAAATGCCGATTCGAAAAATCTTTTAGGCATTGTAAAAGATGTAAATGATTTAGCTGACCGTTCGCGCAAAAACAAACTCAACCCTGATGATATTGCCGGTGGAACCTTTACCATCACAAACTTCGGAACCTTCGACAGCCTTACGGGCGTTCCTGTAATTAACCAGCCACAAGTTGCCATACTTGGTATCGGAACCATAAAAAAACGCCCCTGGGTGCTCGAAACTGCCGATGGTGATGTAATTGCAATCCGCCATATCTGCATGCTGTCACTTTCCTACGATCACAGGCTTGTGGATGGCGCTTTAGCCGGGATGTTTATTAAACGGATACAGCAGATTTTAGAAGGATTTGATGTGAATGCGATAATATAGGGAAAAGATGAAAATAGAAAATGGAAAATAGTTTTAATGGAATCTATTGCCCCGACCTTCAGGTCGGGGATCAAGAGATTTAAATAATAGTTAATGAGTCTGATGATTTGAATTAGCTCATGAACCAGAAATCAGAAAGAAAAACCCGGTTTTATTAGCCGGGTTTTTCTTTTTACACCCGAAAAATCGGTAATTTAGCCAATCAAGTAAATATTCCTACCTCAATACTAAATCATGCAACTTAATCTCACAAAACCACTTATTGTATTCGACCTGGAAGCCACCGGGATTAATATTGGCAGCGACAGGATTGTAGAAATTGCCATGCTCAAGATTTTTCCTGACGGGCACGAAGAATTTCGCAGGCACCTGATCAACCCAACTATTCCGATGCCTGCCGTAGTGGTTGCCATCCACGGAATTACCGATGAAATGGTTAAAAACGAACCTACTTTCAAAGAATTAGCAGGTACACTGAATGCGTTTATTGGTAATAGTGATCTTTCGGGGTTCAATTCAATAAAATATGATATTCCGTTACTGGTTGAAGAGTTTCTTCGGGCCGGCGTTGAGTTTGATTTAAAAAACCGCCGGATCATCGACGTTCAGAATATTTTCCATAAGATGGAACCACGTACTTTAAAGGCTGCCTATAAGTTTTATTGCAATACCGAACTGATAAACGCCCATAGCGCCGAAGCCGATACCCGTGCCACTTTTGAAGTTCTGAAAGCACAGCTTCAACGTTATGAAGGCATTGAATATACTGATAAGGACGGAAAGACCTCAACTCCGGTTACAAACGATATGAAAGCTCTTGACGAGTTCTCTTACTATAATCGCAATGCAGACCTGGTTGGTCATATTATTTTTAATACAAAAGGACAGGAAGTCATTAATTTCGGGAAGCATAAAGGAAAAGTGGTGGAAGAAGTTTTTAAATCAGAACCCTCCTACTACGACTGGATGATGAAAGGCGATTTCCCGCTTTCGACCAAAAGAGCAATAACTGCCATTAAGCTGAGAGGATTTAATAAAGGGTAAAAAGAGTAGGGAGAAGGGAGAAGGGAGAAAGGAGAATTGAAACATGAAACCTGAAACCTGAAACAAGAAACAAATTTTAACTCATGAAAATCATATGCATCGGCCGCAACTACGCCGAACATGCCAAAGAACTGAACAACGCTGTTCCTACCGAGCCGGTATATTTTATGAAACCTGATTCAGCTTTATTAACACGCAACCGGCCGTTCTTTTACCCTGACTTTACAAAGGATCTGCACTACGAATGTGAAATTGTATTAAGGATTAACAAAGTTGGAAAATGTATTAACGAAAAATTTGCGCTTACTTATATTGACGCCATTGGAGTTGGTATTGACTTCACTGCCCGAGACCTGCAGCAGAAAGCCAAGGAGAAAGGATTGCCATGGGAAAAGGCAAAGGCTTTCGACTTCTCAGCTCCTGTCAGCAGTTTTATTCCGGTGGCGGAATTTGAGGATATGCAGCAGATCGCGTTCAGCCTGAAAAAGAACGGTGATACAGTTCAGGATGGAAATACAAAGGACATGATCTTTTCGTACCCGGCAATTATCGCTTATGTTTCCCAGTTTATGACTCTGAAAACCGGCGATTATATTTTCACCGGAACTCCTGCCGGTGTTGGACCGGTTGCCATTGGCGATAAACTGGAAGCTTATATCGGCGAGAAAAAAATGCTGACGGTGAATATCAGATAGTCCATACTGACAGATCACTAAATCGAAGACAACAGCATGGCGATTCTGCTAAACATCCGACTGATACAAGTTAAACGGGAACTGAATTCCACAGGACTGGGTGCATTGGTTGCACTGGGATTGTTATCGTTTCTGATTTACGCGGCATACACTGTTTTCCTGAAATCTCCTGACGCTTATTATCTCTCTGCTTTCCTGTTTTTAGTTTGTGTTTCGGTTCAATCGTACAGGAACGATAAACAATTTGTGTATGTCCATATCCGGAAACCGCATTCAGAAATGTATTCGGAATACCTGCTTATTACATTTCCTTTTACAGTAAGCAGCTTGTTTACTCATAATTGGTTCTGTTTTCCTATTTTGGCTGTTGCCTTATATCTAGTTCCCTTTTTGAAGTTTACTTTAAAGCAAAAGACATATCTAAAACATATTTCATCATTTATTCCGGCTTCGGATTTTGAATGGATCAGTGGTTTACGAAGGTCATTTGGTTTCCTGGTTCCGCTCTATTTAGTCGCATTAGGCTTAAGCTGGTTCAGGGTTTTCCCATTGATTATCCTCTGGTTTATCTCAGTTACCGTTGCCTCATTTTATACTGAATGTGAGCCATTGCATATTCTGAGAGAAGGCAATTTTTCTGCTGTCAAACTTCTGAAACGTAAACTCTTACGCATGGTAAAATATATTCTGATCCTGCAGATTCCGGTTTTAGTAATAAATACAATCTTCAATCCGGAATTCTGGTTACTGAACCTTTTGTTTATTCCTTTGCAGATTTCATTTGTAAGTTATGCCGTTTTCCTGAAATATTCATCCTATGAACCGAATAAGAACGCGATCGGCAATAATGTGATTCTCTCCGTGGTAAGCTTAGGTTCCATAATCCCCTATTTCCTGCCAATTCCGCTATTGATGGCCATATTTACGTATGGAAAAGCAAAAACGAACTTAAACAACTATCTGAATGATTAACATACAGAACCTTACTTTCAGTTTTTCGGACCATAAAGTATTGAATGACATTACGATTGATTTTCAACCAAACCAGGTTTACGGAATAGTCGGGTTAAACGGTGCCGGGAAAACCACTTTTTTCAATGTACTTTCAACTACTTTAAAAGCTCAGACAGGAACTATAAAACGTAATGGAAATCCTGTTACAAATAAAGAAATTGCCTACCTGGAAACGGTTAATTACTTCTATTCGAGGATAACCGGGAACGAGTATCTGAAGATATTCAAACAAACAAATCCGAATTTCAATCTTAATTCGTTACAGGAATTCATGAAATTGCCTCTCGACGACCTGATTGAAACCTACTCAACCGGAATGAAGAAGAAATTAGCTTTGCTCGGGGTGCTCAAGCAGGACAAACAGCTATTTTTGCTCGATGAGCCTTTCAATGGCCTTGATCTTGAAACCAATAAAATCCTGGAGCTGATTATTACCACCCTGAAAGAAAAAGGAAAAACCGTTTTCGTTTCCTCTCACATCATCGATCCGTTGCTCACGGTTTGCGACCAGATTCACTACCTTGAAAACGGAAAGTTTGCCAAATCATTTGACAGGGACAATTTTCACCACATTGAAGATGAACTCTTCAAAAAGCTAAAAGCTGAGGCTAAAACAATAATTTCCCATTCGATTTAAATAAAGCATTTGTTGAACTAAATTAAGACCTCAGTATATATTCCACGAATGACAGAATAAGCAATGAAGAAAAAAGCAATCATACTTGACCTCGACAATACCATCTATTTGGTAAGTTCCATTGGAGAAAAACTATTTAAAACGTTGTTTCAACTAATAACTGAAAGCGGTGATTATAAAGGAGACTTTAATCAACTCAGGGTTGAAATAATGAGAACGCCTTTTCAGAAAGTCGCGGATGCATACCGTTTTGGCGCAAGCCTGAAAGCTGCAGGGATTAAATTATTGGAAAATATTTCCTACGACGATGAAATGGAAACTGTGGAAAGCTTTAACTATATCAGGGGATTGCCGTGTAAAAAGTTTCTGGTTACGACCGGTTTTACAAAAATGCAAAACAGTAAAATTAAAAAACTTGATCTGGAAAAGGATTTTGAAAATATTTTTGTTATTGACCCCAGCCGGACAACTCTAGCAAAGAAAGATATTTTCGAAAAAATTATTGCTGATTATGGCTTCAAAACCGAAGACGTTCTGGTGGTTGGAGATGATATAAACTCGGAAATAAAGGCTGCGCAGGAATTAGGAATAGAAACTGTTGTATATGATTTCAACCTGGAACATACCGAAAATAAAGTACTTACTATTATAACTGATTTCAGAGAGCTTGAACGTTATCTTTAGTAACGAAACAATAACAGCATTAATAAAAATCTATTATTAATCAGCTTAATTAAAGTTTTGACGAACAAATATATGCCACAGATTTCACAAATTTCACAGATACATTTGTATTCTCCATCTCAAATTGCATCTAAAAAACAGCTGAACGCAGTTTAAAATCTGTGTAATCTGCGTAATCTGTGGCTAAAACAACTTTAAACAGATTGATTGGCACAAAATCCTTTCTAGTTAAACCTTATATCATCAATTGCCTCAATACCTGCGGCCTGGTTAAGCTTTTTCACCAGCTTGCTTCCCTGGTAGCTTAATTCTTCGCGCAATGCCGCCGAATCAACTCTCACAAACAAAGTCCGGTTTTTAATATACATCTGGTTGGTATGACGCGAAACCAGTTTTCCTACCACTTCTTCCCAGGCACTGATAACGCGGGTTTCGTTAAGCTTTGATTCCAGGTTATTATCCTTCAGGAAAGCAGAGATGGCGTCTTTTAAAAGGATTTCGTTTGTTTTTTTCATTCCGATTTACTAATATTCAAGTTTATTACTCATATGCTTTTTTATTTGCCGCAGATTGCGCAGATTACACAGATCCTTTTCAAGTTAAAATTACCCTGTGAAATGACAGTGATTCCTTTCCAAAGTTTAATATCAGTCCAACTGACAGGTTTGAAACAGCGAGATAATTAATTGTTTGTTTGTAATTTGCATCAATAATCTCAGTTTGTGATTTTATTTCAACAATTATTTTATCATACACAACAAAGTCCGCATTGTACAATCTTTTCAGTAAGGTTCCTTTATAGTTAATCATAAAGGATTTTTCTCTGGTGTAAGGAACTTCTGCCCATTTCAATTCTAACTCAAGAGCATCTTTATATATTATTTCTAAGAAACCTTTACCTAAGGTTTTATGTACCTCAATTGCCAACCCTATAATTTTATATGTTTCAGCTTTAAGTGGAAAACTTTCTTTCCGTCCATAAAACATTTCAGTGTCTTCAACGATAAACATATCTCAATTCTTTAGAGTTGCAATCTGCGCAAATCTGTGCAATCTGTGGCAAAACAAAAAAGTTAATCCTAAACAGATTTCTCGATTCAATATTTAAAATCCACATTTCCTCCATGAATTTCAAACACCCGGTGATTAATCGCCACTTTTTCAAACGTTCTCCTGATCCGTTCCGGTTCGGTATCGGTAATAAAAACCTGCCCGAAACTATCATTATCAACCAGTTGAATAATCTGTTGTACGCGACTGGGATCCAGTTTATCGAAAATGTCGTCGAACAACAATATGGGTTTGAAGCCGATCAGATCGCGGGTAAAATCAAATTGTGCAAGTTTCAGAGCCACGGCAAATGATTTCTGCTGCCCCTGCGAACCAAATCGTTTCACCGGATAGCCTTCAAGGTTAAAGACAAAATCATCCTTATGAATACCTGCCGATGAATACCTGAGTGACTGATCTTTGGGAAAAGCTTCATCCACAACATCAAGGTATGATCCAGCCATAAGCTGCGAATCATACTCTATACTCACTGTTTCTTTGCCACCACTTATAAATTCGAAATAGTGGCGAAAAATCGGGGAAAATCCTTCGAGGAACGATTTGCGTTTGTCACTGATATTGGTAGCCGGAGCCATCATCTGCTCATCAATCAATAACAACAGGCCGCGGTCAGTCTGGCGGCGCTCTGCAAATTGCTTTAACAGGCCATTGCGTTGCTCCAGCAGGCGATTGTACCGGATAAGGCTATCAAGGTATGCTTTGTCGAATTGGGAGATTACTGCATCAATAAATTTCCTTCTAACGTCGCTGCCTTCATTGATCAGATCCCTGTCGTAAGGCGAGACCATCACACAGGGAAACTGCCCGATATGATCCGCAATCCGGTCGTAATCTTTTGTATTGATACGAAACTGCTTTTTAATCCCGGCTTTCTGAATGCAGCTCACCTGGTTAGGAAGACTGCCGTTGCGTTGAAAAGAACCATGGATAGCAAAAAAGGTTTCGCCATGGCGGATATTTAGCTGATCGACCGAATTAAAGTAACTCTTGGTAAACGAAAGGTAATAGATAGCATCGAGCAAATTGGTTTTTCCGGCTCCATTGTTGCCGACAAAACAATTAATCTTATCCGAGAAAGCCATTTCCTGCTCCTCGTAATTCTTGAAATTTATGATTTTCAGTGTATTAAGATGCACTTTTATTTACCTGTCCAGATGAATATTGTTAATTCCCGTTTGCACAAATTTAGTGTTTAATATTGAGAGGGAAAGTAAAATTATAATCAATATGTATTAGCGTAAAAGTCAACATCCTTTTAACCACGGAGGCATGGAGGGCATGGAGAAACACGGAGAAATAAGAAACTAAATCAATACAAATAATAACTCAAACGACTTGAATATGCCGAATTCTTCAGTTGAAAAGGGTATTGGTGATAAGGGATTTATAATCCGGTTTAATAATTACAGAATTGTATGCGTAAGAGAATAAGACACATGCGAACCAAAGAAATAAGCTGTTAGTAGACAGAGTTTTTTGTAAATTTGCATGAAATTTAGGGCATGAAAACAAATAGTTTGTCAATTCCCGATTTGGAATACAACCAATTCGGAATAAAAAACGATAAATTGTTTTTTACTGAATTTGTTGATCTGGTAAATAAAGAGATATCAAAACAAGCACTTGCTAAAAGTGTGCAATTAGCGGAAAGGTATCAACTTTCGAAAATGACTATGGATGAAATTTCACATGAATTTAAATCCGTGAGAAATGCAAAAGGTAATTATTGATACCAACGTTTTGGTTTCAGCAATGTATAAATCTGAAACAATATAGATATTTCATTCTACCGCTTTCTGCTGCCACGCATCTGAAAAGAATGCTCTCCTTGCCAAAACGATAATTGTGCCGCATGGGTCTGAAAATAATACCGATTGCACATTCATAATAGTCCAATTGCGACTTCGTCTAATTGAACTAAATTCATGTAGCATCGGCATTAACCATTGTAATTTATATTTTGTCTTTGGACTAAAATATAAATACACTTGGTATTAGTTGCATTTTAACCGTAGCTCACTATCCAACTTTTCAACTAAATATCTTACTTTTGTCTTCACCATATCAGTGGAATAGAAACAAAACCCAAAAATGCGATGAAAACATTTTCGATTACCATACAGGACGATAAGGAAAGCATCTTTATAGAATTAATGAAATGTTTTACGTTTGTTAAAAAAATTGAAGTTGTTTCCGCCGACAGCGAAATTCCAGCATGGCACAAAACCATCTTAGACCAAAGACTGGAAGCCAAAAACAAGGATTCTATCAGTTGGGACGTTGTGCAAGAGGAAATAAATTCAAAATATGGCTTATAAAATCACTGTTGATCCCGCTGCAAGGCTTGATATTATTGAGGCTATTGATTGGTATAATGATAAACAGCAAGGTTTGGGCATTCGATTTTATAAACACACCAAAACGGCACTCAAAAACATACAGAAGAATCCTCTCGGATATGCCATCCGGTATAAAACCATACATACAGCCATTATAAGTAAATTCCCTTACATGATTCACTATGTTGTGGATCAGGATTTGGGAATAATCAGGGTTCTTGCTATTATTTGCATGTACCGCAATCCCGAAAGCTGGCACGAAAACACAAAAGTGGAATAGCATTTTATTATTAAATATTCAGCTTTTTTATTACAAAGTCTTTATTTATAAGCCAATTACGGATAAGCATTGATTTACAGGCTTGATTTCAATACCTGCCAGAATAGTAGGCTCGCCCTGCCAAAACGATAATTGTGCCGCATGGGTCTGAAAATAATACGCGCGAACCTGAGTGGATTAGTGTCTATAGCACCACGCGAAAGGATTCGCGCGGTAGCGGAGGGAAGTAAGTGCTATTTGTTCAGCTTCTCGCAGAAAATAAAACGCACTCGAACGGGGGATCTTTAAAGTTTATTGTAGTATATTTGTTTAATAAACAAGAAAATTTGATTGCAATAGTGAGAAGTTCTCTAAATCCTGATTTCAAAAAATGTATATGAGAAGAGACGAACTTGAAAACAAATTAGATACAGCTCGTGAAAACGCTGATGAACGATTAGTATACCATACAGGTAAGTTGCATGATAAACATAGTGATAGATTAATGCACGAAGGATTGGTCAAATATTATGAAACAAATGCAAAACAAATATTACTACTAATTCATCAACTAACAAATGATAACATTGATGAGATCGATAAGGAATTGGAAGAACTTTTAAAACCCCGATTTGATCAAAATAAGCTTTAATTAATTGCTTTAATATTTGAAAGAGAATTATTTAAAACAATTCAATAATGACACGACTTAATATACTAATTACTATTGTTGTTCTTATAATTAGTACTTCTGCCCTTGGACAAAAATTTGAGGTTACACCTAACGGACTTCATGATGCAAATGACAATACTAAAACATTTTTAGTTATCAATTGTGAGGGGAAATCTGCAAAAGAGCTTTACGAAAATGCTATAAAATATGTAAATCAGAACTATAAAAACCCACAAGAAGTACTCAAAGGTCAGATAGAATCGGAATATTTTAGTTTCGTAACTTGTAGCTCAAACGTAATTACTTTTCGCAGATCGGGAGGTCATCCAACTTATTATCTCACTTACAGAACAGAATTAAATTTTAAAGATGGAAAAGTCAAGTATGAAATCCAAGATATTAAAATTAAAGGTGTTAATGGTGGTCAGTTATTTTTTAGTGGAAATCCCTTTACAACTGTTGCCATATTTAATCTTAATGGAGAATTAAAGTATGCTGAAGCAAAAACAGTAGTTGAAAATTATTTTAATACCGAAGCATCTAAAATTAAGGAATTCCTAATGGGTTCTAAAATAAAAGAAAATTGGTAGTTATAAAAAGCAACTAATATATAAAAGGCAAGGAGGACTGTAATATTTTTGTAACTATTCACACCTTGTATAAGTCAAGCCCCAGTTGGCGCGCATCTTATTTTCTGATGCGTGCCCAAATAGATATGATTTGTAATCAAATTACCATTTCAAATTTCTGATTTATCAATGCCAGCCTGTTTCAGCAGAGAAAAGAAAAGGCCTTTGGAAAGGTCTTTATTTCCATGAACAGGAACTATTAAAGTTTTACTGGTTGCAGAGTTGTAATACAGATGGTGGCTACCGTTGGCACGTTTAAAATAAAAGCCTTTCTGTTCCAATAACCGGATTAAGTTCCTGGCTGAATAGTTCATGCTGTCTGCACGTTTAAAGAGTATTCCAACGTATCATTATCATCGGGAATCTCTTCACCACGTTCATGAAGTTCTTCGATATAGAGCTCAATAGCTTCCTGTGCCATTTGCAATGCATGTTCAACCGAATCTCCATACGTCATACATCCTGGCAAGGCCGGAACCGAAACAGTATATGAGCCTTCCGGTTCTTTGTGCATTAATATTTTATAGGTCTTTTGCATATCTATATTCTTTATGAAGCCATTAGTAAATCGCTTGATAAATTAACTTTTCACCTTAATCAGTTATTTTAAGACATAACAAATATACAACATTATACCCTTTCCCCATCCACGCGCGTCTCTTTCCCAGGATATTCCCACCACCTCTCAGCCGCAAGGATTCTTGCTTCTACTTTCCATTTTTTTTATTTGTAGGTAAAAATATGTTTTATTTAATCGTAATTTTGTGAAATAAATAATGTGAAATTTTACTTTATGGAAACACTTATAGTATATCCTGACAGTAAGGAGCAGTTAGACACTATAAAGGCTTTTATGAAAGCCTTAAAAATTTCTTTTGAAGAAGCGAAAACGCCCTATGATTCTGAATTTGTTGATAAAATTCTTGAGGGTGATAAAGATATTATTGCCGGGCGAACAAAAAAAATAAAGCCCGACGATGTATGGAAATAGAACTAACCAGCAGGGCACAGGAAGATCTGGAATATTGGTCAGGAACAGGTAATACACTTATATTAAAGAAGATAAGAACCCTTTTAGAAAATATTTTAGAAACACCATTTTCAGGAATAGGAAAGCCTGAGCTGTTAAAGTATGAGTTATCAGGTAAATGGTCGAGGCGTATCACTCAATCTGACAGGATAATTTACCAGGTTATTGGAGATACAGTTTATATTTATTCATTAAAGGGGCATTATTCTAAGTCCAGATAATAGATAGATTGAAATTCTCTTCTCATCAGTTGTAGTCATATTACGTATTGCAACTCTTGTTATTCCCCCGCTACCGCGCGAACAATGCTATTAAGTTAAGGAAATATCTTTTGAATATCGAACAAGGAACATCGATTTTTGATTTTCGAAGTTCGATATACAAAGATTTACATCTAAAATTTTAATTCGTTAATCCTTGTTCTTAAATCAGTTAGTGCTTAACTTAATAGCATTGACCGCGCGAATCCCTTCGCTTGGTACTATGAATAAAAATTCCCCGCCACCTCACAGCTACAGGCCTTTCCTCTTTTCACATACCATTTTCCATTTTTCTATTTTCTATTCCCCCATTCTCCCCCCAAACGCAAAAAAGCCACCTCATCGGTGGCTTTTTCATGTTGTATTGCGAATTGGACTACTTTACCAAATCAACGATCGCTTTGAAAGCTGAAGGGTTGTTCATAGCCAGGTCGGCAAGTACTTTGCGGTCGAGTTCGATACTTTTGGCGTGAAGTTTGCCCATAAATACTGAATACGACATTCCATACTCACGGGTACCTGCATTGATACGGGTAATCCATAGTGCGCGGAAAGTGCGTTTTTTGGTTTTTCTGTCGCGGTATGCATACACGCCACCTTTTTCGTATGCATTTTTGGCAACCGTCCAGACATTTTTGCGCCTACCGAATTGGCCTTTAACCGCTTTTAGGATTTTTTTCCTGCGGGCCCTGGAGGCGACTGCATTGACTGATCTTGGCATTTTACTTGATTTTTTTACTTCAGCGACCTACTGTTTAGCAGATTCTTATGGGGCTGAAAGTAAGGTTAAACATTAATTGATTAGCATTGGAGCATATCACGTACCGCTTTCACGTCTGCCTTGTCGACAACTACAGTGTAACCGAGGTTACGTTTACGTTTGTTCGACTTTTTTGTCAGAATGTGACTGTGGTATGCATGCTTCCTTTTCAGCTTGCCGGTGCCTGTGAGGGTGAACCTCTTTTTAGCAGCGGATTTACTCTTCATTTTAGGCATGATACTTGATTTATTTATGGTGATTATTAGGTATTTCAGAATTTTAGGCTGTTAGACTTTTAGGCTGTTAGGCTTCGGGTTTAAACAGCTGCTTTTTTAGGAGCGATGATCATAATCATTCGTTTTCCTTCGAGTAACGGGAGTTTTTCAACCTTTCCGAATTCCATCAGTTCCTGTGCAAATTTCAGAAGGATAATTTCACCCTGGTCTTTGTACACAATTGAACGTCCGCGAAAAAAAACTTCTACTTTAACCTTAGCGCCTTCCTGGAGGAAACTACGGGCATGTTTTAGTTTGAAATTAAAATCATGCTCATCCGTCTGGGGACCCATGCGGATTTCCTTCACTACAACTTTGGCCGTTTTGGCTTTAATTTCCTTCTGCTTTTTCTTCAGTTCATAGAGGAACTTCTTGTAATCCACTATCCGGCAAACGGGTGGATTGGCAGTAGGGGAAATTTCAACAAGGTCAAGTTCAAGATTTTCGGCCATTGTAAGGGCTTCTTTGAAATTATAGATGCCTGGTTCAATGTTTTCGCCTACCACCCGAACTACGGGTGATTTAATCTTTTCATTAATCTTGTGCAGCTCTTCTTTATCGCGACGTGGAAATCTGCGGTCCTGATGAGGTCCGCCGCTGCTGCTGTAGTTAGTTGTTGCTATGGTTATAACTCCTTCCTGTTGGTGAATAAATATGATGTACTTTTAAAAAAAACAGATTTTCAATGCGTTACTCCAGTTGTTTCTTTGTTTCTTCAATGATAAGCGAAACAAAATCGCTCAGACTGAAAGTTCCAAGATCTCCCTGGCTGTGTTTACGCACGGATACTGTTCCGTCAGCTTCTTCCTTCTCTCCTACTATAAGCATATACGGGACTTTCATAAGTTCCGCATCACGTATTTTCTTGCCTGTTTTCTCATTGCGTTCGTCAACGAGGGCGCGAATTTCGGAATTATCCAGCACCTGTGCAACTTTTTTTGCATAATCAACGTATTTCTCGCTGATAGGCAGAACAATAACCTGGTCGGGTGTAAGCCAGAGCGGGAAATTACCGGCGGTATGCTCCAGAAGAACAGCCACAAAACGTTCCATCGAACCAAATGGGGCACGGTGGATCATTACCGGGCGATATTTCTGATTGTCGCTGCCGGTATATTCAAGTTCAAAACGCTCAGGTAAATTATAATCCACCTGTATGGTTCCAAGCTGCCATTTACGACCGAGAGCGTCTTTTACCATAAAATCCAGTTTAGGACCGTAAAAAGCGGCTTCGCCAAGTTCTACCGTAGTTCTCAACCCTTTCTCAGCCGAAGCTTCGATAATGGCACTTTCAGCCTTTTCCCAGTTTTCGTCGCTGCCGATATATTTCTCTTTATTTTCAGGATCGCGCAGGGAAATCTGAGCGGTATAATCCTTAAAATCAAGTATGCGGAAGATATGCAGCACAATATCAATTACAGCCATAAACTCAGCTTTAAGCTGATCAGGACGGCAGAAAAGGTGAGCATCATCCTGCGTAAATCCACGAACCCTGGTTAATCCATGCAGTTCTCCACTTTGCTCGTAACGGTAAACCGTGCCAAATTCAGCAAAACGAATTGGCAAATCTTTGTACGAACGGGGTTTAGCGTTGTAAATTTCGCAGTGGTGAGGGCAGTTCATTGGTTTGAGCATAAACTGCTCGCCTTCAATCGGAGTATTAATCGGTTGGAACGAATCTTTACCATATTTCTGGAAGTGTCCGCTGGTTTTATACAATTCAACATTACCAATATGCGGTGTTATTACAGGAAGATATCCTGCTTTACGCTGAAGTCCTTTAAGGAAATTCTCCAGCCTCTCGCGAAGCTGGGCACCTTTTGGAAGCCACAATGGCAAACCTTGTCCAACTTTTTGTGAGAAAGTGAATAATTCAAGTTCACGGCCAAGTTTGCGGTGATCGCGTTTTTTAGCTTCTTCGAGCAAAACCAGGTATTCCTCGAGTTCTTTAGCTTTTGGAAAAGTAATACCGTAAATGCGGGTAAGCATTTTACGTTTTTCATCACCACGCCAGTAGGCACCGGCAATGTTCAGAAGTTTAATGGCTTTAATAGATGATGTATCAGGTAAATGTGGTCCGCGACAAAGGTCAGTAAACTCACCTGTTTCATAAAATGTAATCTCGCCATCCTGCAAAGCAGATATTAGTTCGATCTTATATTCGTCGTTCTTTTTGGTAAAATAATCCAGTGCTTCTGTTTTAGAAACTGAACGACGGATGTATTGCTGTTTCTGGCGGGCCAGTTCAAGCATTTTTGCTTCAATCTTTGTCAGATCTTCCGGTGTGATTTGTTTGCCACCGAAATCCATATCGTAATAGAATCCATTTTCAATATCAGGTCCGATGCCGAATTTCACACCAGGATACAACAATTCAATGGCTTCAGCCATTAAGTGAGCCGACGAATGCCACATGGCGGATTTCCCTTCAGGATCGTTCCATGTGAGTAATTGTACGCGTGCATCCTGTGCGATAGGGCGCGTTGCATCCCATACCTGTCCATCAACTTTGGCGGCTAATACGTTGCGTGCCAGGCCTTCGCTGATGCTGAGCGCAACCTGCATGGCAGTAGTTCCGGCAGGGTATTGCCTAACGGAATTATCGGGTAATGTTATGTTTATCATGTAGTTGAGTAATGTTCGGAAATAAGTGTGCAAAAGTAGTGATTTTTTGATTAAGAATTACATGGAAGAAGGTTTGATTTTTTTACAAGAATGAGCTTAATAAATGTATTAAATTGAGATTATAAGTTTTGAAAATGTATTGCAATAAATTTGATGTATTTAATAATTTTCACAAATTCAAATTAATATAAAAGTAGATAAAAAGAAGAATTATTTTTGCCACAGATTGCACGGATTTACGCAGATTTTATAAATGCTTTCTGTAATTTTGCAGAGAGTGACATAGCTATAGATAAAACATTTTAATCTGTGTAATCTGCGTAATCTGTGGCAAGTTTTTACCCTGATTGTATTTCCTATGATAAGAAATAATAAATAGAATTTTAATCATTTAAATCCATTGAATATGAACACAGAAGATCAAATCCTCGAAGCCTTAAAACAAAGTGAAAAACCAATGAATGCTGGGCAACTCGTTGAAAAAACCGGTCTCGACAGAAAAGATGTCGACAAAGCGATGACGAAACTAAAGAAAGAAGAAAAGATTGTTTCACCTGTAAGGTGTTTCTGGACGTCGAAATAGAGACGGAGAGACGGAGAG
>JAURYB010000124.1 GCA_030654075.1 Bacteroidales bacterium | reverse complement strand
CCTTACTCCTTACTCCTTACTCCTTACTCCTTACTCCTTACTCCTTACTCCTTACTCCTTACTCCTTACTCCTTACTCCTTACTCCTTACTCCTTACTCCTTACTCCTTATCCCTTACACTATTCCCCTAATACTTCCACCGCCGATGCGACCATAGCCAGATTTCCGGCTGTTTGCGGATATCTTCTTCCAGCATTTTCACATGTCTGTCTGTAATTTCATATGGCTCATTTTCTTTAGGTGCATCTGTTACCAGTTCATATTCAATATGATATTGTCCTCTTTCTTTTTTGTTAATATGGCAAAAAACAACTGCAAAGTTTAATGATTTAGCGATGCGTTCAGGTCCAAGAAAGATGCCGCTATCCTGATTCAGGAAATTTGCCCGGTATTGTATCTGATCCTTGTGAGGCGTTTGGTCAGCAATAGTAATAAGCATGCTGGTTTTATGCCGTATCGCCGCAAGGTACCTGGCTGTTTGTGTAAAAGGAATTATTTCGGAATATCCTTTCTGAAGCTTCATCCTGATATCTGTGAAATACTGATCGAAATATGGATCACTGACCTCCTTCGCTATAACTCCGACATATTCGAAACATCGTCCCGAGAAACATACGCGTTGGCTGGTCCATTCCCAATTTCCGGTATGGCTCATTACCATAACGACACCTTTCTTCTTTTCTGCCAGTTTCGTCAGGATATCTTCACCCGAAACCGTTACTCTCCTGAAAAGCTCTTCTTCTGTAAGCGTGTCAAGTTTAAGGATTTCAAAAATAAGATCGGTCAGGTGTTGGTAGAATCCTTTGATAATAAGCCTAATCTGAGCTTTATTTTTCTCTGGAAATGAATTTTTCAGGTTTTCTGTAATTACCTTTTTTCTGTATTTTACGACATGATTTAAAACCGGTGAAAGTGCATCCGATAAAATATATTTTATGCGAAATGGTAAAATATTGATCAGTCCGAAAATAAACTTGACGATCCAAAATAAAAATTTCATTCAGTGCTGGTTGAAAAATTAATTAAATTACTAACGAATGAGTATAGCCTCTACGAAAATAGATAGAATCAGGTTTTCATAATGGTGAAATCTTTTGCAAAATTAATCAATTATATGATAGCCGTTCTATCGAAGATGATGCTGTAATGCTGTATACATGCAGTTTTTTGCTATCTACATTCTATACCATATATAATCATCATAAAATATTTTACCGGTTATCTTCCGTGCCATCAACATATTTTGCAAACCGGCCTTGAGTGCGGGGATGAACCTGGTCGTGGCGGGACCAGGGCCAACCTCCAAATTCATTTTTCCTGTAATCGTTGAAAGCTTGTTGTATTTCATCTTCTGTATTCATGACAAATGGACCGTATTGCACTACACGTTCGCTTATAGGTTTGCCCTGCAGCAAAAGAAAGTATCCCTCGGAATCACCGTTCATGATTGAAGTTTCATCTTCCGGTTTTAATTCAATAGCATTATAAACCGGAATTTCAGTATTGTCTATATTAATAGTAGCTCCTCTGTAAAAATATAATGTCCTGTTTGCATTTTGACTTGCGGCTGGTATTGTCCACTTTGCGCAGGCTTCCATTTTAATTGTCCATATTGCAACTTCATTCTCCTGATCAGTTGCCCACGAATCGGGAGCAGGCGCAAGTGAAGTAACTTCGTCAATTTTCCCTGCTATTACATTTGCAAGTGTAGTTTTGCCATTTTCATCAGTGCTTTTAAAAACCGGAATATCTTCGGACCATAGCATTTTGAAATGTGGTTTTACAAGTTTATTAGCTTTTGGAAGGTTCAGCCAAACCTGGAATAATTCTGCCGGATTTTCATCTTTCTGATTCAGCAAAGGAAACATTTCACTATGCTGGAGCCCTTCACCGGCCGTCATCCATTGTACATCTCCGTTACCATACCTTCCGGCTTGCCCGTATGAATCGGCGTGATCAACAAGGCCTTGCTTTACTATGGTTACGGTTTCAAACCCGCGGTGCGGATGAGCAGGAAAACCGGGAACAATTTCGCCGTGATACATCCGCCAGCCATCTTTAATAGTAAAATCCTGGCCTAAATCTCTGCCTTTCAGCAATGTTGCCGGTCCCATTTCATCATTCCCGTATGGAAATTGATCAAGGTGATGAGCGCAAAAAAGGAACGGATCATTAACCGGCCACATAAATCCTAAAGGCTTTATATTGAGAATGGAATTGCTTTTCATACAATTATCTGTTATTTAAAGATGGTTTGAGCTTAGTCTGGTGTAAAATTTTTTATCAATACTGTAATGGTGAAAAAATAAGTTCTTGATGGGATTTTGTCTTTCTATTAACTATGCCATTTTTTAAAATCACCGATCAACTGAATACTTGATTAATCTACATGTTGATTGTCTTTTATAAACAGTTTCAGACTTTATTGGTTCGAATAAAATCTCAACAAATTTATCTAAATGGCCTTAAATTTATTTCCAAAATTTCTCATACATAAAATAATAGATGGAATATTTTATTGCGTGAAATCAAAACTTTGTATTTTTAAGCCAAATATAATGCGATGGAACTTGCCAAAGGTGATAATTACTTTAAGGATCATGCACTTGCAGTTAATGTTTGCAAGATTAATCGCAGGAAAAATATTTCGCATGAAAATGATCTTACGGAAATTGAGCATCACCACGATTTTGTTGAAATCGTTTTTATTACCAAAGGCAAAGGCATACAGGTAATCAGCGATAATGAATACGAAGTAAGCGAAGGTGATATCTTTATCCTGCAAGGATTCCAGAATCACTATTTTAAAGATGCCGACAAAGCCGAAATATTTAATGTAATGTATGACCTGGCAAAAAGCCCGGAACTGATTTCAGATGAAATTAAAACACTGGATGGTTACAGGGCTCTTTTTATCCTGGAGCCACTTTATCGTAACCGAATGCATTTTAAAAATATGCTTCACCTCAACCAGGTCGATCTGGCAAAATCAGAATACACGCTGAATGCAATGCTTTATGAGAATTTGAATAAAGAAAATGGTTATGAATTGTTTCTGAAGAATAAACTGGAAGAAATCATCATATTTCTTTCCCGGAAATATTCACAAATCACTATTCCAAAAGCAAAGTCGATGGTTAGGATTGGAAAAGCGATTGATTTTATCGAGAATAATTACCATCGTAATATTTATATCCAGGAACTGGCTGACATAGGTTTTATGTCGGTACGCAATTTCCAGCGCATTTTTAAAGACGCAACCGGACTATCCCCAAACGATTACCTGCTCGGACTTCGGATTCAACATGCATCCAAATTATTAACAGAAACCAATTCAGCTATTTACGAGGTTTCTGAACTTGTTGGTATTACGGATTGGTTTTATTTCTCAAAAGCATTTAAGCGCAAGTTTGGTGTAAGCCCGGTGAAGTACAGGCAGCAGAATAAAGTAGCCTAAAGGATTTAGGTGTTAGGTGTTAGGTGTTGGGGATTAGGGATTAGGGATTAGGGTTATATTTTACTCCTAATCCCCAACTCCTGAAGAAATTGGCATAATAATACATCTGATTTTCATAATAGTACAATTATTCCGGATCAGGTTGAAGTACATTTGTATTCAAATCAGTTCCGGAAATTTACATTATGTACTTACTAGGCCTAGATATAGGAACCTCATCAATAAAAGCTTCCATTGTAGAGGCTGAAAGTGGAATTTGCGTAGCCAGTTGCTTTTCCCCCGAAACAGAAATGGAGATACTCTCTCCAAAACCCGGATGGGCTGAGCAGGATCCCGAAACATGGTGGACACATTCTATAATAGCCGTTCATGCAGCTAAACAAAAAGCCGGGATCAATTCTGGTGAAATCAAAGCCATTGGTATTTCCTACCAGATGCACGGTTTGGTATGTGTTGACAAGGATATGAATGTTCTACGGAATTCGATTATCTGGTGTGATAGCCGGGCTGTAGAAATTGGGAATTCTGCATTTGCTGAAATCGGAAGCGAAAAATGCTTGTCACATTTGTTAAACTCACCGGGCAATTTTACAGCGTCAAAACTAAAGTGGGTTAAGGAAAATGAACCTGATGTTTTCGACCGGATTTACAAAATAATGCTTCCTGGTGATTTTATAGCCGCAAAACTTACCGGCGAAATAAAAACCACTGTATCCGGCCTTTCAGAGGGGGTTTTTTGGGATTTTGAAAACCGGCAACCTGCTGACTTCCTTCTGGAAAAGTATGGTTTTGATGCAACTATACTTGCTGAGACTGTTCCGACTTTTGGAATTCAAGGTTGTGTTTCATCTGTAGCAGCTACTATAACTGGGTTAGCGCAAGGAACTCCCGTTAGTTATCGTTCAGGTGATCAGCCTAATAACGCTTTTTCCCTCAATGTTCTTAATCCTGGTGAAATTGCAGCAACAGCAGGCACATCCGGTGTGATTTATGGTGTAAGCGATTTGGTTAAGTTCGATCCGCAATCCCGCGTGAATACGTTTGTACATGTCAATAATTCATCTGTTGAAACCCGGAATGGAATTTTACTTTGCATAAACGGAACCGGAATTCTGAATTCGTGGGTACGGAAAATTGCCGGGGAAAATCTCAGCTACTCACAAATAAATGATATCGCAGCAACTGTAAATCCGGGATCAGAAGGATTAATCATCCTGCCTTTCGGAAACGGTGCTGAACGTGTGCTCCAAAACAAGGAAACCGGCTGCAGCATTCACAACCTGAATTTCAATATCCATGGGAAAGCACATCTGTTCAGGGCAGCACAGGAAGGAATTGCCTTCTCCTTGTTTTATGGAATTCAAATCATGCAGGAGATGGGAGTTGAAATCAAAATTATCAGGGCTGGCAAGGCAAATATGTTCCTGAGCCCGGTGTTTTGCCAGACTCTTGCTGATATATCCGGTGCAGTTATTGAACTTTACAATACCGATGGTGCCCAGGGCGCTGCGCGAGGTGCCGGCGTAGGAGCAGGGATTTATAAAAATTTTAAAGCAGCGTTTGCCGGATTAAGGAAAATTGAAACTATTGCTCCTTCTCCTGATAACCAGGCACTTAATGAAGCATACCAGAATTGGGAAAAAGAATTAAACAAATAAAAATCCATAATCATGAATATTACAATCGGTAGTAAAGAATTTTTTCCTTCGGTAGGGAAAATACAGTTTGAAGGCGTTGAATCGAAAAATCCATTAGCCTTCAGGTATTATGATGAGAATAAAGTAATTGCCGGCAAAACCATGAAGGAACACTTCCGTTTTGCAATGGCTTACTGGCACACTTTGTGCGGAACCGGCGGCGATCCGTTTGGCCCCGGAACAAAAGATTTTGCCTGGGAATCTTCCACCGAACTTTTGCAGCGTAACCGCGACAGGATGGATGCTGCATTTGAATTTATGACCAAGATCGGAATTCCTTTCTGGTGTTTCCACGATACCGATATTGCAGGCGATGGAAGTGTAAATGAAATTGAGGAAAGGCTTGCCAAAATAGTGGATTATGCCAAAGCAAAACAGGCAGCTTCGGGTGTAAAATTACTTTGGGGTACTGCAAACGTATTCTCGAATCCGCGGTATATGAACGGGGCATCAACCAATCCTGATTTTCTATCGGTAGCACATGCAGGTACACAGGTTAAAAATGCCATTGACGCAACCATCGCCCTCGGTGGCGAAAATTATGTATTCTGGGGTGGCCGCGAAGGGTATATGTCACTTCTTAACACAAACACAAAACGCGAAAAAGAACATCTTGCACGTTTCCTCACTATGGCCCGCGACTATGCACGTGGAAATGGATTTAAAGGTTCTTTCCTCATTGAGCCAAAACCAATGGAACCAACCAAACATCAGTATGATTTTGATACTGAAACAGTTATTGGCTTCCTCAGGCATTTTGGGCTTGATAAGGATTTCAAACTGAATATCGAAGTAAACCATGCCACTTTAGCCGGGCATACCTTTGAGCATGAACTGCAAATGGCTGCAGATGCAGGCTTGTTAGGCAGTATTGATGCCAACCGTGGCGACAATCAGAATGGCTGGGATACTGATCAGTTTCCTATCAATATTTATGAAAGTGTCGAAGCCATGCTTGTAATTCAACAGGCGGGCGGATTTACAACCGGTGGTATCAATTTCGATGCAAAAACACGTCGAAACTCAACCGATCTCGAAGATATTTTTATTTCCCATATTGCGGCTATGGATACGTTCGCAAGAGCTTTTGTTATTGCAGATAAGATCCTGAAAGAATCTGATTTCCTGAAACTCAGACAACAACGTTATAGCTCGTTCGATTCAGGTAAAGGCAAAGAATTTGAAGACGGAAAGCTGAAACTTGAGGATCTCCGTACCATCGCTCAGTCGCAAGGTGAGCCAAAAGCAACAAGTGGTAAACAGGAAATGTACGAACAGCTTATTAACATGTATATTTAACCCCAATTATATGTCGTTTATAGATACTTCATCCAAATCATCCTTAATGGATTCAGGCAAGGGAAATTCAACCTACATCATGATGCTTACGCTCGTTGCTACGCTGGGCGGATTGCTTTTTGGGTATGACACAGCAGTTGTTAATGGAGCTGAAAAATCGCTGGTTGAGTTTTATATTTCCAAAGCGCTCAATCCCGAATATTATAACTATGCCTATTTGCTGATCAGCCAGTATAAAATACTTGTGGTTGTAGTGCTTTATATTGTTGCCCTCGTTATTTCCGCTCAGATTGTCAGGCTATTGGGATTGAAAAAGGGTGGAGTATCTAGTGGAATTATTCTTGCCATTTTAACAGTTTATGCAATACAATACCTTGGCCAGGTAATTCCTGAATCGGCAGATACAGTTGGTTTAAAAAGCATAGCTGATTCAGCCAAAGGCTTTATTATTTCGAGCGCTTTGATAGGTTGTATCATTGGTGGTGCTTCGGCAGGATTTGTTTCAAAATCCATTGGCAGGAAGAAAGGACTTATAATTTCAGCTTCTGCGTTTACAGTGTCTGCTATAGGCGCCTGGAAACCGGAGGCTTTTAATTTCTTTGGCACACTCGATGTTTATTCGTTTGTAGTTTACCGCATAATTGGTGGAATAGGAGTGGGCCTGGCTTCCATGCTTTCGCCTATGTACATAGCAGAAATTGCTCCGGCCAATGTGCGCGGTAAACTAGTATCGTGGAACCAGTTTGCCATAATTTTCGGAATGCTGGTGATATATTTCGTCAACTATTTCATTGCTAAAAGCGGAAATGATGAATGGCTTGTAACCGAAGGCTGGAGATGGATGTTTTTCTCCGGTGTAATTCCAGCCGGAATTTTTCTTGTTTTACTCATTTTTGTGCCTGAAACGCCACGTTTCCTGGTAATGAAGGGAAAGGATAGTAAGGCACTTGAAGTCCTTAAAAAGATCTCAGGTACGGATAGTGCTGACGCAATTCTTAAAGAAATTAAAGATACACTGCACGAAAAAAGTGTGCCCTGGCTTTCGTATGGTTTCTTTGTGATCTTTATCGGGATTACACTTTCCGTTTTTCAGCAATTTGTCGGCATAAACGTAGTTTTGTATTATGCCGGAAATATCTTCCGTAATATGGGCGCAAGCACCGACACTTCGCTTTTGCAGACCATTATTGTTGGAGCCATTAACCTGCTGTTTACGGTTTTGGCGATCTTCACTGTCGATCGGTTTGGTCGTAAACCTCTGATGGTTATCGGTGCTCTGATTATGGCAGTGAGTATGTTTTGTTTGGGTATGACATTCTCCATGCATTATGAAGGGATACTGGCTCTTGTTTTTATGCTTCTGTACACTGCCGGTTTCGCAATGAGCTGGGGTCCGGTAACATGGGTACTTCTTTCCGAAATATTCCCAAATAGTATTCGTGGCGCCATGTCCATTGCTGTAGCGGCTCAATGGATTGCCAACCTTATTATTTCCTGGACTTTCCCGATGATGAACGATAATACCTGGCTTACTGAAAAATTCAATCATGGGTTTTCATATTGGATTTATGGGGTGATGGGAATCCTGGCAGCCTGGTTTGTTTGGAAACTGGTTCCCGAAACCAAAGGCAAATCACTTGAAGAAATGGAGAAGCTCTGGAAGAAATAAGGTTTTATTTTTGCAGATTTCCAGGTACTTGTAACATAATAGTTTCTGTTTGATTGAAATATCCGGTACCATGATTCATGGATATTTTATACTGTCGGAGATAGTATTTATCGTGATTGAATATTTGTTATTCACAACGGTTGTATCCTGATTAGTATCTTTATTTTCAATAATAAAATAGAATTTGTATTAATCTTAAATTGTTTCTTTAAGTTTACAGAGATTAAATTGCTACAATTTGTTGCTCTTTTTAGAAATAGTTGTAACTTAGTCGAGGTAAAAAGTTAATAAACTTCTATGAATGTTCTAATAGCCGAAGACGATTTGATGAATCAGTTACTCATGGGGAAGTATATGCGTACACTGCAATGGGAACATACTATTGTCGCAAATGGTTTGCTCGCGCTGGAAGCTTGTAAATCAGGGAGTTTTGATGCCATTTTAATGGATATTGAAATGCCTGAACTTGATGGCATTGAGGCTACAAAAAATATAAGGTTATTTAATAAAGAAATTCCTATCATAGCGATTACAGCTTATGTAACCGAGCAAAATAAGAATAAATGTTCTGAAGCAGGAATGAATGATTTTTTAGCAAAGCCAGTTACTCAAAGCCTTATAGAAAATATAATTACCGGGTTAGTGGATATTCAGTAATTTTGCTTACTGATTTTAAATGCCTGGAATTGTTCATTCTTAGTGAACAGACAAGCTAATTTTATGATTAATTGATAGGGTATAATACAATTCGTTAGAGATCAATTTACATATTCTGGTACCTATGCTGAATTTCATGATTCGTAACTAATCAGTCTTGTAAAAATGTTTTTTGCCACAGATTACACGGATTACACAGATTTTAAACTGCTTTTAGCAGTTTTTCAATTAATTTCAATTAAAAATGATGTTACTAATCAGTCTGCTTTAAAACTATTTTAGCCA
>JAURYB010000117.1 GCA_030654075.1 Bacteroidales bacterium | reverse complement strand
CCTTATGGTTGCAAAACACTACTATAACAACCATTATCTGTTTCCAGCCCTGAGTATTATGGGTTTGGTATTTGTATTTATTTACCTCTGGGCTGAAAGTTTTTCAAAGAATAAAAACAACGGAATAATGAAATTTGCACCTCCATCAATAGCCGTTGTCTTTTTAGTTTTAGCTCTAATCAACAAACCATACCTTACACTTTCTTATGAAGGGTATCGGCAATCGAATAAAAGTACAGATGAAACCATGGCCAGGATTGAACGAGATTATCCCGGATATGTTAAAACGTACTATTATCCAGGGTCTTTCAACCAATATGCGCAATTACGCTGGGGAAATGTGTACGCAAAGCAGTTTCATACGGATATGCTTATGAAATTATTTCCTGAAGGATTATTTTATGATGTACGTGACAATAGTTTTAAATTCTGGGAAACTACTATTTCGCCTGAGGAATTTCTGAAAAAATATGGAAGTCATATCCTTCTTGTTGGCGGCCCCATTAATGATAATGATCTTAAGTTGGTAGAAAACAGGGGATTAAAACTCAAAAAACTTTTCGAAGGACGTGTGCAGGTTGTGTATGAAGTGGATACAACTCAATCGGCTTTTTTTCGGAACATTGCTTGCGAAAGGACAGTAGCAAGAGTTCTCAAAACTGATTTTGAGACTTTAAGCATAGATAAACAATGGATTGTCATTAATGGATACCCGTTTAGTAAAACATCTGCACTTTCAAATGAGCATCCACGATCTGGCAAATTTTCTTTTTCTATGCCCGAAAAAGATACTTATGCTATGGAGAGTGAGCTAAAGGATATAGTGCCTGGCGAGCAATTCGAGGTTTCCATCTGGCGCTATGGCGGTGATAAGGATGCCTTACTGGTGGCTTCTGCCGCAAACGCTGATCTTTTTTATAAATGCAGTACCAGTACTGGTGAAAAGGATATCAAAGGTTGGAATAAGATCAGTTTGATCTTCAGAATACCATCTGGATTTAAAGAAAATAAAATTAAATTGTATCTTTGGAATCACGGTAACAAACCGGTATGGTTTGATGATTTTGAATTGACACAAAAGAAATAGCGAAGGAGAGTTTCGCTTGCATTGTTTTTTAAAAGAAGAGTTTAATAACAGGTTAATATGATAAAAGGGAAAAAAATAGTTGTTGTACTTCCGGCTTATAATGCCGGTCAAACGCTGGAAATTACTTATAAGGAAATTCCTTTTGATATTGTGGATGAAGTGGTGCTGGTTGATGATCGGAGCCGTGATAATACTGTGGAGGTTGCGCACCAGATTGGAATCAAGCATGTGATTGAGCATGAGCGCAATAAAGGATATGGCGGAAATCAGAAAACCTGTTACGATAAGGCTTTGAAGCTTGGCGGTGATATTGTCATTATGTTGCACCCTGATTATCAGTATACACCTTTGCTTATTCAATCTATGGCTTATATGATTGCCAATGATGTATATCCGGTAGTACTTGGTTCGCGCATTCTTGGCAACGGAGCGCTCAAAGGTGGAATGCCGCTGATTAAATACATTTCGAATCGGGGACTTACATTAATTCAGAATATTTTTGTCAATCAGAAACTTTCGGAATATCACACCGGTTACAGGGCTTTCTCGAAGGAAGTCCTTAATGCAATTAATTATCATGCCAATAGCGATGACTTTGTTTTTGATAACCAGATGTTATCTCAAATTATTTATAAGGGATTCCCTATCGGGGAAGTGACTTGTCCTACCAAATATTTTAAGGAAGCCTCATCTATAAACCTTTCGCGAAGCACCGTATACGCATTAGGCGTTTTAAAAACCTCAATTTCGCATTTTATGAACAAATTGGGGATTTTGCATTCAAAAAGATATCAAACGCCAAAGGAAATATAAAGGGTTAAAACTTTGTGTAAGTGCTGGCTATTTTATAAAAACTGCCACCCCATATTTCCCCCCACCAATGATGGTGAAATCTTCTTTTGGCCTGAAAAACTTCAGTAGTTTCAGGTTTTTATTTTTTACAAGTGTGTCAATGGGGAGGCGGCCTTCAAACCCTGCGAACTGAGCATCCCAAATCAACAATTCGCCCGATTGAAGCAGGGATGCCGGGTCCGTATTCTGGTAATTGTAAATTTTAAAACATTTTTGCTGATCGAAGGGATCAATGTTCATGTAGTGTGGAAACATAGGGTCCGTATAAATAGCCCTGCGGTTGCTGTATGGCGAATTTTTGAGCCAGGTTGCGAGCTCTTCCATTACAACAAAGTTTTTCGCCGTTTTTGTCGGAAGCATTCCATGCCTGAATGGCTGGTAAATAACCAGCATAAGGATAAATACTCCTGAAAATATCTGGATTGCCTTGATGACTTTAACTTTTTCCATCATCCACTCGAAACCAGTCAAAGCAATTATTGCGCATAGCGGCAGCACACAGGCAATAAATCGGGTCGATGATAGTACTCCCATTAAACCTTGCCACCACAGAAAACTCTGGGCAAGAATAAACCCAAAAATGGAAGGAATGATCAGGAAATAAAGCGTAACGTATTTTATTTCTTGAAGGTTTTTCAAACCTTTTTTTAAGTTCAGAAGGATAAAAATAAGTCCTGTGATTGAAAGTATCAGAAGCGGATAATATAAAATGCCATCCAATCTTCTGAAATAATACCAGAACGAACCGCTTCCGTATAATTCAGAACCTTTGCTGCTGTATGGCATTTGAGTAAAAAACCACAAAAGATCATGATAAAAAGGCCATCCCATAAGGCTGAAAATAATAAAACCAGTAAACAGGAAAGGCAGGGATTTGTATTGCTTCATCCAGATAAATGCGGGCACAAACAGGATGATAAACATCATTCCTTCGGTCCGGGCAAAAGGAATAAATGAAATTACTATCGCAGACCAGATAAACCGCTTACTGATAAACAGGTATATGGCTGAAATAAGTACCAGGCTGAAAAGAATTTCAGTCAGGCTGGAGAACATAATAAACAGGTAAAGTGGTGTAAATAGGGTAAAAATGATGGCAGCCCAGGCATGCCGGTATTCCATTTGCTTAGCTATCAGGTATGCAAACCATGCGCTTACTAAACCGCAAATCAGGTTAAATGCCATAGCGCCGGTATATCCGAACTGCGCCAAAGGTGACGAGAGAATGGTAAATAAGGGTTTGCCCCAATGATTCAGGAAATACTCAGGATGTTTAAACGCATATCGTGCCATCTGGTAATGCGTAACCGAATCGGTTTCGCCACTGATGCCGGTGGAAAACCATTGTAACACTATCAGCACAAAAGCTGAAATAAGCAGAACAACCGGCGCAATATATTTATTTTGATTTTTCATGCCTCATTACTGCAGGGTTGAAGTGTTGCATCGAATGGATTAATATTCGACAAAGCTACTGATTTGTTCAGGCTCTTTATAATTTAATCCCAATTCCCGGAAAGTTTGTTAATTACTAGAAAGGTCTTACTAAAGCAATAATACTGCTGACATTTACCGTCATTTCCGGATACAACTAAAACGGTTTTCTGTTATATTAAAAACCGGAATTGATAAATTTTAGGCTTAGTAAGACATATTTTTGAGCTTAAACACTTCGATATTCCGGTACCTGCCAACGAAATCTCCGGCAAATTTCCGAATTAATGGTCGGCCCAGAATGGTTGTATCATTGATAACCAGGTATTTTGCTCCCTGGGATATCCGGAGTCTGAAAATTTCTTCTTCTGAAAAATCGCTGCCAAAATCAGTATACCCTTTGCGGTTCATATAATACAAGGATGCGTTAATCGAAAGATCTGGTATTGAAATCACTTTATCATCTGGCTTAATATTCCATTCTTTAAAATTAGACTCAATTTTTGTTAGAGCTTCCATATGCATTTTATACCCTTCGTTCATCCATCCTGCGTATCTCGACTTGTTCCTCCTCATTCCATCGTTGGCAAGTAATGCGAAAACAACCAAAAGTAAAACATAAACAATAGGATGGCTCCATAGCTTTTTCTCTTTCAGGTAGCTAAAGAAAATTGCCCAGACAATAACCAGTACCTGGATTTGAGTAATCAGGTAATAGTCATGCCCTTCAAGCACCTGGAACCACAATGCAAGGATGACTGCAAATCCTATTGGCATTACGATCAACAGGAATCCAAAGAATGGTGTTATCTTATTGATTTTAAATAACATAAATATCCAAACCAGCATTGTGGTGTATTGAAGCAGGGGCGAAAAGAACTCTCTGAAATAAATTTTATCCACCATATTTATAACATGGTAAAACTTTGCTTTCGTTATATCCCATATTGGCCAGATTCCACGAAACGAATAATCCGCTTTATGCAAATCATTGTAATAATTGACATAATAGTTCCAAAATACGATTAGCAGAATGCTGAAAATAAACGGGATGTAATGTTTGAGCCGGAAGTTGAATACCCGTTTTTCATCTTTTATAAACAGGTTTTCAATAACACACCACATCCCGAGAGCTATGAAACTAGTGGCTGAAGTTATTTTTATGGTTATAGCCAGGAAAAAGAAAGCAGCTGAAATCCAAAGGGAAAGGTTTTTCCTTTTTTTATAGAACTGGTAAAAGAAAAACCAGGCAATAAATATAAATGCCAGTGCGGGACCATCGGGAAGAAAATTCGGGCCATAAAAAATAAACATAGGTGATGTAAAAACGAGCATGCTTATAAAACCTGCCCTGATGGCGTTTCCGGTAATGGGGATTAACATCAGGAAAAGCAGAAAGATTCCGGAGAAAAGAATCAATAGTTGAAAAAGGCGGAACGACCATTCTGATTTACCCAAAAACTGCCAGATCTTAGCCACCGCAAAGTAAATAACAGGAAATTCGCCGGCAGATTTGCCGCTGATTCCTCCGTCACCTATCTGGTTCTGGATCTCGGGATGAAAGAAATTCAGATTGTGCAGATAATACATTTGAGTTATCGAAAGGCCGTTGGTTTGCCGCCAGATGTGAACGGATTGCGGACTTTGTACAAAGGTTTCATTATAATTATAAAACCAGCAAAGTCCCGCAAAAAGCAAGCTAAAAACCAGGCCCGAAAACCATTTCGATTTTATCCAACTTTTTTTACCGGTATTAATCATTTGTGGAATTGTAATTGATCAGATTGTACTATCATATAGCGAATATGCAGGAACACGAAGATAGAAGTATTTTCCTTCAGGATAGAGATAACATAAAATTTGCAATTAATGTTTGACCTTCTTTGTGTCTTCAATCTGAAAGGGAATCGGGAGCTGATAAACTATTTCGTATTGATGTTTAATAAGAAAAAGTAATTTTTAAGTCATCGATATATACAGGCTTTTTACTTTGGTTCCAGGCAAATATTCCGATTTCCATGTCAGGTTTTAGTGGTAGTCTGTCGAAATAAAAACTTGATGAAAATGCGACCCATTTCCCGGCTTTTGTTAATTCTTTATCCAGGGGGTATGCTTTCCAGTCGTATAGTTTAGCATTCTCATTTATATTGCAAATGATTGCAAAATTTGGAGTGGAAACTGTTGTATAAACCCATCCGCTGAAAGTTGCCATTTTAGGAACTCCGCTTCTGAGATTTTTAACAATTTCCTTAAAGTAATAGCTGTATTGGTTGCTATCGTTGGTTAAACAGGCATATTCACCGGAATGAGCCTGCGGCTCCCGGGTAACAATGACAGTATTTTCGTTCAGCCATCCGGGAACAACTCCCTTCGCGTTTTCCATGTCATTGGTGATTACAACTTCTTTCTGGTCATCCCGTTCAACAGTTTGAGTCTTTATGCCAGGCTGTGAACATGCGGACATCATGATACCTGTTACTATAAAGAGAAGAAGTATTTTCATCACAAATAAGAAGACTTGTTAAAATTCTATGATATTGATTGATTAACTATCAAAGTCGTTTTGTCCTGCCAGGGGTTAAAATTCATAAAAGGCTTTATCATTCAGGCTATTTTGTGTCAAAATATTCAGACAATATTCATTCTCATTTGCATAAGAAATCAGAAAGTTTCCTCAAACTATCTTCAATACAAAATAGCTTAGCGACAGCAGATAAATTATTCCAAATTGAATTGAGGATTAAATTAAAATAGCCATAAAATGTTAGTTTTATTCGCTATTCCTGGAAATAAACCCGTTTTACCCTTTGCGAGATACCTGTCAGGATTTCGTAAGGTATTGAGCCCATCTCGTCAGCTAAACGGGTAATAGGAAGGTCTTTACCGAAAATTATTACTTCGTCGCCTTCCTGTGCATTTATACAGGTAATATCAATCATAGTCATGTCCATGCAAATGCTTCCGACAATGGGAGCAAATTTGCCTCTCACTTTCAGGTGCCCGATGCCGTTGCTTAGTGCCCTGCTTAATCCATCGGCATAACCAATTGGTACAATGGCAATAATAGTTTCCTTTTTAGCTTTGTAGCGGCGGTTGTATCCAACGGTATCGTCGGCTTGAATATGTTTGATTTGCGAAATTACGGAGCGAAGTGTACTTACATTTTCCAGGTTGTCCTGTTCTTCAGGCATAGGCGCAATGCCATATAATCCGATTCCAAGGCGAACCATATCAAAGCGTGCTTCCGGAAAGCGTGTTATAGCTGCGGTATTAGCAATATGGCTTAGGATCGGATAGTCAAATTCAATACTGATGCGTTCCGATATCATGCGGAAAAGGCTGATCTGGTGTCGTGTAAAATCATCGTTACTTTCTGAATCAGACGCTGCCAGGTGTGAAAATACCGATTTAACCCTGATTGTTGCCCGTCCTTTTAGCTGGTTAATTAACTCATCAACTTCTGCGGGGTCAAATCCAAGACGGTGCATTCCGGTGTCAATTTTGATATGTATCCCTACCGGCTGAGAGTTTATTGTCATCCTTAACAGGGCAGCTTCCAACATTTTTAGTACCCGGAAACTATATATTTCGGGTTCAAGCTGGTATTTTATGATAGAATCAAAACTTTCTTCATCCGGGTTCATAACCATGATGGGAAGTTTTATACCGGCTTTGCGAAGTTCCACTCCTTCGTCGGCATACGCAACTGTCAGGTAATCAACCTGGTGAAACTGCAGGATATTTGCTATCTCATAACTTCCGCTGCCGTAAGAGAAAGCTTTAACCATAGCCATGACTTTTACTCCGGGTTCTAACTTCGACCGGTAATAATTCAGGTTATGAACCAATGCGTTGAGGTCGATTTCAAGCACTGTTTCATGTGTTTTCTGCTGAAGGGATTCCGTAATGCGTTCGAATCCAAAAACACGAGCACCTTTCAGTAAAATGCTCTCATTCGCAAACGCGTTAACGGAATAAGAATCAAGAAATTCTTCGGTAGTGTTGAAAAATTCTTTCTCCATTTTGAAAAGAGTCGAATGCCTGCTGATTCCCTTCCCTATTCCGATAAACCGGTCGACCTGTTTCTGATCAAGCAATTCGCTTACTTCATTATAAAGGTGGCTGTCGCTCCGGCCACTTTGAAGGATATCCGAAAGAATTACTGTTTTTCTCCGGTGTTGTTTCTGCTGGTTCAGGAAATCTAATGCTATCGAGAGTGAATCAATATCGTTGCTATAACTGTCGTTGATAAGGGTACAATTATTTATTCCTGCTTTCATTTCGAGCCTCATTGCCAAGGGCTGCAATGTGCGCATGCGTTTGGCAATCAATGGATTGTTGAAACCCATTAATAGCATGGTTGCCCAGCAATGAATGGCATTTTCTATAGATGCTTCATCGGTAAAAGGAATTTCAATATCGATTTCAGTTTCTTTATAAACTCCTGTGAGTTGAGTAAAGTGTCCGTCGGGGTGAACTTTGGTTATCTGAAGATCAGCCAATGTTTTACGGCTCCAGGTAAAGGTTTCAATATTTTTAAGCAAGCCTGTTTTAATTATGCCTTCCTGAAGTTCTTTCTGATCGATACAGTAAACCAATTTCTTTACCTTGGTGAATAGCTTTAGCTTTTCACCGGCTTTCTGGGTGCGGTTAATAAAATTCTCATCATGCGCATGGCCAATGTTGGTGAAAATCCCGATTGTCGGCTGAATAATCGGCTGCAAATGGTCCATTTCATCCTGTTCGGAAATTCCGGCTTCGAAAATAGCAAGATCATGATCCTCGCGCATTTGCCACACCGATAAAGGGACTCCAATTTGAGAATTGAAGCTTTTGGGGCTACGTACTATATTTCTGCTTTCGTTCAACAGCTGGTAGAGCCATTCTTTGACAATAGTCTTGCCGTTGCTTCCCGTGATACCGATTACAGGAATGCTAAACTGTTTGCGATGAGCGGCAGCTAAAGTCTGTAAAGCAGTTAATGTGTTTTTTACTTTGATAATATTTGCATTATAAAGCAACAATAAGTTGGCTGGCTCATTTTCTACAACAAAATTTCTGACACCTTTATCGTAAAGCTCTTCAATATATTTATGCCCGTCGTTACGCTTGCTGATAAGCGCAAAAAACAGACTTACTTCGGGTACAATCAATCTGCGACTGTCAATAGCCAGTTCGCTGATCATTGTATTCGTATCACTCTCAAGTATCAGCTCACCTTTAATAATACGGGTAATTTCGCTGATCGAATATTCTGAATTACTCATTATGTGTATTAAAATATTTTATTCAAGCTATAACTTTTGTGAAGATAAAAAAAATCTGAAGTCAGAATTTAAATGACTGGAAATTATTTCTTAAATGTTTTCACTTGTTTAACTGTCTGAATTTTTATTTGAAAATAGCAACTTCCCTTTTTCCTCTTTTTCACCTCGTCATCCCAAGCCCTAATCCCCAAACCTGTCACACTGAGCGTAGTCGAAGTGCCAATCCTTTTCTTAGTACTCTTTTTCTTTTTTACTGAAGCCCAATGGATTCTTATTGAGTTCAGCCCATTCCATGCGGTTTTTAAATATCTCGCAGGCAAGGTAAGTAGCTGAACGCATTGATTCGGCTGAGGCCAGGTCTTTTCCGGCAATATCGAAAGCCGTTCCGTGCGCGGGTGAAGTGCGTACATAAGGGAGACCGGCAGTGAAATTTACACCGTCTTCGAAACATAAGGTTTTAAATGGAATAAGCCCCTGGTCATGATACATGGCCAATACAGCATCAAATTGCTTATACCCTGATGATGCGAAAAATCCATCGGCCGGGTAAGGCCCATAAACCAGCTGCCCTTTTTGCTGGGCTGCCTGAATTGCTGGAGTGATAATTTCAAGTTCTTCTTTCCCGATCAGGCCGTTATCGCCGGCATGTGGATTCAGGCCCAGTAATGCAATACGAGGTTTACGAATACCGAAATCCTTACGAAGCGATTCTTCCAGAATGTTGATTTTGTCTGAGATAAGCGAAGTGGTTATTGTTTTTGCCACCTGGTCCAAAGGTATATGCTCGGTAACGACGCCGATACGGAGGTTTTCACCAACCATAAGCATCAGGTATGAGGTAACCCCGAATTTTTCCGCTAAATATCCTGTATGGCCGGTAAATGGTTTTTGGGCTGCGTCCTGTACATTGTGTTTATTTACCGGGGCAGTGACCAATACATCAATCAATCCTTTTTTTAAATCTTCGACGGCTGCATTTATGGATAATAATGCCATTTCGCCGGCTACAGTTGTTGATTCGCCAAGGTCAATTTTAATTTCTATATCTGAAAGATTAATCAGGTTTGCTTTTTTCGGTGAAGCCTGGTCGGCCGAACGGATAATGTTAAAACTGAAATCGGGGATATTGAGCATCTTGCGATGATACGAGGCCGCTTTTGAAGTGCCGTAAACAATGGGTGTAAAAAGCTCGGTAATGCGTTGGTCGAGGCAGGTCTTGATAATTACCTCGTAGCTTATGCTGTTAATGTCGCCATGAGTAATGCCAACAACAATGCGGTTTTCGTTTTCAGTAGTTCGGATCATACTTTTCCTTATTATTTCCCTGACTGCAAAGATAAGCTTTTGACTGCATTTTGAATTTTTAAGTATCAAATTGTTACTTTTGTTTTAAAGAAATATGTCAACAACTGCATATCTGGGGATTTTATACCTGATACCAGGTATCATATTGACTGTTTCCATGTACTGGGTTCCTCTCTTTTCTGTCTCTCATGGTCACCCACTCACACTGTCACTGCTCTCTTCTTCATCGCATCACTCCAAATAAACTTAATATTCTGATATGAACACTTGCTATTTTGTAAGCGATCTGCATGGCAAACTGAGCCGTTACGAAGCCCTCCTGAAATTAATTAAAAAGGAGAAGCCGGATTTTGTTTTTTTGGGAGGCGACTTATTCCCGCAGCGAAGTCTTCAATCAGGGCAAAACCCGGATAGTCAATATGATTTTGTTCGGGATTTTATGCTGCGGAAATTCAGCGATCTCAAAGAAAATATGGATTGCGCCTATCCAGAAATCTTTGTTATTCCAGGCAATGATGATCTTAAAATTTTATTTGATAAACTTGCTGAGGGCGAAAAAGCTGATCTGTGGCGGAACCTGCACAATCGTTGTGTTGTGATCGGGAAATACAGGTTTTACGGGTATGGATGTGTGCCTCCAACACCATTCAGGATTAAAGATTGGGATCGGTTTGATTTTTCAAAAGAAATTGAACCGGGATGTATCGCTCCGGCTGACGGTTACCATTCATTACCACCTGAACATGATCCGGAAAATGATACTATTGAAAAAGATTTACAAATACTGGTTAAAGATGAAAACCTGGAATTCGGCGTGTTCCTGTTTCATTCGCCACCATTTAATTCTTTACTCGATGTAGCAACTTTACGCATTTTTGATCCCGAGTTGCAACCGGTAACTCTGAATGTTGGAAGCAAAGCTATCCGCAATTTTATTGATGAAAAACAGCCTTATATCACCATGCATGGCCATATTCATGAATCGGCCCGTAACACAGGTGAGTGGAAACAAAATTTTGGCCGGACACTTTCATTTTCAGCTGCTCATGATGGACCTGAACTGGTGGTCATTAAATTTGAATTAAATGATCCTTTATCTGCTTCGCGAAGGTTGATAAAAACTTAAAAATGTCGAATGTGCAATTTCGGATGTTGGAATGAATATTTGAAATTTAACCATCGAAAACCTTTGAACCTTTATTTTCAATTTCTTTCCTTATTCACAGAGATGCGAGGCATCGCGTCTCTACCTTATCCACCCTTCACATTTGTACAGACGCGATGCTCGCGTCTCTTTTTTTTATATCCAAATCCCAAATCCCAAATCCCAAATCCAAATCCCAAATCCAAATCCTAACCCCCAAATCCTTTCACAAAATCAAACAACAACCTTACTCCAACTCCTGTTCCTCCAGCTGTCCTGTAACTATCCCGTTTATCAATAAAAGCAGGACCCGCAATATCCAGGTGAATCCAGGGGTAATCCGTAAAATGCTGTAAGAATTTACCAGCAGTGATTGCCCCGGCAAACTTACCGCCTATGTTTTTCAGATCAGCAATTTCTGATTTCAATAGCTCTTCGTAGTCATCCCAGAATGGGAATTCCGCAATCCGTTCGCAAACGCTGAAACTTGATTTTACCAGTTGAGGGAAATAATTTTCAGCTTTATTATGCATTCCTGCAATTCCTATACGGCCTAAAGCAGCTTCTGCGGCTCCTGTAAGTGTGGCAACATCTATTACCAGCAAAGGATCATATTTTTTAGCATAAGTAAGCGCATCGGCAAGTATCAGCCTGCCTTCCGCATCCGTATTCAGAACTTCAACGGTTGTTCCATCCATCATGGTGATAATATCTCCCGGAACATAAGCATTTCCATCGGGCCTGTTGTCGGTCGCAGGCACAAGAGCAATCACATAAACCGGCAATTTAGCCAGCGCTATCGCGTATATCGCGGAAGCAACGGCCGCAGCGCCCGACATATCACATTTCATGGTATCCATGGATGAAGTTGGCTTCAGGCTCAGTCCGCCGGTATCGTATACCACGCCTTTGCCTATAAAAACAATAGGTTTGTCGTTAACAGCACCTTCAGGTTTGTATTCCATTATGCTGAAAGTTGGGGGATCAATACTTCCAAAGTTAACTGCAAGCAATCCTCCCATTTTCAATGCTTCAATCTTCTGCTTATTCAGAACTTCAATTTTTATACCTGCTTCCTGCGCCATAATTTCGAAATCCTGCGCCAGTTTTTCGGCATTGAGTGTCGAAAGTGGTTCGTTGATGAGTGAACGGCAGGTATAAACAGCTTTGCAAAGAATATTTAATTCTGAAATATCTTTGTCCGAAAGATCCGAACTTACAATTTCAACCGTTTTAAGAGACGATTCCTTTTCTTCCCGGTCTTTACGGTATTTAAGGAACTGGTAATTGCCTAATACCATACCTTCAGCAAAAGCAAGTGTTTCGACTGGCATGTGGCTGGAATCAATAATGCAGACATTTTCAATTTTATGATCATTAAATAATCCCAACAGACTTTCGCCTGATTTCCGGTATTTTTCTATCAACTTGTCTTTTGTTGTTTCCTCGACCGTTCCAAGTTTGTAAACAACCACTATATGTCCAAGTTTATTTAAAATGATAGTATTTTGATTTTTTTCGGCTAACCTTTTGGAAATATATTCAGTTTCCTTTTCGTCAAAGCTGTCAATGGGTAGATCTGAAATCTCAGAAACCAGGTAAATAATGGTTTCGTTTTTATTGAAATCTGATTTTTTTACGATTTCTGGTAGCATGTGATTCTGGAATTAAAGTTAAAACGAAGGTAATATAAAGTATTCCGAACATTGAACGGTAAAAGTAAAACAACTTTCAATCAATATAGATTATGGAATAGCTTACATTTTCTTTTAATTTGTGAAAGAAGCTATAAAACGCGGGGAAAATATTGGGATAAACAAGTTAAGTTCAATTAAATTGAACCATGGACCGGATGAAACGAACACAGCATAGATATTTTCTTTGCCATAATTTCTTGCAGCACCAGGAGCTTTTAACACCGAAGGTTTTATAATTTTTTTAACTCTGAAACTTGAAACTCTGAAACATGAAATAATTTATCCTCCCCATGTTTCCCTGTCAAGACTACGGTAATGGATTGCCTCAGCCAGGTGTTCAGTTTTAATGTCGGGGCTGTTATCGAGATCAGCAATTGTACGTGAAACTTTCAGGATCCGGTCGTAAGCACGGGCCGATAAACTCAGTTTTTCCATGGCTGTTTTCAGCAGGTTATGACCTTCTTCCGTGATAACGCAAATCTGTCTTAGCATTTTGCTGCTCATTTGAGCGTTACAGTGGATATTCTTGCTGTCCTTATACCGTTCTTCCTGTACAAGCCTGGCACGGGTGACTCTTTCGCGGATGGATGCACTTTTCTCCGATTGCCGTAAACTGGTAAGTTCCCTGAAAGGAACCGGAACCACTTCCACATGAATATCTATGCGGTCGAGCAGGGGACCTGAAATTTTATTCAGGTATTTCTGTACGATGCCCGGTCCGCAGACACAATCTTTTTCCGGATGGTTGTAATATCCGCAGGGACAAGGATTCATGGCTGCAATCAACATAAAACTTGCCGGGTATGTGACCGAAAATTTGGCTCTTGATATAGTAATAACCCTGTCTTCCAAAGGTTGGCGGAGAACTTCCAGAACTGTACGCTTAAATTCAGGCAATTCGTCGAGGAATAAAACGCCGTTATTCGCTAAGGAAATTTCCCCGGGTTGCGGATTTCCTCCACCTCCGACCAGCGCTACGTCCGAAATGGTGTGGTGCGGACTTCTGAATGGCCGGATACTTATCAGTGCCGTTTCGCGCTCCATCTTACCCGCAACGGAATGTATCTTGGTGGTTTCGAGCGCTTCGTGCAGGTTGAGCGGGGGTAAAATGGAAGGAAGCCGCTTGGCAAGCATGGTTTTGCCGGAGCCGGGAGGCCCGATCAAAATTACGTTATGACCGCCTGCTGCAGCAATTTCCAGTGAACGTTTTATGTTTTCCTGGCCTTTTACATCACTGAAGTCGAATTCGTAACTATCGAGATGTGAATAGAATTCTTCGCGGGTGTTAACAATGATGGGCTCAAGCTGGAGGCTGCCTTCCAGAAACTGTATGACCTCGTTCAGTGTTTCTACTCCAAAAACTTCCAGGTCATTAACAATGGCGGCTTCGCGCGCGTTCACTGCCGGAAGAATAAACCCTTTGTATCCATTATCGCGGGCTTCAATGGCAATTGGTAAAGCTCCTTTTATGGGTTGAAGACTGCCGTCGAGCGATAATTCGCCCATAATAACATATTTATCCAGCACATCGGTAAGTAATTGCTCCGATGCTGCCAGCAATCCAATGGCTATTGGGAGATCGTATGATGAGCCTTCTTTCCGGATATCAGCCGGGGCCATATTGATTATTATCTTTTTTCGTGGAAACTTATAGCCGATATTTTGTAGTGCAGCTTCAATCCGCTGGTGGCTTTCCTTAACTGCATTGTCTGGCAATCCAACCATAGAGAATTGAATCCCCTGATCAACGTTGACTTCAATTGTTATAACTGTAGCCGTGATACCTTGAATAGCGCACCCGAATGTTTTAACAAGCATAGCCAATTATTTAATAGCAGGTTAAAAGTACATTATTTTCTTTTTAAAGTATAACAGGATTAGCGAATACTGTAAAAAAATATATTACTTTGTGCCAATTATAGTTGCGATATGAACTTTTTGTAAAATGAATCGTTCTACAATATAAATAATCAAACATGTTACATACTCACGAGGAAACTAACAATCAGGTAAAATCTCCATGCAGGGGAGTATGTACGCTTGATCATAAGGGGAAATGTGTAGGATGTTTCCGCAAACTCGATGAAATTGCCAACTGGAGTGTTTACAATGATTTCCAACGATCTGAGATATTAAAAATGACAACGCTGCGAATGCAGCTTCCCGATATTTTTGATAGCTGAAAATTTATTTCTTATTCTGCGTTCTTGACCTATTCTCTCTTTTTGATTTAGACAATCTACGATTTACGATTAACGAATAACGATTAACGAATAACCATCAACCATCCTTCCTCACCGCAGGCTTAATTATCAGGCGCAGCGACTGATCGTAAGTGACATAATTCCAAAACCAATTTATAAATACCAGTAATCTGTTTTTAACTCCAACAATAGCCATCAGGTGAACAAACATCCATGTGAGCCAGGCAAAGAATCCATAAAAACGAACAAAAGGCAGTTCTACCACGGCAAGATTTCGCCCGATGGTTGCCATGGAACCTTTGTTGAAATAGTGATACGGCTTCATTGGTTTATTCTTTTGCTGGCGTTTAAGGTTCTGCGCAAGCAACTTTGCCTGTTGAATAGCTGGTTGCGCCATCTGAGGATGCCCGTTGGGATAATTGCTTTCCGTCATATACGCGTTGTCCCCCAGGGCGTAAATATCATCAAAGCCTTCCACTTGGTTAAATGAGTTTACTTTGATGCGATTGCCGCGTGTATATAATTCCGTATTCAGCCCTGCAGTTTGACTGCCCGAGACTCCAGCCGCCCAAACCAAGGTTTTTGCGGGAATCTGAATATTGTTGAGGATGCTGACTTTTTCTCCGTCGTACTCGCTCACCTGCGCGTTACACAATACTTTTACCCCAAGTTTATGAAGATAACCTTTGGCATGACTTGCCGATTGCTCGGTCATTCCGCCTAAAACGCGGCTTCCGGCCTCTACCAGGTATATGTTCATCTGGCTGAAATCAATTTCCGGATAGTCTTTTGGAAGAATGAATTTTCTCATTTCAGCCAGTGTACCTGAAACTTCAACACCAGTCGGTCCTCCACCAACGACAACAATATTCAGCAGCGCTTTTTTCTTTTCAGCGTCTTGTTCTATCAAAGCATCTTCAAAGTTCTGCAATATTTTATTTCTCAGGCTGAGAGCTTCTGCCACCGATTTCATAGGAATGGCATACTGGGCAATTTGTTTCATTCCGAAGAAGTTGGTATCTACACCCATTGCCAATACCAGGATGTCATAGGTCAAAGAGCCCAGTGTCGTTATAACTTCTTTATTAATCGTATTTACACCTGTAATTTCAGCTACCCGGATAAAGACATTCTCAGAGCTGTGGAATATTTTCCTCAATGGAAATGATATGGCGCTGGGTTCAAGGCCGGCGGTGGCTACCTGGTAAAATAAGGGTTGAAACTGGTGAAAATTATTTTTGTCGATAAGCACGACCTGGAAATCACTGTCAGCAAGCTTAGTGGCTATTTTAAGCCCGGCAAATCCACCTCCTGCTATAAGAACACGTTTTTGCCGGGTTTCGGGAATATTGAGTTGCATTGTTAATTATACAGGTTTAATGATTTGTAATAATCATTAAACAAACTGTTGCGGACAAGGTTTTGTGATATCCAATAAATACTTTCATCAGTCTGAATCTGATTCCTTACCAATAAGCCTGTTAACAGAATTATTGAAAATTATCAAAAAAAATCCTGCAAGTGCAGGATTTTTTTAAACGTTGATCTTAAACCGATTTAGTTGCATTAAACCCGCATTATAGTCTGAATCCCAGCGTAAAACTGTATGAATTACTGTTGTATGTGTTGCTGGAAGCTGGGGCGTAACCGTAAATGTAATATAAATCTTTCGAGCTCATGTGATTGTAGGAGAAATCAAGAAAATAGGCCTTCTCCTGAATCCCAAAACCTAAAGAATAGCCGTTACGGGAACCTAATCCCGACATGCCTTCATTTTTATAGGGTGAGCCATATAAACTATATCCTCCTCTGAAAGCAAACATCCCTGCTTTCCATTCAGTTCCAAACCTAAAGTTGTTGGCAGTGGTGTACGTTGTACGAATGGCGTTGTTTTCATCCTGGAAGGTATAATCACTGGCACGTAATCGCGCGGAGGAATAATCAATATATTCGTAATCAGCGCTGATTAACCCGTGTTGCCCGATAATAAACGCAAGGCTTCCGAGGGCTCTCATAGGAGTAGTGATTTTATAATCATAATTCCCATCAGGCGAAATGGCTTCGAAACGGGTACTGGGATTGCCGGAAATTGGAGGTTGGTCGTAATATGCGGTCATGGTTGCGCCATATGAATCATGCATGTCGTTGTATGCTGTTGGAGTATGTATGGCACCGCCAATCCGGATATAATCAACCGGTTTGTAAATAAAGCCAAACTTGAAATTGAACCCGGTTCCTTTGGTGTTAAGGTATTCTGTTCGGCTAAAAGACTTTAAATACGGGCTCAGATTATTATCATCTTTCTCCGTGTAGGTGCTTTCTTCCTGGTAATTAATATGAGGGAACCCAAAAGTTATTCCCAGGAAAAGCTTGTCATCAAAATTTGTTCCGGCGCTGATAACTGTTTCCGTTATTCCACCCCGGGTTTCAATGGATTTGGTTTGTTGAAGCGGGCCATAAGGAAGATCCACTTGCCAGATACTATTTTCGTCCTGGTAGAGCAGGTTTGCGTCGTATGCCAGGCCTGCGCCAAAATCATCGAGATTAGCCCTGTCACTGCCGGCATAGTCAGCATCATCACGATATTTCATCATGAGAGTGCTATCAGATGAAGAATTTACGCCATTCATCATCGTTCGGTTATTGAACATAGCTTGCATGTTCATCCCAAATCCAAACTGAATTTGTTTAAGATGGCTGGCATTGTTTTCATTTAGCTTAATCGACATTACGTACCCGATATTTGCCAGGTAAAGTGTGGTACGGGCATCACTATTCATACTGCCAATGTAGTTGGATTCGGTGTTATTTGAAGACAAAACAGGCGTTATTGTGAATTCTGATTTGCGGTAAAGCCCGATACCAGCCGGATTTTGGCTGAGGCTGGAAAAATTAGCTCCCAGAGCCCCATAAGCACCAGACATGCCCATAAACCTTGCTGTACCATTGTAATTTATAAGGGAATAGCGTAGCGCGTCAGTCTCATTCTGAGCAAACAGTGTTGCTGAAAATAAAGTTAAAATTAGTATTGCAAATGTCTTTTTCATAGCTGTATATTTTTTTTTCGACAACAAAAAACCTGCCACCTTTAAGGCGTCACCAATTTTGAACCTATTGAGAGGTGCAGGTTTTAAGAAATTTCAATTTACTGGTTAGTAAAAGATAGTAATTACCTGCGGTGACCTGATCCTGATGAAGAACCACTGCTTGAGCCTGATGAAGAACCACTGCTTGAGCCGGATGAAGAACTCCTGCTTGACCCTGAAGAAGAACTTCCGCTTGAGCCGGATGAAGAGCTACGGGAAGGGGTATAGCTTTCGCTCGAACGCGAAGGAGCTGGTGAACTGCTTCGCTGAGGTGCGGAATAAGTATTTGTGCGGGCAGGTTGAGAGTTAGTATTATTTCGTGGTGCCTGGTAATTCTCGTTGGATCGTGTATTTGATGCCGGCCGGTTATTAGTAGGTTGAGTGTACGTGCGGGTGTTGTTACCTTGCGAAGGATTACTGTTCGAAGGCGGTGTTACCCTGGAGTTATTATTCTGCTCGTTGCCTGAAGGCTGGGAACTACGGTAACTAGGGGATGTATATTCCTGGCCCGATCGTGGTCGATTGTACTCAGGCGATGTGTAAGACTGCGTGCTGCGTCCGTTGCCAGGATTGGCGTTGGTTCTGTTTTGAGTATTGGTATTCTGATTACTCCGGTTTGGCGAAATATATTGGTATTGTCTCTGTGGTTGAGTGCTTCCATTAGTGGGCCGTTGAGTGCTGGTTCCAGTTCTCTGTGTAGAAGTATTAGTAGCATTTGTGCGGTTGGTGTTCGAACTGTTAGCCGGGCTTTGGGTACGTGTATTGGTGTTCTGTGTGGCTCTGGTTGCTGTGTTCCTTGAATCTTGTGGAATGGCAGTACCTCTTGTTAAAGTGCTTTTTGTGCCATCAGTGGATATTGTGCTTCGGGTAGGAGTTGTAACTGAAGTCCTGCCTTCACCGGTTCCATTTACTATGCTGCTTTTCTCGATGTTTCTTCCTCCGTTATTTCTTGCTTCATATCTTTCTCCAAAAGTCGTCTCGCTGGATTTTAAGGTATTGCGCGATATGTTACTTATGCTACTTGTACTCCCAACTGAACCTCGGTGGCCATAATAAAATGAATTTTGATCATAGCTGTTATAATAACTCCCATCGTAATAACCGTTCCAGTAACCATTATAATAACCATTCATATAACCGATATAACCGCTATAACCGCTATAACCGTAACTGCCATAACCATAGCTGCCATAACCATATCCATAACCATAATCGTATCCATAACCAAATCCGTAATAAGAATTCAGGTACCAGGGATTATAGCCGAATGAAAATGAAGGACCCCACCAGTTATAGCCCATATAGATACTTGTCCCGTAATTCCAGGGATTGGGATCGTACCAGTATGAATTGGTGTAATAGTCGTTGTAGTAACTGTTATATGAATATGGGTCGTAAAATCTGCGGATGCGTGCCGAATATGCATAATCATAGTAATCATCCTGGTTATAACCAGGATCTGTATTTACATTATTATCGACAGCATTCTGCTGATCCTGTGCATAATAAGTTGTATCCGGGTATGTATTTGCCTCTGCCGGAGTTTGTTCGATCTGACTATAAGCATTTGCATCCGTTTCAGGAGTATTTACAACCACAGCATGTTTCGTTGCCTGTGGTTGATTTTTTGGCGAATAATAAATATCGTCGTAATTGGTGGCCTGGTATTGGGTAGTACATGCTGACATGACCAACATAACAGTAGCAAGGATAAAAATGTATTTCATGGCGACCTCCTTAGTGTTATAGCTTCTTATGAAGCTTGTTTTTATTGTAAACAGAGTGATAATTTTTGTAATTTTGTAGATTATTAGTACACTGAAAAGCACAATTATCATACCACAATTTACAAAATGGCAAAAGATTTTACAACACGCGAAGAGAATTATTCCCAATGGTATAACGAACTGGTAATTAAAGCCGAACTGGCTGATAATTCTGCTGTTCGGGGCTGTATGGTTATTAAACCTTATGGCTATGCTATATGGGAAAAGATTCAACGGGTTCTCGATGATATGTTCAAGGAAACAGGGCATCAGAACGCGTATTTTCCGCTTTTTATTCCAAAATCATTTTTCAGTAAAGAAGCTTCGCATGTTGAAGGTTTCGCCAAAGAGTGTGCCGTAGTTACTCATTACAGGTTAAAACTGTCACCTGATGGAAAAGGTGTTATTGTTGATCCTGATGCAAAGCTGGAAGAAGAACTTATCGTTCGCCCGACTTCCGAAACTATTATTTGGGATGCCTACCGTACCTGGATTCAATCGTACCGTGATTTACCAATTTTAATTAACCAATGGGCCAACGTGGTTCGCTGGGAAATGCGTACACGACTGTTTTTGCGCACCACCGAGTTTTTGTGGCAGGAAGGTCATACCGCTCATGCTACTGAAGCAGAAGCTGTTGAGGAAACTGAAAAGATGATTGGCGTTTATGCTGAATTTGCAGAGAAATGGATGGCAATGCCGGTTTTAAAAGGGATCAAATCGCCAAACGAACGTTTTGCCGGTGCTGTTGAAACCTACTGTATCGAAGGTCTGATGCAGGATGGCAAAGCATTGCAGGCCGGAACTTCGCATTTCCTTGGCCAGAATTTTGCCAAAGCTTTTGACGTTCAGTTCCTGAGCAAAGAAAATAAACTTGATTATGTTTGGGCTACATCATGGGGCGTCTCAACCCGTTTGATGGGAGCGCTGATTATGACACATTCCGATGATCATGGACTGGTTCTCCCTCCAAAACTTGCTCCTATACAGGTTGTAATAATTCCGATTTTCAGAAATGAAGAACAACTTACTCAGATATCGGAAACAGCCAATGGCATCGTTAAAAAACTGAAAGCTCTTGGAATCAGTGTTAAGTATGATGATCGCGATACACAGAAACCTGGCTGGAAGTTCAATGAATACGAATTTAAAGGAGTCCCTGTTCGTTTGGCAATAGGCCCTCGTGACCTTGAAAATGGTACCGTTGAAGTTGCACGTCGCGATACACTTGAGAAAGCTGTTTATCAAATTACAGATATTGAACATAAAATCAGTCACTTGCTCGAAAGTATACAGGAAAATCTGTATCAGAAAGCATACGATTTCAGGGAAGAAAATACAAATTGTGTTGATACATGGGATGAATTTGTCGCCTTACTCGATGGGAAAGGTGGTTTTATCTCGGCCCACTGGGATGGAACAACTGAAACTGAACAGCGTATCAAAGATGAAACCAAGGCTACAATCCGACTTATCCCGATTAACGGGAAGCAGGAAGAAGGAAAATGCATCCTTACCGGCAAGCCCTCGAAGCAGCGGGTGATTTTTGCGCGCTCCTATTAAATTTTCAATAGTTATCTTATTTATAATGTCAATAAATACATTAGGTGTTATTCCTGCCCGTTATGCGTCCAGCCGGTTTCCCGGTAAACCGCTGGTAATGATAGGGGGCAAAAGTATGATCATGCGGGTGTATGAACAAACTTTAAAAACTACAGTACTTGACAGGGTAATAGTATCAACCGATGATGAACGTATTTTTAATCACGTGAAAGATTGTGGCGGAGAAGTGATGATGACGTCTGGATCGCATATGTCAGGAACTTCTCGTATTGGTGAAGTTGTTGAGCACCTTTCTTTTATGAACCATTGTCCATACGATGTAATAGTCAATATTCAGGGTGATGAGCCCTTTATCGATCCTTCACAAATAGATCTCATTGTTTCGCTTTTTAATAATCCGGAAGTGAAAATTGGGACTCTAATCAGGAAAATAGAAGACAGCGAGGAATTGTTTAATCCCAATGTTGTAAAAGCCGTAGTAGATCAGGACGGGAAAGCTATGTATTTTAGCCGCTCTCCAATACCTTTTGTTCGTGGAATAACACAGGATGCCTGGTTGGATCATCAGGATTTTTATAAGCATATTGGGCTATATGCATACAGGTCGTCGGTTTTGCAAATGATTTTAAATTTACCTGAAGCATCACAGGAATTGGCTGAATCACTCGAGCAATTGCGTTGGTTATACCATGGATACAGCATTCATACAGCTATTACTGATATAGAGACAGTTGGCATTGATGTCCCTGAGGATTTATTGAAACTTACTAACAATGCTTGATAATTTAGGATGGATTGTATTATCTTAGCAATCCAAAAAGTCAAAAAACATCAATGATAACAAAGCATATAGCTGATTTACTGTATCATCACGAGTGTGTGATTGTTCCTGGTTTAGGAGGCTTTATTAAAGCATACCGACCCGCGCAGACACTTCATACTACTCATGAATTTTGCCCGCCATCAGGAACTGTTGCTTTTAATGCTGGTTTATCCGGTAACGACGGGCAACTGGCTAATTATATTGCATCTGTTGAGAATATATCCTACCGCGCAGCTCTCAAAGAAATTAAATTGTGGGTTGAAAAAAGTTTTAACTCTTTAAAAACCGGCAATAAAGTTTTTCTTGAAGGGATTGGTGATATTTTTGAAAATGCTTCCGGTAAATTGGAATTTAATCCCTCAATGCAGCTTAATTTTAATGCTGATTCATTCGGACTTCCTGTGTTTTTTGCTAAAGCAGTTGTCAAAGAAAAGCCTGCTATTCCTGAAATCCAACCCGAGAAACATATTCAGAAGAGTATAAAATACCATAGGTTAGTTCCTGAAACCTTGAAATGGGCTGCAGTCCTTGCCCCTTTTATCGCTTTTGCCTATTGGGGTACTATTAATGGAAACATCATTGATAACTATGTTCACAATTATACAGGAATGTTTTCGTGGGTGCGTTCAACCCCAGGTAAAACAGCTTTTGTTAAATCAGTTTCTCTCCCATTAAAAAATAAAGAGACTCTCGGAGTGGATTTTTTACAATCACCTGCGGGTGTTTTGGCAGAGGAAAATATTTCATTCGATCCGGGAATGATTTCGTATTCGGAACTAGCGAAAAACAAGATTGTAATTAATACTACTGATTTACAGTCTGTTTCTGCTGCTGTTATTACTATAGAGCCGGACTATTACATCATAGGCGGAGCCTTTCGCGATCATAAAAATGCGATGAAACTTATCAGCACGCTTCAGCAGCAGGGGTATCCTGCATCTATTGTGGATACTACAACTGGTGGACTGTATATTGTCAGTATGAAAAGTTTTACGAATTATAAAGAAGCCGAAAATCAACTTGGCGAAGTAAAAAAAGCCGGATTTTCTTCATCGTGGATACTTAAAAAACAAAAGGGTTAGGGTTTAAAGATAATCTTTTCACGGCTCACATTTCTATTACGTCTTTACATAAAAATAAAACCTTGGCTAAGAGGAAACTTCAGCGTTTTGCTGAAAATGAAACTTTTACTCATTTTTTCCAACCCGGCTGGGAAGAGCTTTCCGCCGGATTTTCTTTGCGTGGAAAGTGGGATGTTGATTTCTTTGCAAACAACAATCCTGTCATCCTTGAAATGGGTTGCGGCAAAGGAGAGTACACAGTTGATTTATCTGATAAATACCCTGAACGTAATTTTATAGGTATTGATAAAAAAGGTGCCCGAATGTGGCGCGGCGCTAAAACCAGCAGCGACGAAAACCGCCCGAATGTTGCTTTCGTGCGTATTCGCGCCGAAAATATCGGTAAAGTATTCGGGCCTGCTGAAGTAGACGAAATATGGATCACCTTTCCGGAGCCACAACCTAACAGTCCAAGGCACAGCAAGCGTTTCACTTCTCCTGAATTCATTGCGCGATACCGTCAGGTATTAAAACCTTGTGGCATTATTCATTTGAAGACAGATAATGATATGTTTTATAAGTATACCTTAGAAGTAATAAAAGAAGGCAATCATCACCTTTTATATAATAACAGTGATCTATACGCAAATCCATCCGATCCTGAAGTAAAAGATGTGATCGATGTGCAGACACATTACGAAAAGATCTGGCTCGAACAAGGACTGACTATAAAGTACCTGAGGTTTAAGCTTAGTGAAGTGTAAAATAAAATACTGTACTCTTACTTTCACTGTTTATACCGAATTACGTTGTAATTTAGTTTTTCATTACTAGCCCTTCAATCCATATGAGCCATTCAGCCCTAAAAGATTAACTTGAAAATAAATTCAAAAAAGGTTAAGGCTGAGGTTGAGTGGTAAATACCTTAACCTCAACCTCAACCTAAGTTACATAATAGAATGCTATGGCGGTTGAAATCTCATTTTTCGAAAAAGTATATGCGGTCGTGGAACAGATTCCTTACGGAAGGGTAACCTCTTATGGTGCTATTGCCCGCTACCTCGGAACCGGTGGTTCATCCCGTATGGTTGGATGGGCCATGAATGCCTCTCATCAAATACTTCAGCATATTCCGGCCCATCGGGTGGTCAATCGAAATGGATTACTAACAGGCAAGCATCATTTTGGTGGACAGGATACTATGCAGCAACTTCTTGAAAGTGAAGGCCTCGTTGTTGAAAATGATCAGATTATCAAATTTAAAGATATTTATTGGGATCCATCAATCGAACTTGCCCTATAGACAATAACGCAGGTTCATGTTTTTATGTCATAAAAAGGATAGTGGCCAACGTATCTGAACGGGGAACTCTTCATTCATTGATAATTTCATTCGCTTCTTAAATAGATACTTGATCTTTATTTTATTATTTGATAAGAAATGTTCTGTTTTGACTTTGTCAGGATCATTTACGGGATAAAATATGTTCGTTTTTTTTGGGAGACCATCTGTATGGAAAATTATCATTACGCTAAAATATTATAATAAATATGATAAAAACATAAAAAAAATAGGGGGTAGTGATAAAATAAATATAATATTACGTTAATTTGTTTAAAAAATGTGATGATTATATAAAAAAGTATTATTTTTGCAGAAAATTAATAAAATTCAAATCTATGGCAACCTTACGTTTCAAGGCATTGGAAGATGCACTTAAAAGAAGACCAGTTGAAGTAACTATACCTGGTGAGAAAATTTCTGATTATTTTGGAATAAATGTCTTTGACAGGATCAAAATGGAAAAATATCTTCCGAAAGATGCTAACAAAGCTGTTCTCGATGCCATCGATCATGGCAAACGTATTGATATGAAATTAGCTGACCAGATAGCAATGGGCATGAAAAGCTGGGCGATGAGCCTGGGAGCTACTCATTATACGCACTGGTTTCAGCCACTTACCGAAAATACTGCGGAAAAACACGATTCGTTTACAGTTCCAACCGGGCGTGGAACTGCCATAGAAGTTTTCTCAGGTGCTCTGCTTGTTCAGCAGGAACCGGATGCATCAAGTTTTCCAAGCGGCGGAATACGTAATACTTTCGAAGCCCGCGGATATACTGCATGGGATCCTTCATCACCGGCTTTCGTTATGGACGATACTCTTATCATTCCTACTATATTTATTTCCTATACCGGCGAAGCTCTCGATTACAAAACACCTCTTTTAAAAGCACTTCATTGCCTGGATAAAGCTGCTGTTGAAGTTTGTCAGTATTTCGATAAAGATGTAAGCCGTGTTAACAGCAACCTGGGATGGGAACAGGAATATTTCCTTGTTGACGAAGCCGTTTATAACGCGCGTCCTGACCTTGTACTTACTGATCGTACTTTAATGGGTCACGCATCCGCTAAAAATCAGCAGTTGGAAGATCAGTATTTCGGACAAATACCTAGTCGTGTTTTAGCCTTCATGAAAGATATGGAATATGAAGCGTATAAACTTGGAATTCCTGTTAAAACACGCCACAATGAAGTTGCTCCTAACCAATATGAATTAGCTCCTATTTTTGAAGAAACTAACCTTGCCAATGATCATAACCTATTGGTAATGATGGTTATGCGTAAGGTGGCAAGCCGCCATAATTTCAAAATCATACTTCACGAGAAACCTTTCGCCGGTATTAACGGTTCAGGAAAACATAACAACTGGTCAGTTTCAACCAATACCGGTGTTAACCTTTTGTCACCAGGAAAAACTCCAAGGTTAAATCTTCAGTTTCTAACCTTCCTTGTTAATACACTGGTTGCGGTGCATGATAACAACGCGTTACTTAAAGCTTCCATTGCATCTCCGGGCAACCAGCACCGTTTGGGGGCCAACGAGGCGCCTCCTGCAATTATCTCTGCATTTCTTGGCCAGCAGTTGACCCGAATGCTTGATGAAATCGAACAGAAAGTTACCGATGAGAAAATGTCGCCGGAAGAAAAGACAGCAATTAAGCTCGATATTGGTAAAATACCGGAAATTTTGCTCGACAATACCGACCGTAACCGTACTTCACCGTTTGCTTTTACAGGAAACCGTTTCGAATTCCGTGCTGTAGGTTCATCTGCTAACTGTGCTTCTGCCATGATAGCGCTTAATACTGCCCTTGCTGTTCAATTGCTTGATTTCAAAGTTGAAGTTGATGCCGTTATTGAAAAAGGTGTTAAAAAAGATGAAGCCATTTTACAGGTACTTCGCCGTTTGATAAAAAAATCAAAAGCTATTCGTTTTGATGGCAATGGATACAGCGACGAATGGAAAGAAGAAGCAGCAAAACGCGGCCTCGACTGCGAGGCGATTGTTCCTCTTATTTACGATGCATTTTTGACACCGAAATCACGCGAACTTTTCAAACGTGCCAAAGTTTACAACGATGTTGAAATGGAAGCCCGTAATGAAGTTCGCAATGATCTGTATGCAAAGAAAGTTCAGATCGAAGCCCGTGTTTTCAGTGACCTGGCTATGAATCATATTCTTCCAACAGTTATCGAGTACCAGGCTATGCTGATCAACAGCACCCAGGGACTTAAAAACCTGTATAGTGCTGATGAATATAATGTATTGGCATCACGCAGGCTTAAGCTGATCAAAGAGATTTCGGATCATATCGAAAACATAGAAGACAAGGTAAATGAAATGCTTGAGGCCAGAAAAGAGGCTAATTTGATTGAAGATGCCCGTGAAAAAGCAATTGACTATGCAACTAAGATATTCCCTTACCTTGATGAAATCCGTTATCATATTGATAAACTCGAATTGATTGTTGATAATGAAAAATGGCCACTGCCTAAATACCGAGAACTATTGTTTATCAGGTAGTTTCATATCATTTTAAATCATTGCGTATACATTATTGTTATTGCCCCCTCCAGAAAAAGTTTTTTTCGGGAGGGGGTTTTTAGTGTCTGCACACTTGAATTTTAGTGCCTGTACACCTGCAAGGTGTCTGACACTGAAACGGTTTTCTTCTTTTAATTTTTTTAGTTCACTCGTCCTCATTTCCCGTGTCAGAAACCCTTTGGGTGTGCAGACACGGGAAATCATAAAAATTTACATTTCCTTACCGCATATCAGTATTTAAATTATCTTTACACATTCTAAATAAAAATAAGAAATTGTAAAATGGCTATAAGTAAAGAGCAGGTAATCAAGGCATTAAGCTTTGTTAATGATCCTGATTTACACAAGGATGTTGTATCGTTGGGTATGATTGAGGACGTAGAAATAGACGGGAATAAAGTAAGCCTGAAATTAGTTCTTACCACTCCGGCTTGTCCGATGAAGGATAAAATGAAGAATGACTGTATAAAAGCTATTCAGGGTAGGGTTGATCCATATGCCGAAGTAAACGTGGAATTAACATCACGTACTACAACGCGCAGGGGGGCTAATGACACAATGCTCAAAGGAGTTAAAAATATTATCGCAATTGTTTCAGGGAAAGGCGGCGTTGGTAAATCAACCGTGGCTGCAAACCTGGCTGTATCCTTATCAAGGCTTGGTGCAAAAGTGGGATTGCTAGATGCCGATATTTACGGGCCCTCAGTTCCGCTGATGTTCGATTTGGTTAATGCTCGTCCCAGCGCACGGGAAGAAGATGGCCGTACCATTCTTGAGCCAATTGAAAAATATGGAATAAAGTTATTATCGATTGGTTTCTTTGTTGATCCTAACAAGGCTTTGGTTTGGCGTGGCCCCATGGCTTCAAATTACCTTACACAAATGCTTACAGGTGGCGATTGGGGGGAACTCGATTACCTGGTAATTGATATGCCACCAGGAACCGGCGATATTCATTTAACACTTGTGCAGACTGTTCCTGTTACCGGGGCAGCCATCGTTACCACTCCACAGGAAGTGGCTCTGGCAGATGCCCGAAAAGCGTATAATATGTTTACAACCGATAGCATAAAAGTACCCGTACTTGGAATTGTTGAAAATATGGCCTGGTTTACGCCTGCTGAACTTCCTGAAAATAAATATTATATTTTTGGAAAAGAAGGGGGGAAACGCTTTGCTGAAGAAATTGGCGTTCCACTTCTAGGACAAATACCGTTGGTGCAAAGTATTTGTGAATCCGGTGATAGCGGAAATCCGGCGGCAATGTTGGATAATGGCCCTGTTGCTCTGGCTTTCCGTCAACTCGCAGAGTCGGTTGCTCAACAGATAGCTATTCGAAATGCTAATCTTGATCCTACACAAATTGTAGAGATTAAATCATAAATTGTACAACAACCGTAATAACCAGGATAAGAAGGCAAAAAGGTTAAGGTAGAGGTTAAGCACCTGCTAGTTTAGTTCCTTCAACCTCAATCTTAACTTCAATCTATATTACTCAGATAATCAGTACTCTAACCATATAATAAATCAATAAAATTAAAAGCTTATGTTAGAATTAGAAACCAAAGTACGTAACGTAATTGAACAGATTCGTCCATACCTGCAAGCTGATGGCGGCGATATCAGTTTTGTGGAACTTACAAGCGATTACGTGGTAAATGTTGAACTCCAGGGAGCCTGTGGTTCATGCCCCTTCAGCCGTATGACACTAAAAAATGGTGTTGAAGATGCTGTGAGAAAAGCAATTCCGGAAATCAAATCGGTAGAAGCAATCAATATATAATTCCGGTATTGAACCCAAATGAATAATTATTGAAGCCTTGATGACGGTTCTCCTGTTTTCATTACTGGAAATACAAACTATGTCCTGGAGTGCTGAAGCATATAGCTTTATCACTGAAATCAATAGAATAAAAATAGAAAATAAAATAGTGACCATGTAGCATGCATGGTCATTTTTTATTTCAGGACAAGTACAATTTTTTCAGAACCCTTCTTTACAATTCTGTCAAACATCGTTTTAACTCTCGCATATTCTTCGGGAGGATAAACTGATTTTTTGAATGAATATGAAAGTGAAACTATAATGTTGTTGCGGCTTTGTATAACTGAATATTCAAGATCAAACAGTTCGTCGCTTAATGAACTGTTTCCTGGAACAAACTCAACTTTATAGCCTTCGGGGATAACAATTTCTGTGCGATAGGTTCGGATAACAGGGTAGGTTATGTCAACCGGATAGGTACGGGTTTTCTGCGTAAGAGGGTTTTCTGAAAAAACTTCTCTTAAAAAAGGTTGAACATATATCTTGCTGTTGATAATTTCTGATTTGCTGATCAGGCTGTATAAATAGGAATACGGATGTGACCTGTCCAGATCATACCTGAATTTGAGCGAAGATTCATCTACCTGGTACATCTTTTTACTCAAATCTGTTAGTATGAGATCCTTCTCGTTCGCATATCTGTTTTTATAATAAAGAGCTTCATAATCCAAAGCAGTTTTTATAACAGTCGCATGTTGATCTTTTCCAATCGAATCTATTTTTATACTTGTACTCAGAATTGAAACAGAAGGGCTCTGGAGACTTATCCACTTCATGTTGTCCTTATCTATCACTAATCCTTTATCGTTCATGCATTGAATGGATAACCTGGTATTAGGACAATACGGGTCTGTTGCATCTACCAGCATTGGCTTTCCATCAACAACAGCAAAAGCTACTACAGAATTAAAAGCACTGCTGAACGGGTAATCTGTGTGTATTCTGCCGTGCTTTCGTGTACTGATAGCAACCGGGTATGACTCTATTCCAGCCTGCTGCAAAGCGCCAACCACCCATAGGTTTAATGCTGCACTGTTCCCTATTTTATCTTTTTGTAAATCAGCTGGTGATTTATTGGCGAATTGACTGTTTTCGTGATTCCATTTAAAATTGTCTTTTGCATAATTTACTATATAATTAAATGCCTGAAATTGAGTTTTTCCAGCCAAAGAATCCGGATATAATACCTTATCCGCATTGTTCTTGCTTTTTTTAATGTATCTGCCAATATCTTCATTCTTCAGATAATCATTTACCAATTCAGGCCATGTAGTCATTATTTTGATTTTAGCACCATCCAGGTGGTAAAAGGCCGACAGTTGAAAATCAATTTTTATGATATCGTCCTCCCTTGAAGGGGTATATTCTTCGTCAACAAAAGCAGGAATATTCTTCAAACCGAATTTGTAAACCACATCGTTAAATTTAGCGCCAAAGAATTCCTGTTCAAGTCCCGATTTATCTTCCTGTTTAGTATACTCATCAAGTGATGTACGTCCCTGTACAGCCCATGTATATTCATAAAATGGAATCATCCTTACTTCATAGCCGCTGTATAGCACAGGAATATCCCATTGGAATTCCCAGTCCCTAAGATTAAAATGATATTGGGAAAGAATAGTATATTTATATTCAATAATAGCCCCTGGCTGCACATCGGGCATGGCAAATTTCAGCGCTTTCCAGTTTTCACTTGTTTTTTCTTCGTAACAGGTTTTGGGATTCAGTAAGATGGTGTTTTTTAAAGTTCCGTCAACAATGGTATAGGTTACGGCTTTAGTTACTTCAACTTTTTCCTGGATAGTCCCTTCCTGGTAAAAAGGGATTGATACTTCAGCATATTTTTTGCCTGCTTCATTAAAAATTTTAATCCCGGTAACTCTTTCGAATAAAACGTCAAATCCATATTCTGTTCTTACAAAACGCGATTTGCCCACATCAAAAAGTACGACGGCATCTGCGGTCGGATCAAGGCTGCACGAGGTCATTTTGAGTTGTTCAGGAGTGAGTTTCCCAAAATCCTTAAAATAATCCTGAGCATTAACTTGCAGAATACTTCCTAAAAATACAATCAACAAGACTAATAAACTTTTCATATTATTTATTTGTTAGGGCTATATAGAATGAGTTTTCAGATTCTTCAATGCTTAAAATAAAGTTGTAAAAATTTTGATATTCAACCAAAGGATATGATCCTGAATTAATCTTTACCTTTTTGATTGCGGTTACAGATTGATCTTTAACCTGGAAATCAACCTGGTATTCACCATATTTTGAATTAATGCTTGCATTTTTAGGAATCGGATTGATATGGTAATTGTCGGGAATCGTATATTCGATGGTATCGATACGGTATACAGGATAGTTTATCTGGACCGGCAATTTCCTTTTTTTAGGTTCTTCAAGAAAATTAAAGTCCAGCGGAATTATTTTGAGGAGTGATTCAGCTCCATATTCTTTCAATAGCTGATCTGAAGATGCAGTATATTTAAGATTTATTTCAGGTTTGTCTCGTTCGGGTACAGCGATTGAATAGGAATCCAGTTGAAACCCGGTTTCAACTATTTTTTTTCTGATGTATTGCGAGCGTTCTGATTCACTCACTTCATTCATAACATACGAAAACAGTTCATATTTATCTCCACGGTAAGTATTCGTGAAATCGGCCTGAATGGTTTTATTGATATCAAATTTTACCTTGATATTCCGGGATGCTAATACTTCTTCAAATGAAAGTGCAGGAGTTTTTACCAGGGAGCTCGTATTATAGTCCATTACAAGAGCGAGTCTGTTTTGCGTAGATGTTCCCAGGTATCCGAATGCGAGATTACTAGTGCAATCGACCCATAGAGTATCCTGCATTAAAGGAATAAATAAGATTGCATGGTTAAATTGTGGAGAAGGGAAACTCGTGATTACGGGGTCGATCACGTCGTCGGCATTAATGGTTGTATAGTAGGCCTTGATATTTATTTTTGAGAGACACGATTTGAAATAATTAGCCAGAGCTTTACAGTCGCCATATTTATTTTCGGCTACATAGGAGGCAGGATGAGGTTTGTGACCGCTTGTTTTAATTGAAACAAGAATATACCGGGTAGCATCCTGCAGGTAATGAAACAGCATCCTGATCTTTTCTTTTTCATCTGGAACACTATCCGTTAAAGCATGAATTTTCTTTTCTTCAGTAAGAGGCAAGTCGTCTAATCCGTTGAACAGTAGCTGGTTCCAGTTTCCATATGCTTCCCAGCTTTCGGTTGATCCATCAATGAGATCGGAGGTGAAATACTTAGGTACAATTACCACTGAGGGCAAGAATTGCTTTAAGGCTGGTGAATAAGTTTCTGGTTTAATAGGAATTTTGTATGAAGCATGCCACGAATAATATGTGATTCCGGAAATAGAATCGATTTTTGGCTGGTCGACCAGGTTGCAATTATAGTTGATTTGATAGTTTGAAGGAACGCTAAGGTTGAGCGTGGCTCCCCGGGTTGGTATATCCGTATCGATTACAGGTGACCACCCTGCTATAAATATGAACTGGCTGGCTTCAACCCGGTATGAGTATTTTAAAGTATAGGGGTAGGAATTATTTCTGAGAGTGAATTCCTTAACGTAATTATCGTCAAAGAAGCTGATTGCAGAGTTTTCACTTTTAACAATAATGTCACTCTTTTTGAGCTTTTTCACTTCAATGCCGAAAATGTCGGAAATGGAAGCCTCAATATCTGAAACCTTATTTAATTTATTAAACGGAATTGAAATCTCTGCATATTTGTCACCATAACGATTGTTTACCTGAATTTCGAAGAAATTGGTTTCAACCAATTTGCCGTCAGATGCTTCTATGATAGTCTGCCGGTTAATTAGCTCAGCATCATATTTTTGCGAAAAACATTGATAAAAACCTGTTGACAGGAATATCAAAAACAAATATTTTGGGATAATAGAAAATTTATACAACATTACATAAATATTAGCTATTGCACTCCGTTCATTATACAAGCTTCAATCAATCAAATATACAATAATATCACAATACAGAGAAAATCAACTAAAATATTTAGCAGATTAAAATTATTACAGAATTACATTCAGTCTTTTATTCTAGAGGCTAATATATTGAGTTTATTATGCAATATTTTGAAGTTTTTACGCTCTCTTTATGATAAATATTTCCCAACAATCGGTATCCTTCGTCCCTGCCCGAAAGCCTTGGGTGAAACACGCAGAATAGGCGGGGTTTGATGACGTTTCCATTCATTCATATTTACCATACGTAATACACGTTTTACCATGGTTTCGTCAAATCCGGATGCAACCAGGTCGGCAGGGCTTTGGCGAAGTTCAATATAATTATACAATATCTGATCGAGAATATCGTACTCAGGAAGTGAGTCGCTGTCCTTCTGGCCGGGACGGAGTTCGGCTGATGGTGGTTTAATAATACTATTTAACGGGATAATTTCGTGTTCGCGATTAATATAATTTGCCAGCTCATAAACTTCGGTTTTGTATACATCGCCCAGTACCGAAATTCCGCCGCACATATCACCATACAAAGTACCATAACCGACTGCAGCTTCACTTTTATTGGAGGTATTGAGTAATATATACCCGAATTTGTTGGCCAATCCCATCAATAGTACAGCTCTGATTCGTGCCTGTAAATTTTCTTCGGCAACGTTAAAAGGCAAATTGTTGAAATACGGTTGAAGTGATCCAAGTACGGAATTATATCCGTCTTTAATGCTTATTGTATCGTATTTACAGCCCAGATTTTCGGCCAGCGCAACAGCATCTTCTATGGAATGGCCCGATGAATATTCGGAAGGTAGAAGTACCGCGTATACATTATTATTTCCTAAAGCTTCGGATGCCAATGCGAGCGTTACTGCCGAATCAATTCCACCCGATAGCCCGAGTATTGCTTTTGAAAATCCCATTTTTGTAAAATAATCCCTGATGCCCATTACCAGCGCATCATGAATAAGTTGAGTTTTCGAAAGATTTTCATTTGCAACTGGTAAATCTGAAGTGATTTGTTTGTTCTCAAAGTTAAAATCTACAACACTAATATCTTCCCCGAAAGACTTGCAAACTGAAACTGTCTTGCCTTCGCTATCTATAGCGCAGGAGTTTCCATCAAATAATAATTCAGTCTGCGCGCCAACCTGGTTTACATACACAAGGGGGATTTTATATTGCGCGGTATTTGCCCTGAGGATTTCAGTCCTTGTTTTCTGCTGCTCGTAAGTAAAAGGAGAAGCTGCAATATTGATCATGATATCAGGATTCTGAGCAGCCAATATATCCATTGGATTTGAAATATAAAGTGGATCATCGCCCAGGTTCCATATATCTTCGCATATGGTGAGCGCGATCTTTATTCCCTTGAATGTAATGCAGTTGAACTTCCGGTTAGGTTCAAAATAGCGGTATTCATCGAAAATATCGTACGTTGGCAATAAGGCTTTGTGGGCCATTCCCTGAACTTTGCCTTCAGCCAGAAGCCATGCCGAGTTAAACAGATTTTTGCCTTTTGCGTCCGGATTTCGGGATGGTGCTCCTACAAGTGCGGCTATTCCTGTGCAATGGCTTGCTATTTCGTTAACCGCGTTATAGCTTTTCGAGATAAAATCGTCGAATTCAAGGAAATCGCGTGGCGGGTAACCACAAACCGAAAGTTCAGCAAATACGACCAGTTCAGCTTTCTGCTGCTTGCATTTTTCAATAGTTTCGATTATTTTGGCTGTATTCAGGTCAAAATCACCTATGATATAGTTTAGTTGAGCGAGTGCGATACGCATGATGTAACTTTTATGCAAAAATAAAGCCCGGATGAATACCCGGGCTGAAAAAGGAAAAATATTTTATTTTAGAAAATTACAGAAAAAGCCAGCTCGAAGAAATTTGGTGTTGCTTTTACATCTTTTTCTGTCAGGATGTTGGTGAAGCCATTATTAAAAGTTAATTCTAACCCGAGCTTCAGACCTTCAGCAATTTCGTGCTCAGCGCCTACTCCAACAATTAAAGATTCTCGTACAAACGCTGCCCCATCAAAATTGCTCTTTGCAATATTTGTTTTTATGCCTTCAGCATTAGTAATTTCATCCTCTTTCTTCGCACCGATTTTGAATGCTGTTCCCAACCCGATACGGCCAAAATATTTGGTCCCGTTTATCTCGTTGGTTCTCATTTTTAATGTTAAAGGAACTTCGATATATTTTAGGAAATACTCTCTGTTTACAGTGCCAGTGGCATCTGAAAAAGTTAGTTTGCCTCCGTTAAAAAGCATATTAAATCCGGTTCCAATGCTGTAGTTCTCTGTAAAATTAAAATCGGCAATAAATCCCCATGCAAAACCTATTTTTGCTCCGTTAGCTTTGTATCCATCTGTATCGGGCTTCATCCAACTAATCTGTGGCGCCGCTTTTAAACCAAAATTAAAAGAAGAAGATTGCGCTTTCACGGCAAAGGTGTATAGCGATAATAGCAGTACTAAAGTTATTTTTGTTCTCATTTTGTTTGAATATGTGGTTTTAACAATTATTTGCAAAGATCGGTATAAATATATATTAACAACAAACAATTGTATACATAAGTTGTCCGAAAACAATAACAGTTGAAATGGCTTCGTGAATAATAACTTTGTAATTCAATCGTTCTACTTATATAAATAAACAAAAATATGAAAAAGATTCTTTTAGCAATACTTATAATTACTTGTGGATCAGCTTCTATAGCACAGGGCGTATTTAGCCTGGGCCCTAAGATTGGATATAGCTCTAATACAATAACGGATAACCTGGATTCTGTTCAATCCAGTATTAAAAATTCATTCCAGGTAGGTGCGTTTATACGGCTTGGTAAAAAGGTTTATTTTCAACCTGAAGCAAATTACCAGGTGGTAACCAGCACGCTGAATCAGGGTACAGGTTTATCTGCCAGCAGTCAGGATTTAACAGTTCAGTCACTCAAAATCCCTGCCCTGGTCGGTATCAAACTTGTGAGTAAGCCTGGTTTTAATATGAGGATTATGGCTGGTCCTGCTTATACATTTATTCTGAACAAAAAACTTGATCCTGAAAATATGAGTGAGCTTTGGCCTATTCAATCGGTTGATGATATTAAAAACAGTCTATGGTCGGTACAAATGGGAGCAGGGATCGATGTGCTTTTCATGACCCTGGATGTGCGTTACGAATTAGGACTGGATAATATGTATAACGGTGAAAGTAATCTCCAAATGAAGAACAATATTTTTAATGTCAGCCTGGGGGTTAAACTTTTTTAGCCTGGTTCATAGAAAATAAGTTTAGTATGAATAAATCTCTTTTTAGTAAGTATTTCATCTATTTGCCTGTAGTCCTGATTCTTGCATTTCAAGCCTGTAAAAACAAGAATCCGGAAGTAACAATGCCTTCTCAACTAAACACAAAAGTTGCGGAAAGTAAAATTGGTATAAAGAGATACGAGAAAGCGCTTTTCGGACTGGATAAAAAGCATCTCAGGCAGGGGATGGCTACTCTTTATCCGGATTATTCTTACTTTCTTGGCAATCAGTGGCAGGATACCATGAATATACTCAGAATCTATAATTTTCTGAATGATCCCAATATCAGGGAATTATATGATCTGACGATAAGAGAATATCCGGACATTACTTTTCTTGAAAATGATCTGACGGTTGCCTTTAAACGGTTCAGGCAATACTATCCTGAGAAGACTGTTCCTCATGTGTTTACCTATGTTTCGGGGTTAGATATAGATAATCCGGTGTATTATTCTGATACGGCAATGGCGATTGGATTAGATATTTTCCTGGGCAATGATGTATCGGCTTACGTTAAAGCAGGTATTCCAAAATACAAAACCAATCGTTTAACTCCGGAACATATTTTACCTCAATGTATGCTGGCAGTTTCTGATAACCTGGTGCACATGGATGGCAAACGTAATACATTGCTGGATCAGATGATTATGGCCGGGAAGGCCTTGTACTTCCTTGATGTTACTCTGCCTGATGTAAAAGATGAATTTAAAATCGGTTATTCGGCTGAACAACTTGAATGGAGTAATAGGAACGAAAGCAGCATTTGGGCTTTTATTATTGAACACCAGTTACTGTTTTCGTCCGATCCGCAAGGCGTTTCGAAGATGATGACTGATGCCCCGTTTACCTCTGGTTTTGCTGCTGAATCACCCGGAAGGTTAGGCGCGTATATGGGTTGGCAAATAGTGAGGGCTTATATGCGGGAAGCTGATAATATCTCATTGAAACAACTGATGGAAGATACGGATGCACAGCATATCCTGAAAGTATCGCAATTTAAGCCTGGGAAGAGGTAGGACGCAAATTGTATAAGATGTGAGGAGGGAGAAGATGAAGTGAGGGGTGACAAGGCGAAGGGCGATAGGGTGAGAGAGAAATGTTACATGTATGGAAGATATTGGTCAATCAATAGTCATTCAATCGTAGTTTGACAAGATTTTTAAGATTTTTAGAGATCGTGGGTTATCTGTAATTTATTGTCAGGGAGATATGGTTTTATCTTGAAGCCTTTAACCGGGTATTCAATGTTCAGAAACATTATAGCCAGAAGCCAGAAACAAATTAGTAAACCACCAACTATTTCCCCTTAATTCTATTTAGTCCGGCCTGTGCTTTATTGGTGATACTGAACTGGTATTCGTCAAAATTCATATTCAACACTTTTAAATAGAACTTTTTTGCCTGAACAAAATCATTCCGTTTTTCATAGATGATGCCGAGTTGAAGCGATGAATTGGCTGCGAAATAATAGGGCAGATTTCCCCCTTTCTTTATGGTTTCTGCATAATAGGAAATAGCTTCGTCTATTTTACCCCAGTTATGATAAATACGACCAAGGCGGTAAATATATTCGAGACTGGTCTTAACATCTGATGTTTTATATCCATCAAGTTCCTGCCTGGCACGGGAATAATATCCCCCATCAAACAGAAGTCGTGCTTTTAAGAGACGCATATCCGGTTTATTGTTTTTAGTTGCAAAAACCAGGGCTTCCCGATCATTGTCAACCTGATCGTTCCCCCTGAGTTTTATGCGTTCGATATAAATGTTGTATTGCTGAGGTTCATTTTGAATGAGGTAATACCAGGCAAGGTGCATATATGCCGACCTGATATAGTTTTTCCCTTTGAAGCTGCCGAGGAAACTTAATAGCGGATAACACGCATCTTTATCTAAGCGGTTAAGCTTTGCCACACCAAGCATATAATTCAGGTAGTGAAAGTGATACATGTCAGGAGTGCGTGGATAATCCGTGATCAACTGAATCACTTTATCGTTTTCGCCTGCCCTGGAATAAATGTTTGCAAAGGAATATATCAGTAAAGGACTTTCATTAACAACTGATTTGAGTGTTGACGTATTAAATTTCTCAACCAGGTTCAGCGCTGCGGGTATATCAGCCGAAAGATTCAGTGTTACAAACGTGAGCAGAAAAACTGTTTCGGGTAATAAAAAGCTGAGTTGCGGATCGGAAACCAATTGCCGGTAAGCTCCGGCAATCTCGGCATTGCCTTCGGGAATAGTGCCTTCAAATTGGAGTGAATTTACTGCCCATTTGTATTTAGCCGGTACTGTGCCAATAAGGGAATGTAGTATGCCAAGACCTGCTTTGTTCATTACAAAATCAGGAAATTTACGCTGGTTCTCAATCAACAGGCGATAAGCCCGGTTAATATCAAGGCTTGCACTGACATATTCCCCGAATTTTATCCTGGCAACTCCTGATTGCAGGTAGATTAAAGACTGGCTGTATAAGTACCAGGGTGATTCTTTGCCTTCTGCCGCAAGCTTCCGCAAGCGTTGCTCTTTTTTGCTTTTCAGAAAGTTGAAATCGTGCTCTTCTTCTCCAATTAATACTTTCAGAAAATCAATATAATTCTCAATTATGTATGGAACCTGGTTGTCAGGGTTTATTTTTTTCTCTGATTGCATCCTGGCACCGGCACCATCAAAACGGAGGCACATCATTTCGGTGTAAGCCTGTTTACAGTTATCGTTAAAAGTAAAGGAGGCGTGGATACTACTTGAAACAAAAAATAAAATTAATAGAATTAGAGTTTGTTTCATTTGACCAGGGGGAAGAGACTTTAAAATACAAAAATCCGAAATTATTTCTTATAAATCCCGGTTCTTCAATAAATCGAGTAAAAACTTATTTTTATTAGCCTGGTTTTTTTCATAAAATGGCGTAATTATCTGTCTCTCCGGTTTCCTGATAATTTTATTATTCAGAACCCGGTTTTAGGCAGAATTCAATCAATATTACTCCAAATATTAAAATCAATCGAGTTAACATCCAATACTAAAAACTATAAAAGAAAATGAGTGGCAACATAGGCAGGAAGAGGCAAGATTTTAACCAAGAAATATTTGCGTAAAAGGGACATTTTTTTTTCAAAATGAAATAAATATATGGTATTTTTCAGTCAATTGATTGCTATTTAGTTGATTGACTTACAGATAATAGTTCAGGCACAATAGTTGATTATACTTGCAATCAACTATTCTTTATTGTAATTTAATACAGCAAGTCCTATTTGTTCCAGTCATTTTAATAAAATTGAACTCTAAAACCAAAAACCATGAAAAAACCATTTAAAAGTTTTCTTTATCTGCTGTTTGTTGTGCCGGTATTATTTATCGGATGTCAAAAATCGGAAGTGCTAGATGATTCAAGTAATTCAGCTGCAAATAAAGCTGGAATTGATGTTAAGTCAACTATTGTTTATTCGCCTTGTGGTAACCAATTGCTAGCCAATTTGTATCCCACAGGAGTAGCCACTTCAACTGGCATAGTTTTTAATACATCCGTTTCTTACGGAACAGTTACAGTGGGAAACGATCTTGTAAATCTGTATGTTACGTATCATGCGAATCCTGGCGATTCAATCGAAAGTATTTTTGTTTATGCAGGAACACCAGAAGGTTTGACAAGCATGACTGTTCCCGGGTTACCTAATACCGTTAATCCGGATGGAACAGGATATTTTCACCCCGGATATTTCCCATACATAAAATACCCTAGGCCAAGAATACTTAATCATACGCAAGTAATTCCATTGAGTACTTTGCCTGATTGTTTTATTATTGTAGCTATCGCAGACATTAAGGTTAAAGATGTCGCGGGGTACACCAGAGTTACAGCTAAAGCTCAAACAGCATTAAAATCGTATGGTTTTTATCTGGATTACTGTAAACAAAGATGTGGTAACAGTGCTTGTGAAACAGCTTATGCTTTTGGGGATAATTCAGCAAACTGCTTCCTCGCTATTCCTGGTGTTAAATCCAATAACTGGGGGTGGTCAAACGGACCAATCGGTGCAGGTACTTACAGTTGGCCAATTTATGCCGGCGCAGGGCAATGCGATATTCTTAAAGGGACCTTAGTGGGTACTCTGAACGTTGTATATGATCTTTCAACTGCCACAATTACATTTAATATGGGAAGTAACGTTAGTTTATCCGCTACGCATTTGTATGTCGGGAATGATATTCTGGCTAAGAAAAATAACAAATGGACAACTGCTCCCGGGCAATTTCCATATAAGCATGAAAACCTGAATGGAGCTAATGTTGATTCCTATGCAATCACAGGATTATCAGGTAAAATTTATATTGCAGCTCATTCGGGGGTTTACTGGTAGCATTTTAAAGTAATCTGAATACTTAATAATTTATAAAAATTATTGAAGGCTGTCGGAATAGGGCAGCCTTCATTGTTTATAGAGTTTGGTTGAAGATGCTAGGATATTATGAAGGAGGCTGGATAATTTAAAGTGGTTTTATGTAATGGAAATAAAAAAGAGGCTTTCCGGTATTCCGGAAAGCCTCTTAAAAGGTATACCTTGATTAGTTAAGTGAATCCGCCAACTCTTTATCTACGAGAATACGACCACAGAATTCACAAACGATAATTTTCTTGTGAAGTTTTATGTCGAGCTGACGTTGAGGCGGAATATAGCTGAAACATCCACCACATGCATCGCGTTCAACAGGAACAACAGCAAGCCCATTACGTGCATTCTTGCGGATACGTTTGTACGCGATCAGCAATCTTTCTTCAATCAGCCGTTGTTGTTGTTCTGATTTGTTGTTGAGTTCTTTTTCTTCAAGTTCAGTTTCGGCAACAATATCAGTGAGCTCGCTGCGCTTAGCTTCCATGTCATTTCTACGGTCACTAAGTTCATGTTGAGCATTTTCTATTTCTTCTTTGCTCATGGTGAGCTGGGCAGTAAATTCGCGGATACGTTTCTCCGCAAGTTGGATTTCAAGATTCTGAAATTCAACTTCCTTGGTGAGCGCATCATATTCGCGGTTGTTCCTTACATTGTTTTGCTGCTCCTCGTAGCGTTTAATCAATCCCTGACTTTCTTTAATAGCTAATACCTTATCGGCAATCTGCTTGTCAAGAACTTCAATTTCCGAAATATAATTGTCGATGCGGGTTTCAAGACCTGCAACTTCATCTTCAAGGTCTTCCACTTCAAGTGGTAACTCACCACGAACAATTTTTATACGATCGATCTTTGAGTCATTTTGCTGAAGAGTATATAAAGCAATGAGCTTTTTCTCAATCGAAATCTCTGTTTCGTCTTTTACGTGCTCAATAGGAGCAGAAGATTCAGTAGTTTCGCTTGTGTTAACCGCATTTGATGCCTTAAGGCTCACTTCACTGATTGTTTCAGCTGGTTTAGCAACACTTTTTGCCATAGCAGATTATGATGTTTTATGTTGATTTACAAATAATTAACCGGATTGGTGTTGGTTCCGGAAATAAAGAGTGCAAAAGTAGTAAATTTTTTCTTTAAAAAGTTATATATCAGTTCTTTTGTGAATTGTTCACTTTCGAAATGTCCGATATCCGCTAAAATCATCTTATTTTCAGGGATAAAGAAGTCGTGGTATTTAATATCTCCGGTCATGTATATATCAGCATTACAGTATATTGCATCATTAATCAGGAAGCTTCCTGAGCCACCACATACAGCAATCCGCTGAATTTTTTTATTTTTTAAATTAGTATGACGAATGCATCCGATCTGAAGAATTTCTTTCACTGAAATTAAAAATTCTTCGGCATCAATTGCATGGGGAAGTGATCCTATCATGCCGGCACCAAGACTTTGATGTTTGTTGGTAAGAGGATAAATATCATAAGCAACTTCTTCGTAGGGATGCGCCTGCTTAAGGGCTGCAATTAAATTATTTTCGAGGAAGGCAGGAAATATCGTTTCAATACGCAACTCAGGTTCAGCATGCAATTTTCCTTGTTCGCCAACAAACGGATTTGCGCCGGGCAAAGCTTTGAATGTTCCTTCACCTTTGGAACTGTAACTGCAACAATCGTAATTGCCAATATGCCCGGCACCTGCATTAAATATGGCATCACGTACCTGGCTGGCATGGGATTCAGGGCAAAAAGTAACAAGTTTCCGCAGTTTATCCGACAAAGGTTTAAGGATTTCAGGTTCTAAAATCCCCAGTTTGCTGCACAGAAAATGATTTACCCCTTCGTGATGATTATCGAGATTGGTATGAAGGGCAAAAACCGCAATATTTTCCCTGATAGCCCTGATTACTAAGCGTTCGGTATCAGTGCGGCCGGTTAGGCTTTTTATTCCTGAAAAGATCAATGGGTGATGTGATACAACCAGGTTGCATTTATTTTTTACAGCTTCATCCAAAACTTCTTCTGTAATATCGAGGCAAATTAAAGCTCCGGCAATTTCAGTATCAGTATCGCCAATCAACAAACCGCAGTTATCATAACTTTCCTGTAGTGCAAGCGGAAATTGGGTATTCAGATATGATGTAATTTCGGATAAGATCATGTTCTTAATAAATGTGTATTCTTACTGCGTAAAATTAGATAAAAAGCCGTGAGTGAGCAAATTTAATATCCGATGGCAGAGCAAAATTATTTCTTTTTTATTGTATTTTCTTTAGAAAATCAATATTGTAGGGATTTTTAATTATTTTTGATTTTTAATATTTGATTAGCTGAAAGTTTTGTTAGTATCTTTATCACGTGGAAGCATTCAGATTTTTACTTTTCCCTTTTGCTGTACTTTACGGATTTATAATTAAAATCCGCAATAAACTATTTGACGTTAAAATATTTCCATCCGAAAAATTCAATATTCCCGTAATTTCAGTTGGCAATCTTATTGCCGGAGGTTCCGGTAAAACGCCAATGGTTGAATATCTTATACGATTATTAGACGCAAATACTAATCTTGCTACACTAAGTCGTGGATACAAACGAAAAACTAAAGGATACCGGCTCGCTGGTGAAAATGAAACCGTAGACACCCTTGGTGACGAACCCGTACAATACCTTCAGAAATTTACGGATATTAATGTTGCAGTTTGTGAAAACCGCAGAGAAGGAATCCGAACCCTGATTAAAGATATACCTGATCTTGAAATAGTTATACTTGATGATGCCTTTCAGCACAGGTATGTAAAACCGGAGTTATCCATACTGGTTACCGATTATTTCAAACTTTTTACAAAAGACTGGCTGTTGCCCTTTGGGCGCTTGCGCGAGCACATCTCAGGTCGTAAGCGTGCTGATATTATAGTGGTTACAAAAACGCCGAGAATTTTTTCTCCTATTGTCCGAAAACAGTTACTGGAAGAAATTAAGCCATATCCCGGGCAATTAGTATGCTTTTCGTACATTAACTATCTTCCGTTTGAGACGGTTTATAAAACTGCTTGCCAGTATTCTTCAAAAGCAGATAATGTTTACTCAATCATAATGGTGACTGGTATTGGGAATCCCGGGCCCATGCAGGAATATCTTCGCCGCATGTGTACCGATCTGGAATTAATGGAATTTTCTGATCATCATGAATTCAATGAAAAAGACCTTTTGCTCATTAAAGACAAGTTTAAAAACCTGCCAACCAAGCGAAAGATAATAGTCACAACGGAGAAAGATGCGAAACGCCTTCAAAATGCTGAGGCTGAAGCTGTTTTAGGGGATTTGCCGATTTTCTATGCGCCCATTAACTTCGAGTTTCATCCGGCAGATAAGATGCAATTCGATGAAGCGATTCTGGCTGCTGTAAAATCCGGAATAAAAAAGGATGCCGACCTTAAAGCAAAAGATCAGTAATCGCAAATACAGAGAAAACTACACTTGCTATTCCATTCAGGGTGAAGAAAGCTACGTTTACCCGGCGGAGATCGTTGTGTTTTATGATTGTATGCTGGTAGAATAATAAAACTGAAAATATCCCCAGTCCTACCCAGTAAATAGTTTTGAAATCACCTATGAACCCTGCCGTAAAAAGTAGCAATGCGGTCAAAATATGTAATCCAAGCGACAAATCCAATGCTTTTTTCCGGCCCAGCATTACTGGTATCGAATGAAGATGATTTTCAAGGTCGAATTCATCGTCCTGAAGAGCATAGATAATATCAAAGCCAGATACCCAAAATAGAACAGATAATGAGATAATTACCGGAATCCAGTCGAAAGTCCCGGTTACAGCCAGGTAAGCACCGGTTGGGGCCAGGGCTAAACCCATTCCGAGGACAAAATGTGCCAAAGCCGTAAATCGCTTAGTGAAACTATATCCTAATATTACTATTAGGGCAATAGGGGAAAGATAAAAACAAAGCGGATTGATAAACCAGGTAACACTTACAAAAAGCAAAGCATTTATTATAGAGAACGCCAGTGCCGATTGTTGCCTTATTTTCTTGGCAGGTATTTCCCGCTGAGCTGTGCGCGGATTCACCTTGTCAATATCCCTGTCGGCCCAACGATTGAAACTCATCGCGGCATTTCTTGCGAAAAGCATGCTCAGCAAAACAAGGGCTAAAAGTTTCCAGCTCAGAGAATCACTATGATGGATAGTAGCCAGTGAAAATCCCAACAGAGCAAAAGGCAACGCAAATATTGTATGCGCAAATTTAACGAGCGACAGATAATTCGTTATTTTAGCGCTTATTTTCTGAAATGACATGAAATGGAATTGTTTATTTAGGGCAACAAAAATACATAAGACTAACATCATTTAAGAAATTATTTTTTATTTTCCCTTTCTGTTTTAAGATGAGACGCAAAGCATTTTCAATTCTGGCCTACTGGACTTACCTGGTTAATTCGGGTTCACGACATTCCGTGCATTCTCCTTTTGTGTATAAGCTGGTTGACCAGGTATTTAAAAATAAAAAAGATAACCCGGCGTTTCAGGATATTGCAAAACTCAGGCGAAAACTTCTGCTAAAGTCACAGGTGATTGAAATTACCGATTTTGGATCAGGCGCAAATCATAAACAATATAGTCACCGGTTCGAGCGTGTTGCTTCCATTGTGCGAAATAGTTCTGTTAGTGACAGATATGGCCGCTTGCTTTTTCGGCTTGTTGAATATTTTAGGCCTCAAACCATTATCGAGATAGGAACTTCCGTAGGTTTGAGTGCTTTATACATGGCGTTGGCAAATCCTGATGCTAAGGTATACACTGTCGAAGGTTGTACGACAAAATCAGAACAGGCGGCAATCAGTTTCAGCGCAATGCAGGTTTCAAATATTGAGCAGCATATTGGTAGGTTTGATCTGGTTTTGCCTGATCTGGTTAAGCAAGTAGGGAAGCTGGATTTTGCTTTTATTGATGGGAATCACACCTATGAAGCGACAATCGAAAACTTTGAAACTTTGCTGGCTATAGCTAACAACGATTCGGTTTTTGTATTCGATGATATACACTGGTCGGCTGACATGCAAAAGGCGTGGAATAAGATTTCTGATCATGATGGTGTAACGGTGAGTATTGATCTTTTCAGGTTTGGAATTGTATTTCTGAAAAAGGAACTGAGTAAGCAAAAATTTGTGATCAGGTTTTAATTAGAAGTTAATTGAGAATAGAAAATTGTCAGTAGTTAGGGTGTGAATTAATCAGGAAATTCGAACTTGCCTTTTAATCTGGGATGTATATAAGTCCCTAAACGTTATTCCTTTAGCCGTTTTTGTAATATTAAATTGTATTTTAAGTTAAAACTGACAAATTTTACAGCAGCATTCAAATTATATCACAATAAAAACTATTACTTTTGTTACTCAATCTTTTTATATCTTTTTCAAATGAGCCAGAAGGAAATAATCCGTTTAACCGATATCACACGCACGTATAAAGTTGGTACCGAATTGGTGAGAGCATTGCGTTCGGTATCGCTATCCATTTATAAAAATGAATTTGTAGCATTGATGGGCCCCTCAGGATCAGGCAAATCAACGTTGATGAACCTGCTCGGATGTCTCGATACACCTACAAGCGGGCAATATATTCTGAATGATCAGGATGTAAGTAAGCTCAACGATAACGAATTAGCCCGAATCCGTAATAAGGAAATAGGTTTCGTATTTCAAACCTTCAACCTTTTACCGCGTAGCACTGCGCTTGATAATGTGATGCTTCCTCAGATATATGCTGGTTTTTCGAAAACAGCAAGGCTGGAACGGGCTAACGAGGTAATAGCAAGCGTAGGACTTACCGACAGGGCACACCATAAACCTAATGAGCTTTCGGGTGGACAACGCCAGCGCGTAGCAATAGCCCGTGCGTTAGTGAACAAACCATCAATTATTCTTGCCGATGAGCCAACCGGGAACCTTGATTCCACCACATCGTACGAAATTATGGGCGTTCTCGAACAGATTCACAAAGCCGGCAATACTATTATTCTTGTCACGCATGAAGAAGATATAGCCCGCCACGCTCATCGCATCATCAGGCTCATGGACGGACAGATTTCCGCGGATTATCTGAATGATAATATCATTACCGCAGCCCAGGCATTGAACAATTAGTACTGGTTTGGTTGTTATTGTATCCTGAAAAGATAGGTAACGTTAAATTAGTATTGATTTACAACTGACTTGGAATTATATCATGGAAAAAGCGTGGAAAATATACACCAAAACTGGTGATAAAGGTGAAACTTCACTTATCGGAGGTACACGCGTACCCAAGTATCACGAACGCATCGAAGCATACGGAACGTTAGATGAGCTAAATTCATTAATCGGGTATCTCCGCGATCAGGTTAACGATGTTCATCTTCGTGATGTACTGCTCCGTATACAGGAAAACCTTTTTACCGTAGAGTCAGAGTTGGCAACTGATCCAGAAAAAGAGCTCTCGCGTAAACTTCCGCATTTATCGGAAAATGATGTTCTTGAACTGGAGAATGAAATTGACGCTATGAACCTGCATCTTCCTGAATTAAGCTCATTTATTCTGCCGGGAGGGCATCCTCTGGTATCACTCTGTCATGTTTGCCGAACGGTATGCCGCCGTGGCGAGCGTATCATAATTAAATTAGCTTCAGAAATGGCAGTTAATGAAGTATTGATAAAATATATCAACAGGCTTTCAGATTACCTTTTTGTACTGGCGCGGGAACTTGCCTTTATTAATAATATTCCCGACCTGCCGTGGAAACCTGATGTTTTTGACAAATAGAAATAGCTGAATTAATAGGATTAGTGAGTATTTTTTAGTGAAAAATCAAGGTGAATCACCTAATTATTAATAAGTTATTCACAAAATTGCATAGTGTATTGATTTTTATTATGAATAGATTATTTTTGCAAAAAAATTAAACCTAATTTTCACATATGTACTGGACGTTAGAATTAGCCTCAAAACTTGAGGATGCACCCTGGCCGGCTACCAAAGAAGAGCTTCAGGACTTTTGTGTTCGCTCAGGAGCTCCGATGGAAGTGGTTGAAAACCTCCAGGAACTGGAAGATGAAGGAGAGATATACGAAAGTATAGAAGATCTCTGGCCCGACTATCCTTCGAAAGAAGATTTCTTCTTTCATGAAGACGAATATTAACAAACAACAATCGGGGCGCTGGCAAAACCAACGCCCCGATTTGATTTAATGAGATTATGGACCGATTTGATTATGATTTGTTCAGTTACAGAAGAGCGACAGAGCGAAGGAGGACAAAGTATATATAGTAAAATTCACTTTGACAATATCTTTTTGAATTTTGTTTTTAAAATTTTTCACACTGCCACTTTGTCGCTTCATACTCTAAATATTCGAAATTGTACGGTATTTGAGTTCAATTTCCTGTTTTTCCCGTGGATAATCCTATTGATTGCCTTTTGCCGGAATACACTATCTTTGCATGTTTGATTAACAAATTTACGATCGCTTAACTCTGTTATAAAATGCTTAATTCATTTCTCAAAATGATTTCGGGAGGTACCAAATCCGACCGCGATATAAAAATCATAACACCATTGGTTGAAAAAGCCAAGGTAGAGTTCGAAAAACTACAATCAATTGATAATGATGGGCTTCGGGCTATGACATTATCATTCAAGCAAAAAATTGATGAAGCTGTTCAGGCTGAACGCGATGAGATTGATGCAATCAAAGCCAGGATTGAAAGTGATTTCGATATAGATATTGAAGAAAAAGAAGAACTATATAAAAGAATAGATTTTCTTGATAAAGAAGAATATCGTAAAACGCAGGAAACTCTCCAGGAAATATTGCCGGCTGCTTTCGCGGTTGTTAAGGAAACCGCTCGCCGGTTTATGGAGAATGAGTCGTTGGAAGTTACCGCCACTCAATTCGACCGCGACCAGGCTGCACGCAAGGACAGCGTGAATATTATTGACGATAAAGCGTACTGGGATAACCGCTGGATGGCTGGTGGCAACATGATTGCCTGGGATATGGTGCATTATGATGTGCAGCTTATCGGAGGTGCTGTTCTGCACTCAGGTAAAATCTCCGAAATGGGTACCGGTGAAGGTAAGACGCTTGTAGCTACATTGCCAATCTACCTGAATGCTCTTCCTGGAAAAGGAGTTCACGTTGTAACTGTTAACGATTACCTTGCAAAACGTGACTCGGAGTGGATGGGGGTATTGTTCGAATTCCACGGGCTCAAGGTTGATTGTATCGACAGGCATGAACCAAATTCGCAGGAACGCCGTAATGCTTACCTCGCTGATGTTACCTACGGAACAAATAATGAATTCGGTTTCGATTACCTGCGTGACAATATGGCGCGAAATCCGGATGAACTGGTTCAACGTCCGCATAATTATGCCATAGTGGATGAGGTCGATTCCGTGTTGATTGACGATGCCCGTACACCGCTTATTATTTCAGGACCTACTCCCCGTGGTGAAAACCAGGAATTCGAAGCTTTGAAACCTGAAATCTCCAAACTTTATTCTGAACAACGCAACCTGGTTACCAAATTATTATCAGAAGCCAAAAGTCTCCTGGTTTTTGATGACAATAATAAAATAGCATCTGATAACGAAAAACGAGGAGGTGAATCTCTTTTACGTGCTTTTCGCGGGTTACCGAAAAATAAAGCGCTGATCAAGTTCCTCAGTGAGCCGGGAATAAAGGCTATCCTGTTAAAGACCGAAAACTTTTACATGCAGGAGCAATCCAAAAACATGCACATCATGGATGATGAGCTGTTTTTTGTGATCGATGAAAAGAATAATTCCATTGAGCTTACTGATAAGGGTATTGACCTGATCACCAAATCGTACGATGATCCAAAGTTCTATATCCTTCCGGATGTAGGCGCCGAAATCGCCGAAATGGAACGCAAGCAAATCTCTGATAAAGATAAACTTGAACAAAAAGCGGAACTTCTTCGCGATTATTCTGTAAAATCAGAACGTATTCATACGGTGAACCAGTTATTGAAAGCATATGCCTTATTCGAAATCGATGTGGAATATGTGGTTATGGACAATAAGGTTAAGATCGTAGATGAGCAAACCGGACGTATCCTCGAAGGCCGTCGTTACAGCGATGGTTTGCACCAGGCAATTGAAGCAAAAGAAAATGTGAAGATTGAAGCCGCCACTCAAACCTATGCTACTGTAACTCTGCAGAATTATTTCCGTATGTACCGCAAACTTGCCGGTATGACAGGAACTGCCGAAACTGAAGCCGGTGAGTTTTGGGATATTTATAAACTGGATGTTGTTGTGATACCAACAAACCGCCCGGTTGTTCGCGCTGATAACGAAGATCTTGTATATAAAACCAAGCGTGAAAAATTCAATGCTGTAATTATTGAAATAAAAGCATTGATTGAAAAAGGAAGACCTGTACTGGTTGGTACAACTTCAGTTGAAATTTCAGAGTTGCTAAGTCGTATGCTAACCCGCGATCGCATTCCTCACAATGTTCTTAATGCCAAGTTACACCAGCGTGAGGCGCAGATTGTTGCCGAAGCCGGATTATCCCGTACTGTTACCATTGCTACCAACATGGCCGGTCGTGGTACGGATATAAAGCTGGGCCTGGGAGTAAAAGATGCCGGTGGTCTTGCAATTATTGGTACCGAACGTCATGAGTCGCGTCGTGTCGACAGGCAGTTACGCGGTCGTGCCGGCCGCCAGGGTGACCCGGGTAGTTCGCAGTTCTTTGTATCGCTTGAGGATGACCTGATGCGTATGTTTGGTTCCGAAAGTATTGCCGGAATCATGGACCGTCTTGGACTGAAAGAAGGCGAAGTGATCCAGCATCGGATGATCACTAAAAGCATTGAGCGTGCCCAGAAGAAAGTGGAGGAAAACAATTTCGGCATACGTAAACGTTTGCTTGAGTACGACGACGTAATGAATGCACAAAGGGAAGTAATTTATGGTAAACGCCGCCAGGCCTTGTATGGCGAACGTCTTGCCCTGGATATTTCCAATATGATTTATGATCTTTGCGATAATTATGTAACCGATTTCCAGGATAATGGTGATTTTGAGGGATTAAGACTTGAGCTGCTTACTACATTTGCAGCTGAATGTCCTTTTACGGAAGACGTATTTACCAACGGGAAAAAGGAAAAACTTACGGATGAACTGTTCCATCACATTTATCTGAATTACCGTACTAAATCCAAGCGGATTGCTGAATTAGCCTATCCGGTTGTTAAGGATGTTTACGAAAATAACCCGCGCTACCAGTTTATTGCTATTCCTATTACTGATGGTTTAAAGACCATGCAGGTTGCGGCTAACCTGAAAAGAGCCTATGATGATAAGGGAATGGAAGTATCGCTGGCTATCGAAAAGGGAATTACCCTTGGCGTTATTGACGATGCCTGGAAAGAGCATCTGCGTGAAATGGATGAACTTCGCCAGAGTGTACAATCAGCCAGTTACGAGCAGAAAGATCCATTGCTTATTTACAAACTGGAATCGTTTCAGCTTTTTAAAACAATGCTTCAGGAAGCTAATAAGGATATTATCAGGTTCCTGGCCCGTGCTAACCTTCCTGTACAACAAGCGGACCAGGTTAAGGAAGTTCGCCAGCCCCAACGTACCGACCATAGCCACCTGCGCGAAGACAGGAGTGATATCCTCGGACAGCGCACAAGCGAAAATACAGTAACTGGTCCTGTAAAAGTGGAGAAAAAGGTTGGACGGAACGATCCTTGTCCCTGCGGAAGCGGTAAAAAATATAAAGCGTGTCACGGGAAAGAAGAAGTGTAAAAGAACTTTGGTGTAATTCAGGTTGAGTTTAAGGTAAAGGTTGAGTCCCTTGCTATCTCAACCTCAACCTCAATCTTAACCTCAATCTTAACCTTAACCTTAACCTTAACCTTAACTTCAACCTTAAACTATATTGCCCAATGAAATACAAACGTATTTTACTTAAACTCAGTGGTGAATCGATGGCAGGCACTTCAGGCCAGGGCTTTGATACGGCCATGCTTGCATTATATGCCAATGAAATTAAAATGGCTGTGGAATCAGGAACACAGGTTGCAATTGTGCTGGGAGGCGGAAATATTTTCCGTGGACTCAAAGGCAATAATATTGGAACCGACCGTGTTCAGGGCGATTACATGGGAATGCTGGCTACGGTAATTAATAGCCTTGCCTTGCAATCGGCGCTTCAGAGTGTTGGAGTCAAATCAAAAGTTCTTTCCGGGCTGGCAGTTGATCCGATTGCAGAAAGAGTTAGCGGTCCGAAAGCAATCAGCAGCCTCGAAAAAGGTGAAGTTGTTATTCTTGCAGGTGGAACAGGAAATCCGTTTTTTACCACCGATACCGCAGCAGCCTTACGATCCATTGAAATACACGCCGATGTTTTACTCAAAGGAACCCGTGTGGACGGTGTTTATACCGCCGATCCCGAGAAAGATCCTACCGCAACCAAATTCAGTAAACTCACTTTTGATGAAGCGTATAGCAAAAGCCTGAATATTATGGATTTGACAGCATTTACACTTTGCAGCGAAAACAAAATGCCTGTCATAGTTTTTGATGTTCACAAAGCTGGTAACCTGCAAAAGATATTAAGCGGGAACAATTGCGGAACGCTTATTTATGCATAGAAGGGATTAGGTTTTAGGATTTAGGGGTTGGGGAAGGCAAAAAAGAGCACTGAGCAAAGCCGAAGTGCAGGTTTCAAGTTACGGGTGAATATGCGGTTGCTGAAGGCGGGTGAGCGAAGCCGAACTCCCGAAGCACGAAAGAGTGCAGCCATTCACTGATTTGTGGTTTTCGTCCCTAAAACCTAACCTCCAAACCCTAATCCCTCTTTTATTATTACACTTTTTCAACCAAGAGCACAAATATTCCCATACAATTTTTAAATTTGCATCACAAAACAATCAACCATGACTGAAGAAGCGAAGTTTATCATTGAAGAGATTAAAGAAAGCATGCAACATGCAGTTACCCATCTCGAAAAGGAATTCCATAAATTCCGTACCAGTAAAGCCACGCCTCAAATGCTTGAAGGTGTTAAAGTTGACTACTATGGGAATCCAACTTCAGTTGATAAAATCGCAAATATTAATACTCCTGATGCCCGTACTATTGTAGTTCAGCCCTGGGAAAAAAATATGCTTAATCCTTTGGCAAAAGCAATTCAGGATGCCAACCTTGGTTTCAATCCGCAGAACAATGGAGAAGTATTACGGATTCAAGTGCCACCTTTGACTGAAGAACGCCGCCGCGATCTTGTAAAAAAGGCAAGAGCAGAAGGCGAAGCTGCTAAAGTAACTATACGAAGTATGCGTCGTAATGCGGTTGAAGAAGCTAAGAAACTGGAAAAAGACGGTGTTTCAGAAGATGATATAAAGACACTGGAGAAAGAGATTCAGCATATAACTGACGGATTTATTGCGCTTGTGGATAAGACCATGGAGCATAAAGAGAAAGATATTATGACTGTTTAAGTATGGTAATAGTTAAATCGAAAATAGTAAATGGTAATGAGCAGCTCACAGGCTGCTCTTTATTTTTTAGCAAATTCAATTGATAAGATATAACTTTACTGTCAGCAAAATATGAGTTTTATTAACGATATTTCCGTTACAGGAATAACGACATCTGCCGCCAAGGTTAACTCTGTTTTCTATAACGAAATCTGAAAAAGGATTAGTGAAAACAATTGATTTTTATCTTTTATAAAAGCTTTGAGAAATGATAGATAACCATGTAAATAATCCCAAAAGTCCCAAATATCCGGTAAAACGCTTTTTCTGGAGTATAAAACCGGAAATGAAAGATAAAATTGTGATAGATATTCCAGCCGGGAATGGGGTTACAACCGAGATTCTATTGGAATTGGACGCAAAAGTGGAGCCTTTTGATTTATTCCCTGAATATTTCATGTTGAAAAATATTGAATGCAAGCGTGCAGATATTATGGGAAAAATCCCGGTAGCAGATAATTATGCTGACTGGGTTGTTTGCCAGGAAGGAATTGAACATTTTAGTGATCAGTTAAAAGCTTTTAAAGAGTTTAGCCGCATTTTGAAAATTGAAGGTAAATTGCTGATTACTACACCATCATATTCAAATCTTTCTGCAAAATTAAGCTATCTGCTGTTTGAAAGCGAAACATTCAAACAGATGCCGCCAAATGAAATTGATGATATCTGGATGTCAGACAAAGCAATTACGGAGGAGTTATATCACGGGCATATATTTTTGCTTGGAGTTCAGAAATTACGGATTCTGGCTAAATTAGCTGGTTTCAGGATAAAGGAAATACGATATATAAGGATAAGTAAAAGCTCTTTATTCCTTTTTCCTTTTTTCTATCCGTTTATTTTTATCAGTTCATATGTAAGGTATTTCAGGAATCTGCGCAAGCATAAAGAAATATCTATGCAATCCAAAAAGGATGTTTATAAAGAGCAGCTGAAAATAAATATAGCTCCCCGAACCTTACTTAATCATCATACATTCATTGTATTTGAAAAGGAGAACGATTTGAAAAACGTATATTTCCGGATGGAAAGCATGGTGAAACCTTTTAATAAAATAATGTGATTGATACCCGAAGGATATTAACAAACTAATATTCTATTCTATCATCTTCGTACTAAAATTCTTAGCCTTATTTTCATCGAATTCTCCTTCCCAGCGTGCAACTACAGCAGTCGCCAGGCAATTGCCAATTACATTTACGGCAGTTCTTGCCATGTCCATTAGTTCGTCAATACCCAGAATGATAAAAATCGGCCAGGTTGGAAGTCCGAAACTGGCTGCAGTTCCCAGCAATATTACCAGCGATGCCCTTGGAACTCCGGCAACGCCTTTACTTGTCAGCATAAGGGTGAAAACGATCAGTAATTGTTTGTCGAACGACAGATGAATACCAGCTACCTGTGCAACAAAAATAGTGGCAAGTGAAAGGTATAAAGTGGTTCCGTCGAGGTTAAAACTATAGCCGGTAGGCATTACAAATGCGACGATCTTCCGGGGAACACCAAACTTCTCCATCGCTTCCATGGCTATCGGTAGCGCTGATTCAGAGCTGGTAGTAGCAAAAGCAATGGTCGCCGGTTCCGAAACAGCACGGATAAAATTCCGGATCGGAATCCTCATAATCAAGGCAACCGGCAAAAAAACCAATACCAGAAGTAAAATTAAAGCAACATAAAGAGTAGCTAAAAGCTGAATCAGGTTCCCCAGAATGCTAAGCCCCATATGCCCGACAGAATATGCAATGGCGGCGAATACCGCAACCGGAGCCAGGAACATTACCAGGTTAGTGAATTTAAACATGGTTTCGGAAAGGCTTTCGGCAAAATGAACCATCCTGTTCCGGTGCGGATCTTTTAACATAGCGACTGCGATGCCGAAAACAATACTGAATACTACAATCTGTAAAACCTGACCTTCGTATATTGCTTTCGCAATATTCTCAGGGAAAATATGAAGGATAATTTCTTCCCAGGTCTGTGCTTTTACTGTTGGAATTCCGGTCTGGCTGATTTCGGCTGGTATAATTACGCCAACTCCTGCTTTACTTACATTAATGGCCAACAAACCGATAAATAAGGCTATGGTTGATACTATTTCAAAATAAACAATTGATTTCCATCCCATTCGACCCACCTGCTTAAGGTTTGAATGCCCGGCAATTCCAACTACCAGCGTTGCAAAAAGCAATGGAGCAATAATAGTTTTCACCATATTCAGGAATATCTTGCTGAACAGGTTAAGGTGAATGGCTATGGAAGGCACATCGTGACCGAATTCTGCTCCAAGCACCATACTAATCAGAATCCATGTGGTCAGGGATTTTTTTCGGATAGCATAAACCACCAGCATTACCATGGTAGCCCAACGGCTTACTAACAGAGCTGTTTCATTTAGGCTCCAGAATGCGTATGCCTGCCCGAGATTAAGAATCAGAGAAATAGTAAGTACTGAAAATAAGAGTGAAAGGAAAGCGCGCGGAGTTAATTTCATCAGGTTGCTGATTAAAGCGAATGTTGTTTTTACTATAAATATTGTACAGTTCAGTTTGGCCGCACTCTAAAGAATTGGAATGCCTCTTCAGGTATGATCAGCAATAAATCACTACATCTTCCAGCGGTTTGCGCATAATTACAGTCCTTTTGGTATAGCTTTCGCGGGGATAACCAAGTGGTGTAATTCCGAATACTTTGACAGATTCCTTAATGCCAAGAGCTTTTCGTAAAATATCCGGATCGAAATTGGTAACCCAGCAGGAGCCGACTCCTTCGTTGGTGGCAGCCAGAACCATCTGGTGCATGGCAATCGCCAGGTCGGTTTGCAGCGAATTATAGCCATCCGAACGTTCCCAGGCATGATCCAGATCTCCGGTTACAACCAGGATGTGAGGCGCATCGTTTATCCATGACCTGGAATAACAAGGTTTAACTTTTTCAAGCATTTCTTTGGATGAAATAAGCCAGAATTCCCAGGGTTGGTAATTAGATGCCGAAGGAGCAATCCTGCCGGCTTCCAGTATTCTTTTCAGGGTATCAATATCAACCGGTTTTTCGGGATCGTAGTTGCGGACACTTTCGCGTTTCAATAAAACTTCATTAAAATCCATGGCTTTCTGTTTTTATCAAAAATACAATTTTTTCGATATGTGGGAGGTGGGGGAGGGAAAATAATTTGATTGGTTGGGAGTAGGGAGTGAAGAGTGAAGAGTGAAGAGTGAGGCACTTCGACTTCACTCAGTGTGACAAGTTAAAGAAAGGGAACGTCTGTGATCATCTTCCCTCTGTCTGCCGTCTTTCGATTTTCATCTGCCGACTTCCGACTTCCGTCTTCCGACTCCCGACTCCCGACTCCCGTCTTCCGACTTCCGACTTCCGGCTCCCGACTCCCGACTTCCGACTCCCGACTTCCGACTTCCGGCTCCCGACTTCCGACTTCCGACTTCATTTTTTCGGTTTCGACCCCATCACAAACTCCAGCGTTCCACCTTTCATAATGTCATCATGCAGAATAATGAAATCTTTTTTCTGAATTCCATTAAGTATGATTTGCTGAACATATATGTTTTTATCGTTCAGATTTGGGGCTGTGATGGAAAATTGTTTGCCGTTTTCCAGATTCAGGGTAGCTTTATCAACGGATGGAGCACCAATTACATATTCATTGCTTCCCGGGCAAACCGGGTAAAATCCCAGTGAACTGAAAATATACCAGGCCGACATTTGCCCGCAGTCATCGTTGCCGCAAAGGCCTTCGGTCGTATTATGATACATGGTATTTACGATCTGGTGAATACGTTCCTGGGTTTTCCATGGTGCTCCGGCAAATACATATAAATAGGGAACATGATGACTGGGCTCGTTTCCGTGAACATAATTGCCAATCATCCCGACAGCGCTGATATCTTCTGATTCAGCAAAGTATTTCTCATCCAGCTTTATGTCAAACAACGAATCTAGGTGCAACATGAACTTTTTATTGCCACCGTACAGTTCAATCAGCCGGGCAGGGTTTTGAGGAATATAGAATGAGTAATTCCAGGCATTGCCTTCAATAAATCCCTGCCTTTCGGTGCTTAACGGATCGAAAGGTGACTGAAATGTTCCATCACTTTTCTTTGCACGCATAAATCCTGTGTTGTTATCCCATACAAAGTTGTATGCTTCAGATCTTTTGGCGTATGTTGAAGCAATTTCTTGTTTCCCCATTTTTCCTGCCATTTTGCTGATACAATAATCATCATACGCATATTCAAGAGTTTTAGATGCTGAATTGGAGGATTTATCGGCAGGAACGTAGCCGTATTTCATATAATCACCGATACCATCGTTTGGTGCATAAGTAGCACTTGAAATACAGGCATCCAGAGCTTTCTGAGCATTGAAACCAGTTATTCCCTTCATGTATGCATCAGTAATTACAGAAGCTGCATGGTAGCCGATCATACACCAGTTTTCGTTGGAGTAATGGCTCCAGACCGGTAAAATATGATGAACGCTTTGCTGCTGATGTGCCAGCATGGAGTTTATCATATCTGATGTGCGATTCTGTTGAACCAGTGTAAACAGTGGATGAAGTGCACGGTAAGTATCCCACAACGAAAATGTTGTATAATTTGTAAATCCTTCAGCCAGGTGATTGTTGTGATCAAGGCCGCGATACTGCCCATCCACATCCATAAGAAGGGTAGGAGAGAGGAAAGAATGGTACAGGGCTGTGTAAAAGATTATTTTCTTTTCTTCTGATGCTTCAATAGTGATGCGGCTTAATTCTTTATTCCAGGAATCTTCTGCCTGCTGGTGAACCAGGTCGAAATTCCAGTGGGGGATTTCGGCTTTAAGATTTTTGACAGCTCCTTCGGTACTTACTGCTGAAAGAGCAAATTTTATAAGGATTTGTTCCCCTGCTTTTGTATCGAAACTGAAATAGGTCTTTAGCTTTCGGCCCGACATTTCAGGGAAATCCTTTGCCGTATTGAATTTCCTGTAAAAGTCGTTGTACACAACTTTTCCCTCATCGCGGCAACCATAGTTCCGTATTGGTTTCGAAAAAACCATGGCAAAATACATAGTCCGGTCGCGGGCCCAGCCCTGCGTTTGCCGGTATCCTGTAATCAGCGTATCATTTTCCACCCTGACTGAACTCCACACAACTTTTCCGTCGTAATTATAAATGCCCGAAACCATATCGAGGATAATATTTGCCTCTGAAGTTTCCGGGAAAGTGTACCGGTGAAACCCAACCCGAGCGGAGGTTGTGAGTTCAGCTTTGATATTATAATCACTAAGCATAACCGAATAATATCCTGCTGAAGCTTTTTCAGTTTCATGGGAAAACCGGCTGCGATATCCTGATTCAGGATTATTAGCAGTGCCGGGATTTAACTGAACATTACCGGTTGTCGGCATTACAAGGAAATCTCCCAGGTCGCTGTGACCGGTTCCTGAAAAATGGGTATGACTGAATCCTACAATAGTTTTATCTGAATACTGGTAACCCGCACAGTAGCGATACACATCCTTAATATAACCCTGGCCGATCGAATATTGAATAGTATCCGTTTCGGGACTCAACTGAACCATTCCGAATGGAACGGTAGCTCCCGGATAGGTGTGGCCCATTTCGTTGGTGCCGATAAAAGGATTTACATACCACGCCGGTGATTGTGCCTTGCAGAAAAAAGTTGTTAGAATTAAGAATGTCGCTATGCCAGATTTGCTCATAAGATGAAATTTTTTGCGTTGCGAAGTTACTGAATGAAGTGAAGATTTTGTTTCATTTTTTAGGTGTAGTTAGCATAATTTTCAGCCTGATTTCAGCAACAATGACAAATAAGAATTACTGTCATTTTTAGAAAGTTATTATAAAATCATATACCTTTGCCGTCATATTGAGTGGAAAAATTTGATTGCTTGCAACCACAGGAAAAAATGCTAAAATACACTTCCGCAAGCGTATTTAATACTTCCTCAATCTTTTTATAAATTTTAAACCTCTTAAATAAGATAGAGATGGGATATTTATTTACATCAGAAAGTGTGTCGGAAGGGCACCCTGACAAAGTAGCGGATCAGATTTCGGATGCATTGCTGGATGAGTTTTTACGCTTTGATCCGGAAAGTAAAGTAGCTTGTGAAACACTTGTAACTACAGGCCTTGCAGTTTGTAGCGGCGAAGTTCGTACAACCGGATATGTTGATATTCAGAAAATTGTTCGTGGTACCATCGAACGTATCGGTTATACAAAAGCTGAATACCGTTTTGATAATAACTCATGTGGTGTAATTTCGACCATTCATGAGCAATCCGAAGATATTTACATGGGAGTTGATCATGGCGGCAATCCCGAAGATCAGGGTGCCGGTGACCAGGGAATGATGTTTGGTTATGCCAACAACGAAATGGATACATTAATGCCAATGCCGATTGAATTGTCGCATATTCTCCTGCAGGAGATGGCTGCTATCCGTCGCGAAGGAAAAAAAATGAAATACCTGCGTCCTGACAGCAAATCGCAGGTTACCATCGAATATGACGAGCGTAACAGGCCTGTACGTATTGATACCATTGTTGTTTCGACACAGCATGATGAATTCGTGCTGCCGGCTGATTCATCGTCTGCTGCCATAAAAGCTGCCGAAAAGGCCATGCAGGATCAGATTGCCGAAGATGTGAAAAACGTTTTACTGCCAAGGGTAAAAAGAACTTTGCCTGCACGTGTCCGTAAACTTTTTGGCGATGATGTTAAATACTTTGTTAATCCAACCGGTAAGTTCGTAATTGGCGGACCTCATGGTGATACTGGCTTAACAGGTCGTAAAATTATTGTTGATACCTACGGCGGTAAAGGTGCACATGGTGGAGGTGCTTTTTCAGGAAAAGATTCCTCGAAGGTGGACCGTTCAGCTGCCTATGCTGCACGTCATATTGCCAAGAACCTTGTTGCTGCTGGTGTTGCTGACGAAGTCCTGGTGCAGGTTGCATACGCAATCGGTGTTGCTGAACCCGTTGGTATTTATGTAAATACTTACAAAACGGCTAGAGTAAAAGATGCTGAAGGTAAAAAGCTTACTGACGGACAGATTGCTGAAAAAGTGCACAAGATTTTTGATATGCGCCCGTATGCCATTGTTCAACGCTTCGGATTAAAGAACCCGATTTTTGAACGCACCGCTTCATATGGGCACTTTGGCCGTGATCACTACAAAGCTGAGGTTGAAGTGTATTACAAAAACGGGAGCACCCGCACCGAAAAAATCAATGGGAAAGATAAATACTTTAAGGAAGTTGAGTTTTTTGGCTGGGAAAAAGTGGATAGTGTAGATAAAATTCAAAAAGAGTTCGGTTTATAATTTACCTACTGGTTTTTAAAAAAAAGAGGCTGTTTCGAAAAGCAGCCTCTTTTTTTTATTTTACTTTTATTAACTTTTTATACTTAAAGTCCTTTCCATTTTCAAGTTTTAAGAAATAAACTCCAGGAGAAAAACCTAAAGTTCGCACAATTGCTTTTTCCAACACTTTTCCTTTGAAAACAACTACTCCTGACGAATTCGAGATTTGGAAATTTGTATATTTTACATTACCCTTGAATTCAATATTGAGTTCGTCGCTAAAAGGATCTGGGAAAACATTGATTGTAGGATAGGGGTGAGATATTTCAATTCCAACGGCTACAACATCAATTGTGTTTGATGTATCTGAACTACATCCTTCATCTGTTACAATAACATAATAATTGCCATCGGCTGTTACGGTATAATCTTGATTTGTCGCTTCGGTTATTATGCCAGCTTGTTTATACCATTGATTTCCTTGGGCCGCGTCAGAATGTAAAATAATACCATTCGCAGTTATTGTAGGAGACGCGGGAATTGTATTAACTATAACTGCTATGGTTGATGCTATTCCGTTTCCAAAGGCATTAGTCCCTTTAACTGAAATATCTCCGGAAACAGCAGATACAGTAAAGTTCACGTCAATCTTGTTTGTTATGCTTGAACCTATTGCTCCTCCCGGCAATGTCCAGATGTATGAAGTCGCATAGTCAATTGGCGGAACTGTATAGATTAGAGCGTTTTGTCCCTGGCAAACTATTGTTGGACCTGTAATTGTTCCTGCATTAGCCGGAAGTGGATCGAATGCAATTTGACTGGAAGAAACCGCGGGTGTTAAATAAATCTCTGATCCCGGCAAACAATTGTATTCAAAAATGGATACATAATACGTTTGATCTGCAACCAGATTACTGACGGTTACAGAGGAACCAGAATTATTGTATACTACATATTCATCAGCGCCCAACTCATTCCCTAAGCCAAAAACGGTATCAGGCGTGTAGGTGTTTCCTGTTATCGGGGTCTCTGTAACCGGTGTTCCCTGCCGCATTACCAATATTCGTTTTTCCCCATCCCCATTTATCCAGTTGATGGTCATTGCTGTTTGACTAACTGCGGAAAATATTATATCGCCGGACTGTACATCAGGGCTGATACAAGTCAGGCAAGTCATTATATGCGAGCCTAAATGTGAAATATCATCTATTGAATATTGGGTCCATTCGGTTGTTAAAGTAGGAAAACCAGAAGCTGGATTTACTGTTATTCCGGACGTAACCGAGGAGTTTCTTACAAGAACCTTGTCAAAGGTAGAATAGGAGTCGCTGGTCCAGGCAGTCCCCGGATTTTCACCAATCCTGCCAAAAATATCAACAAAAGTATTGGTTGAAGTTTTGAATAGCACTATCGCATCATTCCCGTTAAAATTTACTGCGGCATTTGATGTGGCTACAGAATATAACGTTGCAGAAGCGTTTTTGTATACAATGGTAGTTTGATCCGCTAATGTTCCAGCCAGCGCAATGTTATTTGTAGGCGTTGTCGCACCATTTGCATAGAGCTGCAGCTTATAATCCGAGAGATCTACTGAAACGCCTGTATTATTTGAAATTTCAATATATTTATTGTTTCCGGAGCCTTCAATATATTCAGAAATAAGTAAATCTGCGGCACAACTACTATTCGCTTCTCCTTCCAAAGTAACACAGCTTGTGTTTGGGGCGGCAGGCAATGTCTTATAATCTATGTTGGATGCCGAATTGGTATAAGGATAAATTTTGAAATAGTAAGTTGTTGACGGAGCCAGGCCAGTCAGATTTATGGTTTGAGCACCCTGTGCCACATTCTTAACCAGTGGCCCATTTGCTTCGCTTACTCCATCCGCCGGATCTGTAATAGCTGCAAGACTCACAGAACTTGCTTTAACTAAATATCCATCTGGAGTTACCGGAGTTGTAGCGTCAATCCATGATAAAGCAATTGTGGAACTGGTTGAAGTTCCGCAACTGAAGGATACCGGATAGCTGGTCGGCTCATCTTTAATGATTGTATAGCTGCTTGTAAACGAGGTTGTTGTGCTGCCATTGCTGTCGCTTGCTAGTATTCTATATGTTACAGTAGCGCCAGCCACCTGAGTCGGGATTAATGAAGTGGTAACATAATTAGTAGCTCCATTCTCATACATCGCGATAGAATTCGCAAAACTAAATCCATCGGTACACCATTGCAGTGTAACAGATGATAAAGAAACGTCATCCGTTATAGTGGCCGATACCGATACATTACTGGTAGAATTTGGGGCAGCTGGGGTGCTTACAATATTTGTAATTACCGGCGAAGAAACGCAACTCCAAACCAGGCAAACATATTCCGGGTGATCAATAAAAGGATTTCTGTTATGCTGGGGAGTGTAATAATAAATATTGTTGTTTCTGTCAATTTCCTTCTGGCTTACAGGATCGCTGTTATTCCATGATATTAACAGGTCAATATACCATTGTTTGTAGTTTCCGCCAGTTTCATTTATAATATATTTAGATTCGTATGAAGGATATGTCGTGACCCAGGTGCTTAGATAATTCATATAGCGCGTGGCTAAATATAAATAAGCACGGGCGAAATCCCCTTTGTAATCATTTATTGGTTCAAAAACAGTTCCTGTATAGCCAGGGTAAGTGCAAGGCCCCAGTTTACTTCCGTTTGTCGAAGTCCATGTAGGTGTAGAGGTTTGTGCTACTACGTAGTTGCTTTTTTTATTGTTAACATATTGATCTGCCGGAAATAAGTGGTGCAGGTCAGAGTATTGCGGGTTTGCAGTATTATCAAGGCCTCCCCACCATGAATTGGGCATACAATGCTCCCTGGAGTAACAATCGCCCTCGGCAGAAGCGGTACCACACTGATTTGTATAAATAGTGAATGTATAAGCAGGTGAACCATTCGGAATATCAGAATACATATCCCAGATTATTGTGTTGTTGGGAGCGGGCCTGACATCTGTAACTGCGTAGGCATTCCAGATATCAAACGAGGTGCTGGTATATGGGATTTTTATATGGCCGGTGGTTGTAATATCACGTAATGCTGCCCGTAATACTTCACCTGATTTTCCTGTTGCCTGGTCATAATAACCTGCCGGAATTTGTGCAATACCTGAGTAAACTAGAAAAATACCTAGAGTCAGGACGAGTAATCTCTTTTTCATACTTTTATTAAAGGGGGTACAATGTAAGCTAAACTATTAATTAAATTGATGCCTTGGAAAGAATAGCAGGGCATATGCATTTTAAAAAACAGTAAAGATAAACAATGAAAATGTTCCATAGTAATGATAATCAAACAGATAGAGAATTGTTAGGGTGCTACATTTCATTCTGCAACTTTTACAAATAAAAAAATCCAGACACAGCCTGAAGTAAACTTTACTTACTTTGGGACAGTGTTTTCATTATCCTCACAGCTGTTCTTCCCGGTGCTGAATGACAGGAGAAAACTATGAGGTGATTTTCACAGTGTCAGACACCTGAAAAGGTGTACAGACACTGTGAAAAAGGTGTGCTGACACAGTGGGTATAAGTGTGCAAACACGCTTTAATTAAAAAAGATTTTCCAGTAACTCATCATCCACCATCTGCGGCAAAGTTACTTTCAGCCTTGGTTCTTTTTCCATTGCTCTTTTAATGCTGAAAACTGCGCCTTCGTTTCGGGCCCAGCTACGGCGTGAAATCCCGTTGTTTACGTCCCAATGTAACATCATATTAATTCTTCGGTCGCATTCGGTGCTGCCATCGAGTAACATCCCGAATCCGCCGTTAATTACTTCGCCCCAGCCAACACCACCGCCGTTATGCAAACTTACCCATGTTGCACCACGGAAACTGTCGCCCACAAAATTCTGTACAGCCATATCGGCAGTAAAACTTGATCCGTCGTATATATTGGAAGTTTCGCGGTAAGGTGAATCGGTACCGGAAACATCGTGATGATCACGACCGAGAACTACCGGTCCTTTCAATTTGCCCAGCCTGATTGCTTCATTAAATGCAGCTGCTATTTGAGTGCGGCCATCGCAATCGGCATAAAGAATGCGGGCTTGTGAGCCGACAACCAGTTTGTTTTGTTTCGCTTCCCTGATCCAGCGAATGTTATCATGCATTTGCTGCATAATTTCAGCAGGTGATTCAAGGGCCAGTTTTTCAAGTACATCCATGGCAATCTGGTCGGTTAAATCCAAATCTGAAGGATCGCCCGAAGCGCAAACCCAGCGGAAAGGACCAAATCCGTAATCGAAACACATGGGACCCATTATATCCTGAACATAGGAAGGATAACGGAATGTTCCATCTGGTTTCATAATATCAGCACCAGCCCGTGAGGCTTCCAACAGAAATGCATTTCCATAATCGAAAAAATACATTCCTTTTGCCGTAAGCCGATTGATTGCAGCAACGTGTCTGCGCAATGATTCCTGGACAAATAATCTGAATTTCTCCGGCTCGTAAGCCATCATTTGTTTTGATTCTTCAAAAGTAAGTCCGGCAGGATAATATCCTCCGGCCCACGGATTGTGAAGCGAGGTTTGATCGGAACCCATTTCAATTTCAATATCTGAGTCAGCAAGTTTTTCCCATAGATCGACAATATTTCCCTGGTAGGCGATGGAAACAGCCTTTTTCTCTGCTTTTGCCTGCTTTATACGTTCAATTATTTTATCCAGATCTTCATAAACTTCATCCACCCAACCCTGTGAAAAACGGGTATGAACAGCTTTCGGATTTATTTCGGCTACGATGCCAATCGCACCTGCAATTACCGCTGCTTTAGGTTGTGCGCCCGACATTCCGCCAAGTCCGGAAGTGACAAACAGCTTTCCAGCCAGGCCTTCATTTGTTTTTTCTACTTTTCGTCCGGCATTTAAAACAGTAATAGTAGTCCCGTGTACAATTCCCTGTGGGCCAATGTACATATACGATCCGGCAGTCATTTGCCCATATTGGGTTACTCCTAATGCATTGAAACGCTCCCAGTCATCCGGTTTCGAATAGTTCGGAATCATCATTCCATTAGTAACCACAACTCTTGGCGCTTCCTTGTGCGAAGGATACAGTCCCATGGGATGACCGGAATACATTACGAGCGTCTGCTCGTCGGTCATCTCCGAAAGGTATTTCATGGTCAGTAGATACTGAGCCCAGTTCTGAAAAACAGCACCGTTTCCGCCATAAGTAATCAGTTCGTGAGGATGCTGAGCCACAGCCGGATCGAGGTTGTTCTGAATCATCATCATGATGGCGGCAGCCTGCTGGCACTGAGCCGGATATTGATTAATCGCGCGCGCGAACATGGCATGCAATGGGCGAAACCTAAACATGTAAATTCGACCAAATTTCTTCAGCTCATCAGCAAATTCTTTTGCTAAAACGGCGTGATGTTGCTTGTCAAAATAACGCAAAGCATTACGAACGGCTAATTTCTTGTCGGTTGCGGATAAAATATCTTTTCGGACAGGGGCGTGATTTACATCTGCGTCGTAAGGCAATAAATTAGGCAAAGTGGCAGGTATGCCTTGCTTAATTGCTGATTGAAATTCATTCAGGTTCATAGGAATGAGAATATGATAGCTGTACTATATTCGTTGGAATCCGGAGCGAAATTACATTAATATTTGCCTTCGTGCTATTGTTTTGGTGAAGGAATTTTAATTGCCAGAAGTCGGAAGCCGGGAGTCGGAAGACTATTTTATGGTTCTTGCCAACAATTCTGAATATTAAAAAAGTTTTTGTTGATTTAGAAATTGATTCAACCCCTTAAGTAACTTTTACACACATTATTAGCTTCCGGCTTCCGACTTCGGTCTACCGACTAATTTTACGCCAGGCTTCAGAGAATAAACTGAAATACAATATTCCATGCCAAATTCTCTTCAGGCTTTGGCAAAGTATACGCTCCATAACGGTAGAACCCGGCAAATCCAACATCCACAAGACCTAGCCGGATGATTTTGTTAATTACAAGGCCTGATTCAAAGTATCCTTTCCCGTAGCTCTTTATTCCGTCCTTAACATGATTTTCAGGATGACTTAGTGATCCGAACCCTATGTTTGTAACCAGTTCAGGTTCCGGGTTAAAATGCCTGGAAGTGAATAATAACTTTCCGAAATTATGTGAAAAGAACAGACATGCATACTTGTCGGCAGTAAATTCATCCATTCGCATGGTGGCAAAACTTCCGGGAGAATACAGGTTAAATGAAATATACGATGCTTTTGCATTATACAGATTCACATACGGGATATCCCGGTCAATAAATCCAGCCTGGAAGCTAAATGAAGTAGTTCCCACATATTTTGTAAAAAACGATTTGCTGATTTTCAGATCGAAACGGTTATAAACGTATTGCCCCTTTAAGAAGTTATTAAATCCATGGCTGGCAAAAAACTGAACTATGGGATATTTTGTGCCCAGCGAAATAGTTGAACGCTCATTTCTTAAAAATTTTTCGCCATAGGCATACCGTATCAAAAGTGACGCTTCGGTAAACGAGAAATCGGAAGAAGTGACAGTGATATTTTCAGAGGAGAGAACCACGTATCTATAATCGTAAAGCGGAACTTTGTTGTAGACTGAAAATCCCGCACCCAGCGTCATATATTTTAAAACCCGTGTACTGATATCAGCCTTGTAGATTCGGGTACGGTCCATCCGGTTAACAAGGATTTCGCGGAACCTTTCAGGATTTAACAGGTTGCGTTCGTTTATGAATTTTTCATCAGCTCCGGCTTCGTCCACATCATCATAATAGCCTCCTTTCAGGTAAAAATTTCTGAAACGATCGAAAATGAGGAGTCCTTCAGCACCATACTTGAATTTTTCATCTTTAAAACCATACGCTGCATAACCGCCAACCCGCATCCAGCTTAGCACTTTGTCGGAAGTGGAGAGCTTTAATCCCAGCCTGAAACCCTCGTGCCGGTTCACCCGGAAAAGATTATCTAAATATAAATCAACGTATCCAAGTGATAGCGTTCCTCCGGTGAGGGCATTAAGCTTGTTGGTTCGTTTGTCAAAATTTTTAGCTTTTCCTAAACTATCAATAACCCTGTATGTTGTTTGCTCGCGAGAAGTTAATGAATCAATCCTGTATTTATTCCAGATTTCTTCCGGTTGTTTATAGGCCTCAGGCTGAACATCCACTTCAAAAACACCAAATTGATTGCGTTGCAGTTCTGGATTCAGATTGATATCTGATATATAGCTTTTCCCACGACCCATTATTTTTATGCTCCGCTTATGAATGCTGTCGATTATTATTTCTTTGGTTTTTATTACCAGGTCTGTATTCAGTTGAACCGGAAACCAATGTGTGTTATCGATAAAGTCGTACTTCTGCTGGATTTTTGCTGTTATAGGTCCACGTTCACCACTCGCAGGCCGGGCAATTACGTTCCTGATTGCGAATCCGTTTGTGCTTATAGCCAAACTGCCCTTCAACGCTTCAAAATTAGTGTTCATTAAAGGCCTGAACGAGATGGTATAAGTAGTGTCGTAAGGATAGGGCTCAATTATAGTATCCTGTATTTCAAAGTAGTATTTTTTCAGGCTTCCTTTAGAGATAGGGTTAATGTAATCAACACCTACTATATTTACCAATTCTTTGTAAAAAGTAGTGGATTGCATCTGCGACATTAAGAAGACGAACAAGGGGTCCTTGAATCCTGAAACCCGGCTGGCAATTACGTTGTTGTAGTTTTCAGATGGAAATTTAAAGCCACGTTTCACGACACTTTCCATGATAAACAACTGTTGTTTCAGGAAAAACTCTTTCACCTTTAAATAGGTTTCAATATCTTCAATGCTGTCGACAGGGGGTATACTATCCGATTCAGGCCCGAAGACAGTTTTTTCGTAAGAAGTATAAGTGAAAGAGGGCAGGGTTTCGTGATTGTTGAGATCTCTGTTTGCAATCACCTGGCTGATAATGCGATTGGCCGGGTTGGTGCCGGGTTTTATAACAATCTCCGAAAGTTCATAAGCGGTTTTATTTAACCTGATCAGGATAGCTTTATCGCTTTTATCGACTATATATTCTATCGGTTCATAACCTATATAACTTAACTTTAATTTATTAACGGGAACGGATGATTTAATGGTAAATCGGCCATCAATGTCCGAAATGCATCCTTCAGGGCCTTCATTAAATTGTATAGTTACGAAAGCCAGCGCGTCGCGGGTTTCAGAATCAATCACCTGGCCAGAGATCCTGACCGTTTGAGCGATAGTATGAAAAAAAAAGGTGAAAAACAGAAAAAGCAGTAAGGACGCTGCTTTTGAAAATAAGCGCATGAGGTAATTTTGATTTTGTAAAAGTCCTCAAAATTAGGCAAATGAACGATACAACAGTTGCGTCTTATAGAACTTTAACAGTATTGATAGAAAAGCTGTAACTTTGAAATAGGTTTGAGATTGCTTGTAAGATTCCCTAACATCCAAATCCTAACCCCTAACCCCTCCAAAGGAATGGCCGCCCACGAATCCATACATGAGTATTATCTGCATCAGCACCGTAATATTGAGCATTATCTTGAGTTATGCCTGAGCCTTCCTGAAGCAGAACTGGTTCATGAGCTCCGGCTTAGTATTAAAAAGTTGAGAGCTTTTCATAAACTGGCTGAGCAAATAAATTCGGGAGATCAGGATGAGCCTATCTATATTAAACATCGCGTAAGGAAGTTATATAAAGTTGCTGGTCAATTACGCGACACACAGGTACAGATTCATTTACTGACAGGTTTTGAAGAACAAACCGGCATAGAATACCCTGAATTTGGCAAATGGCTGCTCATGCGCGAGAAGAAACGGATTTCGCGATTTGGCCGAAAGCCGCAACAGCTTGTGCCACACTCAACCACACCAGGAACACACGAGAAAATTGGCAACCTGCTGGCTCAAGCCACAGATGTGACAATCCTGACTGGCGCGGGGAAAGCTCTGGCTGGCTTGTATAGTAAAGCTCAGGAATTGTCATTCGCCAGTATGAACGATCAGAACCTTCACCTTATACGTACACTCACCAAGCAAATGAAATACATCTCAAATATTATGAATCATAGTTATATCGATTTTATATTTAGAGAGATCTCAGTTGCTGCGTTACATGAAATTGAGGTTGCTGCCGGGCATTGGCACGACAACCTGGTCAGGATTAAATTGCTTGGAAAGTTTATGGAAAAGCTGAAATCTGATGATAACATTGAAAAGTTTAAATATCAAAAACTTTATGATGCATGTAAATCTGAGTTAGATATTTCTTATGGTGAGACTTACCGGATCGTGCGGAAAGCTTTTAGTCCCAAAGATCAGGGTTATGAATCGATCTAATATTTGCAGAAATTTAAGTACTGATTTTCAAAGTTTTGGATTCAGCCTGTGCCTGTCCTTGTCACGGATCGTTTTTTTCTCCAGGTTTTTATCTATTGCTGAAGTAAGGTCAATGCCGGTTTGGTTAGCCAGGCAAACCAAAACAAACAACACATCAGCCATTTCATCAGCCAGGTCAGCACCTTTATCCGATTCTTTTTCGCTTTGTTCGCCATACCTGCGGGCCATAATGCGGGCAACTTCTCCTACTTCCTCCATCAGGATTGCGGTATTGGTAAGCTCATTAAAATAACGAACACCAGTGGTTTTTATCCATTGGTCAATAGTTTGCTGAAGTTCTTCTATAGTCATTTGTGATAGTTTTTGACTTAGGTTGAGGTTGAGGTTGAGGTTGAGGTAAAGGTTGAGGCTGAGGTTGAGGTAAAGGTTGAGGCTGAGGTTGAGGTTGAGGTAAAGGTTGAGGCTGAGGTTGAGGTTGAGGTAAAGGTTGAGGCTGAGGTAAAGGTTGCAGGATTTAGCTTAGTGGTTACTTAACCTTAACCTTAATCTGTTATTTAGGAGGTTGACCCTTCGACTTCGCTCAGGGTGACAGGTTGCAGAATTTATCTTAGTATTTGCTTAACCTTAACCTTAACCTTTTTTTGATACTTACTCAGGTTGTTCTTTTAGGGATAAATGATTTCTATTATGAGACTACTTATTCCTTTACTTCGAGCCTGAATCCCGTTCCATGAACATTTACAATCGAAATATCCGGATCGTCTTTCAGGTATTTCCGGAGTTTGGTGATAAAAACATCCATGCTTCGGCCGATAAAGTAATTATCGCTGCCCCAAACCGCTTTCAGTGTTTTTTCGCGTGTAATCAACTGGTTTTTATGGCTGTATAAAACGCGTAAAAGCTCAACTTCTTTGGTGGTAAGACCGATACGTTTGTCATCGATACGCAGTTCGTGGTTGGCTGAATCAAAAGTATATTTCCCCAGGGTATAAACCCCGCTGTTATCCAATGGGGTTGGTTTTGTATTGTTTTCAGATTGCTTGCAGCGCCTTAGGATTGCTCCGATACGGAGTTCGAGCTCTTCGCTGCTGAAAGGCTTGGTAATATAATCGTCGCAGCCTGTTTTAAACCCGGTTACCCGATCCTCTGATTGCCCGCGTGCAGTCAGGAAAATAATAGGTACCTGCTGGTTCATTTCGCGTATTTCGCGTGCCAGGGTAAATCCGTCTTTTCGCGGAAGCATAACATCAAGTATCAGCAGGTCGAATGGCTGTAACCTGAAATTTTCCAAGCCTTCAACGCCATCCATTGCCCGAACCACTTCATACTCCTGAAGTTCAAGGTAATCGCGGAGCACGTCACCCAGGTTTATATCATCTTCAACCAATAATATTTTAGTTTTCATCTGATTTATGATTTAGTGAAACATGGCTGAGGTAATCGAGCGGTAATGAAATTTCGAATCGGCTTCCTTTGCCCGGTTCGCTGTGCAGATTTATATTTCCATTATGTGCTTCAATAAGGCGTTTAACATAATACAAACCCAGGCCGAAACCCTTTATATCATGGAGGTTCCCGGTATGTACCCGGTACATCTTACGAAAAATATGCTTTTGATTTTCTTTACTTATTCCAATGCCTTTGTCTTCAACGGCTATCACAATGTGGTCATTCCTGTTGAATGTAGTTAGCGTGATATCAGGAATGCCAGGCGAATACTTATTGGCGTTGTCGAGCAAATTACTGATAACATTTTCGATATGCATACTGTCGGCATAGGATTGGTGGTTGGTTGCATTCAACAGTAGTTTTACCGATCCGTTTCTCTCTTTGACAAGAAGCTGGAAACTTTCAGCAACTTTACGGATATGCTGGTGAATATCCAATGATTTGTATTTCAGGTTAAAGGTGCCACGATCGAGGGTTGCAAGCTGCAGCACATTTTCCACCTGGTTTTTCAGGCGGATATTTTCGTCATAAATAATTCCTGCATATTTTCGGGCCTTGGTTTCGGAGGCGAGTACCGAAGGTTTTAAAAGCATCTCACTTGCCAGGGAAATGGTAGCAATTGGTGTCTTAAATTCATGGGTAATATTATTCACAAAATCACTTTTCATTTCCGAAATCTTCTTTTGTCGCAGAAATGAATATATGGTAAAAATGAATCCGAATACCAGCACTGTCAACAGAATGAAGCATGTAAGCAACCACCAGAAGATGCTATGCATAGCACGGTTCCGCTCGTCAGGAAACCAGGCGCCAAGTACCATCTGATCATTTTTAAAGATACAGGAAAGCGAGGCGATATGTTTCGATTGTAGCAACTGTTCTTCAAAGCCGCGTGTCGAGATATATTCAAGGCGTAAAGCGTTTGGGGTAAAAATTCCGTAAACATAGGGGCCCTGCAAACCTGCTTCTGCGAATTCAGCGTTAATAAGTGGTTTCAGCGCTTCCACATTCAATCCGTTATTCAGTACGCTATCATTCCGATGGCAGTTCCGGCTGCAAAAAAGACCTTCGACACAGGTGTCCGCCTTGCTTTCGTACATCTGATTCACAGCCCCTTTAAGCGCAAGCCTTACACGGTTGTCGAACTGATCTTCCTGCAGTAAAATAGCATTTCGAATCCAGTAGAACTGGATAAAAATGATACCTGCCAATGCAAAACCGGTAATGGAAACTATAATTAAAAATGTTCTTTTCTTCACATCTTCAAAATTAGGAAGTTAAATGGCATGAAGTGGGGCAGTTAACATATTATTAACAACGAAGTGCTTTTATTGATTGTCTGTCCTGTTGTATTTGAAGAAGAGAAATTATCAAACCTTTACAAAAGTATGAATGTATCACAGAATTAACAAAATCGATTTTTTGAATTAAGCATGTTTTCAAAATGATTTTTACAGTATTGTTATTTAACCTGTTATGCGATTTCGTGTTTTCTCTTCCGGCCCTCTTCAATAAATTCCTATCTTTGCACGATAAATCTTTTCCATGGAAACTTCGAGGGTTGTATATACAGGCGAATTGCGCACTGAAGCAACGCATGTAAAATCCGGGCAAACATTCATTACTGATGCTCCCGTTGATAACCAGGGTAAAGGAGAGGCTTTTTCGCCAACCGATCTGCTGGCAACTTCTTTAGGGGCATGTGCTATAACTGTTGTTGGTATTGCAGCCCGCACACATGGATTTAATGTGGATGGCACTGAAATCAAAATTACCAAGATTATGGAATCTGATCCTCGCCGTGTTGGTGAAGTGATAGTTGAATTTAATTTCCCACCTGTAAAATATTCAGAAAAGGAAAAGGCGATCATTAACCATACAATTAATACCTGCCCGGTAAGTCAAAGTCTTAATGCAAGCCTGAAGCAAACGTATATACTCAATTTTGAGGAGGATGTTTAATGGAGTAGGGAGTAGGGAGTAAGGAGTAAGGAGTAAGGAGAACAAAGAGCTTTCACACAGCACTAAGCACTAAGTACACAGCACTAAGTACACAGCACTAAGCACACAGCACCCAACACTCAGCACTAAGCACACAGCACCAAGCACACAGCACAAAACAAATCTTAAGCAAAAACATACACTTTTGGAACCTTCAACAACCGGCACTGAGCCACAAACATTTATTGTAAAAACCATTGCGGGCCTCGAACAGGTTCTCGCTGCCGAAATTGAAGAGTTAGGCGGAGCCAATATACAGGTTCTTACCCGGGCGGTGAGTTTCGAAGGCGATAAACGCATGCTGTACAAGGCTAATTATTGTCTGCGTACAGCGCAGCGTATCCTGATGCCCATTTTTACTTTCCAGATGGCTGATGAAGATGATTTGTATAACCAGATCACCGCGTATCCCTGGGAAAATTACCTCACTTTACAAAAGACCTTAGCCGTTGATGCCGTTTCGAGTGATTCGGAATTGACACATACTCATTACATTGCCCAACGTACAAAGGATGCCATTGTCGATAGGTTCCGGTTAATAAGCAATGGCCGCCGGCCTTCGGTTGACACTGAAAATCCGCATGTGAGAATAAATATTCATATCCGTGGCAGCATTTGTGATGTATCTGTAGATAGTTCAGGTGCTTCGCTGCATAAACGTGGTTACCGGGTTTCAAATGCCGAGGCTCCGATGAGTGAAGTACTGGCCGCAGGGCTTATTATGCTTTCGGGATGGAAACACGATTGTAATTTTATCGATCCCATGTGTGGCTCAGGCACTTTGGTGATTGAAGCAGCCATGATAGCGAACAATTTTCCGGCAGGTATGTACCGCAAGGAATTCGGATTTATGCACTGGCCGGATTTTGACCGGGATCTGTGGAATGAAGTTACAAAAGAAGCCATGGATAGGCAAACCGAATTTGAATTTCAAATTATGGGAAGCGATATTTCGACTAAAAACCTGGCTTCGGCAAGGGCAAATGTTAAATCGGCGCGTCTTCATAAAGATATCACGCTTTCGGTTAATCCTTTTTCTGCCTTGCAGCCACCAGCTGGCGATCCGGGCATTATTATTATCAATCCGCCTTATGGCGAACGAATACGGTTAGGTGATATTATAGGCTTATACAAAAGTATTGGCAATACGCTGAAACAGGAGTTTGCCGGTTACCAGGCATGGGTGATCAGCAGCGACCAAAGGGCATTAAGCATGATAGGTCTGAGGCCGACAGCCAAGTTGCCTGTTTTTAACGGACCGCTCGAATGCAGGTTCGAACATTTCGATTTGTATAAAGGCAGCAAACGAGGCCGGTATATGGAAGGAGAAAATCCGGGTGAAGATGGCCGCGACTACACAAAAAAGGAAGACAAGCCCGACTGGCGCAGCAAAGACGCGCCCGAAGGAGATTTTGATTCACTCGATCCGAAACCACGTGATTTCAAAGCCCGTGAAATTAAACCCCGCAGCGAATACAGCGAAAGGAAATCAACACGGTTTGATAGTAAAGAGGGTGAAAATACTGAACGCAGGCAACCACGCCGGGAAAGAGATTCTTCGGATAGTGAATATAAATCAAAGGAATTTAAGCCTCGCGAATACAAACCCCGCGAAGAAAGCAGCGATACAGTTTTTATTCCCCGCGAAAAGAGAGAATTTAATAACGATGACCGGAAGAGCGACAGGCCAGCCCGTGATGACCGCTACAACAAAGGTGACAGGCCGGAACGCAGGAAAGTAGAGAAGATAAAACTGAAACCCATTACCAGGATAGAGGAACGGGACGAATACCTTCATCCGAAAAAAATAATTACGGATGTAAATTCGGAATATCCGGATTTTCAAAATACTACTGAAGTTCCGGTAGCTCCTGTAGTTCAGGCAGATTCAGCACCGGAACGCGAACCTTCAAAAGGGAATAAATTTACCGAACAGCGGGATTATAAAATTATGCGCACCCGGGAACTCCGGCCGCGAAAAGCAAAACCTGAGGAAAGTGAGCCAGCAAAGCCAAAAGCAAGGCCTGAGTCAAAATTATCTAAACCAGAACCTAAAGCTCCTAAGGCGCCAGTTAATTATGATGATCTGGAGGATTAGTCATTTTGCTGAAGTTCTGTTATAACTGATCAGGTTTTTTTAAATTTACCACAAGAGGCACAAGAGAAATTCAGGATCTTTTGTGCCTCTTGTAGTTCTGTATCGGAACAATATGCGACAAATTTTCAGATAAATTGTGTAAATTTGCATAAACTCAAATGATATGAAAAAGGGCGTTAACCTTACAGCGTTAATTAAGCAATCCAAATCAGGTAAATTTATTGGACAGCTTCAGGAGTTTCCCGCTGTGCTTTCTCAGGGTGACACCGAAGAAGAGCTTTTGCACAATTTACAGGATGCTTTTTTACTGTTAATGGAAAGCAATCGAAAAGATAACAAGTTGTTAGCCAAAGGCGAAGGGAAAATAACGAAGAGAAAGTTATCATTAGTGTAATGAAACGAAGGGCTTTTCTGAAGTATTTGAATACTTTTACTGTGTTTTGCACCATGAGGGAACCAATCACTCTATTATAATTAACAGCAAATCAGGTGTAAAAACTACCTTGCCACGTCATTCTGATATTGACGAAGATTTATGCCGGGATATTTGTAAACAGCTTGGCATTCCTAAAATACGAAAGTAATCATCAGCTCACTTCCAGTAGTATTGGTTGTTGATATGAAATCAAAATAAAAGCCATTCTGTTTTTTATTCTATTCGTAAAAACATTGTGGTAGTTTACTGCACTGTACTACAGTCTTCTGATAAAGACTGATTCAAAAATCCCTACCTTCGCTTCCCTGGTTTACTAATTCATAATGCGCACCACTTTATTTGTAAATGTTTTACTTCCTTTGCCGGTTCCGGGTTATTTTACCTACCGTGTACCGTTCGATTTGAATGAGTCGGTCGAAGCTGGAAAGCGTGTAGTGGTGCAGTTCGGCAAAAAGAAAGTTTATACCGCGTTAATTCATAGCATTTCCGAAAAAGCTCCGACTGTTGAAACCAAATATATACTTGGCGTTCTTGATCTTCACCCTATTGCCAACGAATTCCAGTTTAAGCTTTGGGAATGGATAGCCTCCTATTATGTTTGTACCGTTGGCGAAGTGATGAACGCGGCCTTGCCGGCGGCGCTGAAACTGGCCAGCGAGTCGAAAATAAGGATAGTTCCGGGTGTGGAACTGAGTGAAAAAATACTTTCTGAAAAAGAATATACGCTGCTCCGTGCGCTGAAGGAAAACGGTGCATTAACTATTTCCGATGCTTCCCGCTTTGCCGACCTGGTTAAAATAATTCCACTCATCCACAATCTTATTGAGAAAGGGTATATTGTTACAGAGGAAGAAATTCGTGACAGGTTTACGCCCAAAACCCTTTCATTTATAAAACTTACCGATGCATACAGCAGCGAAGATAAGCTTCAGCAATTGTATGATAAGCTTGAAAAAAAAGCTCCCAAGCAACTTGATCTGCTGATCGAATATATACAGATTTCGAAAATCATGTCGAATAACCCGGTGGAGGTTTCACGCAAAGAGTTATTCGCCCGTATTGCTGACGCGGATTCAAAATTTAAAGCACTGGAGAAAAAAGGCGTTTTTGAGGAATATGACAAAGAAATCAGCCGCCTCAATTACCGGCAGGCTACACATACAGCCGAAAGCATTCAGCTGACTTCTGAACAGCAGCGGGCCATGCAGGAAATTACAGATTCATTCACGGTTAAAAATGTAACGCTTCTTCATGGTGTAACTTCCAGCGGGAAGACCGAAATTTACATCAAACTCATCCGGCAAATGCTGGATGAAGGCAAACAGGTATTGTACTTATTACCTGAAATAGCTCTCACAACCCAGATTATCAACCGCTTGCAGAAGTATTTTGGAAATGAAGTGGGTGTTTATCATTCAAAATACAACGAAAACGAAAGGGTTGAAATATGGCAACATGTTGCAGGAACAGGAAATCAGTCGTTTAATGTTTTGCTGGGCGCACGATCGGCTATGTTCCTGCCATTCAAAAATCTTGGTTTGATTATTATTGATGAAGAGCATGACGCTTCGTACAAGCAATACGACCCGGCTCCACGCTACAATGCCCGCGATACGGCTATTTTCCTGGCGTCCATGCATGGCGCTAAAGTTCTGCTTGGGTCCGCAACCCCGGCTGTTGAGAGTTTTTACAATGCCAGCCTGGGGAAATATGGATTAAGCACTCTTTCGGAACGCTTTGGTGGATTACTACTTCCACAGGTAAAACTTGTTAACCTGAAGGACGAACACCGCATGAAAACCATGCAGTCCATCTTCTCATCGGCTTTGATCCGTGAAGTGGAAGCTGCTTTGGAAGTGAACGAGCAGGTTATCCTTTTTCAGAACCGACGTGGCTTTTCGCTGCATCTCGATTGCGACAACTGCAACTGGATTCCGCATTGCGTTCAGTGCGACGTTTCGCTTGTTTATCATAAAAAACAAAATCAGTTGCGCTGTCATTACTGCGGTTATACTACCCGTATTCCTGAAAAATGTCCCGATTGCGGCGGTACACATTTGGTAATGAAGGGATTTGGTACCGAGAAAATTGAAGAAGAGCTTTCTCTGATATTGCCAAAAGCAAAGATTGCCCGGATGGACCTGGATACAACCCGCTCCCGGTTTGCGCATCAGAAACTGATTGCAGCTTTTGAGGAACGAAAGATTGATATCCTTGTCGGAACACAGATGGTAACAAAAGGTCTCGATTTCGATCATGTGAGCCTGGTGGGAATTCTGAATGCCGACAGCCTGTTATCGTATCCCGATTTCAGGGCGTTTGAACGGGGTTTCCAGCTTATGGCGCAAGTCGCGGGACGAGCAGGCAGGAAAAACAAACAAGGGAAAGTTTTAATTCAGGCTTTTAACCCTTCGCATCCAATTCTTGATATGGTATTGCATCATAATTACGAAGCCATGTATCAAAGCCAGCTGGTTGAAAGGGAACGGTTTAACTATCCTCCTTTTTGTCGCATTGTGCAACTTTCGGTCAGGCATGTGGATGCTGATCTGATCAATAGGGCAGCCGATGAACTGGCAAAAAGACTACGATCGTTGTTTGGCAAACGTGTGCTTGGACCCGAATACCCTACTGTTTCACGCATCCGGAATCAATACCTGAAAAATATCCTTATTAAATTTGAAAAGGGGATTCCATTGCCAAAAGCCAAGGATGAAATCAGGAATGCTATTATAAAACTGAATGCTCATCCTGATTATAAACCGGTGCGGGTGGTGATTGATGTGGATCCGATGTAACAGTTTTAACTATTAAAACAATCCGTGCAGATTAGGCTGTACATCTTCAATTATCTTTCCCTGGTTTTCAAAGTTATCCGGAAACTAATGTTATCCACTATTGAAAACAGTGCATTCCGGATTAGTGACTGCTTGTGTCTTTGAGATTTTAGGGCTGTTTTTAAACTGGCCACGAAGCCACTAAAACGCAAAGAAAGTACAAAGTGTCGTCAGCTATTTCTTCAATATCGGAGCGTGTTATTTTATCTGAAACGCTTACAATTCCCCTTATCATTTCTAACGCAGATTTTAGCTTAGTTTTATCAGCACTCTTATCCAAATAAACTATTAAGCTATCCATTATCGCATTTTTTTTAAAAAAATATTCAAACTATGTAATTGTAGCCAAAACAAAAATTTGACTAATCCGTTGAAATAAAACTATATTTGTAAAAACAAAACACTTTTTTGAATTGAAAAAGGGTATTCTTTTATTAGTTTTCTTCCTATTAGCTTGGGTAAGCCAGGCTCAGGAATACACCTTTAGCCAAAAGGCAAACAGCTTTATTCAGCCCGGAGTAACTGATTATAAGGCAATAAAGACTTTTTTTCTGCCTTTCAAAAATGATACTGCCAAATTATATCTGGCATTAAACACGGCAATAGCTAAAAAAGCGATTGTTATACAATCATATCTTTACAATGAATTAGGTACCTGTTTCCGGGATTTTTCCAATTATAAAAAATCAGGAGAATACCATGAGCAGGCGCTGCTTCTTGCAAAGCAAACTAAGAACATATATTTGGAAATTGCCGCATATAATATGCTGGGGGTTGTTTACCGCCGTATTGATTCCATTAAACCTGCAATTGATAACCATCAGAATGCATTAAACCTTGTGAATTCCATAAAAGATAAAGATGATGAGATATTAAGAAGCCAGGCTATTTCGTTAAACAGCATGGGGAATATCTTTTTAACTCTTAACCAGTTTGAAATGGCAAAAGAAAATTTTGTCATATCGCTGGGGATTGAGAAAAAGCTGAAGAATAACCTGGGATTGGCCATCAATTACCAGAATATCGGAGGGGTTTATGAAAGCCAGAACCAGTTGGATTCAGCTTTGGTTAATTATAAGAAATCCCTTTCGTTTAACGAATTGATTAATTCGGACCTGGGAAGGATGATTTGCAACAACAGCATTGGCCAGGTATTCCTGAAACAAAACAATCCAAAAGAGGCATTTAATTATATTAAGCCTACTATTGAAATCGCAGAAAAGCTTGGTGACGACTTTTACACCGCATCTTCCTACATAAACCTGGGCTGGGCTTATTTTGAACTAAACGACAATGAAAAAGGGAAAATGTATTTAAACAAAGGGCTTGAACTTTCAAAAAACAAAAACTATATCTCTTACATATCTTCAGCTTATTTATTATTGTCTCAATTGGCAAAATCTGAGAATGATTTCGCAATGGCTCTGAAATATAAAGATTTGCATGTGGAATACAAAGAGAAACTTGGCAGTGAGAAAAACTTAAAATACCTTTTTAATTTAATCTCAAAATACGAAATCGAGAACAAAGAAGACGACTTAAAGTTAAAAGACAAAGAGTTGGAAATCAGCAGACTGACGATTTATAAAACCAATATCCAAAAGAAATATCTGTTTATTGGGCTTTTGCTGTTGACAATATTGGGGGTAGTGCTGTTTTACCAGAATAGATTAAAAAAGAAAACCAATATAAAATTAGCTGCTTTAAATAACGACCTGATTGAAGCAAATAAAGTTAGAGCAAAGTTTTTTTCTATCCTTAACCACGATTTACGAGCTCCCGTGGCAAGTATCATCCAGTTCTTTCAATTTCAGAAAGATTGTCCCGGAGAGCTTGATGATGAATCAAGAGAAAGTTTAGAAACTAAAACTTTGGTCGTTGCCGAAAATCTTTTAAATAATATGGAAGATTTATTACTATGGAGCAAAGGACAAATGGAAGGGTTTAAGCCGCAGATGCAATATATTGAAGTTGACAAACTCTTTGCCGATATCCAAAGTATGTACGACTACAGTATGCAATACCGGTTTGTATTCATTAACACAGGCAAGATCAGCGTATTTACAGATAAAAATTTCCTGAAAACCATCATGAGGAACTTAACCAGCAATGCAATAAAGGCTTTGAATAACAAATCGGAAGGAATTATTACATGGAAGGCTACCCTGGTTGACAATCTCACGGTTTTATCAATTACCGATAATGGCGTTGGCGCAAAACCTGAACAATTCAGGGCTTTGTATGATGATAAAGTTGAAGTTGGCTCAAAATCAGGACTGGGATTGCACCTCATCAGAGATATGGCAAAACTAATCAAATGCTCTATTAAAGTAAATTCAACGCCTGCCGAAGGCACAGAAATTTTATTGATTTTCAACGAGTAATATAATTTCACTTCACAACTTCCGGCAATCCGGATTTATCAGCGATAAAAACCATTAACGGATTAAATTCGAAAAGGGAATTCCATTGTCAAAAGCAAAGGAGGAAATCCGGAATGCTATAATGACGCTTAATGCTCATCCTAATTATAAACTGGTGCGGGTGGTGAATGATGTGGATCCTATGTAGTGGATTTTTATCTAGAACAGTCCGTGCAGATTTGCCTGTACTCCTTCAATTATTCTTCCAAGATCTTCGGCATTATCCTGGAAATTGATATTATCCACATCAAAAATCAATAGTTTTCCTTCTGTATAATCGTTTATCCAGTTTTCGTAACGTTCGTTCAGGCTTTTCAGGTAATCGAGACGGATGGAGGCTTCGTAATCGCGTCCACGCTTTTGAATGTTCCTTACCAAAGTAGGAACATCGGCACGCAAATAAATCAATAAATCCGGAGGCTGTATAAAGGATGACATAAGCTCGAACAGCGACTGGTAATTTTCATAATCGCGGGTTGTCATCAGGTTCATGGTATGAAGGTTTGGCGCAAAAATATGCGCGTCTTCATAAATGGTACGATCCTGGATTACATTCTTGCCGCTTTTCCGGATATCAACGATCTGGCGGAAGCGGCTGTTTAGAAAGTAAATCTGCAGGTTGAACGACCAGCGTTGCATGTCTTCATAAAAACTGGGGAGATACGGATTGGTATCTACGTCTTCGTAATGCGGTTGCCAGCCGAAATTTTTGGCCAGCAGACCTGAAAGTGTTGTTTTCCCGGATCCTATATTTCCTGCTATTGCTATATGCATGCCCATAAGTTCAAATTGTATTATTCAGCTAAATTATTAAGAATCTTTTTTATGATCTAAAACTTTTGCGTTTTGTTGATAACTCGTTAACCTGAAGATTAGCTTGATTGATTTATTTTTAACCACGGAGGCACGGATTACACTGAGGGCCACAGAGGTATTTATTTGCTTAGTGTTTCTTTGTGCTCTTTGTGCCTTAGTGGTTTTATTTTTTAAACTCAACAGCTAAATTCCCTTTTCTCCGTGCTAATCAGTGATCTCCGTGCCTCCGTGGTTTCCTTATCTCAGATATTGGGAATCATCTAAATACTTTTCCCGTTCAGTGCCAGTATTTCCTCCACATATTTCCTTTCATTGGATAATCGGGGAACTTTATGCTGCCCACCCAGTTTTCCGCGTTCGCGGAACCATTCATAAAATGTACCCTTTTCCACCGGTCTGATCACGGGAAGCATCAACATCAGGTTATGGTATCGCTTGGCTTCGTAATCTGAATTCAGTGATTTCAGAGCATTGTCGAGTATTTCACCAAAATATTCGAGGTTCTCGGGAGGCGTTTCAAATTCAATTACCCATTCGTGAGCGGCTTTCTCTTTATCGTTTAAGAATATGGGTGCTGCTGTATACTCGGTAATAATGGCGGATGTTTTTTCGCATGCTGTTGCCAGTGCTTTTTCCGCGTTATCGATAATGAGTTCTTCTCCAAAAGCATTGATAAAACTGCGGGTACGCCCCGTTATTTTAATTCGATACGGGTCAGTAGACGTAAACATTACGGTATCGCCGATCAGGTAGCGCCACAATCCGGCATTGGTGCTGATAACCATGGCATAGTTCACACCAGGTTCTATTTGCCATAGAGGAAGTGTAGCAGGCTTTTCTTTATCAATTTCAGCCATTGGCATAAATTCGTAAAAAACGCCATAATCAAGCATTAATAACATGTCGTCACTATCAAGCCGGTCCTGTATTCCGAAAAATCCTTCACTGGCATTATAGGTTTCGAGATATTTCATTTCAGGGGGACAAATTTTCCGAAATTGCTCCCTGTAAGGTGTAAAGCTGACTCCGCCATGAACAAATAATTCAAGATTGGGCCATACTTCCTTTATGTTGGTAGCGCCGGTAATTTCAAGGATTTTATTTAACAGCACCAGAGTCCATGAAGGAACTCCCGTGATATTGGTAACATCTTCATCCTTGGTGATCATGGCAATTTTGTAGAGTTTTTCTTCCCATTCATCCATCAGCGCCACACTCATATCAGGCGTACGGATAAGCTGTATCCAGAAAGGAAGGTTTTCCATGATAATTGCCGAAACATCGCCATGATAGGTGTCGGCCACTTCGTTATCCGAACGGAAACTTCCACCCATTCCAAGTACTTTGCCGCTAAACACGATTGAATCCGGGTTATTGTTGCAATAGATTGATAGCAGGTCCTTGCCGCCTTTCATGTGGCATTCTTCAAGCGCTTCAGTTGTTACCGGAATAAATTTACTTTTATCGCTGGTGGTACCTGAACTCTTGGCAAACCATTTGACTTCAGTAGGCCAGAGAATATTATTTTCACCTTGCCTTAGCCTGTCGATATACGGTTTCATAGCTGTATAATCGCTGATAGGTACACGGCGGCAGTATTCGTCAAATGTGTAAATTGAGCGGTAATCGTATTTTAACCCCCATTCGGTATCGCGTGCGGTATGCAGCAGGCTCTCGAACCACTCCTCCTGCACTTCGTGCGGGTACTTCATAAATAACTCTATCTGGTGGATACGTTTTCGTATAAACCACGATATCACTGAATTAAATAATGTCATAAGGGTATAGGTTCAAAAGGTTCAATTTTTCAAAATTACGCAATAATCGGGAGTGTATCGGCAATAGATTTTGATTTGTTCATTATTGCTGTAAGGAACATAACAAACACTGATATCAAACAAATTGTTAAAAGAATTGAATTTGATTGTTGTTGGCTATTAAACTGTATTGAGAGCTATGTTTGCCACAGATTTCACAAATTACACAGATGGATAACAGCTTTCAGCAGTCATGGAATTGAATTTTGAGAATTGATACATGCTTTTTATCTGTGAAATCCGTGAAATCTGTGGCATATTATTTCTTGCCGCATATTTGAATAACTGATCAGGTGCAATTATTGATTTATTTGTGAAAATTTATGGATAATTATAATGTATACTTCTGTGATTACTCCTGAATCAACTACTTTTATTGTTCTAATTATTCATACCATGGAAAAACGCAACGCACTTATTGCCGGTGCCACCGGACTGGTTGGAAGCAGCCTTATTACACAACTTCTAGCTGACGATCAATTTGACAAAATCGTAATTCTAGTCCGTAAACCAATTGCTATTCAGCATCCAAAACTTATCCAGAAACAAATTGATTTTGAAACAATAGAGTTAATGAAGCTGGATTTTCAGGTTGACGATGTGTTTTGCGCGCTTGGCACTACAATAAAAACGTCCGGTTCGCAGGATGCGTTTTATAAGGTGGATTATACGTATGTGGTCAATCTTGGGAAATGGTGCGTTGCAAACAATGTAAAACGGTTGTTGATTGTGAGCGCTATGGGTGCTAGTGCAAAATCAGGTATTTTTTACAACCGTGTAAAAGGTGAAATGGAAACAGCAGTCAGCCAGTTGAATATTCCACAGATTCAGGTTTTCAGGCCATCGTTGCTTATGGGCAACCGTACAGAAAAACGAGGAGGAGAAAAAATTGCGCAAGTGGTAATGGGAACATTGGGATTCCTGTTTGCCGGGCCATTATTAAAATACAAAGGAATTCATGCCGATGTGGTTGCAAAAGCTATGATCACGGCTGCAAGGGAAGATAGGAAAGGTTTTACTGTTTTTGAATCGGGAGAGATGCAGGGAATGGGGAAATAGTTTTGAATTATTGATTATGAGTTATTAGTGTGAGAAGAATGTCGGATAGGGTTTTAACGCTCATATAATTGGCTTTGTTACTATCGCAGCTATGCAAATGTTAATCGGATTATGGCTTTTTTACAGAAAACTTTTAGTGCCTTCAATCACGATGTCGGTTCTGATAGGATTATCGGGTTTGATTGTTTCTGATTCTGTTTCAACCGCATCCATCGGCACAGCATACATTGTGTTTGCCCCGTTTTTTCATTTTGTTGTTTATGAAATCCGTAATCCAAACGAATACTATTTCTATCATAATTTAGGATTGTCAAAAATGTGCTTATGGATGTTTACAATCATTTTTAGCTTTTTTATCGGGGTAATACTTATTGCTTTATGACTGGTTTGCATGTGGATAGTGTGAGAAAGGAATTTGATTCCCGGCAAATCCTGACCGACATATTTGTATCGTGCAAAAAAGGTGAAATTGTTGGACTGCTTGGACTGAACGGAACCGGGAAATCGACTTTAATGAAAATTATTTTCGGGTCACTCAAGGCAGACCGGAAATTTGTAAAAGTGGAAGGCAACGTAATAGATGGATTGTTTGATAACCGGAAACTCATAAATTATTTACCACAGGATAGCTTTTTGCCCAATCATGTATTTATCAAAAATATTATTTCACTTTTCTGCAATAAGGAAAATGCGCAGGTTTTATTAAATCATAAGTTGATACAACCCCTGGTCACAAAGAAAAGCCGGCAATTATCCGGAGGCGAAAAACGACTGATTGAAATATTTCTGATAATTTATTCCGATGCGAAATTTATTCTGATCGATGAGCCTTTTAATGGTGTTGCGCCGGTTTACAAGGAAGAAATTAAAAGTCTGATCAGGGAACAATCAAAGTTCAAAGGTTTTATAATATCAGATCACGATTACATGAATATTTTAGATATTGCAACAAGAGTTATTCTGATGCATGATGGGGGAACAAAAGAAATAAAGGGGAAAGCTGAACTTAATTATTGGGGATATATTCCATAGCTGCATAAAGTTTGGTTAACCTTGGTTGAAATAAAGATTCAGATATAAGGTTTTTGTTATTTCCTGAATTATGCATTACATTTGATTCATAAAACTAACTCCTATGCAAACCATTCCAAGCTTTTTCGAAGAAAATGTCAAGAAATTCCCCGATAATGTTTACTTGTCAGAGAAATCAGGTACAGAATATCAGGAAACAACCTATTTGCAGGTCAAGGAGTTAGTATTGCAAATGGCTGCTGGTTTGCTAAGCCTGGGAGTTCAACGTGGTGATCGGATTGCACTTCTTTCCGAAGGGCGAAATGCATGGGTGGTGAGTGAAGTCGGAATGTTATATGTCGGAGCGATCAATATCCCCTTATCGGTAAAACTTAACGAACCCGACGAAATCCGTTACCGTTTGTCGCATGCCGGGGCAAGTATGGCAATTGTATCCGGAAACCAGGCTAAAAAAATCCGTGACATAAAACCGTCATTACCCGACCTGAAGAAACTCATCCTCCTGGATGGTGATGCGGGCGATGCATCGGAAATTACGTACAATGAATTGCTGGCTATGGGAAAGCAGTTTTTGTCAGCATCTTCAGACGAATTTCAGAAAGCATGTAGTTTGGTTCAGCCTGACGATCCAGCCAATATTTGTTATACCTCAGGTACTACAGCCGATCCTAAAGGAATTGTGCTCTCTCATAATAATTATGTGGCCAATGTATACCAGGCATACACGCTGATGGATATTCCACAAAGCTACACTACATTGCTCATTCTGCCCTGGGACCATTGTTTTGCTCATACCGGCGGGATATACAGTATGATGGGAAAAGGTGCTTCGCTGGCTTCGGTTCAGGTAGGAAAAACCGGCATGGAAACCCTGAAAAATATTCCGGTCAATATCAAAGAAATAAAGCCTAACCTTTTGTTAAGTGTTCCGGCTTTGGCATCTAATTTTAAAAAGAACATTGAGAAAGGCATTAACGATAAGGGTTTTATTGTTAAAACTATGTTTAAGCATGCCTTGAGCATTTCATACCAATATAATAGTGATGGTTTTAACAAAGGTCCCGGGCTTACATTTTTGTACAAACCTTTAATGAAACTATACGATAAGATACTGTTTAGTAAAATCCGGGAAGGATTTGGCAGCCGGCTTGATTTTTTTATAGGTGGAGGTGCTTTGCTTGATATAGAGTTTCAGCGGTTTTTTTATGCTATTGGCATGCCTATGTTCCAGGGATATGGACTTACTGAAGCTTCACCTATTATTTCGTCGAATTCGCTGGCAAAGCATAAGTTTGGTTCATCCGGTTACCTGGTGAAAAATATGCTGCTTAAAATCTGCGATGAAAAAGGCAATGAACTGCCGGTTGGCGAACATGGTGAAATAGTAATACAAGGCGAAAATGTAATGCTTGGATACTGGAACAATCCGGAAGCTACTGCCCAGTCGCTGCGTAACGGATGGCTTTATACCGGCGATCTTGGTTATATGGATACGGATGGTTTCCTTTATGTACTTGGTCGTTTTAAAAGTCTGCTGATTGCTGATGATGGCGAAAAGTTTAGCCCCGAAAGCATCGAAGAAGCTTATATCGGTCAGAGTCATTATATCTCACAATGCATGCTGTTCAACAATCAGAATCCCTATACCATTGTATTGCTGGTGCCCGAAAAAGCAGCGTTATTAAAACATCTTCAGCATAAAGGCCTTGATCCTGCTTCCGATGCGGGAATACACGAAGCTCTCCATTGCATTGGACATGAGTTAAACCAATACCGTAAACATGGCCATTATGGTCACATGTTCCCGCATCGCTGGCTTCCTGCGGCAATAGGAATATTGCCCGCCGCATTTACCGAAGAAAACCATATGTTAAATTCAACCATGAAGATGGTTCGCGGTAAAATTACAACTCAGTACAAGCAACTTATCGATTTTCTGTATACTTCGGATGGAAAGGATTTATACCATACTCAGAATATTGAAAATATGAGGGCGTTCCTGGGGAAATAGGTAATAGATAAATAGTTAATCGTTGAAAGATTGATGTTTAAAGTTCAAAAGTTCAACACTTGGACTTGCTTCGGCGAAAGCTCAGCAACCATCGCTCAGTGTGGCAGGTTTCAACGGGACCATTTTCTATTTTCCATTTTCTATTCACTTCATTTCAAGTTCAAAAGTCCAAAGGTTCAAAAGCTAACCATATCAGCTAATATTAAACATTTATAAGCGAAGTTCCCCTAACTCCCAATCCCTAACTCCTAAAACCTTTTTCAAAGTGATCACCTTCCCCAATTGTAAAATCAATCTCGGCCTTTGGGTAATGCAGCGTCGCCCGGATGGCTATCATAATATCCAGACGGTAATGATGCCGGTTCCCTGGTGCGATATCCTGGAGATTGTGCCGGCAAAAAGCTCCGAAACAACTTTGGCAGTTTCAGGAATTCAAATCGATTCATCATCGGAAAATAATCTTTGCTACAAAGCCTGGAGTTTGATGGCTGATAAATACGGAATTCCACCGGTTTCCATTCATCTGCATAAAGTTATTCCCTCAGGTGCAGGCCTTGGCGGAGGTTCATCGGATGCATCATTCACATTAAAGATGCTTAGTTCCATGTTTAACCTTAACCTGGATAATGAAACCCTTCGTTGTTTTGCTGTTCAACTAGGAATGGATTGCTCTTTTTTTATCGAAAATGTGCCTGCACTTTCAACCGGTCGCGGTGAATTTCTGAAACCAGTTCCCCTGATTCTGGATGGTTATTACCTTGTAATAGTTAAACCACCAATACATGTGAGCACAGCAGCTGCATTTTTAGGTACAAAGCCACTGCACAGGGAAAATTCAATTGATGAGATTACCAATCTTCCGGTTCAGAATTGGAAACATGAATTGCATAACGATTTTGAAAATACCGTTTTCGATCTTTATCCTGAGATCCAGGATATACGAAATTTGATGTACCGGCATGGAGCTACATTTTCATCCATGAGCGGTAGCGGATCGGCAGTTTATGGACTTTTTAAGGGAAAACCTGCAGAAATGGATTTCGCGGGTTGCGATGTTTTCCTGACTTTACTTGGGAGCCATCCGTAACAGGATTATGGCAACAATGGAGTAAATAATGTTGGGTATCCATAATGCGATCCAGGCAGGAAGGTTGCCGAAAATGGCAAATACCGATGATATCTGAAGCAAAAGAATAAAAGTGAAGGCAATGCCTATTCCCAAACCCAGGTGCATTCCTATCCCTCCTCTCACTTTGCGGCTCGAAAGCGCAACCCCGATAAATGTTAAAACCAGGTTGGCAAAAGGGAAGGTGAGCCGCTTGTATTTTTCGAGATTAAACTGACCGGTTAGCGTACTTCCCCGCATTTCCTCCTGCGCTATAAAATTATTTAACTGGTTGTAAGTCATAGTTTTGGCATTCTCGATATCAACCATAAAATCAGCAGGTGTAAAAGCCATCACTGTATCGGTTTCCTTGCCCTGATAGATGCTTTCACCTTGAGGCTTGATTCTACGAATCATATAATTGGTCATTTTCCAGCGATTCTGAATACTGTCCCAGGTTATCATTTCAGCCCTGAGTTTTATCTTAAGGCCCGTACTGTCGAATTTTTCCAGACTAAACCTATACCCTGTTTTCGCTGTACTGTTAAAATTTTCAAGGTATACATATGTCCCGGGTTCGAGTTGCATATGAATATTCATTTCATTCGATTTGAACGGATTCTTAATATATAGCTTTTCGAAGGCCCGCAAATCCCGGTTAGTATATGGAATTACATAATTCATGAGTGTAAATGACAGCACCGTCAGAAAAACTCCTGAAATAAGGTATGGTACCAAAAAGCGCCAGAAACTGATTCCCGCGTTGAGTATGGCTACAATCTCCGTATCCGAGGCCATCCTTGAAGTAAAATACACCACCGCGATAAAAGTGAACAGCGAACTGAACATGTTCACGAAATAGGGAATAAAATTCAGATAATAATCAAAAATGATGGCTTTCAGGGGCGCGTCTTTTTCGATAAAATCATCAATTTTTTCCGAAATATCGAAAATAATAATGATAACCGTTAGTAAAAGGATGGCATAAAAATATGTCCCCAGGAACTTACGGATAATATAAATGTCAATTTTTTTTAGTCCCAGCACTTTAGATGAATGGTTTTGTTACCTGAAGGTGATCTGTTAAGGCTTCAAAGGTAGGAAGTTATGAAAATATTTTAAATAAATCAGGTTTGTGTCATTCAATTTTTATACTGTTTTGATATAATGTTTCCGGGTCAATATCAGCTTCATTTGCCCATTCAACAGTGTCAAAACTTTTTCGGACTGTTTTAAAGACTTTCAGATCTTTCAGTTCGCTGAATATCCCGGTATTTAAATAGGGCTTCATATCAAACTGCCTTTTTTCTCCATTTTCGAAAGTAAGGAGTAAAAGATAATCATCCTGTGGCTGCACATGTTTAATGGCTAAATACATACTGTTTATTTTAAAGGTTCAATTGAAAATGGCTTTTCTCCGTTTTGACATAATTCCCAATCTGCCAACAGTTCATCCCGGTGTATTTCTATCCAGGCTTGTATTAATCGTAGTTGGCGGGTCGGCAATTTTCCTTCCAGAATTTCACAGTCATGAATATTTATTGTCGATCTGTTATCCTGATAATAAGCATGAATATGAGGAGGATTATGTTCTTTAGGAGCATAATACATCCTGATTATGATGCCAAAAAACATTGAAATCGTAGGCACACTCAATAGTTTTCGCAAAGATACGAATGTTTAGTTGAAAGGTACTTTTGTTTATTTTCCGATCTAAAAATCTGATTTCGTTGCTGCATAAAAACCTCTTATGCAACTTAGGTTGAGCTTAAGGCAAAGGTTGAGCTTTTTCCCGTTCTACCTTAACCTTAACCTTTTTATATTCTAGCTATATTCGGTCTCTTAGTGCTGAATTGCTAACATTACAGGACTATTTAATATTATAACCTTACAGCTAATTGTTTTACCATTATTGATTTCCAACTCATAAAATCACCTTCTTCAATGTGCCTGCGTGCTTCACGCACAAGCCATTGATAAAAAGCAAGGTTATGAATGCTGGCAATCATTGGCCCAAGCATTTCGCCGGCTTTAAATAAATGTTTCACATATGCGCGGCTGTATTCCCTGTCAACGAAAGATGTGCCTTCAGCGTCAAGCGGTGAAAAATCATCTTTCCACTTTTCATTCCTGAGGTTAATAGTGCCTTTGCTGGTGAATAACTGGCCGTTACGACCGTTACGGGTAGGCATCACACAATCGAACATATCAATACCGAGAGCAATATTTTCAAGAATATTACTTGGCGTTCCGACTCCCATCAGGTAACGGGGTTTGTCTTTAGGCAGTATTCCGCAAACCAATTCTGTGATTTCGTACATCTGTTCGGCGGGTTCACCAACCGAAAGACCGCCGATAGCGTTTCCATCGGCACCGTGCCTTGAAATCTCTTCGGCTGATTTTATCCTCAGGTCGCGGAATGTGCTTCCCTGTACAATTGGGAAAAGTGATTGCTCATACCCGTAATGCGGGTCAGTTTCTTTAAACCGGGTCATGCAACGGTTGAGCCACCTGTGAGTCATATCCAGGGAGTCACTGGCATATTTGTAATCGCACGGCCATGGAGTACACTCGTCAAACGCCATAATGATATCGGCTCCGATGGTACGCTGTATGTCCATTACATATTCAGGAGTAAACAAGTGTTTCGATCCGTCGATATGCGAATTGAAAACAACACCATTATCGTTGAGCTTTCGGCGTTCGGTTAATGAATATACCTGGTATCCGCCACTATCGGTAAGTATAGGGCCGCTCCATCCGTTAAATTTGTGTAAACCACCAGCTTTGGCAAGTATATCGAGGCCGGGGCGGAGGTACAAGTGATATGTGTTACCCAGAATAATCTGTGCTTTGATATCATCTTTTACTTCGCGCATATGCACTGCTTTAACAGCGCCGGCCGTACCTACAGGCATAAAAGCAGGAGTTTCGATTACACCATGTGCAGTCGTTATCGTTCCCCTTCGGGCTGAACTTTGCGGATCAGTAATCTTTAATTCGAATTGCATGCGTATTTCAGTAAGTCAGTAAACAAAAAACCATGAGAAAACCTTTCCTGCAACAGGCGAACTGCTATAAAAATCCGGGTAATCCACAAAGTATTGATTAACAAAAGAATTTTAATAAAAGTTATCTATCAGTAAAACAATATTTTATGTGCTGTTGTAGCTGTTATAAACTTTTTCGCAAAGATAGATCATAATTCATTTCAGAGTAATACTTTTGTTAGTCCAATTAAATCTATTAGATGGTTCAGGAAATTTACGCACAGAATCCACTTTTATTTTTTACGCTTCTATTGCTGGTTTTGGCTACGCTTGTCCAGTTATTCTATTATTGGGTCGTATACGGTAAAGTGGCTTTTTTTAAACCGAAAAATGAGTTTGTTCGTTCCGATCAGCCTGTTTCGGTGATTGTTTGTGCGCGCGATGAGTATTATAATTTGCAGGAAAATCTTCCTCTTTTATTAAACCAGGATTACTCTACTTTTGAAGTTGTGGTTGTTAACCACGGATCGGAAGACGAAACCAATTACCTGCTTCGAGACCTTGCAGATATACATAAGAATCTGAAAATTGTAAATGTTTCGCAAGATCTGAATTTCTTCACCGGCAAGAAATTTCCGTTGTCAATAGGAATTAAATCAGCCAGTTACGAAGTGCTTTTATTTACTGATGCTGATTGTAAGCCAAGCAGCAATCAATGGATTCGCCGAATGGCAGCCAATTTTACTGAAGAAACCGAAATTGTGATTGGCTATGGCGCGTACAATAAATCGGGATCTTTGCTAAACCTGTTAATCCGGTTTGATACGACCCGTGTAGCGATGAATTACCTGGGCTTTGCACGTGCAGGGATGCCTTATATGGGGGTAGGTCGGAATATGGCGTATCGTAAATCCTTGTTTTTCAAGCAGAATGGATTTATCTCTCATTACCGGATACAATCAGGTGATGATGATTTATTTATCAACAAAGCTGCTACCGCTACCAATACCCGGATTGAGATTCAAGCCGAATCCCATACCATCAGTGCTCCGAAGTCAACATTAGATCAATGGCTCAGGCAGAAACGCAGGCATCTTATGACTGGTGGCTATTATAAACCGGCACATAAACTTGCACTTGGTCTATTTGCAATTACACAAGTGATCTTCTGGGCTTCGGCTACAGTTTTACTTGTAATGTGGTACCAACCATATATTGTCATTGGTATGGTTATAATACGGCTGTTTAGCCAATTATTGATAACCGGTAAAGTGATGAAGAAACTTTCTGAAAAAGGATTTTTATTTCTTGCGCCACTGTTTGAGCTTTTCCTGATGCTGGTAAGTCCGTTCCTGGCATTTGCTAATATGTTGAACAAACCAGTTAAATGGAGGTAATCATTTTAGTTGCGTCAACAACAAATGTATTACTATTGGGTTATTTATATATTAATTATCAATAACTATCCGTATAAATTTTCATGGCAGTAGTCAAAGCAGATAGCAATGATAGCATCAGCAAGTCCGAGCGGGATTTCCGTTTGGTGAAGCAGATATTGGAGTCGGGTAACAGAACTGCTTATTCGCTACTGATGGATGAATATTTTGAAAAAGTGTATTCCCGGATGCTGAAAATGACCGGACAGCCGGGAGATGCTGAAGATCTTACCATGGAAGCGTTTAACAAAGCTTTTAGCAAACTTGATCAATATACTCCTGATTTTGCTTTTAGCACATGGTTATATCGCATCGCGAAAAACAATTGTATCGATCACTTGAGGCGAAACAAGAAGGATAATGATTCAATGGTGAATCAGCAGGAAGCAGTGGTTGGGATTACCGCCCATGAACTTGCAAATCAACTGCCAAGTCCCGAACAACTAATGATCAACCGGCAAGAAAAGCATTTGCTTCGCGAAATTGTAGATACCCTTCATCCAAAGTATAAGGATATTATCAAGTTGCATTATTTTAATGAATTATCGTGTGAGGAAATAGCGCAACAACTTGATTTGCCGGAAGGTACTGTTAAAGTCCGATTATTCAGGGCCAGGGAGTTGCTTTATAATATTATGAGTAAGTCATAGCAGGAGATTATCCTGGAACTTTAGGACGAAAATTAATGAGTATTTTACTTAAAAAGATATTTGATTTACTTAAAAAGATATTTGAATATGAACCTTTATCTACTGATTCCGAATAACCATTTTCTATTTTCCATTAACTATTAACTTTTTCTCTACTTCACTCAGCGCTTTCCGGCAGGCAATCCGTCCGGCTTCAATCAATTCTTCTGACTTATAGAAATCGAAAGTTGAAGCAATATTCACCGAAGTTTCCACCAGTATATCAGGCTTGTATTTTTCAATATAAATTTCGGCAGCCTTATTCTGTGCGAGGATGATTGATTCTGAAATTATATCGAACATATTAGCCGGCTTGGGTTTCGGCGTTTTCCCGTTCATATATTTTTCAATATAATGGTCAATCACTCCTGCCCATTTCTCGTTGAGCGTGGCTCTCATTTTTCCATAATATTTTTCAAGATCAGCATGTTCAGGTTTTTGAACCGGCAATTCATAGGGGATGTTGGCATTAACGTTAACTGCGATCAGAATATCGTTATTTGTGCGTTTCACCAGGTCTAAAGGCAGAGGGTTCAGGACGCCTCCGTCAACCAGCATCATGCCATCAAGGTTAACTGGCAGAAGAACAGTAGGGATGGAACTGGAGGCTCTTATGGCCTGTAATAAACTGCCTTTGTCGAAAACAAATTCTTTATGCCCGATCAGATCAGCAGCTACGCATGAAAAGGGTATTGCCAGATCTTCGATTTTGACATCTCCGACATAATCCGCAAGCACTTTCATGAGTTTCTCTCCTTTTATGAGACCACCTGGCCCGATAGTCAGATCCATGAATTTAATTACATCCATTTTAGTAAATGCAAGCAGCCAGGCAGTAAACTCAGGGAGTGTACCTTTTGCCAGGATTCCGCCAACCAATGCGCCCATCGAGGCTCCTGCTACTGAGGTAATGGTATAACCTGATTTTGTAAGTTCCTCTATGACACCTATATGGGCAATGCCCCTGGCACCGCCACTCGATAGAACCAATGCTACATTGCGTGACATTATACTATTGTTTTAAATTAGTAACTGTAATACTGAAAGCTCTACAAAAATAAAATCTATAGTTTCTTTACAAATATAGTGATTCTAAGCATATTTTGGCAGAGTTTTAATAATTTCAATCAATGTTACATGCCTGATAACGAATGGCGAATAAGGGAGAGGCGCACAAACCGCCATCATATATTCGTGATTTAGCTGGAGTGTTTCAATGCCATAGCCTTCCGCTTCCTCATTGCCTGTTAACAGGTAAGAATTGTCATTCCGGACAATAGTAAATGAATTCAGATGTTGGGTAAGACCACGACCGATAGCTTTAAGATAGCTTTCTTTGATAGTCCAGAGAGTAATAAAATATTGCATACGGTTTTCTTCATCACATGCCATCAGATCATCGATTTCAGAAGGAGAAAAAAATCTTTCGGCAATCCGGAGGTTGACTTTACGTATCCGCTCTACATCAATTCCAATCTCAGCAGGAGCAACCGCGCAAACTACATAATATCCTGAATGTGAGATATTGAAATGAGCATTTTCCAGGTTCCCAATATGTGGTTTGCCTTTTTCGCCAAATATAAGGTTGATTTCCTGGTCAGGATTACCGAGGTATTGTCCAACCGAATAACGGGCAAGCAACTCTCCTGAAACAGTATGGAGTTTGCTGGTAAGATTCTGCCGGTCGCGCACACGCAATTTCCCTGCCTCGGGCAGGTATTGAAGCAAGGTATCCTGAAATTCAGGACTGTATTGGGCTTCTTCGAGTTGCAGGACAAAAACCTGGATCATTTTCTGTGGATAAAAGTTGAAATTATAATGTAAAAGGTTCAGCGTTCAAATGTTCTAGGGTTCAAGCGTTCAAAATTGTTCAAGGGTTTAGTGGTTCAAAATTGTTTGCCGGTATCACCTCTCCCTCAGTCCCTCACTCCATCTCTTCGTCACTTCATCTCTCTCTCCATCACTCCATCACTCCATCACTCCATCACTCCATCGCTCAGTCTCTTCGTCTCTCAGTCTCTCAGTCTCTCAGTCTCTCAGTCTCTCAGTCTCTCAGTCTCTCAGTCTCTCAGTCTCT
>JAURYB010000102.1 GCA_030654075.1 Bacteroidales bacterium | reverse complement strand
TGCGAGCCTTTACCGAAGCGTACAGATGTTTAAAATTTATATTAAGCCTTGATCTTTTATGCGCGTATTGCTTATTTTTAAAGGTGCGCATGAGATCGTTTCACTAAGTTGGTCCTTTTATACCTGTACTGAGCGAAGTCGAAGTATCAAGACAAAATGACGAAATTAAAAACAATAAAAAGATTTTACTTCAAGTGGTTATATATCCCAGCACATCAAAATAATATCTTACCAGAAGAATTTTGGCAGTTAAAGTAACACCAGAGTTGACTTTATCAATTTAATGCCAATGAGTCTTCAATGATCTCAAGTAATTTTGCTTTACTTACCGGTTTTGTAACATATTCGTTGCACCCTGAAGAAATAGCCAGGCTTTCATCTTCTGCAGTAACATGGGCTGTAAGCGCAATAATAGGTAAATCTGGCATAAACGTCCTGATTTGCCTGGTGGCTTCAAAACCATCCATAAGTGGCATTTTTATATCCATGAGCACTAAACTCACATCAGGGTTTTTTCGCAGGCAATCAACAGCTTCTACACCGTTTTCTGCCCTCAATACCCGGTATGAAGAGTACATCAATACAATTTCGATATACTTGTAATTGGAATCGTCATCTTCGGCAATCAGAATTAATGGTTTGATTTCTGATTCCACAGGTTTGGGGGTATCAACAGGCTTTTGTGGGGTAAGGATAGCATTCTCGGAAAAAGGAAGTGTAAAACAAAAAACAGATCCTTTTCCACGCTCAGTATCAATTCTTAAATTACCTCCCAGTAATTTTACCAGGCCGTTTGCAATTGTCAGACCAAGTCCGCTTCCTTCGTATCCGCGGGTTGACGAAACGTCGGCTTGCATAAACGCGTCGAAAATCACGTTCAGCAAATTGGATTTGATTCCGGTTCCTGTATCACTTACGGAGAATTCAATTTCTGTGTCTTTTATTTCATATCCGAAAGATATTGTTCCTTTCTGTGTAAACTTAAAGGCATTATCGAGCAGATGGCTTAAAATTTTACGCAGTTTTTCAATATCGGTATTCAATATCAGAGGTTCAGCCAAATCAGGTTTCACAACTTTAAGTTCAATGCCTTTTGAAACAGATATTTCAGAGAAATCGGCATTTATTTCCTTGATAAGTTTATCCAGACTTGAAGGTCGCCTGCTGATTTCCATAGTTCCGGAAACAAGCATCGAAATATCCATATAACTGGTAATAGTATTCAGCAGCCGCTTGCTGCTTTTTTTAATTACAGTAAAGAAAAGTTCATGATCTTCGGGAGTTGTATCGGGATTCAGGCTCATTTCGGTGAAACCAAGTATACCGTTGAGCGGTGTTCGTATTTCGTGTGAGATATTGTTAATAAACGCGGTTTTCAACTTATCACTCGCTTCTGCTTTAACAAACGCTTCCTGCAGATCCAGGATTGATTTTTGTCGCTGTATTGACAGGCTCACCTGGCTGGCAATGAATTCAAGCATTTTAAGATCATTTTCGCTATAGGCATTGGGATCCTGATAATCCTGTACCACAATAGCTCCGTATGGCTTGCCATTCACAGTAAGCGGAACTCCAAGCCAGATTTCGGAGTCAGCACCCATAAGTTCAACTTCGCCGGAATCCATAAGTTTCGTAAAGCCATCGCTTTTCAGCAAAACAGACTTATTATTCCGAACCACATAACCGGTTAAGGATTTTTCTGCCGGCCATTCCGTAAAAGTATCCTGTTCGTCCACACGATAAGCCATGGAAAGCATATCGGTTTCTTCGTTATAAAAAGCGACATAGAAGTTATTTGTGTTAATCAGCGTACTGAGTTCATTTTTAACGATTTCGAGTAAGTGTTGTATATCGGTTGTTTCAAATACCTGCCGTGAGATATTAAACAACACTTTCTGAAGACCTTCGCTATGCTTATGTTCAGTGATATCTTCCTTTACACCCAGAAAATGGGTTATTTCACCTTCCGGATTTTTTATTGGCGAGATAGAGGCTCTTTCCCAGTAAAGTTCCCCGTTTTTCTTACGGTTATGAAACTCTCCTTTCCATTCCATCCCTGACTTTATGGTGTCCCACATTACTTTGTATGTTTCGGCTGAAGTTTCACCTGATTTAAGTACGCGTGGATTTTTACCAATAAGTTCATCGCTCGTATAGCCCGAAATCTGGCATGCCGCCGGGTTTGCATACTCAATAATACCATCGGTATCGGTAACAACAATTGACTCGGGACTTTGCAGAACTACCTGGGAGAGTTTCTGTAGTTCATGTTCAGCCATTTTACGTTCAGTAATATCGCGCTCAACTACAACCATTCCTTTAGGTTGGCCGTTAGCGTCAAAATTGGGCATTTTAATACTGTCGAAGATCATAAAAGTACCATCCGGGCGGGGAATGGTTTTATCCGTACGATTTGGGACACGCTGTTTCCAGGCCATGGCGTCCGTCGCTTCACACTCTAAAAATGCTTCCCTGTAGAAACTGCTGTACTCAGCAAGTTCCGAATCGGTTTTCCCAAAATAATCAACACCCTGGAGGCCAAACAGGTTAATAGCATACTCATTTGCGACAAGCCACCGGCCTTTGCCGTCCTTAAAGCAAACAAGATCGGGCATGGCATTAATCAGTATGCGCAATTGTTCTTCACTGTTTTTCAGGTTTTCTTCGGCTTCAGTTTTCTTTTTTTGTTGTTCAAGGTTATTAAGGGCCAGCCCAAGGTCATCTGAAATTTCAGTAAAAAGTTCTATTTCTTCTTTATCATTGACTAATTCCTTTGGCAGTGTAACAGCTATATATCCATGTAAACGGCTCTGGTATAGCACTTTTGAAATGATGACGCCTCTGCTTAAATCCATGTTGTACATCGGGCACTCAGAACAATCTCTGCAATCAGCTATAGGGTTGATGTTCCCCTTATTTTCTTTGAGATATTTCATGCATTCCGGGATGGTTCCTGCGCGAAATTGTGCGATGAAAGCATCAAAGTTTTCTGTTATTCCTGCCGAAGCAGCATCGAGGAATAATCCTTCAGGATCAAGGGTAAGAAACCATGCGCTCGAATAAGCCCTGGTCGAAATCAGCGTTTCGCATGTTTTCTTCAATAATTCCGCGGGGGTATCTACCCGCATAATAAGCTGATTTACATCGCGTATAGCTTTCAGGATTGCATTCAGATGATTAATACGGAGTTCCATCCTGTTTTTATGCAGGGCCATTTCGATGTTCGAATGCAATTCACGTTCCTGGAATGGTTTCAGTATGTAGCCAAAGGGTTCGGTTATTTTTGCACGATCCAGGATATTAGTGTCGGAGTAGGCTGTAAGGTATATGACAGGCAGCTGGTACTTTTCCTTCACTTCGGTAGCCAGTTCGATACCGTCTTTCTTGCCTTTCAGGTATATATCCATTAGTACAAGATCAGGCATAACAGCCTGTAGGCTTTTATAAAAAGTGTCCGCGGAAGATGCCATACCTGTGACTTCGTACCCCATGTTTTCGAGGGTATTTTTTAAATCCTCGGCAGTAATTCTTTCGTCCTCAACAATCAGGATTTTATTTTTTGTCATATACAGGATAGGGATTAAAAGTAATCGTAAAAATAGTACCTTTTTTATTATCAATTTCAATTTCTCCGTCTAACTGTTCAGTGGCAAGTATGCGGATAAGGTAAAGACCCAGTGACAAGGAGTCTGTGACGGAATAATCATCCGGTAATCCTATTCCATTATCACCAGTACATATCTGCAAGTATTTGTCAGGCAAAGTCTTAAGTTTTATAAAAATTTCAGGTTTTTGTTTGGTAACCCGATCTTTTGGAAAAGCATATTTCAGGCTGTTTGAAATAATTTCGTTTAAAATTAATCCATACGGGATGGCATAAACAAGCGGGATATTAACATCCTCTATTTCGGTGCGAATATGAATTTTTTGAGGATCAGCAAGGTAAACCCTGAATAACTCAGCAACAAGCGAACGTGAATATTCTTTGATGTTTATCTCCGCGAAATTACCTGTTTGATAGAGCTTCTCGTGAACAAGGGCAATAGACCGGATACGGTTACGCGATTGCTCCAGGATTTCCTTAATCGACTTGTCGGCAATTTTATTAGCCTGTAGGTTGAGAAGGCTCGAAACCACCTGAAGGTTGTTTTTCACCCGGTGATGAACTTCCCTGAGCAGGATTTCCTTTTCATGTAAGGCGGCCTTAATGGTATCGCCTGCTAATTTGCGGCTGGTGATATCAATGGAATAACCTGCCAGGTACATTGGTTTACCCTCAATAAATATTGGGAATTTTGTAGTTGAATAATACCTGCCGTTCATTTCTTCTTCCAGTTCAATTTGCTTACCTTCATGTAAAATCTTAAGGTCGTCGGCAATCATATTTTTTGCTAGTTTGGAGGGAAAAATCTCGTCCATAGTTTTGCCAAGTAATTCGTCCAGCGGTCTGCCAAGCATTTGTTCAAAATTACGGCTTAACCTCAGTGCCCTGATCTGTTTATCCTTAAAAAATACATAGATCGGGCTGTTGAGCATAAACTGGTTAAAAATCTCCTGGCTTTCGAGCAATGATTCCTCCGCTCTTTTGCGCTCGGTAATGTTGTTTATAGTAACCAGAAGCGAAAGGAATTCGCCGGTTTTGTTATACATAACGCTTACATGAACCAAGCCCCAGACTTTCTTTTTAAACCGGGTTAAATATTTTTTCTCGGTGCGGTATAAGGCTATTTCGTGATTAAGCAAGCGTTTGATCTCTTGTAAATCCTGTTCAATGAATTCCGGATCTGTAATTTCGGCAAATGTCATATTTCTCAGTTCGGCTTCGGAATATCCAAGCAAGGCAACGAAGGCTTTGTTAACCTGTGAAAACCTGAAATCGGCATTTACAAGTGCCATAGCTATAGATCCATCTTCAAAAATAAGACGAAAATGCTCTTCTCTTTCCTTGAGTTTTCGTTCAGCTAATTTCTGTTCTGTAATATCCTTAGCTACTGCCAAAACGTTTACTTCTTCATTTTTGGTAAGAACAGGAACAAAGGATTCTTCATACACTCTCATTTCACCATTGTTTCCTAAAGCGATATGTTCAAATTTAACAGCTCGCCAGGTGCTGATACTTTCGTTGTATTTTAATTTAAAAAGGTCCTTTGTTTCGGGAGCCAGGAACTCATAAATAGAATGACCCAGTATGTCTTTTTCGGAAAACCCTTCAGCAAAGTGGTTCAAAAACAAATACTTACCATCTTTATCGTGCAGCGCAATGTAATCGGGAGAATTACTGACCAGTGAACGCCATTTCTCTTCGCTTTCCTGTAGTGTTTTTTCAATGCGTTTGCGTTCCGTAATATCACGCAGAATAAATACGAAGCCTTTGGGTTGTCCGTTTGCATCGTGAATAATTTCACCATTGATTTCGCCGTCAACGATACTGCCATCCTTTCGCTGGCATTTGTAGCACTCAGGTCCCAGGCCTTTCCCATTAATCAGCAGATCGATGTTTGTGATTGCTTTAGCCCTGTCGGCCGGCACAACAAATTCTAAAATCTGGCGGCCAATAATCTCATCTGCATTGTCGAAACCAAAAAATGGCAATACTGCCGGCGAAACCATTAATATCCTGCCCTCTAAATCAGTATCAGCAATTACATCGGGGGAAGCTTTAATAGTTGATTTGTATAACTCCTCGCTTACCATGAGCGCATCCTGTGCTTTTTTCCGTTCGGTTATATCGGTAATAAAACTCAGAACGGCAATTTGCCCATCCCATTCGATCACAATTCCGCTGAATTCGACCCACTTTATGCTGCCTGTTTTAGTTATAATCCGGGCCGGATATTTATGCAGAGGTTTGCCTTCGAACAATTTCAGATAGTTTTCTATCAGTTCGTTTTTATCATCAGGGTGCAGGTATTGGAGATATGTGCCTGAAAGAACCTCTTTTTCCGAATATTCAAGCAAATCCAAAAACTTCTGATTTGCAAAAATAATTGTTTCAGGACCAGAAACAGCAATGGCATCGTTAACATTCTCAACTAACGTCTGGGAGCGTTCCTTGCTTTTGAGTAGTTCATGTTCAGCTTCTTTTTCTTTGGTGATATCAAGGCTTGTTGTTTGATATCCTATAGTTACACTTTGTTTATTGCGGATGGTTGTGGCAAAAGCTTTTGTAATAAAAATGCTTCCATCCCTGCGCATTGCCCGAAATTCTCCTTGCCAGCTGCCCGTTGTAAAAAGTATTTCCAGATCTTTTGCAGTACCCTCTTTTTCAGCGAAAAACGAATCAATTGATTTTCCTATAACGTCTGTGTCTGTTTCATATCCTGACATTTTAACAAAAGCCTGGTTAACATGCGTAAACACCCCATTTGTATCAGTAATCCCTTGAGCCGCAATAGAATTCTCAAATGCTTCGTTTTTTAAACTCAGTTCGGTCTCTGCTTTTATCCTGTCGGAAATATCGCGCGCAACGGTAATTATCTTTTGCGCGTTGCCATATTCAAAAGTTCTGCTTGATATTTCGACAGGGAAAATGGTGTTGTCTTTCTTTTTGTGGAATTGGTCGTGGATGAATTGTTCACTATTGAGTTCAGATGAATCAGGCTGAACGGTCAGAAATTTTATATCTGAACTGCAATGCCCTATAAACTCATCATAGGTGTATCCATATTGTTCGGATGCTTTATGGTTTATCTCTTCGATGAGGCCGGTATCACTGTCGGAAACAAATACGGCATCGGGTATAGCATTGTACAGCGCGACATGTTTATCAAGGTTTTCCTGAAGGTTACGGGCAAGCTGGGTTGTTAACTTCAGGCGATAACGGTTTTTAAGTAACTGTAGAGCGAGCATGAAAATAAGGAAACTTAACGCCAGGCCCCCTGACAGAACCTGGATAACATCCTTGTAAAGATAAAAGGACGAAAGCTCCATATTTTTAAAAAAATACAAAGTCCAGTGTTTACCATTAAATATGAGTGGTAATTTCAATTCAAGTTTAGTTGTACCGGTTACATTTTTTTTTGCTGCCTGGCTGTCGAATAATAATGCCTCCGGTACTATGCTGTCGTTGTCGTAAATCTGCAAGCGTATACTCCCTTTCAGTTTATTCGCATAATTTCCCAGAACACCAAGCATAAAATCATTCATCCGGTAAGGGCTGTATGACCATCCTTTTATTGCGGCTCGCCGCTCCGCAACTGTACTGATGGGCATGCCCTGCCGGTACACAGGAACATACATCAATGTGCCAGCCTGAATATCGGTATTGGTTTCCTGAACCAATTGCACTTTGCCCGACAAGGACGCGATATTTAAGTCGCGGGCCTTTTCCATTGCCTGGCGGCGAATAGGTTCCGAGAACATATCATACCCAAAAGCCTTGAGGTTACGGCCCGTAAAGGGCTCAATATAAATTATTGACGTATATATATCGCGTTTCCCTTCCGGTTTAATCTTATAGTCAGGGAAACCTGAATTACGAATATCTTGTTCATGTTCTTTCAATTTCTTGCCAGATACGATCATAGCATATCCTAAACCCTGAACGCCGGGCAAATTCCTTTCCGTTTTCTGGTTGGCAATAAATACTTCCCACTCTTTTCGTGACACCGTATCACAGGATTCAATAAATGCCGCTCCTGTGCGCAGCAAGGCTGCATGCGTATGTAACCTGGCTTGCACACTACCCTTTATTTCGTTGCATTCGAACGAAAAATCCTTCCTGGCATTTTCTTCAACCCATTGTTTGGTAGTATAGGAAAACACTGCGGTTAGGGTCAACGCAACTAACAGTATAATCCAGGCAATAGCACCGTTAATTGGGGAACTTACAGGTTTTAAACGCTCAATGCCGGGTAGCTTTTCTTTCATACAGACGATAATGAGTTGGCGGGTGATCAAAGATATTAAACTAATTCAGAAACAATGTACATTTTTATGCCGGAACAAAAATTTAACAAAATAAGCGGACGAAGTTCCAGAGTACTCCCGGTCGTATGATTAAATCAAAAAGATAAGTCAACCCTTTACTATTTTATGAAGAGTTTATTCTTTCCTGGGGTGAATTCTTCTGGTACCGGTAACAAACTTAATAAATTGATATTTAATCAACATATTATTTTTGTTTTCCAGCCACCAGTAAAATAAAAATATACCTTCACCTGATTTTGAAGCGACATTTCCGGAAAATGTAGATTTTGATTTTTTACCAGGCTACTAACGTAAACTTATTTTACAAGCCGTTCCGGCAAATTTGAAAAATATTTTCATTTTTTAAATAATATTACGTGAGGTAAGTTTTTGCATTTTTGTTGGACAGAAAGAGATTCAATGGAGGGCAGATTTCAATTCTCTTTATTGCATCGCCCTTCATTCGGCATTTCTGCAACAATTAATTCAAATTTCGGATTCCCGGATAACGAAGCCGATGATTGAATATGGCGGCACAATAGCTTCACCAGGGTTACCCAGGAATATTTCCAGGCTGATATACGTTAGTAAAAAGTCGGACCGAAGAGGAAATAATGTGTATTATGTGTACTTTTAGTACTGCATCCTTTAAATAATTTTACAATTGCACTTTTTAGAAAGAAACATGAATACTTCTGCCCATATCAAAAATACCTCTGAAAACACCGTTGGAGAAATCAAGTTTAGCCATTTATTCAAAATTGAAGATATTCAGCATTTGCAGGATTTGTTTTCGGATGCTACCGGTGTAGCTTCGCTGATAACATATCCTGATGGCAACCCTATTACCAAGCCAAGCAATTTTTGCCGTTTATGCGAAAACATTATCCGTAAGACCGAAAAGGGAAGTGCAAACTGTATCAAATCGGATTTGTTAATTGGAGGTAAAAGCTCTTCAGGCGTGGCGATGCAGCCTTGTTTAAG
>JAURYB010000087.1 GCA_030654075.1 Bacteroidales bacterium | reverse complement strand
TAGAAAATAGTCAGTAAATCCCGAAACTTTCGTTTTTCACTAACTATTCTCCGTTAATTATTTTCCATTTCCCGTGAACGACTGCGGCTGAAGGTGGGTAAGCGAAGCGGAACCCCCGAAGCCAGCCAAAGCAAACTATTTTCTATTTTTTTATCCTGCCTTTAGTCCTAAGGAACCATTTTCTATTTCCCTTTTCCCTTTCCCCCAAATTCCCCCTTTTTGTGTGCAGACACCCTGCGGGTGTGCAGACACAAAAAGTCCGGAATGCCTACCATCCCGGACTGTTGTAAATTTCAAAATATGGATTGCTGTATGTATTCTTCTCTCACTACTCCCACCCCTTACACTTTACCCTTACACCTTACACCTTACACCTTACACCTTACACCTTACACCTTACTCCTTACACTTCGGCTTCGCTCAGTGCATCGCTCCTTACTCCTTACTCCCAACTCACCTCTCACCTCTCACCTCTCACTATTCACTCTCTTTTACACGCACTACCCTGTTTTTTAAAAAAAATCCTCCGATGCATAAACATTTCCGGTATTATGAGTTTGGTGAATAGTAAAACAAAGTAATGCCTTTAAAAATTAGTGTAACAAGAGGCAGTAAACCGAGTTTGCTGTAGATAATAACATTTGCAATCTGTATCGGTATTACCTATATTTGTCACTCGTAACAATATCGGATAGCAAATTGAAAACAAAAAAGCTAACATCATTTTTACCTGTTAATGATCTATTTACCAAAGATTTAATAGTTTCCTATTATACAAGTACCGGAGAATCACTTAGTCCTGAGGCCCTGAGAGTTAAGATTGCAAGACTGAAATCAAAAGGAATAATAATTAGTGTAAGCAGGGGTTTATACAGATTGAACGATAAAAAACAATTTGAACCTCAACTGAATCCTTCAATAATCCGGATAGATGGGAAAATAAAAAAAAGTTTTCCTTTCCTGAACTATATGATTTGGAAAACAGACTGGCTGAATAATTTCTCAAGGCTTCAGTTGTACCGGACTATTACAGTTATTGAGGTGGAAGCAGGCTCTGAAGATGCTGTATTTGGTATGGTAAAAGAAAGTTATCCATCTAAAACTTATCTTAATCCAACAGAAAACGATTGGAGAAACTATATGTCCGACCGCACCGACTCCATTGTAATAAAAACAATGGTTTCCGAATCGCCCAAAGAAGTCCGGCACCACATCAGGATTGCAAGGTTGGAAAAAATACTTGTTGATATATATTTCGATAGATTATGGCAGATCGTTTTTAAAAGCGAGCTTATCAATATCTTCCACACTGCTTGTTCTGAATATGCTGTAAATTTTAGTACACTTCTAAGCTATGCAGCTCGCCGCGGAAGAGGAAAACGTGAGGAAATTTGGGAATTCATTAAATCAATGGAGGTTTTAGACATCACTACCATTAAAATGATTGAAAATTGATTTCTGAAAATTCATATACTACCCAATGGTTAGATTCCCGCGTAAGAGAATTTGAAGCCAACAGCTACGATCTCGCGGAGAAAATGGTCTATGCGATTACCTTGCTGGAACAATTAAGGTTTAAAGGGCTTGATTTTATTTTCAAAGGAGGCACTTCACTCATACTAATGTCAGATCATTTTCATCGTTTCTCGAAAGACATTGACATTCTAATACCTAAAAAACCGGCAAACCTTACTGAGATTTTTGATGTCGTCGTTGCCACTTCGCCTTTTATCCGCTGGGAACCAAGCGAACGCAAAAACGACGAATTTCAGGTTTCTAAAGAACACTATAAATTTATCTATCAACAGAGCAAAGGCTCAAAGTATCCTGAACAGCCTATTTTGCTTGACATTATCTTTGTTGAAAATCATTATCCTATAACACATACCGTTGCTATTAAACACGCTTTACTCGACACTGCTGAACCTTACGCATATGTTGTAGTGCCAACACTCGATGCCATTACGGGTGATAAACTCACAGCTTTTGCTCCAGCCACAATTGGCATACCCGTTGGGAAAGGTAAAGATGTGGAAATAGCCAAGCAATTATTCGACCTCAATATGCTGTTTACCAGGATTGAAAGTACTGAAATAGTTGCTCAAAGTTTCACACAAACGGCTGCAATGGTTACACAGTATTATCAAAAGCCTTTCACCACTAACGATATTTACCGCGATATTATTGATACCGCTTTTACAATGGCTTTAACAGGTAAATACAACCCGGAGTTGTATAATGAAATAAGCACAGGAGTAAAAGCATTGAGCCAGTATCTGGGAAAGAAAACAAAATTTGGTTACCATACCGCACTCACAGCTTCTGCCAAAATAGCGTATCTGGCTGCTTGCCTGATGACTGAACACGAACTGATACGGTATAACTGGAATACAATAAAACCTCAGTATCTGATAAACAGAAAAATAGATCATCAAAAATATTACGTCCTCCAAAAAGCATTGAAAGCTGGTTATCCTGAAGCCTGGTTCTATTGGCTTCAAACATCTGAAATTCTCAGTTCCCCGAAATATATTTCCAGAGAGAAATACTCATAGTACGCTGAAACGAACACCACAGAAACAGCCAATTTTTAGCCTCAGGTAGATTCTTTTTGTGTGCAGACACCCTGCGGGTGTGCAGACACAAAAAGTCCGGAATGGCTACCATCCCGGACTGTTATAAATTTCAAAATATGGATTGCTGTATGTATTCTTCTCTCACTACTCCCACCCCTTACACTTTACCCTTACACCTTACACCTTACTTCACAACAACCTTCCCGCTCACCGTCTGTTTCCCCGAAACCACGCTTACCACATACACTCCGGACGGAAGCTTGCCACTATCAATGCTTTGCAAGGTGGAGCCGCTTAAAGTGTTGCGCTGCACTGCCTGGCCCATCATATTGCGGACAATAACATCGGCTTTGCCTTCCACTCCGTTAATATTGATTTTGCCGGCGGTGGTGTACATATCCAATTTTGATTGAGTAGGTTTATCCAATCCAAGTGTACCGAACGAAAGTGTAAAACGATTCGGTTCATCAGTAGTTGTGGCATTAAAACTATATTCATGATTTAACGAAAGATCCTGAACCTGGTTTAATTTGTTATCTGTGATAAAAACAATATCGTTGGTTAGATTCTGTAAATTAACCGATAATAAGTAATCTCCATCAAGGCTGGTTCTAAAGTAAACAGGAATTGACGATTTTGAAGCTGTTTCAGGAAGACCATTGATGGCAAGTTCGCTGCCATCGGATGAAATGGTATAAAGTTCAGGTACTTTTACGCTGTAACTCTTTAATTTAAAAGCGTCATATTCGCCATCAAATGCGGTAGTTGCGCCCTCGTTAAAGTGAATAAAAGCCTCGTCTTCGTATCCATTTGCTGAAACTTTAAGTGAAATGATATTACTTGCTGCATCGGCTGATTTATAGTAAACACTTTGACCAAGATGCGTACGTGAATCATTGTTGATAGTAACTTCTTTGGTACCTGTTGTTTTTGCATGAACCATAAAACCTTGCATAGCAGGTATATACCGTTGACCACTACCTACTGAACTGGAAGTTTCTCCTGGCAATTGGATGTAATAAAAGTAATTCTGCGTAGCATTATCATAATAGTACAAAGCATTGTCCATTCCATCACCTAAACCATTTGTAGTTATATAATTCCAATCCATTGCAGATGGAAATGGATTACCTAACAAGTTCCATCCGTTACCTTTACCGTCTGTATAGGTACATGTTTTAACTATACCTGAAGGATATGTATTAAGAGTTCCGATGAAATTCTTAGTTGTATTAATCGGATCAGGATCAACACCAGGAGGATAGGCTACTAAATACCCCTTACCTATTTCAAAAAAATCTTCAAAAGCGTCATTCCAAATTTCACCTTCTGCCTTTGTATTTATCCACATATTTTCTATCTCATCAAACGAATAAAAATCAGTGTAAGTATTAGGTAAAATTGGGTATGCTACAAACTCTGGCTGTATAGTTTGCGCTGCAACAGGAGATGATAAAAAATGGAACATTTTATCGGGAACCGTAACGTAACTGGTTAGGAAGCGCTGCACTGTTGCTGGAGCAGCAGTGCTGGTAATAAGAGAGCCAGAGCCGGTTTCATCGGAATTGATTACTAAACCGGTTTCACCTGCATTATTGACAATACTGCCATTAACAGTCAGAGAGCTTGATGAACTGATTGTTAATAACATACCGGAATTTATGGTGAGATCATTAGAAACGTTAATCAGTTGTGGCGTTGATATTATAACTCCAAAAGGATTATTAATTATAAGATCTTGAAAAGTAGTAGCTGAACATGAAATAATTTGCGGTTCAGAAAAAGTAACACCACCAACACCACTAAAAGAAACGGAACGACCATTATGATTAAATGTGCCAGAAGCAATCATATTACCCAAAATTATTAAACCACCTTCAGGCTCATCAGATAATGAAAGTTTTCCATTATTAGATAAATCTCCTCCAATTGTCAAAGGCTGAGTCAGGTCGTTTGCGGCAAAATTCATTAATAAGCCACTACCCGACTCAATAGTCATACTACCAAGACAAGAAAAAGCAGAAGTAGTACCATTTGCACCTAAATTTACATATGTGTTAGTTATAATTTCAATTGCATAAGGAATCTTACCTGTAGTGGTTCCCCATTCTAAATTACGTGGAAAAGGATCCGATTCGCTATTTTCTGTTGCATATTTGAGAGTTGAACTTGAAATATAAGTTGGAGAATTTGTTAAAACGGAACCACCACTATTGATAGTAAAAATACCTTTAATCGATGAAGTTGAACTAAAAGAAACACCACCTGCTATTTTTATTTGATTAAACGAAAAAGGACCGGTAATAGTACCATTACCAGCAAATGAAATAATTCCAGTTGATCCAGAAACAAAATATGCTGATGCTCCAGAGTTAATAAGAGAACCGCCAGAAACAATTGTTAAAGTTTGTCCACCACCACTGCTTGCAGTAAAGGTTTTCGATGCATTTATTGTTAATGATCCAACAGTTGCATCTTGATTTAAGGTAACAGGACCAGCAATTACAACAGCTTGCCCACTTGTTGGTACAACTCCTCCGACCCAGGTGGAAGTTGCATCCCAGAGACCTCCAATTGTTGTTGAAGTAACTGGCGCAGCAACAAAATATGAATAATTTGTTCCTCCATTATTCCCAAATTTAAGCGTAATCAGATCATGATCAGATATATTTGTTGCAGAAACAGTAGTTGTATAGGCATAATATCTAACTGTAGCTCCGGATGTGTTTTCAGTTGCTGGAATAGTTGCAGAAGCTGTACTCCACGTACTTCCAACACCTATTGCTTCAACAACTTTAGTGGTTGACCAATTATCTTTTGTATAACGAACAAATACTTTTTCTTGTGGGGATTTATTACCAGCCAATGTAATATTTATTGTAGCAGCTTGCAAAGAAACAACAGCTGGTGTGCTAACAGCCGTTGATGCCGTAGCATGAAAACTTTGAGGAGTGTTGTCTGTTTCCATGTAAACGGCTTGCCTATCTGAATACGCTAAGCCTCTAATTTGAAGAGTGTAATACTTTCCAACTGTTGTGGCAGTAGTTAAAACCCCATCAGGTCTATTATAATTATCTGCCCATGTCAGAGTGAATACCGAATTAGAAGGAGTAGTTGTATTTGACCATTTATTATAATAAGAATCCCAACTTACCAGATATGAAGTTGAGGAATTTGTAGCCACAGTAGTGTTAGTAATTATTCCTGTAGCTGGACTATTATTTGTCATAGTAACACCTCCCTGACCAAATCTATCCAAATAATACCCTGTTTGAGCACCTACACTAAATGCTGTAATAACAAGAATCAACAAAAATGAACTCTTGATTATAACTGTAAATTTTTTCATAAACACCTCCTATTATTAAAATTATAATTTTATACGCCGTAAATTTATTACATTTCCAAAAACAATCCAAATATTTTTATTCACAACCCGCAGGGTAACATAGTATTAACCTGTGGGTTGAAAAATATACCTATTCAACTACTACTTTTCGGTAACTTCGGCCTGATTTTCCATCAAAACGCAGCATACCAAGTCGTAGTTACTTCATTTTCTTTAATGGATTTTGCCTTGTATCAAAAAACTTTAAAAGGATAATCACTTTATTATTTCGTATGCGGTAAAAACGGTTGTTTGGCGTGTAAGTACAAAACTTCGTCAGTCCTTTTTAATTTTTACGGGTTTTCCAATCCTGGGATGTTCTTTGAGCGTTTCAATAAAGTGATTGGTTTTTTGAACAAAATTAACTGCTGTATTTGTACTGCATTCCTCCTTCAGGTATTCAACGATATGATCGAAGGATTTCTGGGCACTTAATGTCCATAGTAGTATCACAGCCAATCCCGGTATTTATTCATAACCGACTTATTTTCGTTAAGATTATTCCCGTTTTCGCTTTCATCATATGATAAAAGAACTTCTTTTTTCTGCTCATCAGTCAGTTTATCCCAAACACCCCGTTCGCGCGCATCTTATTTTCTGATGCGTGCGGGGTAAAACCCGTTTTGTTTTTATAATCCGAAAGTTTGGTCTAAGCTAAATCCGCTTAATCTTAACCTCAACCTTAACCTTAAATAATTTACTTCAAAAAACTCTTTCAACAACAGCTTATTCAACCACCACTTTTCTGAAACTCCTGCCTTCTTCTCCATCGAAACGAAGCATATAAGCGCTTTTTCCAAAAGCGGAGAAATCGAAGCTCCTTCAATTTATAGCTTTATATTAGGTGCTTCGTTTTAGTTACTTTTTTAATCATTTTTCTTTTTTGTTTATCCGTTTTTATAAACTCACTTATCTTTAATTGTTCGTCTGCTGTAAGTGGTCTGGGGTCAACAAAAAAGTCAACTTCTATTGGTTCTTTAATTAGTCCCATTTTTCTTATTTTTTAAAGTATTTGTCTATTAATTTTAATGCAGAACTGGTGTTAATCACCATTAATTGTCCACCAACATTTATTGCGCCTAAAGTTCTTATGTAATGTACAACTAAATGGGTTTTTGAAACAAACGATACATATCCCTCAAATCCCCTATGAAACGAAACCCTACAGGCAAATGCAATTAAATTACCGGGTACACCCAAATAAACCTTGCCTTTACCCAGGTTAAACGGAGCACTTTCAATTAAGTTCATATAAACATGATCCTGTCGCTCTGTAATACTGATTAATCCTTGTATTATTGCCGGATTACCTGATATCGTACATTTATAAACGTCTCTGTCTGGGTATTGGTATTCTGCGCTCCAGTTAAATAACTAACCTTTTGCTTTAGTAACGTGTTTTAAGTCAACTTTTCCAGCAGTAAAACCTCAGTAGCGAAACTATCACCGGTAATTACATTTTCAATAGAATTAGTCAGTTTATCAACTTCTATATCAATATGTTGGCTTTCTTTTTTCATACGACAAATTTACCAGATAAGTAAAACTCATGACTGTGTTTTCCAACTTAGTTTAACGCATTCCATTTCAGTATCACAACCAAGCCCTGTATTTATCCATAACCAATTTATTTTCAACGAGATCATTCGTATTTTCACTTTCCTCAAACGATAAAAGAACCTCCTTTTTCTGCTCTTCATTAAGTTTATCCCAAACACTATCCTGCGATTTTTCAAGAATACTTTTCATTTCATTGTAGTATTCTTCCAGAATAGATTCGTTTTCAATCCGGTCAATCAGCTTATGAATATTTGATTTTAATAAAGTCTTATCCATGTTCCTTATTGTGAAGTTACTTTAAAATCAGGAAAAATAAATCAGTTATTTGTATCGGGCAGGCATTCCATTATTCAAAAAATTCTCTTTTTCGCTGATCGGGCTGTTTCCTTTCTTCCATAAAATCCGATGTAAACGCATAGTTACTTTCAATCAGATTTTGCCAGGGACTATGATAGGGAATAACATACAACGTATTACCAAATGTTTGAGATAAACTTTGTCATCGTTTATCTTCATCGTTGCAGGAATACTGATAACCTGTGTACCTTTATAGGTTTTGATGTTACTTGTTTCAATTCCCATTTTACACAAAATAGAGTATTCAAAGTTAATCATTTTTGGTTACTTTCAGGCAAGCTGAGGTATAGTTTATATCCGCTTAACCTCTGCCTTAACCTTAACCTTAACCTTAACCTTAACCTTAACCTTAACCTCAACCTTATTTTAATCCTTACGTTTATTCCTCTTTTAATGCTAAATCATACATATTGCTGAGTTATTCCACCACCACTTTCCTGTAACTCCTACCCTCTTTTCCATCAAAACGGAGCATATAAACTCCCCTTCCAAATGCGGAGAGGTCGAGGGTTTCGGTAGCGCTTTCCAGGTTTTTCTGCAACAACAATTTCCCCTGAAGGTTATATACTGTTACCTGTCCTTTTTGTTTGGAGGATAAAGTAAGTTGTCCATGGCTAGGATTTGGATAAATTTCAAGACTATTTGAAGTTAAATCTTTAACAGCTGTGCCTATACATATAGTTTCTGTTGCTGTATATTGTCCGCCTGATAATAGCCCGGCATTCCAGCACATATCGGCCGAGGCATAAAGGTTAACAGTTTGTATGGGTGTAGGAGAAGCGCCGTTGTTAAATACAATTCCAACGGGTACTACACTGAATCCTGTAAGCGTATAGGAGTAATACCCATCGGCATCCAATGTCATTGCTACGCCGGGCCAGGCACCCGTCAAGGCGGTTGATCCTGCCCAACTGTGCACTTTGCAGGCTGTCCAGTCGGCAGGTGCTTTAAAACGGACTTTTATGGAAGCAGGAAGAGTAGATATGACATAAGTATTTGTTGCTTCGGCAGAGTATAACTGGGTTGTTGAATTGTATGCAATGGCTCGCAGCGTCTTCGAACTTGAAATAGTAAGGGCACCCGTGTATAAAGTAGAATTTTTGGTTGCCGGGGTATTGTCGGTAGTATAATAAACCGATGCGCCGGCACTGGTCGACAAGGTCACAGACTGTGAAGTATAATAGGTTCCTCCTGAAAGGCTGACCATTAATGAGGGCGCTACGTTAGTTGTGGTTTTCATCCAGATAGCATAATCTGTTCCGGAAGTAGCCAACGTATAATCGGAAGGTGCTGAGTAACTTCCGCTGCCAATTTTTACGATCAGGGCGCCGTTTTTCCCTGTGGCTGTGGCAACGTAAATATTGGCCGCAGTTTGATTAACGGTTATAGCGCTTTCGCTGTGAAGCTGAACGGCGCGACGGGCATAAATCATGGCTGAGATAGCAGCTTTATAATCATTCCAATGTGCAAGTAACACACAGGGAACACCCGGCGAACCCATCAGGAAGGCATAGGCAGCCAGTACATTTCCGGAGAATTTGCTGGGATTGCCAACTACATATGTATCATGGTTATCCACAAAAGTAACGGCATAGCGTTTGGTATCGGGGTGGTGAATTAAACCGGCGGGTTGAAAGCCCCCGTTGTATGGCCATACTAAATTATTTAAGTTCATACCACCGCTATAGATGGATGAATTCAAGGCATATTTCATCGGGAAATCGAATGTAGTTGAGTTATTGCTGCAATTATTCACCCATGCTTTGCACAAATCGTAATTGCCATCCCAAAACTCACCTACCGAAAAATAGTTAGCTGCAGACGTATTATACTCATTAACGTAGGAAGCGCTGAAGCCTTTAGTCATATCGTAACGCCAGCCGGAGTACCCCATTTCATTTTTCAGAAATTGAAGATATCCCTTTATGTTGTCTCTCACGATGGTACTGGTATGATCAAGATCACGGGAACCATCAAAATCTGTACCGGTATCCGGAGCGCCTGTTGGAGTTGCCTGCCCGGCTTCATACTTCACTTCATCGGTGCTGCAAATCTGTGCCGGTCCCATGGAATAGGTTACGGCGTTATATGTTTCGGCCGGGAAGTTGGTCCAGTTGGAAACTCCGCTCCTGTGATTTACAACCACATCAGCAATCGCCTTCGAACCCTTAGCTTTAAGATTGGTGATAAGCGTTTTTAATTCAGCCTGTGTGCCGAAAGCGCTGTTTTGGTCGAACCAGTAAACCGGCGCATAGCCCATGCTGCCAGTGCTCTGACAATTTCCACTGGGGGGAAGCCATACCAGGCTGAAATTGGAACTTATCTCTGCCGCTTTTGAGTTAAGATTTGTCCATTTGCTATCCGTATAGGAATCCCAATAAAAAGCCTGCAGCATTACATCCTGGCATTGAGCAGGAGCCTGGGCTTTAAGAGTTGATTTCCCAAGCGAAATTAACGTCAGGATAAGTAGAAAGGGTACAATTTTTTTCATCGCAAGTACTGATAATTAGTGAAACGTTGCAGCAAAGCTAACGATAAATCTATTGATATTCAATGGAAAGCACGCAATAAATTGAAAAATAGTATTGCAAACGATTGCGGAAATGCCTGTTCTGAAAACAAAAACAGTAAGCGCTAGCGGCTAACTAAATTAATTTACAAAGATTCAGTATTCAGTCAAATTGTTTAATTTTGATCCGGGTCATTGAGGTAGTCAAATGTATAAACCTCCGTTTCATAAAAACAATTCTATAAAATTATGAAAATCTGTATCTGCATTTTTGCATTTGTACTGATTTCTGCTAGCCTTACAGCGCAAACCATAAACAGCTGGCATGATAATTCTCTTTCAAAAAAAGAGATTAAGCAAGGCTGGCAAATGCTTTTCGACGGGCAAACGCTCAATGGCTGGAAGGGATACAACAGCGACAAGATGTTCAGTTGCTGGAGTGTTGCCAACGGCGAACTGGTTTGCCAGGGAGAAGGCGGCAGTGTTACAGCAGGCGATATTATTACCGTTGCAAATTTTGATAACTTCGAACTTTGCCTGGAATGGAGTATCAGTAAAGCCGGAAACAGCGGGATTTTTTACCATGTTCTCGAAGGGGGAAAATACCATGCGGCTTACGAAACCGCTCCCGAATACCAGCTGATTGATGATTTGGGATGGCCCGATAAACTTGAAGAATGGCAGAAAACAGGAGCTGATTACGCCATGACAAATACCACTAAAGATAAAAAGCTTATGCCTGTGGGCGAATGGAACCACAGCCGCATCATCTATAACAAAGGACATGTTGAATATTGGCTAAATGGAATGAAAGTGGTTGAATTCCAGGCCTATTCACCCGAATGGGAAAAACTAAGATCCTCCGGCAAATGGAAAGAATACCCGGATTACGCAATCTCAAAAACTGGCCATATCGGGCTGCAGAATCATGGAAGTGGAGTGAAGTTCAGGAATATTAAGGCGAGGAAGTTGTAATTAGTGAAAAGTGCCCTTCGACTTGCTTCGGCGAAAGCTCAGCAACCATCGCTCAGGGTGACAAATAGTGAAGAGTGAAGAGTGAACAGTGATTTGCGAATAGTTAACCTTTGAACTCTTGAACTTTAAACTTTGATTTTTGATTTTTGAACTTTGATTTTTGAACTTTGACCTTTGCGCGTTGAGTTTACAAGTCACCCCAAACCCCAAGGGGCTTAAAACGCAGACAAGGATAGGATT
>JAURYB010000079.1 GCA_030654075.1 Bacteroidales bacterium | reverse complement strand
CCTGTCCAAATTTGCTGAAAGAAATTTCCTTATTTACATGAAATAGGAAAAGAGCACACTCTAGCAGATGGCTAATGTTTGGGAGGATCTTTCCATTTACACCAAATGTTCTTTTTGCGTCAGCGAAGTTGTAACCAAATTCAACTTTTTCGGGAATAGTATTTACTAAAACTGTTGGTGCAATTTCTAAAGAAGATTTTGCAATTGGGGTTCCGCCAATTCTCAGAAGTATTGCTTTTGCTGTTAACTGATTGTTAATTACAAACACATCAAAAACATCAGAAATTGTGTTTGCAGCATCGTTTGCGACTAAGGTTTTAGTTGACGTACTGTCTTCAACAACCATGCTTATCATTGGTCGGTTTGCATCGCTTTTTAAATGATAATGATTGTCGGCTAATTCAATTTTATCTCTTTTGAGTGAATCAAAAGCAATCCCGAAAGAACTTTTTCCAAAGCCATTAGGTGCAACCAATAAATTGGGTTTGTTAGGAATTAAATCCAAAATAAAATTGTGATTTCCGATTCCTTTTACATTGGTAATTTCGATACTCTTTATTTTCAAAATGAATTCTTTTTTATTGCTTGTGGGTCAGCTTAAAATGGTTTCTTTGAACTTTATCTTCTTGCTCTTCCCCTTTGCAAAATTGTATTAATTTGATTTGTCAAAACTGTTTTTTCTTGTTTTTTCGCATCATTTTGCATGTCGTATCTATTAATTTCAATATCCCTTGTAGTTCGATAAAATGCCTTCTGATTCCTATCATTAGTGTTTCTTATTAAATGAGCATATCTATTTCTGGTTTCTCTCTTTATTCTTACAATTGTACTGATTTCAGTAGATTTTTCACGACGTCTGTTCCTTAAAAGAACTAATTGATTTCTTTCTTCTGGTGTATTGGGCATAGTTATAAAGTTAAAATTGTTAGTACCGAATTGCTTCTTAGTAAAATTAACAGAGAAATATTCATAGGCTGCCTAATTTTTATGTGTTTCATATAATAATCATCTCTCTTTTGTCGATCGATTTCTTTCATTGTTTGAACTAATTATGTTCAAGACCAAGGAAATAAATTTTTCATGTGAACCTCTTTAAAATGGAAGGTCATCATGATCGTTCTGTTTCATTTTTGGAATTGTTTTTTCAGGCGTACTTATATAATTAGGGTTATAATCATTTTCATCAAAGTCATAATAGCCGCTATCCCCCATTTGCTCAAGTTCTGCCCTTAAAAATTCATCAAGACCCCCTTCCGATTTATTTCTATTGGCAGGTTTTGAATGATTTCTCTTATAGGCATCAAATTCTTCTAACACTTCCCACGGTAAAGTAGTTGCTGTTAAGGAATTCCAGACTTCTTGAAAAGGAACAATCAAAAATTCTTTTTCATCTTCATATTTTCTTGCGTATATCCTATAGTACTTAGATTTTACTATTCCGAGTTGAACTAATTCAGTTAAAGAATCATAGTTTTCATATTCTGAATTAATACTTTCAATAAAGATAGTAGAGATATAAGATGATGGAAATTTTATCCAATCATATCCAAATACATTTCCTTCGTGGTATTCAACTACTACATCACTTCCACCCGGGGTGAATGATAATGGATTTCTTCTATACTCCCTTGCAACCCAAAGAACACTATCTGCTAAATGTTCAGGTAGTCCAACATAAACCTTTTTAATATGCCTTTCCACTGCTTTCTAATTAAAGTGCATGCAATTTAAGAGATTATTAGGAAGATGCTATACGAGAATGACTTCTTTTTTTTAAGTCAAGATCATATATTTCATCAAAGAATTCTTGAATCTTATTCTTATTGAATTCAAGTTAAGCATGAAAGTGTGACTACTATTGTGTGTATTCAGCACGGTATTAATTATATTTTACAAACATCTTTTTCAGGATTTCCTTTTCCTTATCTGTCCAAAAATATCCCTCCTTCTCAAGTTCATTGATTCCTACAATACCTTTATATAATCTTTTATCAAGTGATTTTGAAGTGTTCAAATATTTTTCTGCCTCTTTGAGATTATCTTGCAGATAATAAACAATGGTTAATCCAATATTTGGGCTAAAGGATTTACTGTTTAATGTTAAACTTTTTTTGAAATTATTAATTGCAGCAATGTTTTTCCCTTGTCTCAAATATACGAAACCAAGATTATCGTAAGTAGAAGAAAAATCTGATTTTAAACTAATGGATTTGCTAAAATCCAGAATTGCCAGTTCGAAATTTAATAATTTCATATAACACAAACCACGACAATTGTAACCCTCAAAATTATTAGGTTCTAAATCAATAAACCTGCTAACATCATCGATAGCCCCATTAAAATTATTTAGATAATATTTTGCATTTCCGCGGTTATAATAGACATTAGTATCTTGGGGGTTAATTCCTATAGCTTTATTGAAATCAGTAATTGCTCCCGAATAATTCTTTTGATTAAATTTAATAATTCCGCGATTTGAATATGCATATGGGTAAAGAGAATTGATCTTGATAATTCTATTATAATCAGCTAATGCTCCAGAGTAATCCTTTAGATTAATTTTTAAATTACCACGACTTGCATATGCTTTGAGATCTTTTGGGTTCAGTTCAATAACTTTTGTAAAATCAGATATAGCTCCTTGAAATTCTTTTAGAATAGATCTAACAATTCCGCTATTAAGGTAAGCTGAGGCATCTTTCGGGTCAAGTTCAATGACTTCATTAAAATCTGAGATAGCTCCATAATTATCATTAAGAAGCACTCTCACTTCTCCACGAGATTTAAATGAATTAGTATCATTAGGATTAATTGAAAGTGCTATTGTGAAATCAGTATTTGCTCCCTTGTAGTCTTTCAACTGCTTTTTCACAGTGCCACGGTTTTTAAATGATTCAGCACTTTTAGGATCAAGCTTACTGGCATAAGTGAAATCGGTAATGGCTTCTTCCGGAAAATTTAGCATAGCTTTTAATAGCCCACGGCCTATGTATAATTCAACTTTTTGTGGATTGAGGGCTATTGCTTTGGAGTAATCTTTTATGGCTCCGTTATAATCAAAAATATGGACTTTCATCCCGGCGCGCAAGGTGAATGATTCTTCATCTTTGGGATCAAGTTCTATTGCTTTGGAGAAATCTTTTATTGCTCCTTTGTAATCTTTCAAAAATGCCGTAGCAATTCCACGACTCCTGTAAGCATATGCATACTGTTCGTCAAGATCAATTGCTTTAGTATAATCATCAACAGCACCTTGATAATTTCTCACAGAATACTTTACTCGCCCACTCATTAAATATGAATCAGGATTTTCTGGGTAGTTCAGAATAATATAATTTGATTCGTGTGATGCACTATTTAAGTCGTTAGCCAATAAATAAGCATAACAAAGATTTAAATGGGCTCCAATAAAATTCGGATTCTTTGAGATACTTTTTTTAAGAAATAAGATTGATTCAAAATGGTTTTCAACGTTCAAAAAGGATGTCCCAAGAAGAAAATCTACGATATCAACATTATAGCTGTTTTTAATTTTCATCAATCTATTTATAGCTGCATTGAAATTCTCATTCCCCATTTCATTGTAAGCAACAATGACCTGAATTATAAATTCAATATCACCTTGAAGTTCACCCGAACTTAATCCAGCTATTGAAGTAATCATTGGTTCCTCATCTATTCGTTTATTCAAGCCTCTTAAAAACCAATTGTCGTTTGCAATATAGTTAATTCGAACTTGTGGCGAAACTTGACCTTCAGCGGGGAAATATTGACCATAAATGATTAAATCAGCATGATGGAATTTTTTAAAGTAGGCAGCACTATCCTGAATGTCAATTCCAATAAGTTGATTTGCATACACTATACTATCATTTAATCTTTCCTTTTGATTAATTTCTTTCAAGTGCCTATAAATCGCTGATCCCGCAATCTCTATTTTTTGATTTGGATCTGCTTGAAATGGTAATATTAAAATTTTATACTTTTTATCTAATAAACTAAAGATGGGAGCTTTTCTCTGATCCTCTAATTTCAATCTTTCTTTTTTCTTCTGTTCATTATTATATTCATATATTGAATACAAAACCCAGGCTAAAATGAATGCTGAGAAAGCATAAATTGCCAGTTTTAATAATTTTCTTGCAGAGATATCTTTTACTTTTTTCCAAATAAAGAAAACCAAACCATAGAAGAAAAAAATTCCGGATAATTTACCAACTATACTAATATCTGAATAAAGAACATAAAGAACAGACAAAATCCCAAGTATTCCGCCAACTATGACTATTACAGAGGAAGTAACAGGAAGAGTTTTTTCGGTAAACTCAAGGTTTGTAGCCTTAGAGACTTCATTTATCTTTCGAATAGAACTTTTTTTTGATCGATGTTTCATCTCTCAATAGTTACTTCTGATTTTGCAATGTATTTCTACACATCAAATATACTGCTTTCCTATTACGGATTCAAAATCAGATAATTAATTGTGATTAGTCCAATACTAAATGATTAAAATGGTAATTAAACCAACAACATTTATTTTGAAAAATGATTAGTATATAAAGAAATAGTTAAAATAGCCAATATATTATTTGCTGATTTGACAATGGAAGTATTTTTATGCATTGAATATCAATGATATATAAAAATATAAATTGGCTTAAATAAAAATAAACTTCATGTTTTTCAAAGGATATAATTCAGAAAGAACGCTGAATAATATTATGAAAAATTTGATTGAACTTTATGAATTTCTTGACAAGTCTGACACAGAAACACTATTGGTGCGGCTAACAGAACTTATTGATAGTATAAATGATCAATTTGGGGATGAATCTGGTTTAAGAATCTTGAACTATAGAAACCAAATTAAGAATCTATATAAATTGATTGACTACCATCTCGAAAAAGGTATAACTGGCATTGAGGAGAAACACGCATCTCTTAACCCTAAAATTATAACCCCTGAGAAAGCAATAGTTGCTGCAATGTCAGATTCTATGGGGAACAACGATCATTTAAATAATATACAAGCTATTGATAAGTATAAAAGTATGGATGCAGGAGATATCGATTTTCTATGTTCAATTTTACCATACAGTAAAAACTACATTCGTGAATTGTGTAGAAATGGAGATCTCCCTTATGAGAAACCAAAGGGGAAATATATGTTTAACAGGTTTAAGATAGAAGAGTGGAAAAAACAGCATGGTAGTGAATCTAAACTGGCAATGGTACAGATTGGGAAAAGTTCAAGGTCAACTATTAAAAGGAAGTAATTAATATAGCTTTTTTGAAATTTCTCTGATTAGATCATCTCCAATTGAATCAAGATACATTTCAGTTGTTTTAGCATTTGTGTGACCCATAGTGGGGCCAATTATTGAAGGAGATAGACCTTCATTTTTCAGAACTGTGGCGTATGTATGACGAGCAATACCTGAAGTAAGTTCGAATGTAAGTTCTAATTCCTTACTAATGTGTTTCAATTGTCTATTTAGATTTCGAGTTACATAACCAACTATTTTTCTTTCCTCTTCATTCCGCTCTTTTCCATTTAACGATTTAAGAGAATTGAAATATGGGAATATGAAGTCATCTTCCTTTCTATCATTATTTCCCCATTTGTTAATGACATCAAGAGCTTCTGGAGTTAATTCAACACGAATTTTTATACTGTGAACTTTGGTGCCTTGTGTTTTTGTCCGGATAAAATCCATGAAAACCCCTTCATCGGTCTTATCAATATCTTTTTCTTTCAATTTACATAGATCAATCATGTTAAGGCCATTACTGAAGTACTGGAACACAAAAATATCTCTACCCCATTCAATCCGTGAATCTTTTGGGAGTTTTAATTCTCTCAGCGAAATAATCTGTGATTTTGAAAGAGTTTTCTTTCTGGAAACAGTGGATCCAATAGTAAAACCACCTTTGCCAAATGGGTATCTGTCATTACTAACTGCATTCTTTTTAATTGCATAGTTATATACTGTCCGAAGATCTCTCAAATATGATTCTACGCTTGGATCTTCAACCTTGGATTTCATAGAATCCCTATATCGTTCAAGAAAATCCACTGTCAATTGAGAAAAATATATTTTAGTTTTAAATTCCTTAAATGAATTTTTCGAGGTTATAATATGATCGCAATAAGATGTGGGTCGGTTTTTATCAATAAGATATTGTTGATACTCATCGAACCATCGGAAAATGTCATTGTCTTTTTTTATCTTATTAATTTCATTGTAATAGGCTTTTTCAAATTGTTCGAATGACAGGTTTTCGTTTTTCTTTAATACCTTTCGTCCAGTAGATTCGATTTCTTTTATTGCATTCCTAGCTTCGATTAAAGTTTTATCTTTTAGCTGTTTATTATCTAATTTAGCCCACTCTTCCTTTGTTAGATCAATCTTAGTTTGAATATAATGACGTTCTCGATTTAAATAAACACAAAGTTTTACATTATATTTACCTACCTTGTTTTTGTATTTTTTCAAGAGGGTGCAATAAATGGTATTTTCCATAAATAGAGAGGATAAAAATTGGACACACGATTGGAAACACAAATATAGTTTATCTTCGATTATTTTAGTACATCTAATTTTTTAAATCAGTTAAAATAGTATGTGTAAGTCTTTTATTATCAGGAAATATAGTGTCAAATCATACATGATCATACATGTTCAAATGTAATGGCTTAACTGACTGTTAATCAGAGGGTCTCAGGTTCAAGTCCTGAAGGGGGAGCCTCAAAATCAACCACTTACAAGTCTTTTGTAGGTGGTTTTTTCGTTTATGCGAGATTCACGCCAGAATCTTAATTTTACATTCGTGGTTTATCACTCACTCCATTTGACGGAAAGCGACAATTTTAGGGTATATTAAACACTCTAAACTACTCCATTCGCTGTTTTTATGTCAGTCCCATTGGAAAATACGGATCACTTTTATAACATTTACTTTCTTTTTCCGCACCTATAGCGCGTTTTCGTTAAGCTGGCTCTATTAGCCTGTATGAAGCCACTTATTGTTCACCCTAAAGACGAAACCACCAAATTCCTGACTGGAATTTATGCAACCCTGACAAGCAAAACTGTCATTACCGGTGGAATAACAAAAGCAGAGTTGCAGAAACACATTGACAGCCACGACCAGGTCATAATGCTAGGTCACGGTTCACCAATAGAATTACTTTCGGTGAACCAATTTCCGGATTGTGGTTCTTATGTTATTGATGGTTCTATGGTTGAATCACTAAGAAAAAAGTCCAATAATATATTTATTTGGTGTCACGCTGACCAGTTCGTACATTCACTTCAGGGATTCTTTTCAGGGATGTTATCAGCGAGGCCGGGGAGACTTGGTATTATGATTTTTGGGATGTTGAGTCGGACTGTATTGATGAATCAAGTATTGGATTCTCAGCGATTGTATCCAATCATATTAGCGAAAGGCTAGATGTTCTCTATAAAAATGTAATAACTGAATATGGTGTTCTGGCAGGGACAAATCCAATAGCATTTTTTAACAATGATACTGAATATCCTTTTTAAATAACATATTATATTGATCATCAGTTTGTTAAATCTATTTTCAAAAATTGTCATGTACTAAGAGAATATCCAGTAATAATATGTAAAAACTAGGAGTAGATAAAAAACAAAGCGCTGTATATTAACAATATACAGCGCTTTTTAATTTCTATTCCGGTTAAAAAGTGGAGTGTAGGGGAGTCGAACCCCTGACCTCTTGCCTGCCAGGCAAGCGCTCTAGCCAACTGAGCTAACACCCCGAAACAGAGAGGCAAAATTAAGAAACTTTCCTAATTTTACACAAAATAAGATTATTATTTATGAAGCGCCTGTTTGCAGCCATTAAAATACATCCTTCGCCCCGCTATATCAGCCTGTTTAATGAAATCTCTTCATCTCTCGGGCATGAACGAATTAAATGGATAGAACCCGAAAACACGCACCTTACACTGAAATTCTTTGGCGAAACAGATGAAACTAAAATTCCGGTAATCAGGCAGTCAATTGAAACGGTGGTAGCTCAATCAAAACCGTTTAGCCTTAAAATAGCAAATACAGGTATCTTTGGCAGCCATTATGATCCGAAAGTTATTTGGTTTGGAATAGAGAAGAATAGCATACTTGAAGACCTGGCTCAAAATATCTTTACCGAACTTTCAAAATACGGCTGGGAACAGGATCGCCAGAATTTTATTCCCCATCTTACCATTGGCCGTATTAAGGAACTAAAGGATAAACCACTTTTTCAAAAGATAATAGGCAAATACAATACTATTGCAATTCAGGAAGAAAAAGTTACTGAAATTATCCTTTACGAAAGTATTCTAAGGCGCGAAGGACCTTTGTATGCAAATGTATTTTCAGTTGTACTTTAATTCCAAATTATTCTTAAGCGTTTCAAATAAACCAAATATAATGTTTTCCAAGTATAAAACTCTGATCAACAAATATTGACAGATTGGCGTTAACCCAACTATAGCAGATAGTTCGACGTTGTCTCCTATTGTGAAATTTGTGCTGATTGCAATAGTTTTTATCTGAATTTTACCCGGCTTACACTCCGAAATGTCTTTTTGCCAATGACCACATAAGCCTGACCATCATGCAATATAATCTATCTTTGTATTATGAAATTAAATGAAATCACTGAATTTAAATCCTCACCGTTGATAATCGAACGGCTGAACGAATTCGGATTTACCAAAATATTCGCGGAAGGGGCTGTAATATTTAATGAAAATGTATATATAAAAGCCATACCAATAGTAACAAACGGAAGTGTCAGGGTAATGCGCATGGATGATGAAGGAAGAGAAATCCTGCTTTTTTATATCACTTCCGGCGAAAGTTGTATTATGTCGTTTTTAGATGGAATGCACCACAATACAAGCAAAGTAAAAGTCCTTGCTGAGGAAGAAACACAAATACTGTTTATCCCTATAGACAAGGTTGGACTGCTCATTAAAGAATTTCCCGAATGGTTAGATTATATTTTTCGCTTGTATCACGAGCGCTTCGAAGAATTATTAGATACAGTTAATGCAATCGCGTTCAAAAAATTAGATGAACGACTATTTATTTTTATAAAGAAGAAATGCGAATTAATGAACAACAACACCCTGAATGTAACCCATGAACAACTGGCTAATGAGTTGGGAACAGCCCGTGTAGTGGTTTCGAGACTACTTAAACAAATGGAGGACGAGGGCCTGGTAAAACTGGGCAGAAATAAAATTTCCCTTGTGTAACAAATGTTACTGCACAGCAAATTTCAAGGTATGACTTTTGTAAAAATTATTTTGCTCACCCTGATCCTATCAAAGTGAAATAAAATATGGGAACCATCGATAAAGTGGTAAGAATTCATTTTCTCATGGCTCTTACAGGTTTGTAGTTCACAAATCAGATTTCAAACTGTTGGAACTGAACTTTTAATTCTTGAAGGTGTTTTTATCCTGACAAGTCAAAAGCGCTTTTGCCCTTCACAATCTCAACCCTAAAGAAAGAAACTAATCTAAAACCAAAATTCAGAAAGAAAATGTTTGAATCGATTATACGATTATTCACTAAAGAAAAAACCGATTATGCACAACTTGTTAAAGATGGTGCTATAATTTTAGATGTACGCACTAAAGGAGAATATGCAAGCGGACACATAAGAGGCTCGCTAAATATAGCCGTTGAGCAACTTGGCAATAGTCTTCACAAGTTAAAAAACAAATCAAAACCTATTATTACCTGCTGCGAGTCAGGGATGAGAAGTGCGGCTGCTAAAAATATTTTAAAATCGAACGGTTATACAGAAGTTTATAACGGAGGCGGAATAAATCGTTTGCAAAACAAATTGTGATCAACCTCGAATTGAATGTAAATTGTTTATAAAAGGCTGGAAGACCGAAGTCGGAAGACCGAAGACCGAAGAAAGGAGTCGGAAGACCGAAGAAAAAAGAAAAAAGTTTTTGGAGGCTTGGTTCAATCAAAGTCATATCTGATTAAAGGAAACCGGCCAAACATGCCTTGCTTTTATAGATAAATAAAGTTTTCAGGAGAACTTCCGACCAAATAAATATTCACAGTAAATTAACAACAGAACCACAACGTATCATGAAAGAAAGAATTTTAACAAACTGGACATTTACACGGGCATTCTATCTCATCGTTGGGATTTTTGTTATCATCCAGTCAATCATGAGCCAGCAATTATTTGGTATTGCCTTTGGCGGATATTTTGCCGCAATGGGTTTGTTCGCTTTTGGCTGTGCCTCGGGAAATTGTATGGGCGGAAATTGTTCGGCAGAGCCCAAACAAAACGCCAAAGAGAATGTTAGTTTTGAAGATGTAAAAACAAAATAATCAAATGACAAAGTATATATCTATCATTTTTACAACAGTCGTATTACTGCTCAACAGTTGCACCAACGGGCAATCAACGCCGTCCAATCCTTCTGTTTCTGCGGCAGAGTTTTCGAAAAAGATTTCAGAACTCCCGGGTGCACCGCTTGTTGATGTGAGAACTCCCGGAGAATTTTCGCAAGGCCATTTAAAAAACGCTATAAACTATGATATAAGTAAAAGCGGATTTGAAAATCAAATTGCTTCGCTCGACAAATTAAAACCGGTTTTGGTTTATTGCCTAACCGGCAGCAGAAGTACCTATGCGGTAAGATATATGCAATCCATAGGGTTTAAAGAAGTGTATGAGCTAAACGGAGGCATGATGAAATGGAGAGCTTCCAGCCTTCCTGAAACTACCGATAGAACTGTTGCTTCAACAGGAATGAGCAAGCAACAATTTGAAAAACTGCTCATTACCGATAAATTGGTGTTGATAGATTATTATGCCGACTGGTGCGCTCCCTGCAAAAAAATGAAACCATACCTGGACGAAATATCAAGAGACATGGCAGATAAAGTGGTAGTAGTTCGTATTAATGCTGACGAAAGCCGCCAACTCTGTAAAGAATTGAAAATTGAGGCCATACCTGTTTTACAGATATACAAGAATAAAACACTTATCTGGGCAAATACCGGATTTATTGAAAAAGCAGAGGTTGTAAAGCAATTAAAATAAATCAGGCCCTATTCGTACGAATTTAATATCAATCCTCCTAAGAAACAGTACCTGTTGTTTCCTGAATGCCAATTGAACCCGGATTGGAACGCGGATAACTCAGAAAAGACGGATAAAAACAGATTTTATATTCTCCGTGTTCCTCTCTGGGCTCCGTACCTCCATGGTTAACACATACAAATAAAAAACCCTCCGGAAAACAAATCCCGCAGGGTATAAAAAACTAACCAGATTTTTTATCTTATTCAGTCTTTGTAGGCTCGGATTCGCCTTCTTTACGGTGTTTCTCAATAAAAAAATCGATGATCAGCGCCATACCACCAAATATGGAAGCCATCGAGAAATAAGCTGCCTCGTCCGACATTACTTCGTACTTAGCCATGAATTCGGCAATAAGCAGTCCAAGTCCTACACCAAAAAGCAAAAGCCCCCATTTGAGTGAAGAATAGCAGCGGCCATCTTCTTTAAGTATGGATGCATCGCGGCCACTTTGAATCAGCGCCATACGTTCTTTTTTGCGGTACGACATATATACAATGCCTAGTATCATTGCAAAAAATGCTATCGGAATCCACAATCCTTCGTTTTGCATAATAATTGTATTAAAAAGTTCTTAATTCTGTTCTCTGCTCAATATGACGTAACTTTTTACCATAGGTTACAAAAAAGTGAAATTTGTTGTAATTTTACTTTTGAAATAATCTTTTATTGACAAGAATACCTTTAACCAGCAAAACAAACGCTTAACACATCTGTTATTTTTACTGCTTTTTCCTTTTTTATTATAGCATTAAATTTTTCCTTTTTTAACCTCGTTAACACCACACTTCTTGTATATATTGGATGTAACCTTTTTCAACAAGCTGCGTCATACTACCACATGAAAGAACAGGACGATATTTTTCACGTGCAGAGAGTGCTTGCAGGAAATACTGCGGCATTCGCCGTTCTGGTTGAAAAACACAGTGATATGGCTTTCACCATTGCCAATAAAATTGTTCGGAGCCGTGAAGATGCCGAGGAGATTGCCCAGGATTCTTTTGTGAAAGCTTTTCAATCATTACGTTCTTTTAAAGGGGATTCAAAATTCAGTACCTGGCTGTACCGCATAGTTTATAATGCAGCCATTTCGCACACCCGCCGGAAAAAACAGGATTTTACACAGCTCGACGAACGTGTGGTAAGTGATACAACCGAAGACGAAATTTTTGAAAACCTTGATACACTTGATGCCGAACTCCAGAGTAAACTGGTAAATGAAGCCATCAATAACCTGCCTGCCGATGAAGGTGCAATTGTTACGCTCTTTTATCTGAAAGAAAATACAATCGACGATATCAGCCAGATCACCGGGCTGAGCGTGTCGAACGTAAAAGTAAAACTGTTCCGGATCCGAAAGAAGCTTTATGACGAACTGCAATCGAAGATGAAAATGGAAACAGTGTTTTAAAAATTATGTAACTTTGCACTTCTTCCTGTTCCTTTCAACCCTTGAACTTTTAAACCTTTGAACCCTTGAACTTTTGAACCCTTGAGCCTTTGAACTTTGAACCATGACAAAAGATAAAAACAACCACGATGAAGCGATCCGTCGCATTGTCAGCCGCACAAGGCTCGACAAGCCTTCGGAAGGATTCAGTGCGCGTATCATGGATCGCCTGCTCGCCGCACAACCTGAGCCTGTTAAAAAATGGATGATCACATACCAGTATGGAATTCTTGCTATTGCAGCAGGCGTTGCTATAATGATGCTGATCTTCCCCGCATGGACCGTATTTGATTTTGATGTTAAAATGGTTGGAACCTCCGCCGCACAAATGGCAGGCAACCTGGTTACTGAAGGTGCCGTATGGGTTGGACAAATGTTCGGCAAAATAGGCGCGCTTGGCAAATATGCTTACTTTATCCCGGTTTCTGTTGCTATTCTGCTGGTTTCTGTTTTCGACCAGGTTATAAGCCATAAGCCTCAGACTGATCGTGCAAAGAGCTAATTCTAATTTTCCTTAAAAGAATTAAATCATTTTGCTGACACCTGCAAAATGATTTTTTTTATCTTCAAATTCCTAATTAATTCCGCTAAAATGCCCAGTTAATGCGGAGTTGTAATTCTTTCAGGCATAAAAACCTTCGTTCACATCTAAGCACGTATCATCCACTGACTGCCAAAGAGTTAATAATTTAAGCACAACAAGTAAGTTTGCCGCTGAATAACAGCTATTTAGACACTTCCATTTAAAGAGACAAGTACTACCGGAAAGTAGCATATTTCAAGAAATCTGGTACCCGAAAACAGGAAAAGCTTACTTTTGTAATAAAGTAGTTTACAATGAAAATCAATTATAAATTTATATCCGATAAGGAACCTTCTGATAAGCAATTGCAATTGTTGATGAGGGAAGTTGCAATTGAAGCTAAGCTGAAAGCCGAAAAAGCCAATAAACAATTTTTTCTCCAACTTGAACAATTGTTACTTCAGGCTAAAAAACTTCGGTCCATTTATAATACTGATCCTAAATGAACAACGAAAAGCCAAAACTGATAATTATTGCCGGTCCAAATGGTTCAGGCAAAACATCGGTCACCGGTAAAATTCTAGAACATCAATGGATTGAAAACTGTGCGTATATTAATCCTGACAATATTGCACGGGATGATTTTGGCGATTGGAATTCAGCGGAGGATGTACTTAAAGCTGCGAACCGGGCAGCGGAATTGAGAGAAGCATGCCTGCTTAAAAAAGAAGGATTGTTGTTTGAAACCGTATTATCAGCACCGGATAAACTTGATTTTATTAGAAGAGCAAAAGATGCCGGATATTTTATTCGTCTCTTTTTTGTTGGAACTGACAGCCCGGCAATAAATGCATCGCGTATTGCACACCGCGTTATGGAAGGGGGACACGATGTTCCCATAACAAAAATTATAAGCCGTTTTAATAAATCTATTGCTAATTGCAGCGCAATTGCACCTGCTTTGGATAGGCTCTATGTATATGACAATTCGGTGGAATATGCCGAACCCAAACTATTATTCAGAGCTACAAATGGAATTCTGGAAAAAGCGTACGATGACATCAATTTATGGGCTCAGAGTATTTTGAAATCCCTGGATTGAACCAATTACAAATTGGAACCAACAAGTTTGCTGATGGTTAAAAGGCAAGGTTAGAGTCATTGGTTGGAGTTGTGCTCCCATAAGATTCCATACGAGAGTGTTTTATTTTATATTCGCCCCGATGCTTTCTTCTACTTTCTGCTCTGTAAAATATGGATCAGCTCCACAATTAAAGCAAGTTTTTAAAAAATTGAATATCCCGTATGAATTTAGAATCCTATTCAAATGCTTCCGGATGAACTGAAAAAAGCTGTCGAATCAACCCTGAGCGCTCAGTTCAAAAAACAGATCGAAATTTCCGAAATCCGTTCCATTGGCGGAGGTTGTATAAATGAAGCCTGTTCGTTAAAAACCAATATTAGTAAGTTTTTTATTAAATATAATTCAGCATCCACTTATCCCGGAATGTTCGAAAAAGAAGCTGCCGGGCTAAAAATTCTGGCTGATACAAAAACTATTGAAATTCCCGAAGTGATAAGTTCAGCCGAAACCGGAGAATATGCTTATATCTTGCTTCGATACATTGAAACAGGTGTAAGCTCTCGTAATTTCTGGGATGATTTCGGAACGAAACTGGCTGATTTACATCGCAATACAAATGAGTATTTCGGTCTTGATCATGATAATTATATCGGGTCACTGGTTCAGAAAAATACTCCTCATCCCGATTTTTTCGGTTTTTTTATCTCTGAGCGCATCGAACCGCAGCTGAAAGAAGCACGCAACAAAGGCGCTTTCAGCCAAAGTGAAACACGCTATTTTGATTCACTTTTCAACACATTGCCTGATATTATTCCTGTCGACCAACCCGCACTGATTCATGGAGATCTCTGGAGCGGGAATTATATGATTACCGCCAGTGGTTCACCTTGCCTGGTTGATCCTGCTGTTTATTACGGACATCGCGAAGCGGATATCGCCATGACACAGCTTTTTGGAGGATTTCAGCCGGAATTTTATCATGCGTATAACCATGCCTGGCCCATGGAAAAGGACTGGCAAAAACGAATGGATATTTTTAACCTTTATCCGTTGCTGGTACATGTTAACCTGTTCGGTGGCAGCTATGCGCGACAAGTATTGCAGATTATCCGGCAATTTTGAGTAATTTCGGGGGCGGTAAATATGGAAATGTGAACTGTCCGTAAAAAACGGACAGTTTATTCTCTTTCATTTCAGGTGCATTTTCATCTGGATTTTTATCGTAAATCACGTTTTAAAAGCTTATATTTAAGCATTTAAAATCATTTTGAAATCATGAATAAGGACACAGCCATAAAGCTTTTCGAATCAAAAAAAATCCGGTCCGTTTGGGATGACGATGAAGAAAAATGGTATTTTTCTATTGTTGATGTAGTATCAATTCTTACTAACCAACCCCATCATCAAGGAGCAAGAAATTACTGGAAAGTATTAAAAAGCCGTCTTTTAAAAGAGGGAAATGAAACGGTTACAAATTGTAACCGGTTGAAATTGGAAGCTGAAGATGGAAAGCAAAGAGAAACTGATGTTGCAGATACCGAACAACTTTTTCGTCTTGTTCAATCCATTCCTTCTCCTAAAGCCGAACCGTTTAAACTCTGGCTCGCAAAAGCCGGCCGCGAACGAATCGACGAAATTGAAGATCCTGAAATTGGCTTTGACCGATTAATGGTAACTTATCTTAAAAAAGGATACAGCAAGGAATGGGTTAACCAACGTTTAAAAAGCATTGAAATCCGAAAAGAACTCACTGACGAATGGGATGAGCGTGGTGTTAAAAAAGGCCAGGAATATGCAATCCTAACCGATGAAATTACGAAAGCCTGGAGCGGATTAAGCGTAAAACAATATAAAAATCACAAAGACCTTAAAAAGGGAAACCTCCGCGACAATATGACAAACCTTGAATTGGTATTGAATATGCTCGCGGAAGCATCAACTACCGAGATTTCAAAGGATAAAAAGCCAGAGACTTTCAACGAAAATAAAACCATTGCCCGAAAAGGAGGTGAAGTAGCAAAAGCCGCCCGCCTTCAATTGGAAAAAACTACGGGAAAAAAGGTGGTAACAACCCAAAATGCAAAATCACTTCAGGAAGCTAAAAATAAGGAATTGAGTGATTAATCGGAAACTTGCCCTTTCTCTGTTTCGCACCTTTCTCCCACTCTCCCACTCGCCTTGTCTCCCCTCGCCCCTCTATTCATTAAAAACAACAATTTAACTTAAATACATTGAACTTTTCAACATTCGGCTTCAGCCCCACCCTAATGGAAGGCATTGAAGCAATAGGCTACCAGGAAGCAACTCCTGTACAGGAATCAGCAATACCGGTTATACTTGCAGGACGCGATTTAATCGCTTCGGCACAAACCGGAACTGGCAAAACCGCCGCTTTTTTACTTCCGGTAATCGAAAAACTTTCGGCTATGCCACACGATAACCAGGTGAAAGCCATGGTAATTGTACCGACCCGCGAACTTGCCCTGCAGATTGATCAGCAGATGGAGGGATTCTCATATTACACAAAAGTCAGCTCAATCGCCATTTACGGAGGAACCGACGGAACCGTATTTTCACGTGAAAAACAGGCTCTGACCGAAGGTGCTGACCTGATCGTTTGTACGCCGGGCCGCCTGATGGCTCATCTCAATATGGGCTATATCAAATTCCCTGAACTAAAATTCCTGATCCTCGACGAAGCCGACCGTATGCTGGATATGGGATTTCACGAGGATATTCTGAAAATCCTATCTTACCTGCCCAAGAAACGCCAAAACCTGATGTTTTCGGCTACCATGCCGTCTAAAATACGTCACCTGGCAAAACAGATACTGCACGATCCGTTCGAGATCAATATTGCCATGTCGAAACCAGCCGAAAAAATCGTTCAAAAAGCCTATGTAGTTTACGATACTCAGAAAATTCCGCTTATTAAAATGCTGCTGAAAGAAACAGTAATGAAGCGGGTTTTGATTTTCTGTTCCACCAAGGAAAAAACCCGTCAGCTATACCATGAACTCAAGAAAACCGGTATAAAAGCCGAGGAAATACACTCCACCCTCGAACAGTCAGCACGCGAAAATGTAATTATCCGTTTTAAAAGCGGCGATATTCCTGTGCTTGTTGCAACAGATATTGTTTCCCGCGGTATTGATATTGAGGATATTGATATGGTTATTAACTACGACGTTCCTCACGATGCCGAAGATTATATTCACCGTATCGGCCGTACAGCACGTGCTTCCGCTGAAGGAACTGCTGTGACTTTTATTAACGAACGCGATCAGCAGCGGTTTGGCGCCATCGAAACCTTACTCGAACGCGAAGTTGAAAAATCTCCTGTCGCTGAAGAGTATGGCGAAACGCCGGTTTACAATCCCAAAATCAGGCGGAAAGATGAAGGGCGGAAATTTGGAGGAAAACGAAAAGGCGGAGGAAAACCGGGTAATCCGGGTAATCCGGGAAGGCGGAAAAGTTAGGCTTAAGCTTATCATTTTGAATTATTTCTGGCATGTATTTTGATTTAATATTGTACTTAGGTTTCAATCTTAAATTCATTTAAATATTAGAAGTATGAAAAAGGCCACAACTGCACTTGTGATCAGTATGATTGCATTTCAATCATTTTCAATTGCTCAGACAGAAAAAGAAATTAAGTCAAAAATTTCGAATGTAACTGTTTATTCCTCAGGAGCACAGGTTGAAAGAACCGCGACTTTCGATATACAGCAGGGCAAATCCCTGCTGGCGTTTAAAAACCTTTCTCCCTATATAAACAAAGAGAGCATACGGGTAGATGGCGATGGCAATTATACTATTTTGAATGTTCAGCTACAGAATGATTACCTGAATCAGCTTGAAAAAACCAAAGAAATCAACGATCTGAATGCCGGGATTCAACAATACCAGGATAAAATTGAAGATGAAGAAACCTGGATAAAAATCCTGACCGAGAAACTGGAATTTCTGAAAGCAAATAAAAGTATTACCGGAAAGGACCAGGCGGTTAATCCGGAGGTTTTCAAATCGTTAAACCTGATTTATGGTGAGAATTTTGAGAAATACTCCCTTGAAGTCCTGAAAAGAAAACGCCTGATAAAGGACTACACCAAAGAAACCGAAAAACTCGAAAATCAACTCAGCACTTTAAATTCGAAAAGTGAGCTTCCATCAGGCACTATTACAATAATGGTAGATGCAAAAAAAGCGCAAAACTCAACTATTAAATTGGACTACCTCGTTGATAATGCAAGCTGGTATCCTTCATACGACATTCGTTTTGTGGATAATAACAAACCACTGACTGTTTCATTTAAAGCAAATATCAGCCAGAATACGGGTGTGGACTGGAAGAATGTGGATCTAAAACTTGCAACAGCCAAAACCAATATTTCTGCTCAAATCCCTTATCTGAATGCAAATTACCTGCAGTTTTATTATCCAGGTTATTCTAATAATGCTTTATTGGGAAGAGCAGCAGGTATTCAACTTTCGAATAATGCCGGCTCAGTTGGCGCCACATCAGAAATAAAAATCAGAGGAATTGCCTCACTTAATGGTAACGATACGCCACTTTATGTTGTTGATGGAGTTGAACAGACGGATGTCTCTTATCTGGATCCGGACAACATCGAAAAAATGGATGTGTTAAAGGGTGCTTCTGCTACAGCATTATATGGTTCAAGGGGTTCGAAAGGAGTTATTGTTATTACTACAAAACAAGAATCGGATGAATCAGATGTTCCTTTAACTGTAACCGCTAAAAATGAGACTTCAAATGAATATATTGTTGATGCTCCGCAATCCGTAAACTCTGATAGCAAACTTAATTCGATAACGTTCAGGGAAACACAGTTAAACGCAACCTATGAATATCAATCCATTCCTAAATTATCCAAAAACGTATACCTGGTCGCTAAAATAAGCGATTGGTATAAAGCGGATTTAATGGATGGTGAAGCAAATATTTACCTGGAAAATTCATACGTCGGCAAATCCCGGATCAATACCCAGCAGTTCAGCGATACTTTAGAAATATCATTTGGTATTGATAATAATATCAGTGTAAACAGGGAGAAAATTAAGGAATTCTCGCAATCGGAATTTATAGGTTCCAACAAAAAAGCAACCTATGCCTGGAAATTAACCATGCGTAACAATAAGCCTTATGCAATCAAGGCAAAACTGTTTGACCAGGTTCCGGTTTCGTCCAATAAAGAAATACAAGTAGAAACACTCGAACTTTCCGGTGGCGTTATGAATGAAAATACCGGGAAAGTCGTTTGGACAATTGATTTAAAACCAAACGAAACAAAGCAGGTGATTCTGAAATATTCGGTAAAATCACCTAAAGATAAGACTGTTCTGGTTGACTAGGATCCGAAGGCTTATTTCTTCCCTTCTCTCCGCTCATCCCAAAGCTCTTTAAAACTTTTTGGCGCAACTTCAGGCAGTTCACGGCGTGGGCCCCAGGCTGCGGCAAAAAACTTTTTGAGAGCTTTATTCTTGTTTTTACCGCTGAGCATATCAATGTATTTGCGTTTGCCCATAGCTGTTTTGTACGCATACATCACAGTTTTATCAAAACGGCTGGCAAAGCCTTCCTTTACCGAGTCGTTGCGGTTGTATAGCAACAGTTCGTGGAGGTTTATTTTCACCGGGCAAACTTCGGTACAGGCACCGCAAAGTGATGAGGCAAAACTAAGATGTTTAAAATCTTTCATTCCGCGCATCCAGGGTGTAATAACGGCTCCTATCGGTCCGCTGTAAGTGGTTCCGTAAGCGTGTCCACCAATGCTTTTATACACAGGACAAACATTGAGGCAGGCACCGCAGCGAATACAACCCAAAGCACGGCGCTGGTTTTTATGAGCCAGTATTTCGGTGCGGTTATTATCAAGAAGAATTACATACATTTCTTCAGGACCATCGTTTTCACCTTCCTGCCGCGGACCTGTAATAATTGAATTATAAACGGTCATATTCTGCCCGGTTCCGTGTGTTGCCAGCAAAGGCCAGAACAGATCCAGGTCACGGAGTTTTGGAATAAGTTTTTCAATTCCGGCAATTACAATATGCACTTTGGGAAACGACATGCTCATCAAAGCATTGCCTTCATTTTCGGTCAGACACACAGCTCCGATATCAGCTACCAGGAAATTAGCGCCCGTAATTCCAATATCAGCATTAAAAAATTTCTCGCGTAACAAATTCCGGACATAGGCTGTTATTTGCTGAGGTGTACTATCGGCATCCAAACCAAATTTTTCGTTGAAAAGCTGGGCCACCTGCTCTTTCGATTTGTGCATGGCCGGGGTAACAATATGGTAGGGTTTTTCTCCTGCAAGCTGAACGATATATTCACCAAGGTCTGTTTCAAGTGATTCAATACCGGCTTTTTCGAGATGTTCGTTTAACGAAATTTCCTCGGTAACCATAGTTTTGCTCTTAACGATGTGCTTAGCCTGCTGTTTTTTGACAATTTTAAGCACTTCGCTAACAGCCTCGGCACCATCCTGGGCCCATATTACCTTACCACCCCGCGATTGAAAAGAGGCTTCGAAATCCACAAGGTACTTAGGCATATCCGTAATTACTTTGTTTTTAATATGCGCAGCACGATTTTTAGCTAATTCAAGATTGCTATATTGTTCCTTTCCTTTTACAACAGCAGCATCGTAGCGAGAAATATTATATGCAAGTATTGCCCGGTGCACTTTATCAAATGCTGTTTTTTCGCTATCAGTAACAAACTTGGTATAGGAATCGCTCATGGAGTTTCAATTATGGTACGAGTTAATTTCAGAGTGATGAAAACTTGTTTTTACAGGATTATTGCATTGTTCTTTACAGCAAAGGTATCTTATCAATTCGTGTTTTGTGTCTTCCGCCTTCGAAATCGGTAGTCAAAAAAGCCATTACTGCGCTAAGTGCCTCATATTGTGAAATAAACCTTCCAGGAAGACAGATTATATTTGCGTCGTTATGTCGGCGTGCAAGTTCCGCAATTTCGGTATTCCAGCAAAGCGCAGCACGTATACCGGCATGCTTGTTGGCAGTCATACAAATTCCGTTTCCACTGCCACAAATAAGGATTGCCACCGGATATTGACCGTTTTCAATAGCCAAAGCCACCGGGTGAGCTACATCAGGATAGTCCACACTTTCGGGTGTATAAGTGCCAAAATCACGAACCGAATAGCCTGATTCAGCGAGTTTTATCTTTATATGTTCTTTAAGTTCGTAACCACCCTGATCACACCCTAAAGCTATAGTTTTCGATTTGTCAACCATTGTTAGTAAGTTATTTTTTGTAAATTAACATGTGAAATGGAATATAGCCTGTTTGCTTTCATAATTAACCACTTACACTATGAAACAAAAGTACGTCCAAAAACAAGGCCTTTCATTATCAGGCGAATAGATTTATTAAACAATTATTGTTAATAAGTGCTTACTTTTGTTACTAAAATGTGCATAGAATTTGCTTGCTCTTAACAATTAATTCACAGGTACGGGTTCGAGTGAGTGCTCTAAAAAGTTTGCTCTAGTTGTGAGTCTTTTTACAACATACTATGAACACTTTTTACCTGTTTATAAGCTGTGATTTTTATAACCTCCGCTGCAATGAACAGATTGTTAACAACTACAGTAAAGGGATAAATATCAGAACTTAACCCCTGTTGCAATTGTTTATAACCTGTGAATAAACATAGGCGTGCCACAATAAAAAATAAAATTTGTAAAAACTGCTAACACTATGAACAGGCTAATATTAATAACATATTAATTAATTAAAAAGAAATTATTATTATTTACTGAATAAGAAAGGTTGGAAAAATGAAGAATGAAGAATTGATAAATGAGATTCAAAAATTAAAGAAAGAGAAGAATGCGGTAATCCTTGCTCATTATTACCAGGTGGCCGAAATTCAGGATATCGCCGACTTTATAGGCGACAGTTTACAGCTTTCACAAAAAGCTGCCGAAACTGATGCCGACATCATTGTTTTTGCCGGGGTTCATTTTATGGCCGAAACGGCAAAAATATTATCGCCCTCAAAAAAAGTTCTTTTGCCGGATCTTAACGCAGGTTGTTCATTGGCTGCCAGTGCGCCTGAAAAGGAATTTTCTGATTTTGTTAAACAACACCCTGATCATAAAGTTATTACATATATTAATTGTACTGCTGCTGTAAAAACCTGGTCAGATGTAATAGTAACTTCAAGCAATGCGGTTAAAATTGTTGAATCCTTTCCGAAAGATCAGAAACTTATTTTTGCGCCGGATAAAAACCTGGGTGCTTATATAAACGGATTAACGGGACGCGATATGCTGCTCTGGGATGGTGCCTGCGAAGTACATGAAACCATCCGTACCGAAAGCATTCTGAAACTCAAACAGGAACATCCGGATGCAAAACTTATTGCGCATCCTGAATGTAAAAGACCGGTTTTAATTCTGGCCGATTTTGTTGGTTCAACTGCTGCTATGCTTGACTTTACTGCAAAGGATAGCTGTCAGAAGTTTATTGTCGCCACCGAAACCGGTATTATTCACCAGATGCAAAAACTTTCGCCGGGTAAGCAATTTATTGTTGTTCCTTCGGATGAAACTTGTGCTTGCAACGATTGTCCGTATATGAAGCTGAATACGCTGGAGAAATTATATCTTTGTATGCTTAACGAAAAACCTGAAATTACTTTATCCAACGAAGTGATAGAAAAAGCTAAAAAGCCGATTTTACGTATGCTCGAATTGTCAAAGAACAGGTAGGGTTTGGAAAATAGAAAATAGTTAATGGAAAATAGTAACCAGTGAAGCCCATTAACAATTGAATTTAAAGAATTTAAAGATTATTGTAAAATCATTCAAAATGAAGCCTATTTTCCATTTTCCATTTTCCATTAACTTTAAAAATAATTTACAAAATTACTCTGTATTCACTTTTAAAAATACTTTGTTGAAAACTCTGGTCTTGGCTGCTTTTGCTTTATTCTTTGTTATTCCAGCACAAGCGCAGGATGAACAATTCAATATAGTTACAGATGGTATTGCAAAATTTTATTATCCTAACGGGAAGCTTTCGAGTGAAGGAACGATGCGTGACGGTAAACCTGACGGATACTGGAAGACTTATTTCGAAAACGGTGTTATAAAATCAGAAGGAAACCGTAAGAATTATCTGCTTGATAGCGTTTGGAAATTTTATGATGATTCAGCGAAGCTTTTGGTTTCAATCACCTATGCCACAGATAAAAAGAATGGTTTAAAAACTACCTACCGCCAGGGGGAAATGACTACCGAGACTTTTGTGAATGATGTCAAGCAAGGTCCAACCACGTATTTTTATCCTGATGGAAAAGTACGTCTAATTGTAAATTTTGTTGATGGTCTTGAAAACGGAATAGCCCGCGAACTCGATGCCGATGGAAACGTTATTACTTACATGGAATATAAAAAAGGATTCCTGGTTAGCCGCGAACGTATTAACCGTAAGGATAGCAAAGGCTTGAAACAAGGTCGCTGGAAATATTTCTACGATAATTTTACTGTAAAACTCGAAGGAACCTATAAAGACGACAAGAAGAACGGCTACTTTAAAGACTACGATGATAACGGAAGTCTCCTGACTGTTAAAAAGTTTGTTAATGATGTTGAGCAGGTTCAGGCACAGGAAATTACAAGTCTTAAACTTAAAACCGATTATTACCCTAGCGGAAAGGTTAAAACCGTGGCCAGTTACAATGGCGAAGTTCCCGAAGGTGTTCGTCGTGAATACAATGAAGACGGTAAAATAACTGCCGGTTATATTTTTACAAATGGCGTGCTCACAGGTGAAGGAATTGTGGATGAAGAAGGAAATAAAGAAGGCGATTGGCGCGAATATTACGCCGATAAAACCTTACGTTCGGTTGGCGCGTATACCAAAGGAAAACCTGTCGGTAACTGGAAGTATTATTACGAAAACGGTAAACTTGAATCGGAAGGAAAATATACCAAAACGGGTTTATTGGATGGAACCTGGCGCTGGTATTTTGAAGATGCAAGTATAAGGCGCATTCAATCTTATATTGGAGGAATGGAAGACGGAGAGTATGAAGAACACGATGAAACCGGTCGTTTGATTGTAAAAGGACAATTTGTAGAAGGCGTGGAAGAAGGTGAATGGGTCTATGATTTTGGTAACTATCGTGAACTTGGAAATTACAAAGGCGGCGCACGTTTCGGTAAATGGAAATCGTATTATGCTGATGGAACGCCAAAGTTTGAAGGAGAATTTATCGACGATAACCTGAATGGAAAAGTAAACTGGTATTGGCCATCCGGCAAATTAAAAGACCAGGGTAATTATATGAACGGCAGCCGCGAGGGCGACTGGATTACCTTTAATGAGGATGGTACACCATTTCTTATCATAACATACCGTGGCGACGCTGAAAAGCGCTATGACGGGGTTGTTATTAAGCCGGCATTTGAGGAATAAGATGCCTTTTGAGTTGAGTGACATCTATTTTGTATGAGGATGGTGAAATAGTAATTTTATTATTCACTATATCAAATATTTACAAAACTATGAATTCAGACGAAATCAGACTTGACATTACTGAACAGATTTCAAAAACAAATGAAAGTTTATCAAATTATTGGGGATCTCCGTGGTTTAAAGGAATATTGGAAGAAGACGTGGATTTACTTAAAAAAGTTCATAAAAAAGTGACTCGGTATTATACCATGCAATTAGTTATGTCGGTATTATTATCCGTATTTATCCTAATTATTTTATTGCTAAATTCATTAGAAATTTTACATAAAGATCTGAATAATGCTGGATTACTTATACTCTTCATGATTACCTATTTGATGGGTTTTTACAGATACTACAAAATAAAAGTAAATCTTGAACATAAAATCTATTTGCTTGGACTTAGAGAGAGGATTGATAGTGAATAGTATATAAAATCCAATTCGGATCTTGCAATGAGTTTTTCGGCATGTCTAATTTAACTCAGTATTTTTCGGCAGAGATTTTTATTACCGGCCCTGTTGCTATTGCGAAATGATACCTTACATTCGTAGTGTTGAAATATGTAAAGCCTGTCTTAATCGAAACGCTTGTTAATACAGCATTTTCTAATTATCACTATGATGCAGCAACAATCCACTGATCCTGTTCAGGATACCAATCTCCCCCCAACAAAAAAGAAAAAACGCGGATGCTGCTTTGGATGCAGCATGATTCTGGTTTTAGTTCTGGCGCTCATACTAGGAACAATTGGTTACTATGTGTATCAAAGCTGGCCGAAGAAATCAGCAGTTGAAAAGGAATATAGCGAAATACCCGACTACAATCAAAATTAGCAGGTTATGAAAAAGATACTATTCATCTTGGTTTTAGTCCTGCTGGTTTTTCAGGGAATTTCGCAACAGGCCATAAGGTTGCATGTGCAGCCAGGAAAACTTCAATTAGCGGGCGATGGCGATGATTATACCACGCTTGTCATCACAGCCCGTGATCCGGAAGGCGAAGTAATAACATCAATGAACGGGAAAGTAGCCGTGAGGGTAAGCGCCGGATTTTGCGAAGCCATAGAGGTAAACATGCAGGATGGGGTTGCTTTGGTTAAATATACTTCACCCATGTTTGGAACCCCGATAAAAGCATCGCAGCGTATGGTATATTTTCTGTTCAAATTTATGCAGAAATTTATTGCGCGCTCTGCCGGATCAACGGATGCGGCAGCCAATCAAAAACTTGCTACCGAAATTACCATCGAATCTTTTAAGGAAGGTCTTATCCCTACCACTCTTATCCCCAAAAAGGACGGCGACAATTTTGCGTATATAGTCTGTGAAATGGATGGAGTGAAAGGGAAAGCTAAAATCGAAATACTCAAAGCCACTGAAGGGCGCAACGGTAATATTGTTCAGGGTGTGTATTATGGTCGCGACATAACAGGACAGTCCGACTGGAAATTAAATATGTATAGCAGCGGATTAGGAACCTGGGGCGAGGCAAATTCATCGGAAGACGACTATAATACTATCATGTTCAGCAACGAGGTTTTTACCGAATTGAACGATGTTTTGGGTAAAACTGCCGGCATGACCGGATTTTTAAAAGCCTACCTTGGCCCATCCTGGAAAGAAACGCAATACATGAAAGACTTTGATATTGTTAAGATGGGAATGGGTTCAGCCTATATGCCAATGCCGAACAACGGTGTTTTTATTTATGTTCCGCCCATACTATTTGAATACAAGGGTCGTCCAGCTGCCACCTCTCTTGGAAGTTCCGCAAGCGGAAAGCCGGATGAAGTAATAAAAACTGATAAATCCGGAATTATTCTGAGCCAGAATGAAATTATAGGCGATGGTAAAAGCCGCACAAAGGCCGTATTTCATTACCAGGACGAAAACGGAGTGGCTGTCGGTGGAAAAGCTGTTTCGTGGTCAATTCCAAAAAGCATTAAAGTAATCTCGATGCAAACTGTTACTGATGCTGCCGGTAATGCAGAAACAGTGCTGGAAGCCCCGGTAATTAAAGCAACAGGAGAAAAAAGAGGTGATATGGGCGGAGTGATTGATAACTATGATCTTTTTCAACTGATAGTAAGTTATTCCTCGGTAAAAAATAAAACCGAGACTGCCATGGGTACACTTTCCGTTTTCAAAACCCTGGAGCAAAACCTGTACATTCTGAAACCGGGAATGGAGCCTTTTCCATATAAAGTGTTGCTTCCTCAGCTTGAATATTACAATCTCGAAAGTAGTGTTTATGTTAATTTGCCCAAGAGTGTGTTAACTACCGAATCTGAAAAGTTATCACTTAACGATGCCATTATTTTTGTTGAGTCGCGCAAATTCGACAAGGAAAATTTTCAACAGATTTACAATACCTGGTTTAAAAAGGATCAGAAATTGTTTATGAGTATGCTCGAAAATGATAAGGGCGGATACTCGGTAAAAACTAACAACCAGGGTCAGTTCAAGCTTATTATCCGCGATTTTGAAGGGAAAATGAGGCTTGCTACCGGCGGGTATGAGCGTAAAATGACTATTGAACCTTTACAGGCAAAAATTGCCGACCTCACAGGCCGCAGAGCCGGAGCGCTCACCGAAGTGCTTGAAATGCTTTCGGCCGGGACTGATGCCTCCGGTAATTCCCCTCAGGCTGATGGCGCATTCTCTGTACAAATGGTCAATTCCCTTAACTACAAGGAGAAAGTTCTTGGCCAGATAAACGATATGGAGCGAATGCTTTGTTCGGGAGCGTTTACTGATGCCATGGGAGTTGAAGAGAAGCTTCACCTGATCGGTATGCTGATGACCAATGCCAAAGGAAATGCCCGTTTTATGGGTGATACAGGAAAAGAACTGATTGGCCATGCCTGGGAACTTTTCAAAATGGCCTGGGAGCTGGCAAATGAACAGTTCAAAATTACCGAAGGTTTGAGTAAAAAAGTTGGTTTGGATAAAGTGAGTGATTCACTGGCGAAAATCGGGATGAAAATTGACCTTGGTATTTGGAGCAAAGTTACAGGCACCGACCGTAAAACCGGAACCAAACGCATTATTATCGATTTTATCAGGAAAAATGTACTGAGCTCCGATGCGCCTAATAAAACACAGGCTTCTGTAGGTTATTACCGGGTGATGGGTGAATACGGTAAAGCTTTGTCAGGTGTGGTTTTTGAACAGCTTACCGAAGGAATTTCTGATGCACTTTCGGATATGAATCCCGTGCCCGACCTTGTGGTTGAAGCACTAAAGAAGAAATATTACGCCGGATTAAGAGGTGAGGTCGACAAACTCCTGGCTCAGTCGCCGGCAAAGGTTCATGAAGTTTATGCAAGGTTGCAACCAGCCCTGCACGACCGTTCAACCGAAATTCGTTCTTATTATCAATCGGTAGGCGAAACACGTTTCAATACCGAAATTTACAAGGCCGATTGGGATTTTTTCCGGGAATCAGTGATTAAGGGAGGGGTAATAAGCTATGATTTGCTGAACATGAACTGGCATAAAATTAAAGACCATCTTGACGCACTCGAGAAAATCAATAAGGTTACCGATGCAGCTTATACTACGACCAATCTTGCCTTAGAAATATACCGTTACCACTACCTATGGTGCGATGCCCGATCGGCATTTGATTTTGTTAACCGTAGTATTGAGCAAGGTTCGGTTGTTACCACCACCCTGGCTGAGCCTGAATTTAATTTCAGTTTGTTTAGTGGAGCTTATGCCGCAGGCCCGGTTACTAATACTACTATTCCTGGCATGGCAGGCATTTCGGGACTGGATTTCTCTTTGCAAAATGGAGGATTTCCGGTTGCCAATATCAACAAAGCTATTGATGCCGGAGTAGCTTATAATCAGTGGATTCAGTCTGACGATAAGCGTAAAGTCTTACTTGCCGGTTTCGGTCCTGCAACGGCTGGAGCCTTGTATAAGTCTGCTTACGAGTACGAAAACCAGCTTACAAACTTGCTGATCAGCGCAATGGTTTATGCCGAGGACAAATCTGCTTTTAACCGCGAAGCCTATAATGCCTCGGCTCTCATACTTAAAAAAAGTGCTGCGGCCTTTTCGGAATCCAGTGATAAAGCAATGACCGAAATGGATAAAATTCCTGAAAATATCCCTGTTCCGGTATTTGAAGCTGAAGAAAGCAGAATTGAAATCTGGATAAATCCGTTGTATATGAAAATCGGAGGTGGTATTCTTCTGCTTGCTTTGGTTTTAGTATTAACAATGATCATTATCCGTCGCAGACGCAAACACACGGCAAAAACTGATCAACCGTTCATTCAACCCAATATTCCTGTTGTTCAATCACCACCTGAATCCAGCCCGCTGACCAAACCAGTACAGCAAGCCGGACAATACGCGCCGGAATTTCAAGTACCGGACATCCAACATCCGACATCCGATAGTGTAACTCCTAAATTCTGCCCTCAGTGCGGAGCAGCTTTTAAAGCTGGAGCTAAATTTTGTGGAAAATGTGGTTATAAAACGCAGTAAATCATTCAAAAAACTGTCTTACGATGAACTTTTGTCCCAAATGTGGTTACCAACTTAAGCCTGAAGCCAGTTTTTGCGGCAGTTGCGGAGAAAACATTAACCCAATACAACAAACTACAACGGCTGAAATGTTCCAAAGCTCTGTTTCGGACCAGCTGTCACCAAAACTCAAAGTTTCCGATCAGGATTTCAACATGAAAAACTCACAGCGGCAGATCGTAAACCTATGGCTTATACTTCTGGCAGTGTTTATATTTTGTATTTTTCTTCCTTCCATAATAGGATTGGATGGTTTTGATGGCGGTTTCGCTATGAGTTTTACTTCCGGTTTTATGGTAATTATGAGCCTTGTGGTAATTTTCATTTACCGTTCGCGCGCAAAACAATTAGGTAAAATCCTTAAGGGTGAAGGGCGGATTGCCGTTTGGAACTATTCGCAGGACGAATGGATACGATTTATTGCCGCTGATTTTGAAGACGAAAAGAAAAGTAAAAAAATGCTTTTTTTTATAGTTGCGGTTATTGCGGTAGTGGTTGGCATTATACTAATGATATCTCTTAAAGACGTACTTGCTTTGTTTATCGCTCTGGGAATTATTCCAATTGTAGCCATACCGGCTTTTTGGGCACCTCGCGCCAGGTTTAACAAACTTAAAAATTCTGAACCTAAAGCACTGATTAGTGAAAAAGGTGTTATTGTAGGTAAAATGTTTCATTTGTGGGTAAACCTTGGAGCCAGCCTCGATAAAGTTATGCTAAGTATAGAAGAAAATCCGGAAATGATTGAATTCACCTATTCGATGCCTACACGTAATGGCAGGGATGTTCAAGTGGCCCGCGTGCCTGTGCCAAAAGGAAAACATTACGATGCCGAAAAAATTATTGATTACTTTAACTCTCAGGTATAGCCGATATGGTAGTATAAAACAGATTTATTTTTAAAAAGAATAATTAAAAATAATGTTGTGAATCTGAGCAATATCATCATATATTTGTATATACCATAACTCGATTAGTAATATAGTTACTCTAAAACCTAAAATTATGAAAAAGCTGTTAGTTTCTCTTTTTGGCATAACCTTGATTGTGATGTGCATGTCGTGTGAGGATCTGTTTAATAAGGATGATCCCGGTACTTTAGGCGGCGATCAGTCCGCCATTGGTGAAGTAGACGCTGTTACCGAATCAAGTTCAGCAGAAATAGCTGGTGTGAGTAATTTTTCGGCATCGGTAATTGCTTTGAATAGCGGTATATCGACATACAGGGGAAGCGCTACAGTTAAAAACGATATACTTAAAAACCTGGTTGCCAATATACCGGGTATCTCTGTTGTGGGAGATAAAGTTACAACCAGTGGTATGGATTTTAAAGTAACTAAGGAAGGCGTTGAGTTAAAAACCGGACCGGGAGCAGGTATTTGGGTTAAATACGATTCTAATGTTGGCGATACCTACCCGATTGGATCAACAGGCAAGGTGAGAACGGTTGTTGCAAAAACCGGTCTTGACGACTATCCTTATGGTTTTATGCTGATAAAAGTAATTCAGGTGGAGGAAACCCCCAGTTATCTTAAATCGGGAGGCATTTCGAAAATAACATATGTAGCGAATCACAAATTCGGACTTGTGGGTGTTAAATTCACTCTCGACGACGGCACCGCCGCCACATTCCCTATTTATAACAGCGCGGAAAACTAATTTACACAAGTAAAACTAAAAGGCGGTATATGAGATATTTAACCATTCAGGGTGAGAAAAGGGAAATACCTAAATATCCGCATCACAAAGATTATATATATCGGAGCTATAAGTTTTTTGAAGCCCGCAGTCTCTTTTCGTTACTTGTTATCAATGGCATTTCTGATGCCATAAAAAGGAAATGGCTGCAGTGGAAATATAACTTTTCCATTCCGCTTAATTTACTTATCGATCCTACCAGTGCCTGCAACCTTCATTGTACCGGCTGCTGGGCAGCAGATTACGATAAAAAAAGCGAACTTTCGTACGAAAAGCTTGACGAAGTACTTACTGATGCGCGAAAACTGGGTATTAACAGTATCGTTTTCAGTGGTGGCGAACCAATGATGCGTAAGGACGATATACTGAAATTATGCCGTAAACATAGTAAGCTACCTTATAACATGTTTACAAATGGCACACTTATCGACGAGGCTTTTGCTGATGAAATGGCAGTTTTGGGCAACCTGAATGCATTTTTAAGCATCGAGGGTTTTCGCGATGCCACCGATTTCCGCCGTGGAAAAGGCACGTACGACAAGGTATTGGCAACCATGGACATTCTTAAAAAGCGCGATATAGCGTTTGGCTTTTCTGTGTGCTACCATTCAAAAAACTGGAAAGAAATATCCAGTGATGAGTTTCTTGATTTCATGCGTGAAAAAGGAGCCTGGATTGGCTGGATGTTTAATTACATTCCAATAGGCAGTGGCGCCGATGTAAGCCTGTGCCTGAATGCAGCAGAGAGGGCCGAGGTCAAGCAACGGATTGAAGCCTATATGCTAAAGCACCGGTTTACGATAATTGACTTTGCACATATGGGCCATATGGCCTTCGGATGCGTGGCTGCAGGCAACGAGTTTGCTCATATCAACTCAAATGGTGACCTGGAGCCGTGTTCATTTTTTCATTATTCGGATGTGAATATTAACGAAAAATCACTTCCCGAGGCATTGGCTTCACCTTTTTTCAGGCATTTCCGGAAAGCGAAACCTTTTTCAAAAAATCCACACCGCCCCTGCCCTATTATGGACACTCCAGAGGTTCTCCGGTATCTTTCGGAATCAAATGGGGTACACTCCACACATTTGCAAAATCCTGAAAGTATGAAGCAACTGGCCGATAAAACAAAACCCCTGGCTATAGGCTGGAAACCCGTTGCTGATTCGCTGTTTCAGGAAATGCCGCAAAAAGAGAAAAAGAAAATTGCTTTGTTTAAACGGTACCTGCTTTATAAGGAAAAATTATAAGGTTGCCCCAGATAAGTTTTGTTAACCAAGTTGTGACAACGAATGAAAAATCTGCTTTTGCCCTACCCGTGGAAATTTGTAGGTATGTTACTGGCTTTCATTGGTGTGATTTTTGCCGTGCTTTACCTGTGGTTCGATTTCAGGTTCACAATGCCTGTTTTTGCTGTGTTTTCTTCGTTTCTCGAAACCAAAATGTTTGTAATATTCAGTACAAACTTTGCCGATGAACTGGTTCTTTTTTTACTTACTTCCGGTTTAGGTCTGATTGTTTTCTCGAAGGAAAAAATTGAATCGGAATATCTTGATTCTGTTCGTTTCAAAGCTTTGGCGAAGGCCTTAATTTCGAATATCATTTTGCTTTTAGGCTCAATTCTATTCGTTTTTGGAAGCGGGTTCATAAGCATGCTTGTCGTTAACCTTTTTTCACTATCAATTTTTTATCTGTGCTTCTTTTACTTCCTGAAGAAAAAGGAAAGTGATCAATTTACCTCAAAGAATGAATGAGAAAGACTGATTGTAGATTTAAGGATCGCTTCGTAAAGATGTGTTAACTTTGTGATTTCAAAATTAAATCCGAAATATCATGGCAAACGTTAATTTTATCATTGCACTGTCAATTCTGTTGATTCTGTTCTTCACCTCCTGCAATAACAGGCAACAGAAAGCTCCCGATACCGGAAAAGTTACAGACACGGCAGATATTCTGAAACAAGGAGATACTATAACTGCCAGGGTTCAGAAATTATTACTGGCAAATGTGATGATAGCCATGAAGGCCGGAGGACCAGGTAATGCTGTTACGTTTTGTAATGTGCACGCCATGCCACTAACTGATTCACTGGCCGGAGACTATAATTGCCGGATACAAAGAATCTCGGATAAATACCGGAACCCAGCTAACAAGCCATCCGCTACGGATAAGGAAGTTTCTGCAAAAATGATTTCATCAAACGTCATGAATCCAGTTGTGATTTCGGAAAACGGGCGTATGGTGTATTATAAACCGATAAAAATTGCGATGCCCGCGTGTCTCAAATGTCATGGAAGCCCGGGAAAAGAAGTTGATACCAAAACGTTGGAGATCATCAGGCAAAAGTATCCCAACGACTTAGCCACAGGCTATAAAGAAGGTGATTTTCGCGGATTGTGGAAAATCACCTTCCTTGGAAACTAATACCCTGGTTTTCAATAACTAAATATTGAAAAAAATACAAACTGGGAAATGCTGTTTTACGAATTCTTGATCTGCATTACCCGGTGATGAATACTAGATAAATAATTTATCATAGTAATGTATTTATTGGCAGCCGGCGCTATCAGCACTTTGCCTGTTCCTGTAAATGTACTTACAATGCCTTCGCCCGAAATCATAGATCCAAATATTCCTTTGTTTGCTTTTGAAACAGTTAGCTGAACACTTGACTGGCGTGCTACGGCAAATGAACCATCAACAACCAGTTTTCCATTATTCAACTCAATGGTTTCGAGCGGGCCATTCGAAAAGATAACCACTTTTCCGGTTCCGGCAACTTTAGTTTGGAAGAATCCTTCACCTGAAAAAAGTCCGGATATCGATTTATTGGTAAATGAGCCTATTTCAATACCCATTTCAGAGGCATAGTAAGCACCTTTGTCAAGAATCCATTCATCGCCCTTTAGTTCCATGACAGTAAAATTACCAAATGTTGGCTCGAACCACACAGTTCCGCTGCCACGTATTACTGGTTTTACGACGCTTTCGCGGGTAACCATCGATTTCAGGAAACCACCGGCTGAAGGAAGGTTTGCTTCCAGGTCCAGGTTACCTTGCATATAATACATGCCACCTGATTCGTAGCGCACTGCGCTGTTTTCGAATTCAGCTTTTAAAAATTTCAAGGTTTCCTTTTCAACAACTTCAAATTGAATGGCTTTAAAATGAGCGGGAGCGTTTTGTGGTTGGGGAGGTGGAGCCTGTGGCTGAGGCTGATATGCCGCGTGAGCCGGAGGCGGTGGAGGTGGAACAAAGGCAGGAGCAGCTCCTTGTTGCGGCTGTGCTCCTGCAATTACGTTTTTAGTCCCACACTCTGGACAAAAGGCAGTACCCTCAATCATGCGGGTTCCGCAGTTACTACAAAATGCCATATTCTTGTGTTTAGAATGGTTAATCGTTATTTGTTAATCGTAAAACGTCATTCTTGGATTGTAAGACGAATAGTGGAATCCAGCCCGATTTTCTTGCAGGAATTTGCCTGAGAATAACCTCTAATCCCTAAAGCCCAATCCCCAATCCCTACTCTATTTCATACCCTTCAACTACAATAAATCCGTTATTACCGATAAAAGTTTTTGACCAGGTGGCCGGTTCAGAATCCCCAATTAAGTAGGTACCTTTATCGAGCATTATATTGGGCTCGGCTACCCATTTGGCACTTGGTGTAGCATTTTTACCTGTCTTTCCTAAAGCCTTGTACCTGCCGATATTAATGCCGTTATGATCCATGATGGTTATTATACCTCCGCGTGCTGTTCCCATACCATCATTGTAATGGTCGGTAGTAATCCGGGTGATCATGGTGGCTTTTCGAATCGAAAGTTTAGCAGGATTTTTCGGATTTTTGTTTTTTGGCACTTCCTTACGGCCAACTTCCAGAATAACCTGAGATATTATATCATTCTGAGGTATCATATCATTTTCTGGGGCTTCTTGCGATTCATCAGCACGTGGACTGGTTGTACCCTGAGGTGTACCCTGGTTTTGTGCTTTTGCTTTTTGCTTTGCCAATTCCTGGTCCATCAGGCTCATTGGCTTGACATTTGTATTAACATCTGTATTAGTATCATACGTAGGTGCAAAATACTTGTTATAACCAAACCAACCGGCTGTTCCCAGTGCACCAGCACCGAGTATAATAAGTACTATCCAGAGCCAGGTTTTCTTTCCTTTTTGATGTTGTGCTGGTTCTCGGGTTCCAAAAGGACTTGCAGATACAGGTGCCGCTGAACGGAAAGGTTCAGGCGAAATAGGTAGAATAACGGGCTTTGCCGGTGTCGGTGTTTCAACAACGGGTGAAAGATAAACCGGCTCCGGATTTAGTGCATCTGCCTTTTGTCCGGATAGTGTGTCAAATCCGCATTCCTGGCAGAAACGTTTGCCAATGTCGATACCTGAGCCACATTGCTGACAGAATTGCTTCTTAACCGGAGGCGAAACAGGTTCTTCCGTATCACGATTAGAAGGAAACGTTTCTTTCGTTTGGGGTTGTTGAATGGAATGTGAAACTTCTGTGGCAGTAATCATGCTGACCGAGGTATCGAAACCACACTCCTGGCAAAAACGATCATTTATAACCAGCTCATGAGAACATTGCGGGCAGCGTGGTATGGCTTCCATTTGTGATTTTGGAAGAGATACAGGAGTTACCGGTGTTGGAGGTGTTTCGGAGACTTTCACGCCCGGTTCAGCCGTAGTTTCAGTTACGCCCGGTTCAACCGAGTATCTGTCAAAACCACATTCCAGGCAAAATCGCGCATCAGACTCGAATGTTGTTCCGCATTGGGGGCAAAATTTCATGTGTTATTATTTATTTTTTACGGGTCATTAATTGTCCCGATGTATTGGGATGGAACTCGCCATAAATAATCATCCCTGTGTGTGACAAATAATTGACAGCCCGTTTCATGTTTAATTGGTTTTAAATAAACATTATAAGAAAAACCTATCCTGCATTTTCCAGAATGATCGGGTATTTTCCAGAAAGGCTTTTCTGACAAAATTCATTTTTCGAAAGATAGCTATAATCCAAACCCACTCATACTTCCGGCAAAGAAAAGTCCAAGTATAGCACCAAGTATCAATGCCATTACAAGTGCTATAACAATCATGGCCACAATAGTTAGAGCTACATAACCAACTACTTTATCTTTTGATGTATTTTTCATGATGGGCATACCAACTGCAAGCAAATAAATGGCATACAGCCCGATCACCATGATCAGCATACTCATAGTAGTTGAAAGAAGCAATAGTATACCGGCTACCCATTGCGGCGTTGAGGCATATACGGCTAACTGAAGTGAACGGCCGAAATTTTTCTCCGATTCAAACGAGGGTGCCAACAAGTCAATTACCCATGCCAGCAGGTAAACTCCGATAACGGCCGAAAGTAATTGTATTAGCCCGGTCTGAATTCCTGAAGAGATACTTCTGGATGTGTATCCCATGAAGGAAAAGCCAATTATACCATATTTAATAAATGCGGAGAGAGCAGGTATAAGTGCAAGTATAAGGGCGTAGCCACCAATAAGTTTCATTGCATTTGGTCGTTCAGATGCTATTACACGCCATTCCTCCTTAGGTTTGGTAATAATATTGATAACGCGCTGAACAATGTTGGTGTTTCCTGAAATAGCTTCTTTAAAGGCATTTGACGCTTCCCTGGCCTGCTCATACACCGGCTCTTGTTGTTGCTGGTAAACTGGAGGAGGAGATGCTTGTTGTGCCGGAGGAGGTGGTGCTTGTACTGGAGGTGGTGCAACAGCAATAGGTGTTCCGCAGGCTGCACAGAATTTGGCTTCCGGTTTCAGCTCTGCGCCGCAATTCGGACAGAATTTCATAAGCGTTTTGTTTTGTGGTTAATGATTATTATTTGTTCAGAACACGTAATTCCATCAAAAGCAAGAAACAAAAAATGAAGAGAAGCAAATATATAATTTAATTATACTTAATGCAAAAAATAATGTTGACTTACAAACGTTAAGTGAGGATTTCAAAATTTATGAAATCCCCACTTAATGAAGTAGTTACTGGTTAATAATTTACTATCTCACCAAATCAAAATCCATCTGTTTCTTCTGCAGATCAATTTTCTTAACCTTGATTCGGATATTATCGCCGAGGCGGTAGATTTTTCCCCAGCGTTGCCCGATGATCCTGTAGTTTTCTTCGTCGAGATAATAGAAGTCGTCGTTCATCAGCCTGAGCGAAACCATGCCTTCGCATTTGCTTTCGGTAAGTTCAACAAATATTCCCCATTTGCTTACGCCCGAAATCAAACCGTCGAACTCCTCCCCTATTCTATCCATCAGGTATTCAGCCTGTTTGTATTTTACGCTGGCACGTTCGGCTTCCATGGCTTTGCGTTCCATATCCGACGAATGCTGGCATTTTTCAGCATATTCTTCCTGTGAAGCGCTAGGCTTTTCATCCAGGTACCACTGCAGTAAGCGATGAACCATGAGGTCGGGATAGCGGCGGATAGGTGAAGTAAAGTGCGTGTAATATTTAAACGAAAGCCCGTAGTGACCTATGTTTCCTGTTGAGTACTCAGCCCTCGCCATGGTACGGATAGCAATGGTTTCAATCATGTTTTCCTCACCTTTTCCAAGGATTTGTTGAAACAAAGAATTGAAAGAGCTTGTGATACTTTTACGGCTGGTGGTTTGAAATCCATAACCTAGCTTTTTCAAAAATTCAGAAAAACGGATCAGCTTTTCAGGATTTGGTTCGTCGTGTATACGGTAAACAAAGGTTTTGGATTCGCCGTCCTTATTCTTTTTTGTGGCAATTTTTTCAGCAACGCGGCGGTTGGCCAGCAACATAAAATCTTCGATCAGGTAGTTGGCTTCTTTTTGTTCCTTAATCATCACGCCGATCGGCTTGCCTTTTTCGTCAAGTTTAAATTTTACTTCCTGTGATTTAAAAGCTATGGAACCTTTCTTGAAACGTTCTTCACGCAATTTCGAAGATAAGTTATGCAAGGTCATCAATTCGTTTTTAAAATCACCTTCGGCGCCTTCAATCATTACCTGTACTTCCTCGTAAGCGTAACGCCTGTTCGATTTAATAACCGTACGGCCGAACCATTCGTTCAGAATTTCAGCTTTATCATTCAGTTTAAATACAGCTGAGAAACAAAGTTTTTCCTCATCGGGCCTGAGCGAACAAACCAGGTTCGAAAGCTGCTCGGGAAGCATCGGGATGGTTCGGTCAACAAGGTAAATGGATGTGCCTCGTTCGTAGGCTTCGGTATCAATTGCAGTTCCGGGAGTTACATAGTGCGAAACATCGGCAATATGAACGCCGACTTCCCAGTTTCCGTCAGGCAGCTTTTGCAGCGAAAGGGCATCGTCGAAATCCTTGGCATCAACCGGGTCGATGGTACAGGTCCAGATATCGCGGAAGTCGCGGCGTTTGGCTAACTCTTCGGACGAGACTACATTCTGTATGCGTTTTGCTTCTGCTTCGGCAGCTTTGGGGAATTCGAGCGGGAAATCAAATTCTGCCAGTATGGCATTCATTTCCACATTGTTATCACCAGGCTGCCCAAGTACATGAATAATTTCACCAATCGGGTTGGTAGCTTTTTCGGGCCATTCGGTAATAAGGGCAACCGCTTTCTGTCCGTGTTTTGCGCCTTTCAGCGCGGTAAGCGGAATATAAATATCTACATTTATAAGCTGACTGTCGGGCACCAGGAAGGCGAACCGTTTTGAAACGTGAACGATACCGACAAATTGTTTCTTGGCACGTTCCACTATTTCAACAATCACACCTTCGGGTCTTCTGTCCTTGCGTTTCGGGAAAAGGTGAACTTTTACTTTATCACCGTTCAGCGCATGATTGGTATTGTTGGATTCGATAAATACATCTTCAGGCAGGTCAGGACTTATAATATAGGCCTTGCCAGTCGCTTTCATATCAACGATTCCGGTAACTGTATTTGCTTTTGCAATCGCAGTTTTTAGCTTCGGATTAAGTTTATATTTCCCCCGGTTCATTTCGACCAGAGAACCTTGTATGCAAAGTTGCTCAAGGATGGACCTGACCTGGTCCTTTTCGCGTTTATCAGTAATTCCAAGCTGCGAGGCAGTTTGACGGAAGTTGTATGAGTTTTCGGAATTCTCCGAGAACAGGTTAAATACCCTGTTTGTAAATTCGTTGCGGGCTACATTAGCCTGCGGATTTTGTTTCTTTTTTGACATTTTAATTCGTTTTAATTCATTTCCCGGACCGTTTTGCCCGGAATAATTTTTGCGTATAGTAATATAACAGTTTTATATGACTATTGTCGTATTACCATATTGTTAATTTTATTGCTCCACTCCTGCTTCCCATTTTCTCACTCTGCTTTTTCTCACCATTTCGCTCCTCGCCTTCTCACCTTTACATGACAATCCCCTTAGGAATCGCATCCAACAGCAGGCGCGTATATTCCGATTGTGGATTGGTATACACCTCATCGGCTTCACCCATTTCCTGGATCTCGCCGTTTTTCATAACCATCAGCCGGTCGCTCATATAACGGACTACCGAAAGATCGTGACTTATAAACAGGTAGGTGAGGCCAAATTCTTTTTTCAGATCATTCAGCAAATTCAACACCTGGGCTTGTACTGAAACATCCAAAGCCGAAACGGATTCATCACATATGATAAACTCCGGTTCAACTGCAAGTGCTCGCGCGATACAGATCCTTTGCCGTTGTCCTCCCGAAAACTCATGAGGATATCTTCCATAATGCGAAGCTTCCAATCCTACTTTTTGCAGTAATTCGGAAACTTTAGCTCTGCGTGAATTATCATTTCCATGAAGATTATGAATCCGCATGGGTTCAATAATAGCTTCGCCTATCGTAATCCGCGGATTGAGTGACGAATACGGATCCTGGAAAATAATCTGCAACTTCTTACGCAGATTTCGCAGATCAGCGGATTTCAGATCGTTAACCTGTACATTTTTATAAATGGTGTTTCCTGAACTTGGCTCCACTAACCGCAAAATAGTACGGCCCAAAGTTGTTTTTCCACATCCTGATTCGCCTACTAATCCAAGTGTTTCGCCCGGATAAACTTCAAATGAAACGTTGTTAACAGCTTTATGTTGCCTAACCGGTTTTCCGGCAAGGTTACTTTTTAGGGTGAAAACAGTATTGATTCCTTCAGTTTTTAAAATCGGGTCGGCTGAGTAAAGTTTCTTGTGCAATAGCTCGCGCTCATTTTGGGTGATAAATGTATCGGCTGTGTTTTCGGATTTTTCTGTAAAATCTGCAATTGTTTTCAATCGTTGTGGGCGTTTTCCCAAAGGCGGTCTGCATGCCAGTAATCCTTTTGTATATGGATGTTGTGGATGATTAAAAATCTGTTCAACAGAACCTTTTTCCACAATCTCACCTTTGTACATAACCAGAACCTTGGCTGCAATTTCGGCTATTACATCCAGGTTATGCGAGATAAATATAAGGCTGATATTGTGTTTCTTTTGCAACAAGCGTAACAATTCGAGAATAGTTTTCTGAACAGTAACATCCAGTGCTGTAGTCGGTTCATCTGCAATAAGAATATCCGGATTACAGGCCAGTGCCATGGCAATCATCACACGTTGTTTTTGTCCGCCCGAAATTTGGTGTGGATAAGCTTTAAACGCCTGTTCCGGATCAGGCAGCATAACTTCTCTGAATAAACCGAGGGTACGCGTGCGTGCCTCTTTACGGGAAACTTTTTCATGTTCCAGTATATTTTCCATTACCTGCTTTCCGCAGCGGTAAGCCGGGTTAAGCGAAGTCATTGGTTCCTGGAAGATCATGGCAATTTTTTTACCACGCCACAGCCGCATTTCCTTTTCAGGAAGGTTCAGTAAATCTGTATTATCACCATTGGAAGTATGAAACAGGATGGATCCGCTGTTGATTTTCCCGTTTGGCTTTGGGATAAGCCCCATAATGGCAAGAGAAGTAAGCGATTTTCCCGAACCTGATTCACCAACAATACCTAATGTGCTGCCACGTTGCAGGTCGAACGAAATATGGTTTACAGCAATATGCTCTGCTCCTTCGTGGCTGAACGAGACACTTAAATCGCTGAGTGAAAGAATGGTATTTTCAGAGTTTCCGGTAGGCTTCAAAAGTTGTTATTTAGTTAATTAAGTTCTTATCAGACCTTTTATCTGTGCAAGGTTAATAATTGCACCAGCAAGTTCTTTTTCGGTAAAACGGCTACGGTTCAATTCAACATCATAAGCTGAACTATCAGGTTTTTTACCTAAAAGTTTTGTGATCAGCAATTCACGTTCTTCATCACGTTTTTTCACATATTCGGTGGCATAAGCTTTGCTGAAATCCAGCCGGCGCGCTATTTCTGCTATGCGCCAGTCTACGGGGGCTACCAGCCTAACGTGAAGCGAATGTTTTATATCCCGACAAATGCTGGCTCCTCCCCTGCCTATGATAATTACTTTCCCATTGTTTGCGAACTGCCTGATTACATCCTGCACCGTTTTCATAATTTTCTGATCACTCTTGTGCGAATGCGTTGAAAGCGCACTTACGATCTGATCCATCATGCCCCGGTTTTTATCATCGATAACATGTTTTAATGCCTCGGGATCCAGGTTTAACTGTTCGGCAGATTCCTGAAGGATTTCACGGCTGATATATTTCCATTTTCCATTTCCGTCAGTTTTAACTGACGGTTCTTTTTTGTCATCATTTCTGTCAGTTTTAACTGACGGTTTATTTAATTCTTCACATATTTCCCAGGCAATTCCTCTGGCACCGCATCCGGTTTGCCGCGAAATTGTTATCACCGGCCCGGCTTCCTTTATGAAGTCGGAAGGAATAAAATCGCCGCCGATACGCTTATTCATATAATCGAATAACCTGTTTTCCATGGTAATCTCCTTTCGTTTTTTAAAGAATTCAGCGTTAATAAGTCCAACTACTTTGCTTTCAAAGGGCACTGAGTGAAGCCGAAGTGCAAATGCCGTCGCCGTTCAAAGGTTCAAATAACCAGGTTGGATATCCCCTTCTCTCTGCTTCGCCCCTCGCCCCTCTCCCAATCGCCATGTCTATTTCATTCCTCATTAATCCGTTCTCTTATTGCTTCCGTTTCATTTTCAAAGCCGGGTTTTCCCAGCAATGCAAACATATTGTTTTTATACGCTTCAACTCCGGGCTGATTAAATGGATTTATTCCCAACAGGTAACCGCTTAGCCCACTGGCAAACTCGAAGAAGTAGATCAATTCGCCTAGTGAACGCTCATCAATAGTTGGCAGTAAAATATCGAGATTGGGAACTTCCCCGTCAATATGTGCCAGCGTAGTTCCCAGAGCAGCCATCTCGTTTACCTGGTGAAGTGTTTTTCCGGTTAAATAATTCAGGCCATCCATATCAGCCTCATCAGCAGGGACCGTGAGTAAATGTTTTGTCTTTTGAATATGAATTACGGTTTCAAATAGCATTCGTTGCCCTTCCTGAATATACTGCCCCATCGAATGCAGGTCGCTAGTAAAATCTGCGCCTGCAGGGAATAAGCCTTCATTTTCCTTTCCTTCACTTTCACCGAATAGTTGTTTCCACCATTCAATGAAATAATGCAGCGAAGGTTCATAATTGACAAGAATTTCAATCTGACTGCCCATACGGTACAACGAAGTACGGATTGCAGCATAGCAGGCTGCCGGATTATCAATTAATGAAGAAGTTTCAACACAAGCCTTCCGCATCTCATTTGCACCTTCAATAAGCTCCCTGATATTGTATCCTGCTATTGCAACCGGTAGCAAGCCGACAGCAGTTAGCACGGAATATCGCCCTCCCATATCATCAGGAATTACATAAGTTTTATACCCGTTTTTTTCCGAAAGGCTTTTCAGTGCTCCTTTTGAACTATCAGTGATGGCGATTATCCGGCTTGCAGATTCCTCTATACCGTATTTTTTTTCAATATGATTTTTTAAAAGCCTGAAAGCAATTGCCGGTTCAGTGGTTGTGCCTGATTTGGAAATAACTATAATGGCATATTCTTTATTATCGAGCAAGTGTAGTAATTCAGCGTGATAGTCCTGGCTGATAGAGTTGCCCGCATATAAAACCACCGGCTTTTTATTACTGCCTGCAAATGCGGAAAATGGAGAAGAAAGTGCTTCGATTATGGCCCGTGATCCCAGGTATGATCCGCCAATTCCAATCACAACTAGAATTTCAATCTTTTCGCGCAACGCTTTTGCATCAGTTTCGATGCTACTGATCAGGGTTTCATCAATTTTTGCAGGAAGATCAATCCATCCCAGGAACTGATTCCCTTTTCCTGCTTTTTCAACCAGCAGACTATGACTGATATCCACTTCGTCCTGCATTAAATGAATCTCTTCTTCCGAAAGAAAACGCGTTACATGTTTATATTGAAATTGGAGGTTTATCATTGTTGGTAAAATTGAGTATTTTCCTGTTAATCATGATAAAGAGTATAAAATTACTAAAAAAATTGCAGAATGCCATATCGTTATTGATAATTTGACAGTTTTATACTAAAAAATGCGGCCCAGTATGTGAGCCGCATTTCCCCAAACAAACAACAAAACCAGTTATAAAAATATCTCTGTAACCAGCAGAGACTTGTAAGAATAACCTTATGTTTAACTAACCGATGCAAAAATACTGCCAGTAGCATCAGCTAAATGTTAACGAAATAAAAAGATCGTTAAAATGTGTTAAGGTGTTACAATGTTTTTTTAAATACTCCGCTGGGAAAAAGATGTGGTGAACAAATATTGTCACAGATTTCGAAGAGAAACAGATTAGCCAATTAGTACTGGTAAATATTACCGATAAAATGCCGGTAGCAGACTAAAAATATCGTAAAGTTGTGGCAAGAATAGCTACCGGGGAACGAATAATTATAAACTGCCAAATAAAAAATGCGGCCCCGATAAGAACCGCATTTTTCCAAACAAACAACAAAACTTGTTAATAAAATTCTCTATAACCTATAGAGATTTAATATAATAACTTTTGTTCAACTAACCGATACAAAGATAAGGTTAGAATCAAGTTTTAATTGTTAACGAAAAGTAAAGAACGTTAAAATTTGTTAAGTAACCGGATTATTTAAATGCTGAAGAAATTTGAAAGGAGCCTTAAACTAGTGTGTGAAAATACATGAACCCAGAATTGATAATTAAAAAATGCGACCCATGATATGAGTCGCATTTTCCAAACAAACAACAAAACCGTTAAACAAATATCTCTGTAACCAGCAGAGAATTGAAAATAACTTTTTGCTCAACTAACCGATACAAAAGTAGTGTCATGAATCCGCATAGGATGTTAACGAAAGTAAAAGAACGTTAAATAATGTTAAGCAAGTATTTAACTGATGGTAAGGCACTATAAATTTGCAGGAGTTATAAGACCAGTTTGCTGTTTGATATCTGATCAAAAGAAGGCTGGGTAATGGAGAAGGACCGGAGTACAGTTTTTCCCATGTAGTTGTTAATTCAGAATATAATCTGTCTTTGACAGGACAGACTTAAAAACATATACCAAACGGGTGAAAAAGCAATTACTGGTTTTATTAATAGTGATCATGTCAGTCGCAATGGCTGTATTTATTGGCATACAGGTATACTGGATCCAGAATTCATTGCAACTCAGGGAAGCCAATTTCAGGCGCAGTATCGACGACGCTGTAAATCTTGCGTTAATAAAGCTCGAAACTATTGAAATTTCGCGACGTACAACCAACAGTTCACTGGAGCTCTTGCGTGATACAAGTGTGATACAACTGAATACTTCGGGAATACAAAATATTTCAAATTCGGATACACAAGGTATTGAAATGGCAAAACAACCTGCCCTGGAAGGCCGGATCCTGGCACCATCCGGAAAAAGCCAGGAGCAAGTTAGCAATTCGGATAAAAATGTCCGGGGAACACTTCCTTCCAGTATTACCGAGAACTATTCAGAAGTAGCAGCCGTGCGTAAGCAGTTTATGCTGAATTATCTGATGAACCAGGCCTTAGGTGATGAAGGGAATAAAGATATTGAAACAAAGATTTCCGTTGGTTTGATCGACACATTGCTGAGAACCGAATTTGCAAACAAGGGAATCCGGATTAATTACGAATTCGGTGTCTTCAGTCCTGATCGCAATAAGATTGTTCTAAAGAAAACCGGGAATTATTCTGATGAATTACTTTTCAAAGGTTTTCCATTTCCTTTGTTTTCAGGCAGTGGCATTGCGACCCGTGACTTTTTGCTGCTTTATTTTCCGCAGCAATCAAAATACAACCTGCAGAGCTTATGGGGGATGATGATGGTTTCCTTGTTGCTTGTACTTGTTATTATTGCCGCGTTCAGTTATTCGGTTTTCACTATCATCAGGCAGCGAAAATTATCGGAACTCAAGAACGACTTTATCAATAATATGACCCATGAGTTTAAGACGCCGATTTCGACCATATCGCTGGCTTGCCAGGCACTTTCGGATAAAGATATTCCCAGGAGCAACGAAATGTATGCCGATTATATTAATATAATAGGTGACGAAAATCACCGTCTGGGTGAGATGGCCGAAAAAATCCTTCAAACAGCGATTCTTGAAAAAGGGAACCTCCACCTCAGGCCCGAAGCTATTGATATGCATGTGCTTATTGCGGATGCCATTCATAAAATTGCCATTCAGATTGAAATACGCGATGGAGTAATTACACAATCACTCAAAGCGGATCATCCGTTAATTAAAGCGGATAAAGTGCATTTGTCGAATGTCATTTTTAACCTACTTGACAATGCCAATAAATATTCACCCCGAAAACCACAAATCATGGTTTCGACAGCTGATGCCGAAAATGGTATTTACATCAGTGTTACCGACAAGGGCATGGGAATCAGCAAAGCTAATCTGAAAAGAATTTTTGAAAAATTATACCGTGTTCCCACCGGTGATGTACATAATGTAAAAGGATTCGGGCTTGGGCTCAGTTACGTTAAATTTATTGTTGAAAAACACGGCGGTACAATATCGGTTGAAAGCGAACCCGGAAAAGGTAGTACCTTTACCATGTTTCTGCCGCATGTTGTTCCTGAACAAAACAGATCAGGTAAATCAAAATAGAATTACTTAGAATAAAATACACAATCCAATAATATACAGGTAATTAACACGTTAATAATACCGAATATGGAAAACGAAAAAATAAAGATCCTGCTTGCCGAAGACGACCGTAATCTTGGCACTATTCTGCGCACTTACCTCGAAGCCAAGGGATATGCCCCCAGGCTTTGTATTAACGGACAGGAAGCACTCGATGTTTTCAGCAAGGAATCCTTTGATTTTTGTGTTGTGGATGTAATGATGCCCATTAAGGATGGATTTACACTGGCTAAGGATATCCGTAAAGTAGATACCCAGATCCCGATCCTGTTTCTGACTGCCAAATCGCTCGAAGATGATAAACTGAAAGGCTTCCAGGCAGGAGGCGACGATTATCTTACCAAACCATTCAGCATGGAAGAACTTCTGGCCCGTATCGAAGCCATTCTGAGACGATCGGCTAAAGTAACTGATGGTAAAACGGATAAGGGAACTTTTACGTTGGGTAATTTCGTTTTCGATTATAACCATCAGAACCTTCATCTGAATGGTGAAGATCAGAAACTCACAAGTAAAGAAGCAGAGTTGCTTAAAATATTATGTGAGCATGTGAACCAGGTTGTCGACCGTAGCTTTGCGCTGAATCGGATCTGGCAAAACGATAGTTATTTCAATGCCAGGAGTATGGATGTTTATATAGCCAAAATCCGCAAATATCTGAAAGAAGATACTTCGGTGGAACTGATTAACGTACATGGTATTGGATTTAAACTGGTTACCGAGAATCCAGCCTAAAATATTCAAATTCCAAATTCCAAGCAACAAGGTACCAAGAATTAAATTCCCGGAATAAAATATAGGTAAAAGTTGTTTAGAAACTTACCAGTATTGTCTATTTGGAATTTGAGATTGGAATTTAACAAATTGTCCCATTTTAACTATATCTTCCGGCAAGCAAACTTAACCATTCCTAGTGATCACTTTTAGTGCCTCTTTCCTGCTCAGGTTACTTAGCTTATGGCTGTTTACAAAATCAATAACGGCTTCGGGAAATACTTTTGAATATTGCCTCAGCGACCAGCCAATGGCTTTACGGATAAAGAAATCAGGATGATCGGACAGGCGTTCGCAAAGGTTGAAAAGCAAGGCTCTGTCAGTAGTTTTAGTATCGCGCAACTGGTGTAAAAGGCAAGAACGTTGCAACCAAAGGTTTTCAGATTGCATCCACTTTTCAATATACTGCATTTTGATTTCCGGGTAACGCTTAAACAAAACACCCGCAATATTCGGAGCTATAAAATCAACTGAATCCCACCACGATTTGTTTGTTATCATCCATTCAGCCAGATCGAGAAGGCTTTGATCTGCTTTTTTAACGGATTTTTCCACAATTTCCATAGCAACATACTGCCATTCCCTCTGTGGTTGTTCCCATGCAAAGCGGACCATTTCCTCCAGTTGTTCGTAGGGCGGATACCCGGATTTTGCTATAAATTCTTTGGTCAGTTTCCTACGCAAGGGCGATGTCAGTCCGTAGTATTCTGAGAGATTACGCATATAAGCTCTGGCCCCGGCTGCAGTGGCAGGATTTGCATGCTTCTCAAAAGTGGTTTGGAGTTCAGCAAAATACTGTTCTATCATTATTGTTTGCAGTTAGAGAGGTACAATTCTGAGTAATATAAAATATTCCAAAACAATTGTTTATGCGATTAAGTTTTTGAATTGCGATCTTATTTTTTATCCATTTATTTTGAATTCAAAACACCCAAAGTATATTCACCTTTCTGCAGGTTATCAACTGTGATGGTACCTTCGGTCAAGGAACCCTTGCGGATAAAATGTGTTTTTTCCCAGGCACTTCCTGCGCCGGTCCGATAAAGCATTAAAATCGAATCTTTCGGATCAGTCAGTAGCGTTTTGTCAAGATTTTCAGATGCTTTGTATATAAATTCTCCCTTTGCTTTGAATCCGGTGGGAAATATCCCTTCTACTGTCCAGTATCGTGTGTCTGAAATTCGGATTCCAGGTATTAGCACCTTCATACTGTCGGGAGCTACCCAGTTATGTGTAATACGGACAAAGGCCGAATCAGCTATCTTTTCTACCTGGAGTTTGCAAAAGGTTTGCTTGTAATCATATTCACCGGTGCTTTTTATAACTTTAAATTCATCGGTTGTAGCATCCGAAATCTTTTCATCCATATCGGCCATCACTATAGTTGGGGAAAATGGAAGATGAAAGGTTTTATTTCCCCCTGCACCCGAAAATACAATTGTATCCGTAATTTTGTGCCAGGAGCTATCCATAAATGTTATTTCCAGGTGATTTGCATTAGCATATTGAGTTGCTCCTTTAAGTTTCTGGCGTATGAAAACCTGAACATCATATCCGTTTCCTGATTTAACTGTAACCGATGAATCAACAGAGAAATGAGGGAATCCCGGCGCAAATACCCAAGCGTCGAAAAAAGGGAGCAAATCAATTTTGGTATAGGATGAAAGAAAATTGCGCAGATCATAAGTAGAAGCATAATTGTAAGCATATTTTTGAAGGTAAGCATTTATGCCCCCGAAAAACAGGCTATCTCCGATATATCCGCGAAGAGTATGAACAACTTGTCCCCCTTTCTGATAAACCGTGCTTCCATAAGTAATTGTTGGAGGGATTCCATATAGAGCGAAATAACCACCATCTGTTATTGAGGTCGTTTGCAGCACATCCTTTAGTTTAGAGCGCATATTGTCCTTGTATGCTTGTTTCCCGTAAATTCCTTCACGATACAGTGATTCACACCAAACGGCCCAGCCTTCGTTAAGCCACATGTCTTCGGCCGAAGCGCAGGTAACTTGATCCCCAAACCACATATGTGAAAGTTCGTGGGCATACCACCATTCGTTATCAGTACTTCCGCTCCATCCATAAAAAGGATAACTTATATTTGAAGCATGTTCCATGGCACCCAGGCCTTTGGGTGTGCCGGTATATCCAATCCGTTCAAAGGGATATGGCCCGAAATTATCTTCAAAAACCCGGAGGATTTTTTTTAAATTGATAAATGTTCCAGGTACGTGTGCGGTATCAGCGGGTTTGCAATAATAGGTTATCGGAACCGAAGCTTGCTGGCCGTCATAGGTATCTGTTTTTAATTCGTATTTACCTGTTGTAGCCGAAATAAGATAAGTTGGTAAACTATATTTCGTTTTCCAGTGCCAGGTGGAGGTATTGTTGCCATGATTGGTAACATCAATCAAAGTACCTCCGCTTATAGCTTTTTTATCATTTGCAACTGTGAGATATACATCATATAAAGCCCTGTCGTGAAAATCATCAATGCACGGGAACCAGGCTTTTCCCAGGTTGTGAGGAATGGCATCAAAACCTACACCCAGATTAAGCGCGTAATCTCCCGAAAAATGAAATCCGCCCCATCCGCTTGGATCTATAAAAGGTTTTCCATGATAATAAATAACAGCCAGGATAGTATCGCCGGTATTTATTGGCGATTTAAGTTTAATTGTGAGTTTATTGGTGGAATGACTGAAAACTTTAATCTTGACAGCATTAATGAACACCGAATCAACAGCCAGGTTGGCAAGCTCAAGTTTAATGGCTGAAAGCTTCCTGGTTTTGGAAACAAGTAGTACTTCGGTGTAACCTTGTATTGTTTTATTCGTCAGATTGATATCTGTTAGATGAATACCATAGTGAATTGCTTCTATAGTATCGCTGTACAATACGGTTTTACGATTTTCTTTTAAAGAGGATTGAGCAAAAATGGTGTTTCGGCTGTTTAATAGAAAAAATATTGTTAAAAATGCAATTAAAAATGGTTTTGTCATATGTTTATATGATAGTTACAATAACTTTGTAAAATTAATTCAATAATATATACGCTAACTAAAATTAGGAACTATAAGCTGTTTTCCATGAGAAAATATTTTTTAATAATTTGTTCCCTTGTGCTAATAACCTCTCTTAAAGCACAGGAAGTTTGGACACTTGAAAAATGTGTTGAATACGCGCTCACCAATAATATCCAGGTAAAACAACAGCTTCTGCAGGTTGAAAATGAGCAGGCTTTGTTGCAACAGGATAAACTAAGTCTCCTTCCTTCAGTAAACGGTGGGGCCAGCCATGGATATAATTTTGGCCAGACTGTCGACCGATATACAAATCAATTTGCAACCAACAGGGTGCAAACTGATAACTTTTATCTGGGATCAACGGTGACACTCTTTGGCGGTCTCCAGAAGCTAAACCAGATTAAACAACGCAAGAAAGACCTGGAAGCTACTCATTTTGACACGGATAAATTCATGGATGATATGTCGCTTAATATAGCGACAGGATATCTGCAGATACTCTATTACAAAGAATTGGTTAAAACCACCCAAAATCAGCTTAATGCAACTGAATTGCAGTCGAAAAGGTTGAAAATACTTGTTGATGCCGGATCATTGGCTCAGGGTGATTTTTATACCCTCGAAGCTCAGCGTGCATTGGATAATTCACAGGTTGTAAGTGCCCTGAATAACCTGGATATTGCATATCTTACACTGGTTCAGATGCTGGATTTGCCTACAACCCAAGGCTTTGAAATTGAAACACCCGACCTGGAAATGGCATTACAACCAAGCCTTGCAACTTCTGCGGAACAAATTTATGGTTTCGCACTGGAAACTCAGCCTGTTATCAAAAGTGCCGAGTCAAGAGTTAAAAGTTCCGAAATCGGCTTATCAATGGCACAAGGTGGTCAATCGCCCACGCTTACATTACAGGGTTCATTGGGAACAGGTTTTTCGGGAGCCAACAAAATACTCGATACAATTAACTACTCGTATAATACAAAACCTTTTGCCGATCAGGTAAAAGACAATTTCAACCGCTCTATTTCACTCAATCTGAATGTGCCTATTTTTAACGGATGGGCAACGCGTACGGCTATCAGCCGCGCTAAAATAAATGTTGAAAATTCTCAATATAACCTTGAACTCAGCAAACTTCAGCTTCGTAAAACTATTGAACAGGCATATGCCGATGCCAAAGCTGCTCTGAATAATTATAATGCATCTACCATTGGTGTTAATGCCGCACGTGAGTCCTTCAGGTATGCCGATCAGAAATTTAATGTAGGAACATTAAACTCTGTAGATTATAATAACTCAAAGAAAGACCTTGCAAAAGCGGAATCCGACCAGCTGAACGCCAAATTTGAATTCATTTTCAAGAGTACGGTGCTTGATTTCTACATGGGTAAACCTTTATCACTCAAACGGAAATAAAAGCTCATTATTTAAATATACTGACAAACAAGAAACCGAATCATAAATTAATCCATATCAACAATGTTTACAAAGAAAAGAATTATCTGGATACTAATTATTTTTGTTGCTGTTGCTCTTATCGGTGGTATTATTGCCAAGAAAAAGGGGCTGATCGGTAAACCCGATGAAACAAAAGTGGCAACCGAGAAAGTTACCAAACGCACAATTGTGGAAGTGGTTTCGGCTAACGGAAAAATCGCCCCTGAAAGTGAAGTCAAGCTTTCTCCCGATGTATCTGGAGAAATTATTGAACTTTATATAAAAGAAGGAGATCTGGTTAAATCAGGTCAATTGCTAGCAAAAATAAACCCTGAAATATACTTATCAAATTACGATCGTACTATTGCGGCACTTAATACATCGCAGGCTAACCTGGCCAATTCGAAAGCTCAGCTTGCGCAGATAAATTCACAATTTATCAACGCAAAAAGTTCATTCGAACGTAATGACAAACTGCATAACCAGAAAGCAATTTCCGATGCCGAATATGAAACATCAAAAGCTAATTTCGACGTGGCCCAGGCCCAGGTTGAGGCAGCCGAACAAAGTATAAAGGCAGCTGCTTTTAATGTTAAAAATGCCGAAGCTGGTGTGAAGGAATCGAAAGAAAATCTATCCAAGACTTCTATTTATGCCCCTGTAGGAGGGACAATATCGAAACTCAACCTCGAAAAAGGCGAACGCGTTGCCGGTGCTTCACAATTCGGATCAGGTACCGAAATATTGCGTATTGCAAACCTTCAGACTATGGAAGTAAAAGTAAGTGTTAACGAAAACGACATTGTTCGCGTTACGCTTAATGATACTGCCTTAGTGGAAGTTGACGCCTACCAAAACCGCAAGTTTAAAGGCATAGTTACCGAAATAAGTACTTCGGCAAATACAGTTGGAGTTAGTGCCGACCAGGTTACTAATTTTGATGTGAAAATCCGTATACTTCCATCCTCCTATAAAGATTTAATTGCTGTGGATAAACCTAATGATTCTCCATTCCGTCCGGGTATGTCGGCTACCGTTGATATCAGGACCGAAAGTGTTGAAAATGTTCTGACACTTCCTATTCAGGCGGTAACAACAAGGGCGGATACTACCAAAGCGGCACCTAAAGTGGAAGAAAACGACCAGGCACAACAAGGTGATGAAAATGTAAAAAAGAAAGCAGAAGTGGTTCAGGAATATGTTTTCCTGTACGACAAAGGCGTTACGAAAATGCTGAAAGTAAAAACAGGAATCCAGGATAATACATATATCCAGATTACAGAAGGATTGAAGGATGGGCAAGAGATTATTACAGCTCCTTACCGCGCTGTTTCCAAAAAGCTGAAGGACGGTGATAAGGTTACAAAGGTTGACCCTAAGGATTTGTACACAGACGAGAAAAAATAGGAAATACTATATTTTTAGAGAAAGGCCCGGGAACGGGCCTTTCTTATTTAACAAGGTTGTAAATTTGCAGCCAATTTAACACTTCACTCATGTCCTTAATTTTAGGTATCGAAACGGCAACTTCCATTTGTTCGGTTGCGCTGGTCAGGGATGGGAAACTGCTGGCTATCCGCGAATCGGTTGGTGCCAGGGATCATTCAGGCGCGCTTACAACTTATATTGCTGACGTATTTACTGAAGCCGGATTAACCTATTCACAATTGGATGCCATAGCGGTAAGTATGGGCCCCGGATCCTATACTGGCTTAAGAATTGGAGTATCTTCAGCCAAAGGATTTTGTTATGCCCTTGATAAGCCATTTATTGCTATTGATACCTTGAAATCATTGGCATGGCAAGCTCTGCAGAATTATAATCAGCAGCGAAAAGATACTGAAAACCTTTTACTTGTCCCTATGCTTGATGCCAGGCGTATGGAAGTGTATACAGCTGTTTTCGATCAGAATCTTCAGGTTATTGAACCGGTAAATGCACACATTGTTACCGAAAATTCTTTCGACGCATTTGCGGGCAAAGAGATACTATATTTTGGCGATGGAGCCTCCAAGTGCAAATCTTTTTTTGAGTTAAAAGACAATTATACTTTTCTAGACAATATTAATCTATCCGCTTTTGCAATTTGCATGTTGGCTGAGAGTGATTTTCAGAATAATAATTTCGCCGATGTCGCTTATTGTGAGCCATTTTACCTGAAAGATTTTATGGCCGGAAAACCAAGAGTCAAGGGGCTCTATTAAATAGATATACCTGGAACTGGAAAAAGTGTTTATAAAACCTGGAGTGAGTTGTGCTGGATTTGTAATCCCGCTCGCTGAGCTGGATTTGTAATCGCTGAGCGGGATTTGCAATCCCGCTCCAGGGAGTTTGGAATTTGTAATTCCAGTATAAGAATTTATTTCTGTTACCAGGCGCTAAATTCTGCAGGGCGGAGTTTGTAATTCCTGTCTATGAACTTTTATTTGCATATTCCTGCTTTATCATGGCTTTTATTACAGCATAAGGGCAAACAAAGGGAATAACTTTCTTATTCCTGAATTGTTTCTTATATCGAAATATATTTATATTTGTTTCTGTTTCATTTGTAGGACAATCCTCACCTGCTTATAACGTAATCAATGGAATATAAAATATTACAACCTGAGCGCCGTGGCAGCCTTTTGCTGGTTACGATCAACCGTCCTGAGAGCCTGAATGCACTTAATACGGCTTTTTTCGATGAAATGGATCACTTTATAGCACACGAGGCTACTGATCCTGAACTAACTGCAATCGTGATAACCGGTTCGGGTAAAGCATTCGTTGCCGGTGCCGATATTGCCGAAATGGTGAATAAAACACCTGAGGAAGCCGAAGCTTTTTCATTGCGCGGACAAAATACATTCAGAAGTTTTTCAACCATAGCAGTGCCGGTAATAGCTGCTATTAATGGTTTTGCGCTTGGTGGCGGACTTGAGCTTGCCCTTGCATGTGATTTCCGGATTGCTGCAAGTACTGCTAAATTCGGGCAACCTGAAGTTAGTCTGGGACTTATTCCCGGTTACGCCGGTACGCAACGATTACCACGATTGGTTGGCATGGGCGATGCACTTTATATGCTTACAACAGGCGAAATGCTCACAGCAGCAGATGCTCTGCGCATCGGACTTGTTCAGAAAGTTACGGAACCTGAACTACTTAGGGATGAAGTCCTTCGTATTACTGCTGTAATAGCTTCCAGAGGACCGGAAGCCGTTAAACGTGTGAAATTTGTGGCCAGGCAAGGTTACCAGGTTTCACTAGCCCAAGGCAGCCTACTTGAAGCGCAGGCATTTGGTCAGCTTTTTGGAAAACAAGGTACTGAAGGCATGAAGGCATTTCTTGAAAAGAGAAAACCGCAGTGGTAGTTGGTGAAGAGAGAAAATCGTTAATAGAAAATTGTTAATGGTTTCGCCCCTAATCCCCAATCCCTAACCCCCAAAACCTGAACAAAAATGGAATATACTCAACGCCTTCAAAAAGTTTCTATTCTCGGTGCTGCCGGGAAAATGGGTAGCGGAATTGTGCTGCTCACCGCTATCGAAATGGCCGATCAGATGCTTAAGGCGGAAAATAAAGGGAAATCTTTTATATTAAATGCAATTGACACTTCTGATGAAGGTCTCAGCGGACTGGTGAAATATTTACAGTCACAGGTGCTGAAAGCTGCTGAAAAAAAGGCGGTTGCACTTCGTAGTATTTACGCCCCACAACCCAAATTAATCGAAAACAGCGAAATAATCGATGCTTATGTGCGGGACGTAATGAGTATAATACGCACTACAACCCGTATTGAAGCCGCGTATGATTCCTCTTTGGTTTTTGAAGCTGTTAGTGAAAACCAGACATTGAAGGAAAAGCTTTTTCGTTTGATTAATGAAAACAACAAATATCAACCCTGGTTTTTTACAAACACATCTTCAGTCCCTATTGGTGGTCTTAATAAGAATGCCGTGTTGGATGGACGGATTTTGGGATTTCACTTCTACAATCCGCCCGCTGTTCAAAAATTGGTTGAACTTATCACTATAAAAGAAAACCCTGTCGGGATGGTTGAATTTGCCCGCAAATACGCTGCTAATCTTCGTAAAACAGTTGTTCCTTCAAACGATATTGCAGGCTTTATAGGCAATGGCCATTTTATGCGCGATGCTTTATTCGGGATCGCTGAAGCTGAGCGGCTTTCAGTACAGATGCCTTTGCATGAGGCAATTTATTGTGTCGATCGTGTTACACGTGATTTCCTGTCGCGGCCTATGGGTATTTTCCAGCTGATTGATTATGTCGGGCTTGATATAGTTCAGTTTATACTTCGCGTAATGCAACCTCATATTCAAGGCGAGAAAATGCATAGCAGCCTGCTGGATGAGCTGGTTCTCAACGGTGTTAAAGGAGGACAATTTAGCGATGGAAGCCAGAAAGATGGTTTCCTGAAATATGAAAAAGGCAAACCTGCCGGTGTTATTGATAAACCTTCCGGTACCTATTTCGAGATTTCTGCTTTCCGGGAAAAACCAGACAGCTGGCTTGGAGTTGTTCCTAATGAAGTATTGCCATGGAAAGAATTGGTCAAGGTTCGTGATAAAGATTCTGTTTTGAAACCTGCTTTTAAAGCTCTGCTTGACTCCGGATCAGAAGGAGCGTCACTTGCTGTTGCCTATGCTCTGAACTCCCGTGAATCAGCACGTAAACTAGTTACTGACGGAGTTGCCCATAATGGGAATGATGTAAATGCCGTTTTACTCACCGGTTTCTTCCATGCTTATGGTCCTATTAATGATTATTTGTAACAGGTTTTAATTTGATCGAAATGCCACAACCATCACATAAAATATTTATGGCTGCCGGTTACAATACCATTTCACTTGGTACTGGCCGCAAAGAGTTTAATCCACGCACTGAACGTCCGGGACTCGAACACTATCTGAAAGAAGCCGGGCAGGGAGTAATCACGCAATTGGGTGGAGCTCAGAATGTGGACGAAAGCGCTGTAGGCAATTTTATGTCAGCAAGGTTTAATAAACAGGCTCATCTTGGCGCTTTTTTACCCATGGTAGATAAAGGCTTGAGATTTAAACCCTCTATAAGTGTTGAAGGCGCTTGTGCTTCCGGAGGTCTTGCACTTATTACCGGAATGAAATCCGTTTTGGCTGGAACAGCAGATTCAGTTCTTTGCATAGGAGTGGAGGTTCAGAATACGGTGAAAGCTATTTATGGAGCTGATATTCTTGCCGGCGCTGGCTGGTTCAACAAACGGAAAGACGGCCACGCGTATTTTTTTCCCGGACAATTCAGCGACAGGGCAGGAGCCTATTATGAAAAATTTGGACGTGAGAATACACGTAAAGGTTTTGCCCGCTGGTACAGGAATGCCATTGAAAATGCTCGTCTGTGCCCGACGGCGCAGGAACATCATAATGCGGTTTCCGATCTTGAAGGATTAGCCTTGACTGAGCCCAATCCGCGATCGTTTACCGACCATCTGAATGTTTTTGACTGTTCTAAGGTAAGTGACGGAGCTTCCGGAATTGCTGTTTTAAGTGAAGAAGGACTTAAACGTGCCGGAATTGCCAAATCAGATGCTGTCGAGGTAATAGGGTGGGGGCATGCCGTAGATGATATCACGGAAGATCCGCCTCAACTCACGGTGCTTACAACCATGCGTGAAGCTATCAGGCAGGCGCTTTCATCCGCAGAAATTACAATAGAGCAACTTGCAACGGTTGAACTTCACGACTGTTTTACCATTGCAGGGATACTGGCAGTTGAAGCCCTTGGTTTTGCTGCTCATGGCGAAGGAGCTGCCTTTGTAGCTGCCGGAAATACTGCCCGCAATGGCAAAATTCCGATGAATACCACCGGTGGACTTATCGGCTGGGGGCATCCCACAGGCGGAACCGGTGTGCATATGGCAGTAACTATTTGGGAACAGTTAACCGGAAAAGCCGGATTGAACCAAATCAAAATTGATCCTTCACGACCTTATGGTATGACTATTAATATGGGTGGAGATGATAAAACGGTGGTGGCGATTGTATATAAACGAGGTGAATAAATTAACGGCATAAACGACAAAAGCCCCCGAAAGGAGGCTTTTACTGAGGTTTCGAGCGGATTCGAACCGCTGTACACGGTTTTGCAGACCGCTGCCTAACCACTCGGCCACGAAACCTTGTTTTGGCGGTGCAAAGGTAAGTAATTAACATTTTATCAACAAATACTTTTTTAGGCATGCTTTGCGAACGACTTCAGGCAGTCAGGACATAGGCATCCGGACCAGGTATCCTGAATTATCTGCATGGTATCTGCAGGTACATCCACTTCAAAACACCAGCATTTTGCCGAAGTGCTACAAGTAAATGAATTGCCACAGCGGGGACATTTCTTTTGTTCGAACGGTCGTTCCTTGTTATTCATCAGAGTGAAATAGAAAATAGAAAGTGGGAAATAGGTGCGAATTCTTGAGTAAATTGAAAACACATCCGACATCAGCAATCCGACATCCGAAATAAATTAACGTTCCAGTGTCACACTCACCTGTTTGATCTTCCCGCCATTCGCCAGTGCCGGATTCAGTTTTGATACTTTTATTTTAACATGAATCAATGTTTTAAAATCCCTGTAAAGGGCATCTATCATCCTCCTGGCGACATGTTCGAGCAAATGGGAGTGTTGCTCCATCTCCTGCCGCAAAAGCGCGTAAACAGCCTGGTAATTAACCGTGTCTTTAAGGCTATCGCTGGTTTCTGATTCAGATGTGTCAGTTGTCAGCCATGCGTCAACCGTAAACCGTGTGCCAATCACCCGCTCTTCTTTAAAGCAGCCGTGGTAGGCGAAAAAGTCCATTCCCTCTATTTCTATTAGCCCCATTTTAGTTATTAGTTAATGGTTAATGGAAAATGGGCTGGATTCCCTATCTCCCAGCCCTAATCACTGGATCCTTTATTAAAGGATTGAATGCAAAATTAGTTGTATTCGGCCAACTTAAGTACTTCGAGCCTGCAACATTTTAACTATTTTCTATTTTCCATTAACTATTTTTCTCTTTGTAATACAACTATTTTCCATTTTCCATTAACTATTAACCCACAATACCTTCCCCCAAAGCCAATAAACTTTACCTTTGCAAATTATTTCCGAATAATTAGCTTAAATGCCTGATCATCATGACTGACGAAAACATTACCACTCCGCTGGAAGAGAAAGTTTCATTAAATTTTATACACCAGATTATTGAAGATGAAATCGCCCAGGGCAAAAACCAGGGACGTGTTCATACCCGTTTTCCGCCGGAGCCAAATGGTTATCTGCACATCGGGCATGCTAAAAGCATTTGCCTGAATTTCGGAACAGCTATTAAATACAATGGCCTGGCTAACCTTCGCTTTGACGATACCAATCCGGTGAAAGAAGATACTGAGTATGTGGATAGCATTATGGAAGATGTGCATTGGCTTGGTTTCGACTGGGGCGACCGGCTTTTTTATGCATCCGATTATTTCGACCAGCTTTACGATTGGGCTGTTAAAATTATAAAGGACGAAAAAGCGTATGTTGACGATCTGAATGCGGAGCAAATAAGTGAATACCGTGGTACTGTTACCCGTGCAGGAAAAGAAAGCCCGTATCGGACACGTTCGGTTGAAGAAAACCTGGACTTATTCGCCCGTATGAAAAACGGTGAGTTTCCTGATGGAAGCAAAGTTCTGCGTGCCAAAGTGGATATGGCTCATCCCAACATGTTGATGCGCGATCCTATCATGTACCGCATTCTGCATACCGATCACCACCGTACCGGCGACAAATGGTGCATTTATCCGATGTACGATTACGCGCATGGTCAAAGCGATTACCTCGAAGGAATTACACATAGCATCTGCACGCTTGAATTCGAGGTCCACAGGCCACTTTACGAATGGTACCTTGAACAGGTAGCCGAAGGTGACTATCGCCCGCGACAGATTGAATTTGCCCGCTTAAATTTAACATATACTGTTATGAGTAAGCGCAAACTGCTGCAACTTGTAAACGAAAATGTGGTTAATGGATGGGACGATCCTCGGATGCCTACCATTTGCGGTTTACGTCGCCGCGGATATACTCCCGAATCGTTGCGAAACTTTGCTGATACAATCGGTATTGCCAAGCGCGACCAGCTTATTGATGTGGCATTACTTGAATTCTGTGTTCGCGAAGATCTCAACAGGCGCTCAAATCGTGTAATGGCGGTTCTGAATCCGGTAAAACTTATACTCGACAACTTTCCCGAAGGGCAGGTTGAAGAACTCGAAGCTATTAACAACCCGGAAGATCCGGAAGCCGGTTTCCGCAAAGTTCAGTTCTCAAACGAGCTTTACATCGAACGGGAAGACTTCCAGGAAAATCCAACAGGAAAATTTTTCCGTCTTAAACCAGGTGGTGAAGTACGCCTGAAATATGGTTATATCATCAAATGTGAGAGCATTGTTAAGGATGATGAAGGTAATATCACAGAGATTCATTGCACTTACCAGGCTGATACCCGTAGCGGACAACCAAACAGCAATAAAAAAGTAAAAGGAACGCTTCACTGGGTATCGGTGGCACACGCATTGCCGGTTGAAGTTCGTTTATACGACAGGCTTTTTTCGACTGAAACTCCCGAGAATGTGGAAGAAGGACACGATTTCAAGGAAAATGTGAATCCTGATTCGCTGAAAGTCATCACTGCTTATGCCGAAGCTTCGGTTTCCAGTGCAAAAGCAGGCGACAGGTTTCAGTTCGAAAGACTAGGGTATTTCTGCGTTGATCCGGATTCAAATGATTCAAAAATAGTATTTAACCGTACCGTGGCGCTTAAGGATACCTGGACAAAATCAAAACAGTTCTAAAAAAACTGAATATTTCTGACGTAGCGTTAAGAAAATTGTATAATTTTGCGCTCCTCAAATAAAAATTGTCTGATGGTGTAATCGGCAACACGTCTGATTCTGGATCAGAAGAGTCCAGGTTCGAGCCCTGGTCGGACAACTTTAAAATCAATCACTTACAGAGTTAATTTGTAAGTGATTTTTTTATGCATTTGCACACTGGATTCTGACAAAATAAAAGGGTTCTCCAATAATTGTAAAATATCTTTTATCTAAAGAAATATTTGTTAGCCTATTGAAATTCAATTAGTTTAATAAATTTTATTAGGGAGAAAGACCAGGAAATCAAAAAAATGCAAAAAATTACAGATAACAAAGCTGAACACAATATCTTTGTTTATCGCAAGAAAACAGAATCAGTCTTAAAAATAATGCCATAAAAAATGAGAAGCAAAGTTTTAATTGTTTGCGTTATCATTTGTCATTCAGCTTTATCGCTATTTGCGCAAAATAAAAACGACCGCTTTCATTTGTTTGATGCAGAAAGACGAGGGCAGGTAAACGGATATATTGGCCCTTATATTTCTCTGTCGAATGTTGAAGGTTATACGGCTATTGATGCAGGAGCTACAGGTGGAGTGGTATTTAATGATAAATTCTTTATTGGCCTTTATGGGCAAAAACTAATAACAAAAGTTCCCCGAACCGATCTGGCAACAATTGGTTATATGACTTTTACCGATGGTGAAGTTGATATGCTACATGCTGGTGGCGTGCTTGGGTATATTCACAAAACTAAAAACATTCTGAATTGGGGACTAAGTGGTTCTGCCGGCTTGGGAACCATACAGCTTCTTGCAAAAGGTCCAACGAATAAATATAATGATAAAATTTATGATGATGTGGTATTCATCTTGATACCAAAACTATTTGCGGAAATGAAGATGACACGTTGGTTCAAAATCAATGTAAGCGGAGGTTACCATATAGTTGGAATGGTAAATGGCGTTTACGAGAATCAGGCAGGCGAGACTATACCGACGTTCGTTCAATCTGATTATTCCAAACCTGAATTTTCAATATCGCTCCTCTTTGGATCTTTTGGTTTCAGATCATATCTACTGAAATAACACAAATTGAAACTGTTTAGTAGGTCTATAAAAGAGTTAAGTACTAATATTGGGAGTCAGACTTTTCGGCAAAAAATTTCACAAAATCACTACCGGATTAACCCTCACTCTCAATGCATCGGTTGTCCATCCGGTCTTCCGCCAGCAGGTCCATCAAAGCCACGTCTTTCATTTGTTGGAGGTTTACCCGTGAAATTACGCAGACTATACGTAAATGCAAGCATAAAATACTGCTGTAGTACCTGCGTATTTGAATCTTCAATATAAGTATCGGTTACACTTCGGTTCAGACTTTTATTTTCGTCAAGGATATCATAACAAGACAATTTTATTTCGCCGGATTTATTTTTGAAGATTTTCTTGCCTAAATTGAAATTCCAAAGCGTGTAATGATCATTAATATTTGAAGAAATACCGTTATAATTCTGATATGTTACACTGTTCTGCACAAAAAAACCTTTCCAGAATTCCCAGTTAAACTGGATTGACCCAATCTGGAACAGGTAATTATTATCTAAACTAGGTTGAATGGTGTTCTCAACAAGATTATAGTTAATGTTGTAAGTGAGAGTAAAATCAATTTTCTCGCTGATATTGCTGCTTAACACAGCACCCATATTAATTCCGTAGGTTTTAGAGAGATTGGAGCGTGTATTGATCAGACTGGGAAGCTGGTTATAACTGACACCAGTATTGAAATTCAGATTGCTTTTAATGGGTTTAACCGGGAATCCAATCGTAACAATGGCTCTTGAATTCCAGGCTCCATCGAGGTTTTCGGGCATGGATAACTGGGTTCCCGGGTTGATTTCTTGTCCGTATACTACCGTATCACTGGCAGCAACCAAGGTTGAATTACCAATGTAGTTCATGGTTTGCTGGAAAAAGAGCATACCAAAGAGATTGGCGGTTTTTTCTTTATTGGAATGCGAAAAACGTGCCATCGCAAAATTCCTGAATTCCTGTTTCAGTTCAGGGTTACCGGTGGATTTCAAGATCGAGTTCGAATTATCGACAACTTTTTGCAACTGGGTGGCCGAAGGTGCGTTGGTACTGGCTCTGTAGGTAATCCTCAGGTTGGTAAACTTGGTAAATTTGTAGTTTAACATAACATTCGGAAGAACGGAATTAAAAGTCTTCCGGGTGGAATCAATATCAGGAAAACTGGTATTCCCCTGTAGGGATGCATATTGATAGGAAATACCCGCATTCAGATTCATCATCTCTGTTTGATAGAGGTAACCGGTTCCAACACGATGGGTTATATAATCATTGTCGTAAATATTTGAGTACAATGTGTCGAACGAGGTGTAATCCTGTTGGGAAGGTACATATTTATAAGTTTTCTTATCGTTTGAATTCTTGGCATAGGAAACAGAATAGTTTAGCTGAAACTGGCTGTTTTTGCCTAAAGGCTCGGTATAAACCAGATTTGATGAAAGGTTTATTCCATCCGAAAGTGTTTTGCCATACTGATCGGTTGTATCGTTTGAATGTCCTTCCCGTGAATTGTAAAAATCACTCAGGTTATTTACATAACTATCGCGATACCTGTTACTTATTCCAGTACCTATATTAATAGAAGCGGTTCGGCCTTTTTTGTGAAATTTATAACGGTACAGAAAGTCATTATTAAAATTATACCCGTTCGCGTCATTCTCATTATTATTAACAGATTCATTTAGGAGGCTGTCGGGGGTAAATTCAGGATCAAGGCTGGTAATTGCGGCAGAATAGCTGTTGGATTTGTTGTACTGAAGACTTAGCCTTGGGGTTAGAATGAACGAATTGCTCGAATCAGGATTATACTCAATGCGCATATTCAAACGGTGGTTAGTGTTGTCTGATTCCGATGAACTGAGTTCATTATAATATTGGTTTTTATTTTCATCCAGTATATATTTCCTGTTCACCAGTTTGTTGTTGGTATTTTCGCCTTTATTCCAGAAATAACTTGCATTTAAGGTTAACTTGCTTCCCCATGTATCGGTATAATTAAACCCGAGTGCATGCGTGCTGAAAATCCCGTTTGAGGGACCAACCTGGAACGCGGAACCACCTCTGCCACCTGAACGACCGCCGCCACCACTGCCAATCACATCGTCGGCCGAGAAATTCTGCTGGTTCACATTGTTGCTCATTCCCAGCAGGGTTATTTTGCGATCACCGTTAAAAAAATTGACATTGGCTCCCAGCAGGTATCGGTCGTCGGTACCATAACCGGCTGAAAACTTGCCAAACTGACCTGAACTTTTCGCGTTACGTGTAACAATATTAATGGTTTTCTGGCCGCTGCCATCATCAAATCCACTCCATGCTGCCTGATCCGAAAGCTTGTCAAAAACCTGGATCTTATCAACCACTTCAGCCGGCAGGTTTTTAAGCGTTACGGATGGATCTTCACCAAAAAATTGCTTTCCGTCTACCAGCACCCTTTTTACATCTTCGCCATGGGCTTTAACCGTCCCGTTTTCAATGGTAATTCCGGGCATTTTCTTAACCAGGTCTTCAGTGCTTGCATCCTGGGTAACCTTAAATGCAGTGGCATTGTATTGGGTAGTGTCTCCTTTTTGTTCCGCCCTTTCTGCTGTTCCCTTTATTTCAACACCACCAAGATTTGTAGCTGTAGGTTTCAAAATCAGGTTTCCTATATTTTCAGTCTTTCCACCAACAAATACTTCCTGTGTATAATTTTCAAAGCCAATATAAGTTATCTCGAGCCTGAAGCGCCCTTTTATAAGTTTATCAAACAGGAAATCGCCTTTCAGCCCGCTTCTCCTATAATCAACTTTTGTAGAGTCGCGCATGCTTACAAGTTTCAGGGTAGCTCCCGGCAGGGGCAAATTATCCTGTTGGCTGATCAATGTACCTGAAAGGCGGAATTCCTGGGTAAAAGCTGTATTGAAAATGATTAGAAAAATCAGAAACAGGGTAACCTTTAGTTTCAACATGAAATAATTTGTACTGGTTAGCAAAAGAAATCTATCGTTAGATTCCCGGAAATTCAAAAGGATTAATCCTGATTGCAAATAAATGTGTTGATGCCACTTTTTAAATGCTTCTTTTCAGAGATAGTTTTCCTGGTTGGAAGTTTCAGAAATAGTTTTCAGTCTTTATAACATGGGCCTATTTTTAGTCGGAATTGAGAAAAAGGTTAACTGTTTTCAGTATAGTATTCAGAAATCTTTCAGCGGGATAGGATAAACAAAAACGATTTGTATATCAGGGGAATAGGGTGACTTTTGGAAGTTGAAGATTGTTTTTAAGTTATGTTTAAAGCTTCTGAGATTTCAAAAAAAATAACCAGGTGTATCAGCTGCTTCATTTATTCAGTTGTTAAGCGCTGAAAATGTCAGTATTTACTTAGGACAATAAATTCTATGGTAAACAAGGGAATTCCCGACAAAGATATAAAGCAATAAACCCCGGAAAAACTTTTTTGAAATTGCTCAAAGGATAATTTGTTATCAATCAAAAATGCCTGCCTTTTCTGATAAAAAACTGGTTAATGAAAATTATTTCTCCATTAACCAAAATTATTCCACCATGAACTTCTGAGATTAAAACTAACCTTTGATTTTTTCAATACATTGCCTGATGCGTGGTATAATAAATTCTTTCCCAATCACAGCCATCATATCCATCATTCCCGGGCCGGCATTGGTTCCAACAACCGTTAATCTCAATGGATTCATTAGTTGGCCCATTCCGATTCCTTTGTTCTGAACGAATTCTTTAGTGTTGATCTCGATATTCTCTTTTATAAAAGGTTCGGTCGCTTCAAGTACTGGAATATATTCAGCCAGTAGGGTAGGGGTTTCGGTTTTCCAGATTTTAGCAACCACTTTTTCATCATACGACTCGGGATCGAGAAAGAAGAAATGCGATTGGGTAAACAAATCAGGAATCAAAACAGCGCGATCGTGAATCAATGCGCAGACTTGTTCAACATATTCAAGGGATGCTTTAATGTTCTTCAATTCAAGGATTGGAATCAGTAAAGCTGCCAATTCAGCCGGAGTCTTTTTCGACATGTACTGGTGATTGAACCAATGTGCTTTTTCCACATCAAATTTAGCTCCGGATTTACTTACGCGCTCAATACTGAATTCCTGAACCAGTTCATCCAGAGTAAATAATTCCTGTTCAGTTCCGGGATTCCAGCCAAGGAATGCCAGCATATTTACAAAAGCTTCGGGCAGATAGCCACTTTCGCGGTAGCCTGAGGATACTTCATTTGTTTTGGGATCAGTCCAGCGTAAAGGAAAAACTGGGAAGCCCAAACGGTCGCCATCACGTTTGCTGAGCTTGCCGTTTCCATCGGGTTTAAGCAGAAGTGGTAAGTGAGCAAACTCCGGCATTTCTTTTTCCCAACCGAAAAAGCGATAGAGAAGAACATGCAACGGTGCCGATGGCAGCCATTCTTCACCACGTATCACATGCGATATTTTCATCAGGTAATCGTCAACTACATTGGCAAGGTGATAGGTCGGCATTCCGTCCGATTTGTACAGAACTTTATCATCAAGCAAGGCGGAATCTACAGTAACAACACCTCGTATCAAGTCATGAACCGTGATAGTTTCGTGTTCAGGAATCGTAACGCGGATAACATTATGTACACCGGCATCGAGCATTTCCTTTACTTCATTTTCTGGTAATGTCAATGAGTTTTTCAATCCCATCCTGGTTTGAGGACCATACTGGAAAGTCTCTTTGCGCGATTCGTATTGCTTACGGATAGCATCCAGTTCTTCGGGTGTATCAAAAGCATAATACGCGGTTCCGTTTTGCAGAAGCTGCAATGCATACTGATGATATATTTCCTTGCGATCGCTTTGGCGGTAAGGAGCGTATGGGCCGCCGATATGAACACCTTCGTCGAAATGAATTCCGCTCCAGGTCAATGATTCTATGATATATTGTTCAGCACCAGGAACAAATCTGCCCTGGTCGGTATCTTCGATCCGGAGGATAAATTTGCCGCCGAGTTTACGGGCAAAAAGATAATTATATAAAGCTGTCCGTACTCCGCCAATATGTAACGGGCCTGTAGGACTTGGGGCAAAACGTACTCTTACTTCACGCATAATTTTGTTATTAAAGGGCGCAAAGATACAAAACCTCTACTTCTGTTTTTTTAATTCATTATTCGAACTATAGGCAACTTTGTATCATAGAGGTTATGAAGAAATATAACCACGGAGGCACGGAGAGCATGGAGGAACACAGAGATTTGGAATGCAAAGGCTGTGGAATCCAGGTTGTGTAAAAGAAAATTAGACTCTTATTAACCACTCGTTTGGAGTTAAATTAAGGACTTACTATTTAACCTCCGTGAATCTCTGTGTTCTTCGTGCCTCCGTGGTAAAATATATTGGATCCGGATCTGGAATATACCCTAGCTAAAAAGGGATCAAACAACAATCAACTATAGTTGTTACCTTTGCGGGTTAATTTGTTAACAACTTCGGGTATAATCAGCGATAGTTCACCCGGGGTTGACCAACTGAAACAATGGAAAGTAATTATGCGTTATTGATCCGGAAGATAGATGAGTTTATCCGGAAATACTATAAAAACCAACTCATCCGCGGGCTGCTCTATTCGCTGGCAGCCCTCGGCATGTATTTTATTTTGATCGTGCTGCTCGAATATTTCTCATGGTTTGGCACCGGCACACGGAGTTTACTTTTCTATACATTCCTGTTTACAACTGTATACATTATTGGTCGTTATATTGTTCTTCCAATTGCTCATATCAGCCGGTTGGGCAAAGTAATAAATCATGAGCAGGCGGCTCAAATTATAGGGAAGCATTTCACGGAAGTTAAGGATGTGTTGCTGAATACCTTGCAACTGCATCATTTGGAGCAAGATAAGGATGAAAGCAGCGATCTGATCCGGGCAAGTATCGATCAAAAAATCAGGCATTTGCAACCTGTTCCTTTCACCGATGCAGTTGATCTGAAGAAGAACCGAAAGTATCTGCCGTATGCATTGCCACCGGTTATTTTTCTTTTGGCCGCTTTAGTGATTTCACCTTCTTTTATTATTGCGCCATCCAAACGGATTATTTATCACAATGAAGTTTTTGAGCGTCCGGCACCTTTCACAATTAAGGTATTGAATGACAAACTTCAGGCTGTTCAGCAGGATGATTTTACAGTTAAGATTAAAATAGAAGGTGATGAAATTCCTGCACAATTATTCCTTCAATCCAACAAGGCTAACTACCGTATGGAAAAGGAGAGCAATGTGCTTTACAGCTACACGTTCAGGAATTTGCAACAGAATACACCTTTTATAATCACGGCTGACCAATTCAATTCAAAGGAATACACCATAAAAATTCTTCCTAAACCCATTATACTTTCCTTTGATGTATTGGCTGAATATCCCGCTTACCTGGGGCGAAAAAGCGAAACCATGTCCAACACCGGCGACCTAACCGTGCCTCTGGGAACGCGGCTTACCTGGAAATTTTTTACGCGCGACACCCGAAAACTGCTTTTCAGAATAGGAGGGAAGCTGACTGAAGTTGTGGCCGGGAAATCAAATACATTTACCCAGTCGGCGCGAATGATGTCAGGAATGCCATATTCGGTTATCATCGGAAACGAATATTTCAGTAACCGCGATTCTTTATCTTACCTGGTGAATGTTATTCCCGATTTGTACCCCTCTATATCGGTTGAAGAATTTAAAGATTCCATCTATGATAACAGGCTGTACTACCAGGGAAATGTTAAAGATGACTATGGATTAAGTAAGCTGGAATTCGCCTGGACGGTTAAGAAAGCGGGTTCAGAAAACACAACTCCGGAAGTTAAAACGCGGGAAGTTAAACTTGATAAATCATTGCTCCAGCAGCAGTTTTTCTACTTTATGGATATGTCGACCTTGTTTCTGCAGCCGGGTGATGAAGTAGAGTATTATTTTGAAATCTGGGATAATGATGGCGTAACAGGCAATAAATCTACACGTTCAACAAAACATATTTTTAAAGTTCCTACGCTGGATGAGATTGAAAAAATGACTGAAAAGAAGAATGATGACATCAAGGATAAGATGGAATCGGTTATCAAACAGTCGAAATCCTTACAAAAACAAGTGGAGGATATGCAGAAGAAAATGGTGGATAAAAAGGAAGTAGGGTGGCAGGAAAAACAGACCTTAAAGCAATTGCTCGATAAGCAGAATTCTTTGCAGGAGCAGGTTCAGGAAATAGAAAAAGAGAATAAAGAAAAAAGTCTGCAGCAAAATCAGTACCAGGAGCTTTCGCCTGAGATCATGGAAAAGCAAAAGCAGCTCGAGGATTTGTTTAATAAAGTGATGACCGAAGACATGAAAAAGATGTACGAGGAATTGCAGAAAATGCTTGAGAATATCGACAAGGATAAAGTGGCTGAAATGCTCGAGAAAATGAAGGACGACAGCAAAGGCCTGGAGAAAGAACTTGATCGCAATCTGGAATTATTTAAACAGCTTGAAGTTGAGCAGAAGCTTCAGCAAACTATCGATAAGCTTGATAAACTTTCTGAAGACCAGAAAAAACTTGGTGATGAATCCAGTGATGCTAAAAAGGAAAATCTGGATAAGCTGAATGAAAAGCAGGACGATCTGAACAAGCAATTTGACCAGCTGAAAGATGATCTGAACGAGCTGGAGAAAAAGAACAGTGAACTGGAAGAGCCGAACAAACTGGAAAATACGGATGCGGATGAAAAGGAAATAGACCAGGATATGGATAAGAGCAGTGAGGAAATAAAGAGTGGTAAACCTCAGAAAGCTTCCAAATCGCAGAAAGACGCATCCGGCAAAATGAAGAAACTGAGTAAGAAACTAAGTGAGATGCAGCAGGAAATGGAGCAGGAAGATGAAGGAGAAGATATGGAAGCGATCAGGCAAATACTGGATAACCTGGTAAAGATTTCATTCAACCAGGAAGATATAATAAAGCAGTTAAATGTTGTCAGTACAACTAATCCCAAATACCTTCAGATTATTCAACGGCAGAAAAACCTGAAAGACGACCTGGAAATTGTTTCCGATAGTTTGTATGCACTGAGTAAACGGCAGGCCAGCATCGAGCCGTTCATCCTTCGGGAGATGACAGCGGTTGAAACAAACATGGAAGGTGCTGTAAGTCAGCTGAATAGCCGTGATGTAGCACCGGCGAAAACCAAACAGCAGTATGCCATGACTTCGGTTAACAATCTGGCGCTGATGCTTTCGGAATCGTTAAAGCAAATGCAACAAAGTGCCCAGAGTAAAGGTTCCGGTAAGTCCGGAAAAAAGAATCCAAAGCCCGGAATGAGCCAGGGAAAGATGAAGTCGATGCGGCAGTTGCAGGAACAGATGAACAAGCAATTGCAACAGCTGAAAGAAGGAATGCCGGCACCCGGAAAGCAAGGAGCGCAGGGGCAAAAGCAGATGAGTGAGAAGTTTGCCCGAATGGCTGCCCAGCAGGAAGCTCTTCGCAAGCAGATGCAGGAATACGGACAGGAAATGCAAAAGGACGGATCGGGCGTTGATAAAAGCATCAAGGAGATGATGCAGCAGATGGAACAAACGGAGACGGATCTGGTTAATAAGCGTATAAATATTGAAACGATAAAGCGTCAACAGGAGATTGTAACCCGTATGCTTGAGTCGGAAAAAGCTGAACAGCAACGTGAACTGGACGAAAAACGGGAATCGAAGGAAGCTAAGGATATTTTCTACAATAATCCGTCTAAGTACTTCGAATACAACAAGATAAAAGAAAAGGAGACTGAATTGTTCCGTACAGTTCCTCCTAACCTTAAACCTTTCTACAAATCAAAAGTAAACGCTTACTTTCTCTCATTTGAATAATAAAACCTGAATTATGATAAGCTTTTCAACAGCGGAAATTGAATTTAATCTGACGAATAAACTTAAGGTTAAAGCCTGGGTGAAATCTATTCTCGAAGCCGAAAAAAAGATGGCCGGAGATATAACCTACATTTTCTGCAACGACGATTACCTGGGTTCGATGAATGAGAAATATCTGAAGCACGATACACTCACGGATATAATTACATTCGATTATTCCGAAAAGGGAATTCTTTCAGGTGATATTTTTATAAGTATTGAGAGAATAAAAGAGAATGCAGAAAGCTTTAAAACTGGATTTGATGCCGAACTTGGGCGGGTTATGGCACATGGTGTTTTGCATCTTTCGGGATATAAAGACAAAGCTGCTGCTGATAAAAAGGAGATGAGAAGTAAGGAGGATTTTTATCTTTCGTCCTTCCCGAATCTTTAATAATTCGCTGTAAGCATTGCTAACAAAAGCTTACAGCACTTTGTTCCACGTGAAACACTTTGAACTTGTTTAAAATATACGATATAATTGTAGTAGGTGCCGGTCATGCCGGAAGTGAGGCAGCAGCGGCAGCGGCTAACCTTGGATCTTCGGTTTTGCTTATCACTATGCAAATGGGAACGATTGCCCAGATGTCGTGCAACCCGGCTATGGGCGGCATTGCCAAAGGTCAGATCGTTAGAGAGATTGATGCGCTTGGTGGTCAGTCAGGAATCATTACCGATCATACCATGATACAGTTCCGCATGTTAAACCGGTCCAAAGGTCCGGCTATGTGGAGCCCACGTGCACAGAGTGACCGTATGCGGTTTTCCGAGAAGTGGAGGTTAACACTGGAAGGAATTCCTAATGTTGATTTCTGGCAGGATACTGTTGTTGGACTATCGGTAAAAGATGGTTTCGTAACCGGTGTTTACACCGCGATGGGATACCATATCGAAAGTAAAGCTGTGGTTCTTACCAACGGAACTTTCCTGAATGGTTTGATCCATATCGGACTGAAATCATTTGGCGGTGGCCGGATAGGGGAGAAGAACTCAACCGGATTAACTGAGAATCTGATCCAGCTTGGATTCGAATCCAGCCGGATGAAGACCGGAACGCCGGTAAGAATAGACGGAAGATCCATCGATTTCTCGCGTATGGAAGAACAACCCGGCGATGAAAATGCCGGTAAATTCTCTTTTACGGATACCCCGGTTTTGAAAAAACAGCGTCCTTGTTTTATTACCTATACCTCTCCTGAAGTTCATAAAGTTCTTGAAACAGGCTTTCATGAATCTCCGATGTTTACAGGTAAAATTGAAGGAACCGGCCCGAGGTACTGTCCGTCAATCGAAGATAAAATCAACCGTTTCGCAGATAAAACCAGGCACCAGCTCTTCGTGGAACCTGAAGGATGGAATACGGCCGAGTATTACCTGAATGGGTTTTCTTCATCTTTGCCTGCTGAAATTCAGGTTAAAGCATTGCATTTAATTGCCGGGCTCGAAAACGCAAGAATCTTCAGACCTGGATATGCTATCGAATACGATTACTTTCCGCCTGTTCAGTTGAAATATACGTTGGAAACAAAGCTGGTTGAAAACCTTTATTTTGCCGGACAGATTAACGGAACAACCGGTTATGAAGAAGCGGCATCACAGGGATTGATGGCGGGTATAAATGCTCACTTGAAATTGAACGAAAAGGACCCATTTATCCTGAAACGTTCGGATGCCTATATTGGTGTGTTAATTGATGATTTGATCACAAAGGGTGTTGATGAGCCTTACCGCATGTTTACTTCAAGAGCTGAATACCGCATTCTGTTAAGGCAGGATAATGCTGATTTGCGGCTTACGCCAGCCGGTAATAAGCTCGGCCTGGCATCTTCAGAAAGACTTTCGAGAGTTAATAATAAACTGGAATGGATCGTAAAGATTAAAGCGTTTATGCAAACTACAAGCATAAGTCCTGACCAGGTAAATGGATTTCTGGAAAGCATTAACACAGCTCCGATCAGGCAGAAAGTAAAATTAGATTCGTTACTCTTACGGCCACAGGTTTCATTGGATCAACTGATTGCTCATATTGATTTCCTCGGTAATTTCACCCGTGAGATAAGGGAGGACTCTGTAGAAATTCTTGAAGAAGCTGAAATCCTGATTAAGTATGACGGTTATATTAATAAGGAAAAGGAAATAGCCGAAAAACTTTCGAAGTTTGATGATATGCCACTGAAACCGGATTTCGATTACCTTAGCCTTCCGTCTTTGTCAACAGAAGCCAGGCAAAAACTTACCCGGATTAAACCAGCAACTATCGGACAAGCGTCACGGATAAGCGGAATTTCCCCTTCGGATATTTCAGTGCTGTTGGTTTTCCTGGGAAGGTAAAAATTGTTTCACGTGGAACATCGTGATAAAGTGCCTGAAGTGAACTAAAGTTATAAGTGCCTAAACTACTTAGGAAGGATTTTCGGGGAAAAAGTATCTTGTCTACCAGGGCATAGTTTTTCTTAAATCAGATTGATATTATCTTACATCGAATACACAAAAACTGAATGGAGTTATTAAAAAGTTGCCCTGTCTGCGGATCTGAAATATTTGAACCGTTTATTTCCGGAAAGGATTATTTCCTTAGCGGCGAAAAATTCGAAATTGTTAAATGTACCGGATGTGGTTTCCGTTTTACAAATCCAAGGCCCAAAGCTGAGGAGCTAGGGAAATATTATGAGTCGGCTGAGTATATTTCGCATTCGGATTCTAAGCAAGGAATTTTCGCAGCAGTTTACCAGCAGGTGCGTAAATATACCCTGGGCCGAAAACTTGCCATGATCAGTAAATTACAGCCAAAAGGCGAAATCCTGGATATCGGCTGTGCTACCGGTCAATTTCTTAATTACATGTCGGAGCATGGCTGGAAAACGACCGGAATAGAACCAGACGAAAAAACCAGGGCACGCGCTATTTCCGAATATGGATTACAGGTTTTCCCTGAAGAGAAATTAAACTCTTTTTCAAAAGCTTCGTTCGATATTATAACCATGTGGCATGTACTCGAACATGTAGCGGATCTCAACGGCCGGATGGAGCAACTTAAAAATTTAGTAAAACCTCAGGGCACCTTAATTATTGCAGTTCCAAATTGTGATGCGTACGATGCAAAAAAATATGGGCAGTTTTGGGCAGGGTATGATTTGCCCAGGCATCTCTATCATTTTACAAAATCAGATATAAAATTGCTTGCCGAAAAATTCGGGTTTACAATTGTCAATATTCTGCCTATGAAATTTGATGCATTTTATGTAAGCCTGCTAAGCGAAAAATATAAGAGTGGAAAAATGCGTTGGATGCCTGCTTTATGGAATGGTTTTTGGTCCAATTTAAATTCCGGGCAAAATAAGGGCCATTCAAGCCTGATTTATGTGATAAAAATGAAATGAGCCGATTTTAAGCCCTATATTCGCCTGAGCAGTCTCTGTAATATTCGGCCCCGGAATTTCCGAGATCGTTAATTACAGCGCACATAATAAGGTCGCCCCTGAAACCCTTGATAACACTGGAGTTTGTAATGTTTACCCTATGATTACACGGCAAAAACCAAAAAAACACATCCTTATCATGCTTTTTTTAAGCCTGGTGTTTTTTTTATCTGCTTTTTTTATTTCGTCGTCTATAAAAAGATATTACGCTCCTCAAAATGTTTCAAAACGATTAACTTCAGAAATTGCTGATGCATTTACAGACCTTGATGCAGAAATCAAAAATGTTTCTTCTCAAAATAATCGGGATAAATATTCATTCACTGAATTTCTGGATAAGAACCATCATAATTCCTTAGCCGAAAAAGGAATCGAAATATTAGTATATCAGAATGACAGTTTAAAGTATTGGACCGATAATGTTTTTGCAGCGCCGTTTATAAAGGATAGCGAAAACTTTACATCCGATGTGGTTCGCAGCGGAAGTGGGTATTACCTGGTAAAACAACTACAGGTTAAAAACGATATAATTATTGCACTGCAGTTAATACGCTATAATTATAAATTTTCCAACGAATACCTCCCATCTGGTTTTTATAAACGCTTCAGTGCACCGGATAATGCAGCAATTGAGCTTACGGAGGGGGAATACAATATAAATAGTCTTGCAGGAAAATTTCTTTTTAGTTTAACTTATGAGCAGCCCTTTGAACTGGCTCTCTGGCTGCAATATCTGATTTTTACTTTATTTATCACGAGTCTCCTCTGCCTGATTTCAGCGGTTTTGCTGATGTATAAGTTATTAATCAGCGAATTGAAGCTCAAATGGCTTTATTTTGTCTTTTTCGTTTTCGACGTAATCATACTAAGAGCTATACAGTTTTATTTTCGTTTCCCGGCTGATCTTTACCAGATACAATTATTTAATCCGGCTTATTTCGCTTCATCTGAACTATTGCCTTCTCTTGGTGACTTCTTAATAAACACTTTGATTGGTGTTCAGTTAAGCTATTTTGCATTTAAATATATTTCTTCCCAGGAGAAAAGGCAGTTGAAATCCACTCTGTTTATAAAAATTGCAGCGGTACTTCTTATTCTGGTCTTAATTTCTTTTTATTATTTTCTGACTCAGACAATATCAGAACTTGTGCTGAATTCCAGTATTTCGTTCCGTTTCGAAAATATTTTAAGTTTACCTCATATCAGTCACGTAGGAGTGCTTATTATAGCTTCATTATTATTGGGATTTTTAATCCTTTTCGAAATTGCCGGAAAGTGTTTAATAAATTGGATCCGAAATATCAATCTATACATCTATATTGCGCTGACGGGTGTTCCGGCATATGCAATCATGACCTATGCTGCCGGGAGTTTCGACCCCGTTATTACATTGTTATTAATGGCATTGCTTCTTATTTTGTATTTCCAGATAAATGTTAACTTATCTGGTAAATACCGTATCAGCCTGGTAATTTCAACTGTAATCGTGTTGTCGGCAATGGCAACCTATATCGTCAATAAATCAGAAACAATCCGGGAACACGAAAAGCGCAGAATATTGGCAACACATCTTTCGGATGCAAGAGACAACCTGGCTGAGTATTATTTTAATGAAGCGTCCAAAAGTATCAAACTGGATAAAAAACTTCTGATAAATTTGGCTGATGCTAAGTCTGATTCTGCTTTAAACGAAGTATCGGATTACATTAAGGATAAATATTTCTCTGGATATTGGAGCAAATACCTGGTTCAGATAACAGTTTGCCAGCACGATAAAAAACTCAGTATAAAGCCGGGAAATATAATAACCGGATGTGATGAATATTTTGACGGGAAAATTGATCAATTTATGCGGCCTGTATCCATTCCCGGTTTATTTTTCTTACGGCAATCGATTGATGCTATGTACTATCTGGGAAAAATACCTTTAAAAATAGAAGATGCAGATAGCGATAATCCACATACTATTTTTGTCGAAATAAGTTCCAATGATATATGGAAAGGCTTAGGCTATCCGGAATTGCTTTTCGATACTAAAAATGCGAATTCAGATAATTTGTCGGGTTATTCTTATGCATTTTACGACAAGGGAGAACTAGTAAAAAATGTAGGAAAATTTTCGTTTGATATTGATAACAGGCATATCCGGCAAACCAAATCGGAACAGGGATTTTTTATCTCTAATGGCTATAGTCATTTCGTTTTGAACATAGATCAGAATACAATGATTGTTTTGAGCAGAGAGGTTCCACGTACATCTGATTCTGTTTCTCCGTTCTCATATTTGTTCCTTTTGCTACTGGTAATGCTGTTGCTGATAAACTGGCTTAAAGGATCAACTTTGAATTGGAGTCTGGGAATTTATACATTCCGTTTGCGGCTCCAGGTAATAATGATCTCATCAATTGTTATCTCGTCAATTGTATTGGTAACGGTTAGTTTATTGTTTATTAATAAGTTGAATGCAAATAAGAATAATGAAATTCTTAGTGAAAAACTAAATTCTGTATTGGTAGACCTCGAAACCAGGTATGGAACTTTCCCCTCTTTTGATGCTGTTCACCAGGAAGAATTATCAGATTTACTGCTTAATCTTTCGAACACTTATTTTACCGATATAAATATTTATAATTCAGCAGGATTTCTTCTTGCCTCATCCAGGGATCAGATTTTCAGGGAAGGAATGATTTCCGGGCAAATTAATCCTTCTGGTGCTCAACAATTAATGGTTGATAAAAAATCCTTTTTTATTCAACGGGAGAGAATTGGCTCTTATTCTTTCTTGTCAGCATATACGCCCGTTCGAAATATAGATAACCGGTTATTGGGATACCTTAACTTGCCTTATTTTGCAAAACAGGAAGAAATACGACGGGAGATTTCAGGCCTTATTTCGGCCTTGGCGAATATTTATTTATTGATGATTGTTATAACGGTTATGCTGGCCTTACTATTGTCGAGATATATCACCAGACCTTTGCAACAAATTGGAAACCAGTTTAGTAGGGTAAAAATAGGTGATAAAAACGCAAAGATCGGATGGACCAGGAAGGATGAAATCGGACGCCTGGTTGATGAATACAACCGGATGATTGATGAAATGGAGAAAAGCGCTGAGCTGCTTGCCCGTAGCGAGCGTGAAAGTGCGTGGAGGCTAATGGCACGACAGGTAGCTCATGAAATTAAAAATCCGCTTACACCTATTAAACTCAGCATGCAGTTATTGATGAAAGCGTGGAACGACAAAGCACCTGATTGGGATGTCAGGCTGAAAAGGTTTTCGCAAACGTTGATCATGCAGATTGATACCCTTTCGTCCATAGCCACTGAATTTTCGGATTTTGCGCAAATGCCTGAACCTCAGATTCAACAATTCGATGTTATTCCTCTTATTCAGCAATCGGTAGCATTATTCCACGATCAATCGGACTGTAAAATCTCGTTTGATACCGATCAGAAGGAATGCATTATTAAAGCCGACCCCAACCAGATACTAAGGGTGTTTAATAATTTGATAAAGAATGCATTACAGGCTATTTCGGACGACAGGCAAGGAAGAATCCGGATAAAACTAGCAGTAGTTGATAATGTATGCGAAATTAGTTTCCAGGATAATGGCACCGGTATTCCTACGGACAGTCAAACACGGATTTTCTCACCGAATTTTACTACTAAAACTGCAGGAATGGGCCTTGGTTTGGCTATGGTCAAGAATATAATCGATAATTCCTTAGGACGTATTTGGTTCGAAACAGTTCCGGGCAAAGGCACTACTTTCTTTGTAAAACTTCCGATGAAGGATGCATTATAATTTTCCGCTTCTCTTCTTCTCCAATTCATAGTGCTTCAGAACCTTAATATTTGTTAACTGTCCAAGCCACGCAATCAACAATATGTACTGTGTAGACACTATTTCCTTACTTTTGCACCGTTTAATTAAATTACCTGTTTGAATCCATTAAAACAACTGGCCGGGCAAACTGCAATATATGGGCTGAGCTCTATTGTTGCCAGGATCATTAATTTCTTTTTTGTTCCCTTATATACCCGCATGCTTACCACGGGCAATTATGGGCTGGCGTCCGAATTGCTGGCCTACATAGCTCTTTTACAGGTAGTGCTGACATTCGGGATGGAAACCGGATTTTTTCGTTTTGCAAGCAAGGATAAAAGCCGTGCGGAAGTAATTTTTTCAACTGCCCTGATGTCGCTGGGAGCAACCTCGTTGTCGTTCCTGCTTTTAATAGCTTTGTTCTCAGGTCAGCTTAGTGTTTTTACTCAACACCCGGCAACTTATATCATATATGCTGCCCTTATCCTTGCCATTGACTGTTTTACAGCTATACTTTTTGCTGAGTTGAGGTTTAAAAACAAAGCGTTCAAGTTTACTGCATTCCGAAGCATAAAAATACTTTCGGAGGTTGGTTTTAACGTCTTTTTATTCTTTGCCTTACCAACGTATTTTATTTCGCATCCCGACTCTTTTTTGCTCAGATTTATTCCTGCCACACCCGATTATGGGTACATATTAATGGCAATCCTTCTGAGCTGTATTGTATCACTTTTGCTATTTATTCCCAGGTTGCTCAACATGCAATTTGTATTTTCGAAAAAGCAATTGCAGGAGTTAATGATCTATTCTCTTCCGCTTATGGTTGCCGGGTTGCCAGGTGTTGCCAACGATTTTATCAGCCGGATTTTCTTCCGTTTTTTTGCTCCCGCAACCTCACCGTGGCAGGATCAGTTGGGGATTTTCAATGCCAATGTGAAGCTGGCGGTATTTATGGTTCTTTTTGTACAGATGTTCCGTTATGCAGCCGAACCCTTTTTCTTTGCATCCTCGGCACGCGAGGATATGAAGAAAATTTATGCAGACGTAATGAAATATTTCGTGGCTTTTTGTGTTCTTATTTTTCTGGGAATAGCCATGTATCCTGAACTTTTTGCACTTTTACTGGGGAAAGAATTCAGAAGTGGAATATCAATATTGCCTATTATGTTGATAGCCAATATTCTGCTTGGAGTAGTATTCAATTTGTCGATGTGGTATAAATTGTCCGGTAAAACCCAGTATGCCGTAACAATTACATTGCTGGGGTTGGGTATTAACCTGGTAATAAACATTATTTTCATGCCGGTTTATGGTTTCATGGCTGCGGCATGGGGATATCTTTTCAGTTATCTTTCGATGGTAATTTTCAGTTATTACCTGAGTCGTAAATTCTACCCGATTCCTTATGACTGGAAGACCATAATTATGTATTTCTTTACTGGAATTGCTATTTACCTTATCAGCGTTTTTATCGCACCACCCGCATTAGGCGCACGTATTGCACTTAATACTTTGTACATAATTGGTTTCATTACTTTTGTTCTGAAAAGAGAAAAAATTGATATCACAAGGCTTAAATCATTGTTAAAACGCACATAAATAAATACTTAAACCTGTTAATTGCCATGCAAGTTAATATTGTAAACCGCTCACGTTTTCCTTTGCCACAATATGCTACAGTTCACTCGGCTGGTTTAGATCTGAGAGCCGATCTTGAAAATTCATTAGTTTTAAAAACCCTTGAGAGAGCAATGGTTCCGACAGGTTTGTATATTGAGTTACCGGAAGGCTACGAAGCCCAGGTCCGGCCACGAAGTGGACTGGCTGCAAAGCATGGAATTTCTATCGTAAATACACCAGGAACCATTGATCCTGATTACCGTGGCGAAATAAAAGTTATACTTGTAAATCTCTCTGACGTTCCATTTACACTTGAGCCCGGCGAACGAATTGCGCAGATGATAATTGCCCGCTTTGAACATATAAACTGGAATGAGGTTGAATCATTGTCGGTTACCGAAAGAGGTGAGGGCGGATTCGGGCATACGGGAGTGAAGTAGACTTTTTCGAGTGGGAAAGTGGTGGACTGGGAGTAGGGAGAATGGGAGACTAAGGGACCAGGAGACTGAGAGACACGTAGCCTGGGAAAGGGTTTCGGACAGGCTCCAGGTATAAATAATAATAATTAGATAACCAACTGAATGAATAAAATAATCACAATACTACTTTTACTGGTCATTATATGGCCCGGGGAAGGATTTTCGCAGAAACGTGAGAAGAAAAAGAAGCACAAAACGGAAACAACAGCCGAAACAGCTGCCAACTATGAGGAAGTTACCAATATTTATATTGACGCGACCAATGCAAAATTAATAGGCGAAACAGCCAAAGCAATGGGGCTTTTTGAATCATGTCTTGCTAAAAACCCACAGCATTCAGCCTCTATGTATGAGCTTGCGCAAATGTACTTCGATGCAAGCGATTACAGCATGGCTGCCCGTTATGCAGAACAGGCAGCTGAACTGGAACCTGAAAACAAATGGTATAAACTGCTGTTGGTTGAAATTTATGGTAAATCAGGCATGAAAAAAGAACTCCTGGAAACATGCGAGAATCTGGTGAAACAGTATCCTGGCAGTGTTGATTACCTGTATGAGCTTGCTAATGCATACCTGATCAACGATGATGGTAAAAATGCGATAGTAACGTATGATAAAATTGAAGAACAACTGGGCGTAACCGAAGAGATTTCTTTACAAAAGCATCGTATCTACCTGATTCAGAAGAAGACAGAACAAGCAACAGCAGAAATTCAAAAACTCATCAAGGAATTTCCTGACCAGGAAACCCGTTATGTCTCAATGATAGCCGAAATGTATATGCAGGCAGGTAAACCTGATGAAGCTGCCAAATATTACCAGCAAATTCTGAGTAAAGATCCTGACAATCCGTATATTCATATTACTTTATCCGATTATTACAGAAAAAAAGGAGATATAAAACGTTCAATCGACGAATTAAAGCTTGGTTTTGCTAATCCCCAACTGGATATTGATACCAAAATCAGAGTGCTGCTGGCTATTTTTTCGGGGAACGAAATGTATGATAAAAACAAAGCGGAAATTATGGGACTTGCACAAATCCTGGTTCAAACCCATCCCGATGAAGCCAAAGCTCACTCTATATATGGCGATTTCCTTCTCGACGATAAAAAATACGCTGAAGCACGCGATGAATTCAGAAAAGTGATTGCTATTGACAGCAGCCGCTATGCTGTTTGGGAAAGCCTGCTCAACGCCGAAATTCAGCTGTCAGACTACCCCGCATTAGAATCTGAGAGTAGCCGTGCCATAGAACTCTTTCCGCTCCTGCCAGTACCCTATTTGTTTAAAGGAGTAGCCTGCCTTGAGAAAAGTAAGTATGAAGATGCCATCGAGAGTTTCAATTCCGGAGTAAAACTCATAAGCGGAAACAATATACTTCTGGTTCAGTTTTACACATACCTGGGCGACACGTATAATCGGTTGAAAAATTACCGTTTATCGGACGATAATTATGAAAATGCATTAAAACTTCAACCTGAAAACAGTTATGTCCTCAACAATTACGCCTATTATCTTTCGTTACGAAATGAAAATCTCGATAAAGCTGAGACGATGTCATCCAAATCCGTGAAATTAGACCCGGCCAATGCAGCTAACATGGATACGTATGGTTGGGTTTTATATAAACTTGGCAGATACTCCGAAGCTGTTGAATGGGTTGAAAAAGCTGTTGCCGCCACCCCTTCGCCTGACGCGGATTTATTAGAACATCTGGGTGATATTTACTTCAAGCTTGGAAATACCGATAAGGCAATGATTCAATGGCAGAATGCGCAAAAAAATGGTAAAGGCTCAGAGTTCCTGGAGAAAAAAATAAAAGAAAGGAAGCTCTATGAATAGATTTACCAGAAAGCTTGTACAATGGATTATATTGGTATTTATGGCATCAGGTTTTGGGGCTTGTACAGGAAGCCGCAAAGCCGTTAAGGAGCCAATAAAAGAGCAGGGCACTGAATTTCTGACAAATAAGTTAAAAGAACATGAACTGAAGTTTGATCAGTTTTCAGCTAAGTTTAGTGTGACTTACCAGATTGATCACAAGAAAACAACCGTTTCCGGGAATCTGCGCATTGATTACGACAGTATCATCTGGATTTCCATTACTCCCGCGCTTGGAATTGAAGCTGTACGATTCATGCTTACCCCTGATTCGATCAAATACATAAACAGGTTGAGTAATACATATTTCTTACATGATTTTACCTATATCAATCAATTGCTCAATAAAACGCTGGATTACGATATGGCACAGGCATTTCTGATAGGAAATGATTTTTCGTTATACGAGTCGAATACCTTTAAAGCCTCAGTCGAAAACCAGCAATATAAATTATCTACTGTGAACAGGCGAAAACTCCGCAGGTATGTTCGCCGCAGCGAGGATGACATCAATATCCCGATTCAAAGTATATGGCTTGACTCTGAAAACTTTAAAATTTTGAAGGTCTTACTCAAGGAAGCTGAGCGTGACAGCCGAAGGTTTATAGCCACTTATGGCGAATTTGACGATGTGGATGGTAAGTTAATTCCTACTAATCTTGATTTCAAAGTTGAAACCGATGATAAAAAGGTCAGGATTCAGCTAAAGTACTCTAAAATTCAACTTGA
>JAURYB010000065.1 GCA_030654075.1 Bacteroidales bacterium | reverse complement strand
ACAGGGTTAACGCATGAAGAAATTGTAAAACATGTGGGTTATTAACAAATTTACTACGGGGATTAATCGTAATCGTCGGTTTGGTGTCCAAATACAAGGTTATTAACAATTGAGCTCTATATTGTTGCAAATCTGTTGATTAATAATAGGATGTCCATGCTAATTGTGTGAAAAAATTGTTGAATTTTTGTTGGAACCAAAAACTCCAACACCATGATAAGAACAAGTTTATATGATCATTTTTCGCAACTGCCCGATCCGAGGCTTAACAGGAATAAGAAGCATAATTTAACCGACATCATTGTTTTAAGCATACTGGCTGTCATATGTGGAGCCGAGTCCTGGGATTCAATAGAAGAGTTTGGGAAAGCGCGGCTTGATTTTTTGAAAAAGGTACTTTTTCTTCCCAATGGCATTCCATCTCATGATACCATTAACCGGGTGTTTTCAATTCTCAAGCCTGATAAGTTTGAGGCTGTATTTATAAGCTGGACTGACACCCTCAGGGACAAGACTATACCCAATGATGTTATATCTATTGATGGAAAAACCGTTTGCGGCTCAAAAGACAGCTTCCACAAGAAATCACCCATACACATAGTAAGTGCATGGTCCAATGGCAACCAGCTTGTGCTAGGGCAACGAAAAGTTGATGGCAAATCGAATGAAATTACAGCTATTCCTGAATTACTCGAAATGCTTGATATAAAAGGGAGTATTATTACCATTGATGCCATGGGTACACAAAAGGACATTGCTGCAACCATTATTAACAGCAATGCCAATTATATTCTGGCATTAAAAGGCAACCAAGGCTATCTGAAAGAAGATGTCGAGAGCTTGTGTAAGCGCATGAGGCCGGATTCAGAGAATGAAGTGGTTGAAAAAGGACACGGAAGAATTGAAACCAGAAATTGCAAAGTGTACCAGCAAATTCAATTGCTTGAAGATTTGGAAGAATGGAAAGGGCTCCAGTCGGTGGTTCAGATCACTGCTACACGAGAAATCCACGACAAGAAAACTACCGAGATACGACAGTATATCTGCAGTTTTCCAGGCAATGCCCAGGATTTCAATAAATACATACGTTTTCACTGGGGCATCGAGAACAGTTTGCATTGGACTCTGGATATGACCTTCAGAGAAGATGAACAAAGAAAACGCGAAAAACACTCCGCACAAAATTTTGCCGTCATCAGAAAAATCGTCTTGAACCTATTAAAACAGGAAGATTCAAATAAGCTGAGCCTAAGGACAAAAAGACTTAAAGCTGGTTGGGATAACAACTTCCTATTGAAAATTCTTAAAATTTAAATGCGTTGACCCTGATAACAGGAACCTGATCCTGGCTAAAGACAAGAAGTGTCAACTTTGTTTTTCAGAAAAGGAGTTTAAAAGAGGAATATACCTAAAACTTAAAAAATACCCGCACAATTAAAAACAACCCAAAACCGATAAGAAAGAGCCCTACAAAATGATTCACCCGCACCAGGATATTCACATTGAGGTGATCTTTAATCTTATGGGCAATAAATACTTTTAAAACATCGGCTCCAAACACCGTCATAAGTGTGCCGATAAAAAAAGTCATTATGGCATGCTTGTCACCTTCTAAAGTAGCACTAACACCCACCATAGCCGAGATCCAGAAAAACCATACAAACGGATTCATGATATTAAGAAAGAATCCCTTCAAAATATAGGTTATCGGACCCGGAACACGAACTTCAACACCGTTGCTGTTATCATCAATATGAATTTTATGCAGAAAAGTATAAATCCCAAATCCAATCAGGATAGAACCTCCGATAACACCTACAATTATATAATTGTTCTTCTGGTTAATCAGTTGCAAAGCGCCTAATAAAGCCAGGTAAACCACACTCACGTCACTCAGAAAAATTCCAAATGCCAGGAATGTGCCTGATCTCCAACCCCGGTGTATGCTGGTTTGCAGCAACGTAAACAAAGCCGGACCCAGTAAGGCCGACAATGTTAATCCGAGAATGATGCCTTGTATAAAGGGATGCATTATTAGGGATTGGGAGTTAGGGATTAGGGGTTGAAGTCAGAGGTAAGGAGTGGTTGTTGAAGTTTGTGTAATTGATCAGGTTTTAATTAGCGGTAACGAAGTGATTTATGCACCTGTTACCTATTTTCCATTTTAACACTAAGCCTGCCGAAGCGAACTATTTTCTATTTTCTATTTTTTACCCTGAGCGAAGCCGAAGGGAACTATTTTCTATTTTTCAGGAATTCCGTCCAGCTATCGAGTTTTGCATTTTTAAGAACCCGCGGAAATTTATGCTGTCCGCCTTCTTTCCCGTTCATTTTCATCCATTCATAAAAAACGGATGGCTCCATTACATCGGCAGTAACTTCACGTATAGCATGCATACGTTCGGTACGGTAATCGTCGTTGAGTATTTTCAGATTTTCGTCCAGCATCTGAGCCGCAGTAACAGCATCAAGGGGCGAATCGCAGCCAAGGTACCATTTATGGGCAAACATTCCTTTTTCATGTTTCACTCCGGCCACGGTGAACTCGCGGATGGTGATATTTAATTCCTTTGAAAGCATCTCCACCGCATGGTTCAGGTTTTCCTGTGAAATATGTTCGCCGCACAGGCTCAGGAATTGCTTCGTACGGCCTGTAATCACAATTTCACTTAATGCTTTGGAAGTAAACCGTATCGTGTCACCTATAAGGTAACGCCAGGCACCCGCACAGGTTGTAATCAGCAATCCATAATCTTTATCTTCTTCCACTTCCCTGATATCAAGTACGGTGGCGTCCGGTTTCAGGTTTCCATCTTCATCGAAATTCGTTTCGTTGAAGGGTACAAATTCATAGAAAATACCATTGTCGAGCACTAATTGCATAGCACCGCTGTTGGGACGGCTTTCGTAAGCTATAAATCCCTCCGAAGCCAGGTACGTTTCAATATATGTAAGCGGACGCGCAAGTAATTTCTCGAATCCTTTCAGATACGGCGCAAACGAAACACCTCCATGAACATAAATATTGAGGTTTGGCCACATATCATGAATGGTATTCAGATTGTAGGTTTCGATAATCCGTTCAAGTAATATCTGAATCCAGGCAGGAACGCCGGTAATAACACCGATATCCCACTGAGGTGCTTTTTTTACTATTTCATCGAGCTTGGTGGTCCAGTTACTCTCTTTCGAAATACGGTTGCCAGGTTTGTAAAAATGCTGAAACCAGAAAGGAATGTTTCCGGCTGTTATGCCTGACAAGTCACCTTCATAATAGGTTCCGTTAAACTGCAGCTGCGTACTGCCACCCAGCATTAATATACCTTTCGAATAAAATTCGGGCGGGAAATCGTATTTGGCAAGCGACCACACCTGGCTGGTACCTGTTTTTTGTATCGCCTTCAGCATATCGCGCGTGATAGGCAAATATTTACTCGAAGCACCCGAAGTTCCTGAGCTGAGCGCAAAATACTTTACCTGTCCCGGCCAGCTTACATACGCTTCGCCATTTAGGGTGCGATACCACCATTTGCGGTGCATACTATCGTAATCAAAAAGAGGTACACGCTGTTTAAACAAATCCAGAGGGTTACGCTGCCGCAGCACATCCTGAAAACCATATTCCTCGCCAAAGGAAGTAAGCTGAGCTTGCCTCAGTAATTTCTTCAGCGTCCGGATCTGTATTTTATAAGCATCCTGGGTTTTTAGATTTTCTATAGGAATTCTGCTCCTGAATTCAATCGCGCTTTTAATAATTGATCCAAGTATAGGCATAACGTATTCTAATTAATATTAACAGATGGCTAAATTAGAAATAATTTCTAATTTCGTCTATACCAAAATATGGCTGCTTAACGTATTTTAACCTAATACTGCTGATAATGAGTACAACTAAAAGAATCGTAACTAATCAGTTTAGATAAAATAGTGAAAAACAGGTATATGCCACAGATCACACAGTTTACCTTCGGTGAGATCGCTTTATTATTCGCTTCGCTCATGGGACCCCTGCTTGCAGCAGGCAAGTGAGTAATCTGCGTAATCTGTGGCTAAAATAACTTTAAAGCAGACTGATTAGTTACTCGATTACTTTGTCCTTTCGCCTCATATTACCCTATTCACTACGCATACTTTACATGATGATTTTAAGTTTGTTGATCATGAACTGATTGGGATGAGGGTGGAGTTGAAATAAGACCCAAATTCCAAATTCCAGGAGTTGCTAGAGGTAACTTGAAGTCTGGGATTTGAGACTTGGGATTTGAGACTTGGGATTTGGAGTTTGGAATTTATTCAGTTAACCTGTCAGCACTACTATTCCTCCGTGAACAAAGCAGCTGAAATCCCATCCGCAAAAAGCAGACCGTCATGCGTTAACACAAGTTTGCCGTCCCTGTAAATCATTTGTTCTGACTCCATAAAAGTCAAAGCGTCCAGAAGGAGATTTTCGGCAATTTCTTCACCAAACTTACGTTTTACCTGCACCAAATCGCAACCCCACATGGTACGCAGGGAAGTCATAATATATTCATTCAGCTGTGTTGTAGGGCTGAGTAATTCTTGTTCTGATTTTACTTCGCCGGCAGTTACCGTTTCGGTATAAGTTGCCAGGTTAGCCACATTCCAGCATCGGGAAATTCCGTTATACGAATGAGCTGAAGGCCCGGCACCCAGGTAGGATTTACCTTGCCAATACGCAGTGTTGTGACGGGAATACGCGCCCGGAAGGCAAAAATTAGAAACTTCGTACTGCTCATAGCCCTGTTCCTGCATCATTGCGCAAAGAATATGAAATTGTGATAGAGATAGATTTTCGTTCACCGGTCTCATTTTTCCCTTACGTATCATGTGTTCCAGCGGGGTTTTGTCCTCAACAGTAAGCGAATAAGCCGAAATATGCGGGATTCCAAATGAAAATGCTTTCTGAAGATTTTCTTTCCAACCCTCATCCGTCAGCGTAGGAATTCCATAAATCAGATCGATACTAAGATTTTGAAAGCCGGCTTGCTGAGCATCTGTTATACATTGAGTAACCTGTGCAGAGGTGTGCGTACGACTTAAAAAAGCAAGATCTTCCTGCCTGAAAGATTGAATACCAATACTAAGCCGGTTGATTCCCGCATTTTTAAGGGTAGTAAATTTTACGGGTGTGAGATCATCGGGATTGGCTTCGAGTGTTATTTCGGCATCCGGTTCAATACGAAAGTGTTTATAAATCGCTCTTAGGATTTTTTCAATATCATCTGTCTCAATAAGCGATGGTGTGCCTCCGCCAAAATAAATGGTCTCAATAGTTTGCCCTTCGAGGTAACCTTTCCGTTGTATCAATTCACCGGCAATGGCATTGCCAATCTGGTCCATATACCTTGTGCTGGCTAAGGAATAGAAATTGCAATAATTGCATTTATGTTTACAGAAGGGAATATGGATGTAGATTCCGGCCATGGGTTGGGGGGGGATAGTTAATGGTTAATGGTTAATAGAAAATGGTGGGGGAAATAGTTACATGAAAATAGAAAATAGGGATTCATGTCAGAGCATGAACTTCTAATCAATTAAACGAGTTTTAACCTGCCGCATCCAAAACACCATTTTCCATTTTCTATTTTCTATTTTCTATTTCACCATTCCCTACTTCTTCAGTACAATCCGGAATGTAGTTCCTTTCCCAACAGTTGAACTTTTTACAAATATCCTGCCTTTGTGATATTCGTTGATAATCCGTTTCGAAAGCGACAGGCCTAATCCCCAGCCACGTTGTTTGCTGGTGTATCCCGGGTTAAAGATAGTCCGGAACATATTGCGGGGAATTCCTTTCCCGGTATCGGCAATATCAATATTTACCGCATGCTCTTCTTCAATTATATCAATTGTAATTTTCCCTTGCCGCGTCATGGCATCCACGGCATTTTTAACCAGGTTTTCAATAACCCACTCAAAGAGCTGTAAGTTTAGGGGCAAAACAAGAGAATAATCCGGCGGCAAATTAATAGAGTAGGTAATTTTCTGCGAAGTGCGGGTCTTCAGATAGGATACAGAGCTATAGATCACCGAAATCAGGTTCTCAGGAACAAGCGAAGGGTTCGACCCGATTTTTGAAAAACGGTCGGTAATGGTGCTCAGCCGGTTTACATCTTTCCGAAGTTCTTCAATGGTTTCGCTATCAATATCTTTGGCTTCGAGATAATCCACCCAGGCCATCATGGATGATAACGGAGTGCCTAACTGATGAGCTGTTTCTTTGGCAAGACCTGCCCAAACCTGGTTTTGCTCACTACGCCTTGCTGTGCTGAACAAAAGGTAAGCTACAAGTAGAAAAATCCCGATAATGACGAATTGGATGTATGGGAAATATCGCAATTGTGTTAAAACATACGAGTCTTTATAAAATATGAGCGTCTTGCCCTGGCCCGCAATGCTGATCTCGATAGGATCGTTGGCTTCCGACATGGTATGAATAAGCTGCTGCAGATACGCTGAATCATGGATCTGCAACGTATCAATCTGACCATATGCCAATGCCTGGGTCCGGGCGCTATCCGTTACCAGCACAGGAACAGAAGCCGAATTATTTACCACCTCACTAAAAAAGGCGTTAACCAGGTTATTAAGCACCCCCTGCATCTCGGTAAAAAGCTTGGAATCCTGGTAATAAATATAATTTGAGTCCGTCTTTGACAATGGGATTTCTATGCGCGGATATTTGGAAAACTCTTTCTTCAGGTTATCATCCATGACAGACACGGTATCTGAACTTAAAACAGTATTGGCTTGTCCTGTAATATTGCCTTGCATATCAGTGAGAATGACAGGGATTGTCTTGTTGTTCTCAATGATTTTCAGGTAAAATGTCGCGTCTTCATTAAGACCTGCTTTGGCAAATCTTCTTTGCGCTTCGGCATACAACTCCACTTTGTTACGCTCGTCTTCCTGAATCTGGGTGAAAAACTTTTGTGTTGAATTCACAAGTCGGGCGCGGGTTTGCAAGGCGTTAGCCCAGGTATGTATTTTCAGACGCTCGTCCCTGGCTATTTTTTTTACCAGCACATTGGAGTACCATAGCGAAAACGCAATAATCACAATCGCAAAAAGAAACAGCAGGATTTTCCAATACCTTTTCCGGTTATAAATATCGTAACGGCTTAATAATGATTTTTTCATTTAAAACATTTCTAAAAAGCGTACACAAGCTTGATAATTCCCTCTAACCAGCATTGGGGAAGTATAACTCTCTTTAATCCCTGGTATTCGTTCAGGCAATAAATGTACAACTTTAGTGTGAAGGGTATGATTTTGAATATTTAGTACCGGAAAACTCTCCCTTCGCAAACTGTTGAACAGTTCAACCTTAAACCTCTGAACCTCTGAACTTTTGAACCTCTGAACCTTTGAACCTCCAAACTTTTGAACAATCAATTATCGCCCCTCGCCTTTTCGCCCTTCACTCCTTTCACCCTTCACAACTCATCTTACTCAACCTTCTCATCATCGTCCCACTCAATTACAAATTTCCCCTGTTCCTGCTTTTTAAGGATATCCATTTCTTTGCGTTGCGACGGATTTTTCAGCGTATCACCCTTCATCCATTTAAATTCCTGTTTCAGAACCTGCTTGAGTTCAACCTTCTGAGCTTTCAGATCACTGGATATTTTTTCGCGCATAGCTTTTTTGTCATACTTTACAATCGGGTTGTCAACAGTTCCGGTGAGCGAAACAAAAACTTTGGTGCGACCACGGCCATCGTCCTCCACAGGGCCGAATTCGGCCTGGTTATCAAATCCTTTGTTGCGTTTTTTAAATTTGGAAGCAATCAGGTCGGCCAGAGCAATCGTGAAGTGATAGTCGAGCTCGTTTTTAAAAGTATGCGTACCAAGGAGTTGCAGGTTCAACGCGCTTGACTTTATTTCCATGGCCGGAATAAATATCACCTCGTTGGCAATATCAATCTGGTTGTGGAGTGTGGCAAAACGAATATCAGTCAGATCTTCCACTTTTAAAAAGGTGGAAAGACTTTGCATCGGGCTGTAATTCACCAGCCTGCCATTTTCAATTGTAAGTTCAGCATGTGTTTTGATTGAATTCAGATCGATGTCGAGATTGTTTTTCATCGAGCTGGCAAAAATAACATCAGAAGTAATCAGACCTTCGAGGTTTTCATCTTTCAGATCATCCTGCCCGAAATTGCCAAACTGTGTGAACAGCATTTTCACGTTTACTTTTTCAAGACGAGCCTTGGCCTGCAGAAGCGAATAATTAGCGGCCTGGGCGTTGATATTGGCCTGGCCGGTAACCTTCCCCTGGCAAGTAAGCATGGCGATATCGGCAACCGACAACACTTTATTGCGCAGTTGCGCTACTCCCGTTATATTGGTGGCGTTGAATTTACCGAAAGTGAAATTTTTACTGTGAATCTGCATGTTGTTAATGCTGATGTCGCCCGGTAACCGGAACTGGTATTCAGCGCCTGATCCTTTCTGCGCTCCTGAAAGCTCGTCCCAGTCGAACCTTTGCGAGAGAAGTGAGCCCGTTACCGAAAGAGTTGCGTTTTTAACAAAAATCCAGGATAAGAGGTTGCCCAGCGTACCACGAAGTGTGAAATCGCTGCGCCCGGCCTGGAACGAAAGCTGCTTTAATTCCAGATCATTCCCGTTAAACGCAAATGCCGATTGTATTCCTTTGATTGGCAGATCATAGTTTTTTAATCCAAGATTTGCCTGCTGTATACTTCCGTTACCGGTAAAATTGCTGTTGAGGAAATCGGATGAAACCGGATTATCGATATCAGCTAAACTCCCATCAAAAGCGGCATTCAGCTTCAGCCATCCGCTCATAGAGGTAAAATGCTCGTATTTCAGAAATTGCTGCAGCTCGTTAAGATTTAAATTGGCAATAAGATTGCATTGTATGGAAGGTGAGGAAAAGCCTTGCATTGAAAGGGAACCGCTGACAAATCCATCACCCAGTTTCGCCTTGAGGTTACTAATGGAGAGAGTCTGGTTTTTCCCATCCTGTTTTACACTATACACTGCCGATGCCGAAACATTACGCAGGCTTATTCCTGATTTCCGTTCGGTGATAGTGCCGTTTTGCAGATCGAGGCGGACAGAAACCGCCGGCGAGTAACTTCCGCCAAACATACCGGAGATCTTTGACGAAATATCACCTTTCCCTTCAAACTTATACTCATCAAAGTTCTTGGTGTACCTGGCCGGCACCAGCGACATCATTTCCTGCAACGTTGAACCGGTGGCAGTCACATCAAGGTTAATCTGTTTTTGCTTTTCTGTGTAAACCAGGTTTCCTGAAGTTGAAAGCCTGAGCTTACCCATTTCGATAGCTCCCTTCTGTATGTTGAATAACCCGGTATTGTTATCTACATCCAGTGTAAGCCACAAGTTGAGATTCCGATCAGAAAGATAACTGGTTCCCTGTGATTTGAACTCATGAATCAGGATATTTCCGGCCAGGTCGAGGGCATATTTGCTGCTTCCGAAATTACCTTTGGCTACAAATCCCGGTAAATGCGTATCTATGAAGGTGAGTGAAGCGTCATCCATATACCTGATATGGAGATTCTGAATGCTAATCCGTTGCAATTCGAAATTGAAGTTTTCATTGCCTCCGCCGGTGGATTGTTTCCAGAAATGGAAATTATCAGTTCCATCAGCATATACGTGCGGGGCTATTTCCACATCGGCCAGCCGTATGTTTTTTACGCGGTATTTCTTGCGCATTAAATCCCAGATACTAAACCGTAAGGAAATAGTTCCGGCTGTCAGCAGGTAGTTTTTAGAAGGCAATGGAATCGCTTCCTTCATACGCACACCGTTAAAACTAATGGAAGCGAAAGGAAAATCCCTGATCAGGCTGAGCTGTACATCGTCAATCTGAACTTCAGCCTTCAGGGATTTGTTAATTTCGGTGATAAACAGTTTTTTAACTTCGGGTCCAAGAAATTGTTGCGCCAGGAAGAGCAATAAAACGACAAACGCGATTACGCTTATTGTCCATATTGTTATAGTCCTGAGGGTTTTGGAACGCATGATCAAGTACTGTGATTTTATGAAACTAACGCAAAAATACTATTGTTATTAGAATGAGAGAAAGAAAATGTTAACTGTAGGATTCATTTAAAATATATCAACTACACAACAAGGGAAATAAATACAAGCCACAGATTTCGCAGATTTCACAGATTAAAACAATTTATTTATGCTTATTCCCATTTCAAAAAACACCTGATAGAGTTCTATATCTGCGAAAATTTGTGCAATCTGCGGCAATACTATCTTAATCATAAGCGGAAAAATTAAAACCATGAAAAAACATGACTCAATTACGTTATTAAACATCAAAACCTGTTTCTTTTCCCATCTTTCCAGTGATGTCAAGGTTAATTGCTTTGTTTATAATTAACTCAATCGCAAGATCCGACACCATTTCCGGTTTTAGATCCTTCATGCAACGAAAATGTTTTTTGGGGCACGAATGCAGGCCTTTCTGCGTACAGGGCCTGCATGAAATTTCAATTTCAGCAACCCTGCTATTTTCCGGCAAAGGGAAGAAACCCAGTTCGCGGGTGGTAGGCCCGTAAACGGCAATCACAGAAGTTTTCATCGCCTGTGCCATATGCAGCATCCCGGTATCGTTGGTGAATGCCATATTTGCCCTGCTCAGAATGGAAGCCGAACCCATCAGGCTTAACTTACCGGCAAGGTTTAATGATGGTGTTTTCATCAGCGTTTGAACCTGCTTGCAGATTTCAACATCGCCGGGCCCGCCGATCAATACCGGGTAAGCCCCGGTTTGGGAGCAAAATGTATCAGAAGCTGTTGCAAATCCCTGTTCAGGCCACCGTTTGTTTTCCCATTGCGCGCCTGGAGCTATAACTAGCAGTGGCATGTCCAAAGGGATTTGGTTATGCTCTAAAATTTCGGTAACTTTTTCTGCTTCTGATGCAGCCGGAAATACTTCGGTGCCTTTGCCGTCATACTCAACACCCAGGTCCGCTATAGACTCGAAATACCGCAAATAAACAGGTTTAATCTCTTTGTAAATATTTATACCAAAGCGTATCAGCAGGTCACGTTCCACAAGCTTCTTCGAAAAGCCTGAAACAATAGCTCCGGAGCCTGCAGAAATAAATATGCTACGGATGTTTTTCTGAATATCTAGGATATGAGAATACTTATTTTGCTTTACAAACTGCCGGATTCTCCTCAATTCTCCTTTTCCGGCATTTTTATCAAAAATGAGAATATTGTTCAGATGCGGGTTACCGGAAAGCACAACCGCAAATTCTTTCTTTACCAGGAAATCGATCTGCGCTGTGGGGAATTTAGCCCGCAAACACCTTACCAGTGGTGTTGTAAGAATAACATCGCCAATGGAACTGAAACGAATGATCAGGAATTTATAATTTGAATCCAAGAGGTTTAGATTGGGGTTTACATATATTTTATAGAGTTGGCTAATCTGGCCGGCAGACCGAAGTCGGAAGCCGGTAGTCCCGAACTACATTGCTTTTTTCTTAACTAAATTGTTTCTTCCAGCCAATGAACAGTACTGTTTTTTTAGCCTTTTTGATTTTATCAGTCAGTAGCCATTTCACCTCTAAGCACCATCTTCTTCCGACTTCTGACTTCGGTCTCCCGACCAATTTCTTCAGGATCACTTGTCTTTTCTAAAAAATGGTTAATACAAAAAGCTAGTATACGGGTAACGGATCACATGCAGTTTCTTAACCTCGTCGTACAACAGTTTCCTGAATTCGTCGATATTAATCTTCTGTTTTGCCGAAATAAAAATGGCCGGTGAATTTACTTTTGCCATCCAGGTATTTTTTAGTTCTTCGAGCGTGAGATTCTCTTTGGTTGCCGGAGCCAGGTCGATAGGATCTTTCTCTACATGCGAATACGCGTCAATCTTATTAAAAACTACTATTGTCGGCTTATCGGCGCAACCAATTTCGGCTAAGGTCTGGTTTGCTATTTCCACCTGCTCCTCAAAAGTAGCATGGGAAATATCAACCACATGCAGAAGCAGATCGGCTTCGCGAACTTCGTCGAGTGTTGATTTGAATGATTCGACCAGGTTGTGGGGAAGCTTGCGGATAAATCCAACGGTATCAGTCAAAAGGAACGGAAGGTTTTCGATTACCACTTTACGAACCGTGGTGTCGAGCGTAGCAAACAATTTGTTTTCAGCAAAAACATCGCTTTTACTCAGCAGGTTCATGGTTGTACTTTTGCCTGCGTTGGTATATCCAACCAGGGAAACGCGGATCATTTCATCGCGGTTTTTACGCTGGGTAACTTTCTGCTTGTCTATATCTTTCAGTTTCTCTTTCAGCAGAATAATTTTATCGCGGATAATACGGCGGTCGGTTTCAATTTCCTTTTCACCCGGACCGCGCATCCCTATACCTCCGCGCTGTTTTTCGAGGTGAGTCCACATGTGGGTAAGATGAGGAAGAAGGTACTGGTATTGAGCCAGTTCAACCTGGGTACGGGCTGTTGTAGTACGGGCACGTTTTGCAAAAATATCAAGTATCAGCAATGGACGGTCCAAAACACGGCATCCCAGTTCCTTTTCGATATTACGCGTTTGTGAAGTGCTGAGTTCATCATCAAACACAACGATGTCGACACCGGCGGCTTTCACATATTCAGCAATCTCCTGCAACTTTCCGGCACCAACAAAAGAGCGTGGGTCGGGTTTAGGAAGCCTCTGAACAAACCGTTTATCCGGTATTGCGCCTGCGGTTTCGAGCAGAAATTCCAGTTCGTCGAGGTAATCGTTAACTTTATCTTCGTCCTGCCTGCCTGTAACCAGGCCTACCAGAACGGCTTTTTCGGGTTTTATATCGAATGGGAGCATTTAAAGGTATTGGGACAGCAAAGATACAAACAATCAATTTAATGATTCTGACAGGATTGAGTATTAATTGGAAGCGTGAAACCAACCTGTTTTGGCACATGCTGATAGTAGAAATTGCATGATTAAGTTTCAGATATCACCTTGAAATATGGATCATACAAATTCTGATAAAAGGAGGATTCCTAGCAGAATCATGAATTTGCCAGGCTCTCAACCCTGTTAGATGATTAAATCATATTCCGTATCTTAGGAGTAATTTATTTTTTGAGGGATTAATTTTCTATAAATAATTAGTGTATAATTGCTCTTCGAAATCACATATTCTCTTTCACTTATTAAAATCAGACTATGAAAATCTCTTTTCATCCCGGTTTTTTGTTGATTGTTTTTTGTTTCACCACAGTTTTCGCCTTCTCCCAGCAAAAGAAATTTGAATTTGAAAAAATCACCATTGCTGATTTTAGTAACATTATTACAAAGGATACTTCCGCTGTAGCTGAAGTTATCGCCGATATTGGCCACACCCGGTTTGACTATGGTCCAAAAGGATTTTACCTGATTTTTGAGCGAAGAACCCGTATCCATATTCTTAAACCGGAAGGAACCTCAAACGCAACAATCGAAATATCTTTATACAAAAATGGTAATGATAAAGAACAAGTCACATCATTTAAAGGGTATACTTACAACCTCGAACAAGGTGCCGTGGTAAAAACCAAAGTCCGGAGTGAGGATATGTTCCTGGAGGAGGAAAGTGAACACTGGAACACTCAAAAAGTGGCCATGCCTGCCGTTAAAGCAAACTCAATTATTGAATTTGAGTATGAAATCCATTCCAATTATACGTTTAACCTGCAGCCATGGGCATTTCAGTCGGATATTCCGGTTAACTGGAGTGAGTATAACGTGAAAATCCCTGAATACTTCACGTATAAATTTATATCGCAGGGATATATTCCTTACGCGATTAATGAGGTCGAAAAATCACAACAACAATTTACGGTGCATTATGAAGCAGAAGTTGCAGGTGGACTAAACCAGGAGCGGGTACCAAGCCATTCCGAGGTTTATAAAATGGACGCGGACGTGTATCGCTGGGTAGCTTCGGAAGTTCCGGCACTAAAACCCGAACCTTTTATTACAACAATACGGGATTATATTTCGAAAATAGAGTTTGAATTATCAACTATTAAGATGCCTGGTTCATTAGTAAAAGAAGTAATGAATACATGGGCCACGTTGAATGATAAACTGCTCGAAAACGATGATTTTGGTATAGCGATCAGGAAAGGTGGCTTTATTTCGGATGATCTGCCGGCAATTACAGCAAAGGCGGGCAGCAATGTTGAAAAGGTAAATGCGATTTTCGATCATGTAAAGCATAGAATGAAATGGGATGGAACCACCGGAATTTTTGCCCGGGAAATGCCTAAAAAAGTATATGAAGAACGCTCCGGTTCTGTTGCAGATATTAACCTGATGTTGGTAGCAATTTTGAAAGAAGCCGGATTTAAAGCTGAACCGGTAATCCTGAGCACCAGAGATCATGGCCGTATACAGGAAATATACCCCATACTGGCTAAGTTTAATTATGTAGTAGCCATGGTTAAGATTGACACCTCGAGTTATCTGCTTGATGCTACTTCGAAATATATAGGCTTTAATACACTCCCTGAACGATGCTTAAATGGAAGCGGAAGAGTGATTTCGAAAACAAATCCCGGATGGATTCCACTACTGAACTCAGAAATAAAAAGCTTTTTCACCCAGGTTAATATGAGTCTCAGCGAGGATGGTTCCCTGAAAGGGAAATGCACTATTACCAGTACGGGACTCGATGGTAATGACCGACGCAACTCCTTTATAAATAAAAATGAAAAGGAGTTTATTGAAGAGTTTACTTCTGACCATCAAACCTGGTCAGTAGCTGAATTTCACATGTCAAACCTTGATACGCTTGATCAGCCTTTCACTGAATCCTATGCCCTCGAAATACCTGATGAGGCGCAAGTTGCTGGTGATCACCTGTATTTGAATATAATGAGTGGATTTGGGCAGAAAACAAATCCGTTTAAGCTTGAAAAAAGAATTTTACCTGTTGATTTCAGTTGTCCGATCAGAGAAAACTATTTAATAAATATAACGATCCCCGCAGGTTGGGTTGTTGAACAACTGCCCCAGCAGGCTACAATTGCTCTTCCTGATAAGGCAGGATCATTCAAGTGCCTGTTTCAGGAAAATGCGGGTGTTATTCAAATAAACAGCACATTTAAAATCAATAAAAAAATGTTCCTGCCCGATGAGTATGATCAGCTTAAAGAGTTTTTCCGGCTTATGGTTGCAAAACAAGCTGAGCAAATTGTACTTAAAAAAGCCTGACCTTGAAGAAGTTTATACTATTTACTTTCGTTTTTCTCCGATTTATTGCTTCAGTAGCGATTGCCGCTGAACTTAAATATGGCATTTCCGGGATTCCGGATTCACTTAAGAAGAATGCAAATAGCGTTGTTCGTGTTAACGAAACCACTTTCCAGGTGTACGACAATTATAAAGCACAAACTACTGTTTTATATGCAATTACAATTTTAAACGCGAAAGCACTTGATGAGGCAGAGATGAGGGTTTTTTATAACAATAATGCATCAGTAAATTATTTCAAATTCAGGATTTATAGTGCGTTAGGCGAAGACATTACCCGCTCATTTAAAACCCTTGACGTTACGGATGAAAGCGCCACTTCGGATGGACAACTTTATACTGACGATCGATGCAAAGTTGTAAGCCCAACGTTTGCTCAATATCCTGTTACTATTGAGTATTCGTACGAAGTAAAAAGTCAGATTATTACCTATTACCCAAGATGGGTGCCAATGGCTTATACAAACATGTCGCTGCAGAAAGCATCATTTACATTAATTATACCAAAAACACAAACACCCCGAATAAAAGGAGTATACCACATACCCGAAGCGATAATAACCAGTGATGAAAAAAACAATCGCTACTCCTGGGAAATCAGCAATATTGCGGCTATTGAAACTGAGCCATACAGTCCTCCTTACTATGAACAAATCCCCTATCTTCTTCTTGCTCCCGATCGTGTAAAGTATGATGAGTATTACGACTCATTTATTACCTGGAGTGATTTCGGCAAATTCCAGTCGTATCTAAATTCAGGCAGGGACCAGCTCCCTTCTGAAACGGTAATGAAGGTTACTGATTTGGTAAAAGAATGTCCTGATAAACGAAGCAAGGTAAAAAAAGTATATAAATACATGCAGGATCGTACCCGTTATGTGGGTGTTCAGATTGGCATAGGAGGCTCACAACCTATTCCTGCTGATTACGTTGACAAAAAGGGTTATGGCGACTGTAAAGGATTAGTAAACTATACCAAGGCTTTGTTAACAACCGCTGGAATTAAATCCTTTTATACTCTTGTAAGCGCAGGTACACATTCTGCTCCGCTGATTACGGACTTCCCATGCGAGCAATTTAACCATATCATATTATGTGTTCCTGATGATCGTGATACCATCTGGCTTGAATGTACAAGCCAGCGAAAAGCGTTCGGATACCTTGGATCATTCACTGACAACCGTGACGCACTGGTTGTAAATGATAGCGGAGGAGCTTTGGTAAGGACCATAGTTTACAGTGCCGGTGAAAATATCAGTTCACGCAAAGTCTCAATAATTATTGATATTGAGGGAGATGCATCTATAAAAACATATACTGAAAATAAGGCGCTGCAAAGTGAAGAAATCGAAGGTGAAATTTATGAAAGTCCGGAAGACCAGCGAAAAGAATATCTCAAACAGGTTGGGTATTCTGATTGTATTATAAATTCACTAAAATATAAGCTAAGCGGAGATTTCATTCCGGTTGGAACCGTGGAAGCTGATTTGTTTGTTCCTGCTTATGCGTCAAAAAGCGGGAACCGGTATTTTGTTCCCATAGTTATGCCCGATCGTGGGGTATCTGTACCACAAAACAGTACACCAAGAGTTAATCCCGTAGTTGTCAGCAGAGCATTCACCAATTGTGACACAGTAGTGATTACAATACCGGCAGGATTTAATACGGAATTTATTCCCGGGAAACAGGTTATAGACTCAAAATTTGGGAAATACGCTTTAGCTGCCGAATTAATTGGGAATCAATTACATTGTTACCGGTCGCTTGTTATGTTTGCTGACAGATACAAAGCAATGGAATATCCCGATTTTGTCGCTTTCCTGAAAAAAGCCGCCAAGTATGACCAGACAAAAGTGGTATTGACTCAGATAAATTAGAACCAGTTAAATCCTGTACTACAACTTCTGCCAATCTACGGCAAATAATCCGCAGATTTGGTTTATGGTTTATGGTAAAGTGTAATTTGGGATTTAAGCTGTTTTTGTACCTTGCCTATCAGGGTTATCACGCAAAATGCGTTACGCATTTTGCGTGATTCTATTATTGCCTTTGCAGCCAGCGCATCAGAAAAATATCTGTCAGTGAGTAGCTGTTATTCTCGAAAAGCACTAAATCCTTGGCTTCGAGCGCTTCTAAAGATCGGTTTACAGAACTGGCACCTCCCAGTTTATACTTTGCAATAAAAGATGATGCATTTGGTTTCTCCAGTAAAGTCTCCACGGCAATAGCCTTTAGAAGTGCATATTGTGAGGCAGTCAGAACATTATTATATACCTGGTACAAAGGAGTCCTTTCTTCCAGGATGCGGAAAGTAATTTGTTTTACCTCAGCGGTATCGATATTAGTAAAACCTGAGGAATACAGGCGGTTGCAGATTTCCTGTACAAAGTATGTATGTCCCTGTGCCCAATCGAGTATTAACAATAACGCATTCTCTGAAATTTCCCGCCCGGCTTTCTTAAAATGTTTCAGAATAAATTCCTTGTATCGACCCGGATTAATTTTGTCGAGAAATAAAAACCCAGTGCTCTGATAGAACGGCCTCGCGTAATCATTAAAAAGCGATACTAACATATGGCGGTTACTACCTGAATAAATCATGGTTACATTGTTATTTCCCTGAATATGAGTACGAAGTAAGGCTTCTACATTTTTTTCGGGATAGTTGGTAATCTGTTGGAATTCATCAATAGCAATCACTACCCTTTGCTTTTGTTTTGAGAGATAATCAAAAATGGCGGCAAGGCTTTGTTCAGTTTCGGCTTCAGTTTGAAGCGATAATTCGACAGAGGGAGCACCTGAGAGTTCATCGAACGAGAGTTTTGGCCTGAATTGTCCAAGCAATTTAATAAGCTGACTCAGTACTTTTTCGGGTTTTGATTCAAAATATCCAACGAGTGCCGTAGAAAGCACATTGATAAAATCGTGCAAATTACGTGTTGCATAAATATCAAAGTAGTGCAGTGAAAGGTCTTTTCTTTTCCTTAGCTGATAAAAACTATGCCGGATAAGAGCGGTTTTGCCCAATCGTCGCCTCGAAACAATTGTAATATTTCGTTGATTATCAATGGATTCAACAATATGCTTCAATTCAGATTCCCTATCACAGAAATATTCAGGCGAAATATATTCAATAGTTGGAAATGGATTCAGTGTTTTCATCCTGATTTGCTTAAATTCAAGACAAAGATAATACTAAATATATTTATTACGCAAAATGCGTTACACATTTTGCGCAATAAGATGATACTTTGGATAGAAAATTATTAGTGTGATTACACAAGTTTAACTGAAAATCAGATTTACAAAACTGTAACTAATTCAGACTTTTTGAAATGATTTCATCAGTCAAAGGATAACAATCTATATTCAATGCTGGTGCGGATTTGTAATCCGCACCCATGGAGCCCTGGATTTGCAATCCCCAATTAAAAACTCTTAAACCCAATAATCTCTCTTACTTCCTTTATCGTTTTAGCCGCGCTTTCGTGGGCTTTATCTCGTCCCATTTTTACAACTTTTCCAAGATAAACATCATCCTTCAACAACTCAAGTATCCGTTCGCGGAATGGAGTCGTAAAACGGATCACATCTTCGGCCAGTTGTTTTTTCATATCGCCGTAGCGTATTGCACAGGCATTGTATGAATCTTCGTAAAACTGAAGTGTTTCCTGCTCCGATAATGCCTTCATCAGGTTGAATAAATTCTCGATAGCCTGTGGTTTTGCCTGGTTTGGTTCAGTTGGACCGCTATCGGTAACCGCTTTCATTACTTTCTTACGGATCGCTTCGGGTGTATCGAACAGGAAAATAGCATTGCCTTCACCTTCGCTCTTACCCATTTTTGTGCTGCCATCCAGTCCCGGAATTTTAATCAGATTTTCGCCAAAGTTGTAGGCAACTGGTTCCGGAAAGTAGTCGGCCTTATACATTCGGTTAAAGCGGTTGGCAAACGTACGGGTCATTTCCAGGTGCTGTTCCTGATCTTTTCCCACAGGTACTTTATGCGCTTTATGAATGATAATGTCAGCAGCCATCAAGGTTGGATAGGTAAGCAGACCGGCATTTACATTTTCGGGCTGCGACCGGATTTTGTCTTTAAAAGAAGTGCAGCGCTCAAGTTCGCCCTGGTAGGCGTTCATATTAAGGAAAAGGTATAACTCAGCAGTTTCAGGGATATCACTTTGTAAATAAAGGGTGGACTTTTCAGGATCAAGACCACAAGCCAGGTACTCAACAAGCACTTGTTTCACATTGCCATGAAGGTCGGCAGGCGTAGGATGCGTGGTAAGCGAATGGTAATCGGCAATAAAGAAATAGCAATTATCCGTTTCCTGCATTTTTACAAAATTCTGCATGGCTCCGAAATAATTCCCGAGGTGAAGATTGCCCGTAGGCCTGATTCCGCTTACTACTGTTTGCATAATTCCGTGTTTCAGCCATAAAGGCTAAAGATTAAATAGTTAATGATTGGGCTGATTCACAGGGTGATTGTGTGAACAGAATTGCAAAATTAGTGATTTTGGACGAAACGGCCACTTTTAGGTTGAAAAGGGCTATTCTCAGGATGCGTTAAGCTTACGGAGCTATTAATTTGCTTTTGCGAGAAAATGCTATTGATTTCCTATTGCTTAATCATCTTCTGCACTTTAACTTCCCTGTTGCATATCAGTTTAACGGAATATATGCCTGTAGGAAATTTACCAAGATCAATTTCTGTTTTCTTTTCGGTAAGCTGTTGCCTCAGAATTTCCTGGCCGGTTGAATTTAGTACAGATATTTCACCGGTATTCACATTTTCAGGCAATTCAATTGTTACTACATCCAAAAATGGATTTGGATAAATTTTCATGTTTTTTAAAGCCGGGATTTCGTCTATAGATGTTAGCGAGGGTACAAAAACCGAAGTAATTACAAGTTCTGCCTCCTGCTGATTTACCGGACTATGCCCGCCAAATAGCCAGAAATTAATGTGCAGCCGTTCGTTGCCAACAGGTGGAATATAATTCCCGGTATAATTCCATTCTTTAATAAGATTTTCAGTTGCCGGTAAAGTTTCATAATGCCCTTTATAACTCTGGAAAAAGATATTGCTGCTGCCCCAGGTAAACTTATGTGTGGAAGAATCACTCGCCTGATTCATTGTAAAATTTTGTTGATTGCCCGCTACAACAGGCTGTATGGTGAACCAGCCATCCATATTGGCAGGATTTCCCCAACGCGAAAACTCAATATCGATTTCCCTCGTATCCGTTTCGTAAGTGAATAAACCAGCCACAATCTCCGGATCATAATTCCCCACATTACCTGCCACATAAAACCTGTATTCGCCATGCCCGAATGATTGCTGAGCATATATTTCGGAACAGTAATAGGTGCTGCCAACTTTTCTTATTTTCAAATGCAGCTGCCCATCAGCATCCACCCAAACGCTGTTCGGGCTATCGGACCACAAATTCGGCCCCGGGCCACCGCTTCCGTTTCGTACATTCCAGGTAATCCCTGAAAACTGTATGGTTGTCTGCGCACTAATCATTTCAACGAGAAAAAGCAGGAGGAGCAAAACAAACAGATTTTTCATTCCGGCAAACTAATTGTGAATTGATATGTTTATAATTTCCAGTAAAATTAATGATTTTGAAACCAGGCAATGAAATTTGTAATTCATAAAAATTACCATTCTAAGTTTTAAGTACTTTTACTTAACAATCCACTAAATATAAATCTATGACACTATATTCAAAATTAGGGCCCTCCATAGTATTAGCACTAGGCTTTGCTGCCTGTAACACAAGTACCATAACGACCATGAAAGTTACCCAACAGAGCGATTTCCCCAAACCTCCTGTAGCAACTGTAAAACCGAGTGAATTTACCGAATTTGGCAACAAACGGGTTGATAACTATTTCTGGCTGAAGGATAAAAGTAATCCTGAAGTAATTGATTACCTGAAAGCTGAAAATGCCTATTCCGATACCGTTATGAGTTCGACAAAGGTATTGCAGGATAAATTGTTTGCCGAAATGAAAGGCCGGATCAAGGAAGATGACGAAACCGTTCCTCAGCTCGACAATGGCTATTATTATTACTCACGCACTGAAAAAGGAAAACAATACAGAACCATTTGCCGCAAAAAAGGCAGTGTTTCGGCTCCCGAAGAAGTTATTTTTGATATCAATAAAATGGCTGAAGGAAAGAAGGCATTTATTTTTTCAAACAACAGTATAAGTCCTGATAATAAACTGGCAGCATACACCAGCAACGAAACGGGATCGTATGCTGATTTCACTTTACAGATTCGGGATATTGTAACAGGATCAGATTTGCCTTTGAAAATCGGCAAAGTTCAGTCGTTTGCCTGGGCCAACGACAGTAAAACGTTGTTTTATGCCGTTGGCGATAATACATTGCGGGCATACAGGGTTTACCGTCATGTTATAGGCAATTCAAAACCTGACGAACTGGTGTATGAAGATCCCAACGATTTATTTATAGTCGGCGTAGAGAAAAGCAAAACAGATGATTTCATTTTTATTGTTTCAGCCAGCTTTACAACTTCTGAATACCTGTATCTGCCTGCATCAGAGCCGAACGGGAAATTCAAGGTTTTTCTCCCGCGAGTTAAAGATGTGACCTATAATGTATATCCTCATAAAGACAAGTTTTTTATTCAATATAAAGACCGCGACAACCTGAACTGTAAAGTGTACGAAGCCCCGTTAACCGGTTATGCCGACCGTAGCACCTGGAAAGAAGTAATTGCTCATAACAAGGATGTTAAGATTGATTACATTGATGTTTTCGACAAATACCTGGCCGCCCAGACACGTAAAAACGGGTTAAACGAAATCCTCATACTGAACCTGGCTGATGGTAAAACCAATACCATCAATTTCCCGGAACCGGTTTATACAGCAGCGATGGCTGGTACTCCTGAATTTACATCCACAACGCTCCGTTACCGTTATACTTCACTCAACAGGCCTAATACAGTTTACGATTACGATTTTGTCAAAAATGTAAGTGTAAAACTGAAGGAACAGGAAATCCCCGGTGGTTTTAATGCAGATGATTATACCGTTGAGCGTGTTTGGGCCACAGCAACTGATGGAGTTAAGGTTCCGATGTCCGTCGTATATAAAAAATCTTTGAAAAAAGACGGATCAAACCCGGCCTTGCTTTATTCCTACGGATCGTATGGAATAAGTTCGGATGCGCGTTTTATTTCAAATTTCTACAGCCTTGTCGATCGTGGATTTGTATTTGCCATTGCTCAAATCAGGGGCGGAAGCGATATGGGTGAACAATGGTACGAAGATGGTAAGCTCCTGAAAAAGAAGAACACTTTCACTGATTTTATTGCCTGTGCTGAAAAACTCCAGCAGGATAAATATACTTCAGCTTCTAAGCTTGCTATAATGGGCGGTAGTGCCGGTGGTTTGTTAATGGGAGCTGTTGTTAATATGCGCCCCGATCTTTTCCAGACCGTAATTGCGCAGGTGCCTTTTGTGGATGTTATGAATACCATGCTCGATGCCAGCCTGCCGCTAACCACCCAGGAATACGAAGAATGGGGAAATCCGAATGTTGAAGAATATTACAAATATATGCTTTCATATTCGCCGTATGACAATGTAAAAGCTCAGAAATATCCAAATATTCTGTGTACCGCCGGTTTAAATGATTCGCAGGTCAGCTATCACGAACCTGCCAAATTTGTTGCCAAACTACGTACTTTGAAAACGGACAATAATATCCTGCTTCTACACACCAATATGGAATCGGGTCATGGAGGCGCCACAGGCCGGTTCGATGCGCTGAAAGAAACAGCTTTCCAGGTTGCGTTTATTCTGAACCGGGTTGGGATAGCAGAATAATCCTTACCTGTATAATATGTCTGCGTTTTTTACAGATTTGTTAATGACGAAACATGTAAAGAGCCCAAAAGCAAAGTCCCAAATAGCGGGATATGTGTTTTGGGCTCAATTTTTAATTTTTGTCAAACATTCAGTGACTAATAATGTTGGCATAAAGGCTGAGTTTCTTGCGTATATTCATTAATCTGAATAAATAATCCAACATTTCTTTCCATTTCAGATTTATTAGTAATTTAGGTTTTATTATCAGGCGCTTATCAGGCGTTTATGAAAATTATTAGTACTGCCTTTCTCACTTAAAAACATACTGTTTTGTACAGGATTGAATCAAAAATAAATATTCATTCGCCCGAATACCTGGCGAACCTTGAGGCTTATGGTAAAATCATGCAACTTTACCGCAGCACTTTATATGGTGTGGTAAATGGTTCGCCGGCTTCTATTGTTAGTCGTCACAAAGAACGCGGCAAGCTTTTAGCCCGCGAACGCATCGATCAGCTGATTGATCCCAACACGCCTTTCCTGGAATTATCAACCATGGCGGCATACGGAATGTATGATAACGGATTTCCCTCGGCTGGCATCATTACAGGAATTGGATTGATTCACGGACGCGAAGCGATGATAGTAGCTAATGATGCAACCGTAAAAGGCGGAACTTACATTGCCGAAACCATTAAAAAGCATGTCAGGGCACAGGAAATTGCCATGGAAAATCATTTGCCGTGTGTTTATCTTGTAGATTCCGGTGGTGTTTTTCTTCCCGAACAGGCTAATGTTTTCCCTGATAAATATGATTTTGGCCGGTTCTTCTTCAACCAGGCACGCATGTCGGCTGAAGGTATTCCTCAGATAGCCGTGGTAATGGGTTCTTGCACAGCAGGCGGAGCGTATGTTCCTGCTATGAGCGACGAAGTGATCATTGTCCGCAACCAGGGAACCATTTTTATTGGCGGACCGCCATTGGTAAAAGCCGCTACCGGCGAAGAAGTTACAGCCGAAGAACTGGGTGGTGCCGAAGTGCATACTTCGATTTCAGGTGTTGCTGATCATATGGCCGAAAACGACAGTCAAGCACTGCAGATTTGCCGCAATATTTTTTCTACACTCAGAAAACCTGATAAACAATTCCTGGAACTGGTGCCGATCGAAGAACCATTTTACGATCCTTCCGAATTGTATGGAATTGCTCCTATTGATTTACGCAAACCGGTTGATGCGCATGAAATCATTGCCCGCATTGTGGATGGCAGCCGTTTTCACGAATTTAAAGCTAATTATGCACCAACCATCGTTACAGGATTTGCACATATCATGGGAATGCCTGTCGGAATACTTGCCAGCAACGGCGTGTTGTTTTCCGAAACAGCATTGAAAGGAGCTCATTTTATCGAACTCTGCACTTCACGAAGTGTACCTATTCTCTTTTTCCAGAATATCACAGGCTTTATTGTCGGTAAGGAATATGAACGCCGCGGCATTGCACGCGATGGTGCCAAACTGGTTCACGCTGTTGCCAACGCAAGAGTGCCAAAGTTTACCGTGGTTTTTGGCGGATCATTTGGCGCCGGGAACTATGCCATGGCAGGCCGGGCTTACGAACCACGACTGCTTTTTATGTGGCCCGGTTCAAAAATCAGCGTGATGGGCGGTGAACAGGCAGCTGGTGTACTTATCACAGTAAAAGAAGATCAGCTGAAAGCAAAAGGATTAACTTTAAGTAATGAAGAACGCAATGAAATGCGCAATTCAATTCTTAAAAAATACGAAGAAGAAGGCTCCGCCTATTTCAGCACCGCCCGCTTGTGGGATGATGGCATTATTGATCCTGTCGACACCCGGAAAGTATTAGCTATGGGAATTGCGGCTTCGATGAACAAGCATTGGGAAGAGACGAAGTATGGGATTTTCAGGATGTAGAGAGTGAGTGATGGAGTGATGGAGCGACGGAGTGAAGGGGCGACAAGGCGAGGGGCGACTGCGCGACAGGTGGAGGGTGACAAGGAGATTAATTGGATTGATTTACCTTTTTCATTTTGCTTTTTGAATTTTGAACTTTGCTTTTTGAACTTTGCTTCCCGCTCTTTGCAAAACCTCTGCGTATTTGCATTAAAAACTGACAAGATAAAACACAAAAATGAGTAACTATACTACTATTAAGCTTGAAACAGGTAAGGACATTGCAACAATTCTGCTTAACCGTCCTGAAATCAGAAACGCCTTCAACGAGGTGATGATTGCCGAGCTTACGGATGCGTTTCTCAAAGCAGGGGAAATGGATAATATCCGAGTGATTATCCTCAAAGGTGAAGGCAAATCCTTCTGTGCCGGTGCCGATCTCAACTGGATGCGTGACGTATCAAACTACAGCTTTGAGCAGAATTACGCCGAAAGCCTCCGCTTGTCCGAATGCTTTTACTCAATATATTCTTCTCCTAAACCAACAATTGCTGTTGTTCATGGCGCTGCCATCGGCGGTGCTAATGGACTGCTTGCCGCCTGCGATATTGCCGTTTGCGATAACGAAACCGTTTTTTCGCTCAGCGAAGTAAAAATCGGAATTGTACCGGCTTGTATTTCTCCCTATGTCATTAAAAGGGTTGGCGAATACGGAGCCCGCGAACTGATGCTCACTGGCAGGCGTATCAACGGTATGGAAGCTGAAAACTATAAACTGGTAAATAAATCTCTGCCTGCTGATCAGATTGACGGCTATATTGACCAGATGGTTCAGATGTTGCTGACAAGCGGCCCGGCTGCAATAACACATTGCAAAAAGCTGATTGACAAAGTTGTAAATCATATTAATATGGATGAAGCATTAACATACACCGCAAAAATGATTGCCGAAATCCGTGCTTCCGAGGAAGGCCAGGAAGGCATGGCTGCTTTTCTGGAAAAAAGAAAACCCAAATGGGTAGAATGAATCTGAGAAACTAAAATGATAAAAAAACTCTTGATAGCCAATCGTGGCGAAATTGCCGTCCGGATAATACGTACAGCCCGCCGGATGGGAATCCGGACAGTAGCAATATATTCCGAAATTGATAAAAACAGCCTCCATCATAGCTTTGCTGATGAGGCATATTGCATCGGTAAATCTGAACTATCGGAAACATATCTGAATATTCCGGCTATAATTCATATTGCAGAAAGCAGCCATTGCGATGCGTTGCATCCTGGATATGGCTTCCTTTCGGAAAACCCGGAACTGGTCAAAGCGTGCAACGAAGCAGGAATTATTTTCGTCGGACCTGAAGCGAAAGTAATGCAGGTGATGGGTAACAAAGTTGAAGCACGTGATTTTGTTTCGTCCATTGGTGTTCCGGTAACAAAAGGCGTATCGGGGAATACTGCTGAAATTCTCAGCCAGGTTGATGAAATCGGCTTCCCGGTGTTGGTGAAAGCAGCCGGTGGCGGTGGCGGAAAAGGAATGCGGATTGTCAGCGATAAGGAAAGCCTGGCCGGAGCTCTGGAAGCTGCTTCGCGCGAAGCCGCCAATTATTTTGCTGATGGAACCGTATATATCGAAAAATACCTCGAAGAACCACGGCATATCGAATTCCAGATTCTTGGAGATAATTTCGGGAATGTAGTTCACCTTTTTGAAAGGGAATGCACCATACAACGTCGTTATCAGAAAATTATCGAAGAAGCACCTTCTCCTACACTTACACCCGAATTACGTTCCCAAATGGGTGAAGCCGCTGTGGCAATAGGGAAAGCAATAAACTACTCAGGTGCCGGAACTATCGAATTCCTGGTTGATAAGGAATTGAATTTTTATTTCCTCGAAATGAATACCCGCATACAGGTTGAACATCCGGTTACTGAGCTTACAACAGGAATTGATATTGTTGAAGAACAGATTTTTATTGCTTCCGGCGAAAAACTCAGGGTGAACCAAAAAGAACTGCACCAAACCGGCCATGCTATCGAATGCCGAATTTATGCTGAAGATCCTGCCAATAACTTTCTTCCTTCTCCAGGCAATCTTTCCCTTTACCAAAAACCTGCCGGTGATTTTATCCGGGTGGATGATGCCATGAACAAGCCTTACCAGGTAAGTAGTTTCTTTGATCCAATGATAGCCAAGCTTATTACACACGGGAAAACCCGGGAAGAAGCCCGGTTTCATATGATCGATGCCCTGCAGAATTATGGTATTCATGGCATTAAGAACAATATCAGCTATTTAAATGCCATCGTTCAAAACATCAATTTCATCAACAATACGATTTCAACCCGGTTTTGTGCCGAACTTACTGATACCTTGCTGACGGCTATTGAAAATGATCGCAAATCAATTCCGGAATTACTGCCGATAGCAGTGGCGATAGTAAGCAAATCACCTCCAGGAGACTCCAACAATCAAGTCCGGCTCGAAACTGAAAACATCTGGAGTAATATCGGATATTGGCGTATCCTTATGCAGCCGGAACTGGAAATGGAAGGGAACATATACCAGTGCCAGATTAATAATTTGTCCCAGAATAAGCTATCAGGTAAAATTAATGGCAAACAAGCTGAAATTAGTTTTGAGGAAATTTATTCAACTCAGCAAATTGATATTCAGATAAATGACGAACCATATAAAGTCTTTGTCTCACATCCCGAACCGGGTAAAGTAATTGTTAGTTACAACACCCATGTTTTTGACGTAATCCGTAAGGATATTCTTCCGGCTCAGACCGACTTTAATATTGTGTCTGCTTCTGTAGGCGAAAGCGGCAGCAACATTACTTCGCCTATGCCCGGAAAAGTAATTAAAATTGCCGTCAAACAAAGTGATCTTGTTGCAAAAGGCGACTTGCTGCTGGTAGTTGAAGCAATGAAGATGGAAAACAATATTCTGAGCCCGGCCGATGCTATAGTTGACAGGATTACTGTTTCCGCAGGCGACCTCGTTGACAGTATAACAACTTTGATTCATTTATCAGCGCCTGATCAGAAACAGAGTCAGGTTTAGTTTGTTACTAATAATCCTGGCTGATCAGACGATAAGAAGTTTGTTGAATAAATTGCAGCACCTTGACTAAAAACTGAAAATGCAGTACTTTTCTGAACTAAAAAACAAGTATAAATGAAAGAAAATGCCAGGATTGAAGCGTTCAGTGATGGAGTTTTTGCCATTGCTATCACGCTGCTTATCCTCGAACTGAAAGTGCCACCGCATGATTCAGTGCATTCGGTTGCTGATTTGTGGAAGGGGCTGATTAATCTTTGGCCTTCCTATTTCGCGTTCCTGCTAAGCTTTGGTATTATCCTGGTTTCGTGGGTCAACCACCACTATTTGTTTAATGTGCTCGACAAATCGTCGCGCCCATTTCTGTATGCCAATGGATTTTTATTGCTTACCATTACATTTATGCCCTTCCCTACTGCACTGCTTGCCGAGTACATCGGAACTGATTATATGAAACCGGCTGTGGTATTTTATTGTTTCGGCGGAGTGGTTAACTCAATCGGCTGGAACCTGGTAATTCACACTGTTTTTAAACCCAAATTGTTACTTCATCACACTGTAAATATCGATGTTCTGGATAGCACAAAACGCTCGGTCCGGTTAGGATTTATTGTGTATGCTTTCTCCACAGTACTGGCATTTTGGTTTCCGGTTGCTGCATTAATAATAAACCTGTTACTCTGGATAGTCTGGATAACTTTATCTATCAATGTTAAAGACTAACGAAATCATTCTTGCATCATAATCACTAAATTAGTTATACGAATTGCCAATCAAAATCATTCCAAAAACATGTCCACTTATCTTTGTCTCACTTATTCACACTCGTCCATTCGCCCCTCGCCTTGTCGCCCCTCACCCCTCAAGAACCTGTCAACTTCATCCTCTCAAATAACCCATTAACGTCACAGAAAACATGGATTTCAATTTATCTGAAGAACATCAGAATATACGTAAAGCTGTCCGCGATTTTGCCGAACGCGAGATTAAACCAGTTGCCCAGGAATTGGATGAAGAGGCACGTTTCTCACCTGAACTGACAAAAAAAATGGGTGAACTTGGATTATTTGGCATTAATACTTCAGTTGATTATGGTGGCATGGGGATGGATACATTGTCGTATATAATTGCTGTTGAAGAACTTGCCCGCATAGATGGTTCACAGGCTGCAACCATAGCCGCACATAACTCACTGGGAATCGGGCCTTTATTTTATTATGGTACAGAGCGGCAAAAGCAGAAATATATTCCACCCTTATGCAACGGCAAGGCTTTATGGGCTTTCGGACTGACGGAACCTGATGCCGGCAGCGACTCGCGCGGCACGCGGACCAAAGCGTATGTTGAAGACGGAGAATGGGTGATAAGCGGTTCGAAGATTTTTATAACGAACGGTGCTGCTGATATTTCGGCCGGCGTTACCGTGCAGGCTGTTACAGGCGAAACTAACGGAAAGAAAGAATTTACCACCATTATCGTGGAAAAAGGCACTCCCGGGTTTACGAGCCGGGCCATGCATGGCAAAATGATGTGGCGTGCCAGCGATACCGCCGAACTTTTTTTTGACAAATGCCGTGTACCATATGAAAATGTACTTGGCAACGTGGGTGATGGCTCACGCATAATGCTCAGCACACTCGACAACGGCCGATTATCAATCGCAGCCATGGGCTTGGGTTGCGCACAAGGAGCTTTTGAAATGGCATTGAGCTATGCACAGGAACGCAAACAATTCGGTCAACCTATTTCAAAATTCCAGGCGATCAGTTTCAAATTGGCTGATATGGCAACAAAAATAGAACTTGCGCGTACCTTGCTTTACAAAGCCTGCTGGCTCAAGGATAACCACATGCCGTTTGCCAAAGAAGCTGCCATGTCGAAACTTTACTGCTCAGAAATTGCCAAGGAAGTTACCGACGAAGCCGTTCAGATTCATGGCGGATATGGCCTGATGAAAGATTATCCCGTTGAACGTTTTTACCGCGATCAACGGCTGCTACAAATCGGCGAAGGGACATCGGAGATACAGAGGCTGGTGATTTCGAGGTATATTGGATGTTGAGGGGTTGACAGGATGGTGTAGTTTCAACAATTTTACAGGCGATTTTAAGCCGTTTATCCGAGACGGAATTTTTCAATAAGGTTTCAATATCAGAAGAAGAAGCAAAAGTTATGGAATTGTAGCTTTATCTGATTCCTGTAACGAAATTTAGGGGTACTATTTTTATAAAGAATCCTATTCTTGATTTTTATGCTGCAACCAATTCAGATAGTTAATCCGGAGTTTATTTTTTCACTTCAATGGTTTGATTTCTCCTAAACTCGCCCGGTGTTAACCCTGAAATTTTTTTGAAGATTTTTGAGAAATACGCATTATCGCTGTATCCAACCTTATAGGATATTTCCGAGATAGTTAAATTACCTGATTGCATCAGTTCTTTTGCCTGGTTAATCCTAACGGTATTGATAAACTCTGAAGTATTCATTTTCATAAGCGACTTTATTTTGCTGTGCAGGTTGGAGCGGCTTATGTTCAGCTTGTTGGCTAAAAATTGCACATCAAGAGCATCGTTGGCAATATTCTCATGAATCATTGCAAATATTTTTTCGACAAAAGCCTGTTCGTTATTGGTAGCCGGAATCTCCAAACCTTCAAACCTGGCAAGCTCTTTCAAACGCTTTTTTAATACGCGCCTGGTATTCAGAATATTGCCTATTCTCACATCCAGTTCTTCCATCGAAAATGGTTTCGACATATAAATATCAGCTCCCAGTTGCAATCCTTCCAGTCTGGCCTCAGGCGTAGCTTTGGCTGTAAGCATTACAACCGGAATATGGCAAAGGTCAATATCGGTTTTTATTTTGCTGCAAAGTTCAGTGCCGCTCATTATTGGCATCATAATATCGGTAATCACCACATCAGGTATTTTTTCGACTATATAATCCCAGGCTTCCTTGCCGTTTTCGAAACATTTGACACGGTATTTGCTCCTGAAATTTTTATGAAGCAACATAAGCAAATCTTTATTGTCCTCAGCAATCACAATGCTGAATTCCCTGTTTGCAACCAGCAATTGATCCCCGGCTGCTTCATAAATATCAGACACATTACTCACATCCGGAATATCGAAAGCCGAAAGCTGCTTATCTAATACCGGAGTATCGGCGTGACCTTCTGCTAACGGCAATTTTACAATAAACATACAGCCTTTCCCGGGTTCACTTTCCACGGCTATTTCACCTTTCAGCAGTTTCACCAAACTGGCAGTAAGTGCTAATCCGATTCCGCTGCTTTCAACCAGGTTATTCGAAAAGTCTTCACTATAAAACACTTCGAAAATCTTTTCTTTTTGTGTGGCATTCAACCCTTTTCCACTGTCCTTCACAGAGAATTCTATACTTTCGGATGTAACATTGATCCAAAATCCAATAGTACCGTCATGCGGTGTATATTTAACAGCATTGGTAAGCAGGTTGGTAAGAATTTTTTCCAGCTTATCAAAATCGAAATACACTTCCGTTTCAACATAGTTTATCTGTACACTCAGGTCTATGCCTTTTTTACTCAGTAATGGCCTGTAAACACTGATAATCTGATGCACAAAATCTATTACATTTCCCTTGCTTAAGTTCAGCACAGCATGATCAGTTTCAATTTTACGGAATTCCATAAGCTGATTTACAAGGGCTAAAAGACGGGTTGCACTCCGCTTTATTGATTGCTGGATTTCGTTTACTTCAGCTGTTTGAGTTTCATTTCTTTGAAAAAGCATTTCAACGGAAGCAATGATGATGCTGAGCGGTGTTTTAAATTCGTGCGAGATATAAGTGAAAAAATTCATCTTATGCTGGTGAAGCAGGTTTAGATTTTCCTTTTCAATTTTTTCAATAGCCAGAGCTACTTTTTCTTTATGCCTGTTTTGATAGTTGCGATAAAACAGGTAAACAAAACTAGCCAGTAAAATTAAATAGAGCAGATAAGCTACCCAGGTTGCCCAGAATGGAGGTGTGATAACAATTATCAAAATTCGCTCGGGACCGAACGAATTAGCAATTTTATTGGTTGCACGGATATGGAAAATGTACCTTCCCGGCGAAATATTTGTATAATTTGTTTGCATTTTCTCGGATAAAGGGGACCAACCCTGGTCGAAATCTTCGAGATAATACTGGTAGGCAATATCGCCTTCGAAATAGTTCACACTCGAAAACTCGAGGGTGAAGGAGTTTTGGTTGTATTTCAATACAATTTTATCGCTGAAATCTATCTGTTTTTCAAGCAGGTTCCCTTTTTCGGGAAGCACTACTTCGTTGAAAATTTTCAGGTTTGTGAAATATACAGCAGGTGTTTCCCGCGGTGTAATTATATCGTTAGGCTGAAACCATGTGAGGCCTGTTACACTGCCGAAATACATTACTCCGTCATTGTCCCTGAACGACGATTTATAATTGTATTGATTTCCGGCGATTCCATGTTTGTAATTAAAATGGATGGAGGTGGAATCAGCAAAATTCAAACGGCTGATCCCTTTGTTGGAACTCACCCATAACATTCCGTTCTTATCTTCCTCTATTCCATATATCACATTGTTTAAAAGCATTTTCTGACTATTACAGACCTTGAATCCCTGAGTTTTAGTGTCGTACCTGCATAATCCGGTGCCACGTGTGCCAATCCAGATTTGCCGGTGCGAATCCACACAATGACTGATAATTGAATTTCCGGGTAAACCCGAACCATCACCGGCCTGGTAATGAATCATGAGTCCGCGATGGGCTTTATCGTGTATAAAAATCCCTTTGTTGTAGGTGCAAATCCAGACTTTCCCATCGGGAGCAGTAAAAATATCATATACATGGCAATCGTTGAGTTCATTTTCCCTGAACCGGGTGAATTTCTCCGTTTTTTTATCGAACAAATCAACGCCTGAAATAGTACCGACTAAAATAGAATCGGGCGAAAGGGAATAAAGTGCAAACACAAAGTTGTTGCTCAGCGAATTTGGATTACCATTCACATTCATAAACCGTCTGGCTTGTCCTGTTTGAATGTTGATTTCAGAAATCCCACCCATAAAGTGACCTGCCCAGCAAACAGTTTTATCCATCAGCAAGGCATGAACATTATTGGTTGAGATGGTTTTTGGGTTTTTGTCGTTAGCCAGCAAATGCCTGAACGTAAAATTCTTTTTGTCGAAAACAGCAATCCCTGCATCTTCGGTGGCAATCCAAATATTTCCATCAGGAGCTTTTGCCATTGTCCCTAAAGCTTTGCCGTGCAAATTCCCAGGCTTATCGTCGGGGTATATGGCGTTAAAACCAATATGGCGCGTTTTGGCAATGTTTACTCCGCCAAAATAAGTTCCGACGAAAAATACATTTTGCCTGTTTCGGAATATTTTGTAAACGGCATTATCGTTTATAGTCTTTCGGTTGTCGTCGAACGACTGGGTGTAATGTTCAAAATACCCGGTCTGAATGTTAAGTACATACAGCCCTTTTTCCGTTCCAATCCAGTATTCGTTTGGATTCACACCTTCTTCGATGGTGCGGATATAGTACATTTCAACTCCATTCGATGATAAAAACGGGCTAAAACTACGGCTTTGAAAATTAAACGTAAAAAGCCCCTTTTCGAAAGTCCCAATCCAGAACACTCCTTTTTTATCACTTTTGATATTCGAAATTGCAGAGTTGAATAAACCAGGACTCACGTGGTATTCGGCAACTATTTTGTTATTTTTATCGAAACGGAAAAGTGTAAACCTCGAAAAAGCCCAGTAAAAACCCTCCTTGTCAAAGGCCATTCCAAAAATACGCTCTTTCAGAAAACCGAGGTGATTGAACTTATTTTGCCTGTAATCGTAAATAAATGCACCATTGTTTTCGGTTGAGATAAGCAATTCGGAACCGGCTCCCTGCTGAAGTCCGATAATTTCACCCAGGATTTTGCCATTATCAGGGATTTGCTGAAAATCGTCGGTAGCAGGCTGATACAAAGCCAATCCATTGGAAGTTCCTATGAAAAGTTTATTATCCGATGTGTAAATCAGACTTGAGATTGAATTTGAAGGTAATGAACGGCTATTATCCTCAGAAAAATATTGTTTAATGTTTTGTCCGTCGAAACGATTCAGCCCTCCGTCGGTAGCAAACCACATAAATCCTTTATTATCCTGGCAAATATCGAAAACTGTATTATGTGTTAATCCTTTGTCATTTGTTATACCTTCGAAAATATATTTCAGTTCTTCAGATTTTGCATGGTAAACACCCGCGAACGAAAGAAAACAAAAAATCAACAATAATTTAATTCTGCAAAGCATAGTTGCGGAACTGAAAGAATGGTTTATCCTTTGTAAATGGTTCCGGCTGCTGTATGCTGAAAAACACATCACTATTTTTTTGTAAATTTAATTTATTTAGCAAGAATTGATCACAACATCTTCAGAATACATTTGAATAATCCTGTATTAATGTTCAAAATAATTGTACTTATGTTCAAAACCGCGTTTTAAAGAGAGACATTTAAAAAAAAGAACATAAATACAATAGAAAACAAATTTCGTCTCTAGGAATGGGATAGCCGGCATATTAACTTTGAACTGAAATCCAAATCATTATCTGCTTCCTGCTACTTTCATTTTCTCTCTTCCTCTTTAATGAAGCATTCACTTTGCATCACATACATCAATAACTTATATAATGTTCAGGAACATGAAAATTTTCTACAACACACACACACCCATTTACCGGCATTTACCAGTCATTGTATTTTTTTTCCTCTTATTAATACAATGTAATGTTGTTTCAGCACAAAAGCCTGCTTCCGATCATGTTGAAGGAGTTGTTTACGACCAGGCAGGGGCAACAATAATAGGGGTAAGCGTGCTTATCGAAGGTACAACCCGTGGCACTATAACTGATGTTGAGGGTAAATTTAATCTTGAAATCGGTTCAGCGAAAGCGAAACTTACATTTTCCTTTATAGGTTTCATTTCGCAAACCCTTGAGGTTACCCCGGGATCAACATTAAAAATAACACTTGTTGAGGAATCGAAACAACTGGAAGGATTTGTGGTGGTTGGTTACGGTACGCAGCGTAAAAAAGACCTCACAGGAGCAGTTGCAGTAGTTGATGTAAAAGAGATGAAAAAAATGCAACCGCCTACCATTGGACAGGCATTGCAGGGGCAGGTTTCAGGAGTTTCGGTCAGCACATCGGGCGAACCTGGTTCAACTGCCGACATCCGTATCCGGGGTGTAGGAAGTTTCTCAAACGTAGGACCGCTTTATGTGGTAGATGGAATGATTCTCACTGGCGGGCATCCTGAATTCAATGTGAATGATGTGGAATCGATGCAGGTACTTAAAGATGCATCAGCAACAGCATTATTCGGAGCACGCGGTGCAAACGGGGTTATTATTATAACCACCAAAAAAGGCAAGGAAGGAAAAACACATATTGAACTATCGGCTAATTACGGGGTGCAGCAAATTGCTAACCGCATCGATATGATGAACAGCCTTGATTTTTTGCGCGTGAACCGCCAGGCTTACGAAAATGCCGGAAAAACCTGGCCGGGCGAACCTGATCAGGGCCAGGTGCTGGTTAATACCGATTGGCAGAATGAATTTTTCAAAATCGGGAATACCCAGGATTATAACCTTACCATTTCGGGTGGAAACAAGGATGGGAATTACCTGGTGTCGGGAAATGTATTTACGCAGAATGGCGTTGTTGAAGGTCCCTGGCACAATCGGTATGCCCTCCGTGTAAACACAGGCATGAAGAAAGGTATTTTTTCGTTTGGCGAAAATGTGCTTTTAACCCGCTCACAAACCAAACCGATGATTGGATTACCATTTATCGACCTGTGCCGCATGCCTCCTATTATTCCGGTAAGGTATGATGATGGCTCATATGGCATCGGAAGCACAATGTACCAGACCTATGGTACAAATCCGGTAGGCTTGCAGGAAACACGCGATTTTATACAAAATGGAAATAACATCCTGGGTAATGTATTTGCCGAGGTGGAAATACTGAAAGATCTGAAATTCAAATCGAATCTCGGTGTCGAATATAATTCGTGGAACGACAGGGAAAAAACTACTTTCGACCAGATCCGCTACCTCGAAGTGTCGAATTATACCAACCAGGTTACCGAACGAAGAGGAGATTTCACCACCCTGATTTTTGAAAACACACTCACCTATAAAAAGGCAATCGGCAAACACTCATTTGATGCACTTGCCGGTTACACCGCACAGCAAACCAACTGGAAACAGATGACCTCGACTGTTCACGATCTTGTTCCTGGTTTTTGGGTATTGAGTGCAGGTAGTAAGGACATGGTAATGAGTGGAACCGATTCTGAAAATTCCATGTTGTCGATGCTTGGCCGTGTGAATTATGCTTATGATGATAAGTATCTTGTGCAGGGCAATATCCGCCGCGATGGTTCCTCCAGGTTCGGTGAGAATTACCGTTATGGCATTTTCCCTTCAGCTTCGTTGGGATGGCGCATCAGCCAGGAAAATTTCTTCGGAAATGCGAAAAAATATATCAACGACCTGAAACTGCGTGCCAGTTACGGAACCATAGGCGACCAGCAGGCTATAGGTGATTATGATTATGCTACCTATATTACTGTAGGTGAAGGTGGCATTTTTGGCCCCGACCAGGTGCTTAATGTGGGCTCGATCCAAAAAGGCCGCTCAAATCCGAATCTGCGTTGGGAATCGAAAACCACACTTAACCTTGGTTTTGATTTTGCTGCTCTGGGAAGCAAACTTTACGGTTCGGTTGAGTATTTTTCGGCCGACTCAAAAGATATCCTGGTTAAACTACCTGTTTCGTGGACCGACGGAAGTGATATAACACCCTGGACAAATTACGGGAAAGTAAACAATAAAGGTGTGGAAGTATCATTGGGATACAGGGAACAATCCAAAGCTTTCAAGTATAATGTTTCGGTAAACATGACAAGTTTGAAAAACACCGTACAACAGTTGGGGCAAAGTTATCGTGAGGGTGGTATCAATGGCGTGAACCATTCGGAAGAAGGCCGTTCGGTTGGCGATTTCTATGTGGTTCGTACCGATGGAATTTTCCAGAACTGGGACGAAATTTATGCGCACAGCAAAATCAACATCAATTCAACAACAGGCGACACGGTTGCAAATATGATCCAGCCCAATGCCAAACCCGGCGACATAAGATATAAAGACAGCAACAACGATGGGAAAATTGATAAAAACGACAGGGAGTTTGTAGGCAGTCCTTTTCCTCGTTTCGAACTTGGTCTGCAGTTTTCATGCGATTACAAAAACTTCGATTTGTCCTTGTTTATCACCGGAGTGTTCGGCAATATGATCTACAACAATACAAAATTCTGGCTCGAACGCATGGATGAAACTTCCAATCTGCCGGCAAACCTGGTTCCCTGGACTGAAGAAAACCATTCAACTACTACACCACGCGCAATGATGGGCCCTAACGACAATACATTGTCTTATTCGGATCGTTGGATGGAAAAAGGCGACTATGTGAGGATTAAAAACCTTCAAATCGGGTATAATATCCCTAAGACTATCTTAAAAACCAAAGTAGTCGAAAGCTTCCGATTTTTTGCCGGAGTTCAGAACTTATTAACCATAACCAAATATTCAGGTTACGATCCTGAAATTTCAGGAGGTGATATTTTCGGGAAAGGTAACGACGACGGACACTTCCCCCCGGTACGAAGCTTTAATGGTGGAATCCAGGTTTCATTTTAAGACACAAGGTCAATATCAATCCTAAAAATTAAGGTATATGAAATACATATTTATAGTAATTGCAATATGCACCGTTTGGGTTGTGAGCTCCTGTAAAAAGGATTTTCTGAACAATACCAACCCAAATGAAATGACAACGACGAATTTCTGGAAAACTGCCGACGACCTTCAGAAAGGCATTGATGCTGCTTATCGTCCGTTGCGTTTTAACGGCGTTTACTCCCGTTGGCTGCACATTCTTTATGTTTCGCGTTCGGATGAAGGATATAGCGAATCACCCAATCCGTATTTTCAATCCTATTCAAACTTCCTGGTTAAAAACTATAACGACGATGCAGCCGAAGCAGTTATGTTTACCTGGCTCGATTTGTACAAGGGAATTTTCTGGGCTAACCAGGTAATTGACAATAGTGCAAACATAAGTATGGACGAAGATTTGAAAAAGCGCATACAGGGAGAAGCCTATTTCCTGCGAGGTTTGCACTTCTTCAATATTGCCGGGGTTTACGGTCGCGGACCGCTCAACCTTACTGCTTTCGCCGGGGAGTCAGCTCCCGTTATTGCGGAGCAGCCACAACTTTACGAGCAGGCACGCAAGGACTTTGACGAAGCAATTAAACGTTTGCCGGCTTCATATAGCGAGCTCAAAAACCTTGGTCGTGCTACCGAAGGAGCAGCGCGCGGAATGCGGATAAAAGTGCTTATGCAGGAACGAAACTGGGGCGAAGCAGAAACAGAATGCCGCACGCTTTTTGCCCTGAAAAATGGTGGACAGCCTCTCTATTCGTTGGTTAACAATTATAAGGATAATTTCTCGCAGGCAGGCGATAACAATACCGAATCGATCTATGAAGTGCAGTATGCTCCCGGATTACAGTCGGGAGTGGAAGTGGGTTGTAACCGTGCCAAATTTATGGGAATACCTGCTGATGGTCTTTCATGGGCCGATGCCTTTCCCCGTAAATCATTGTACAACGAGTTTCTGTTGGAAAAAACTCTGGCAAATCAAACTGACCCGCGTTTGAAATCGACCCTTGCATATTACGATGCTACCAACCCGAATGAATTATTCTACGGTAAAACCTGGGATGCCATGGGATTAAATCACGATATGGTTTACTGGAAAAAATATACCAACTACGAAACAGCTACCGTGGAGGATTATAACTCAGGCATCAATTTCAGGGTTGTTCGCCTGGCCGATATCTACCTGCTTTATGCCGAAGCGCTCAATGAACTGGGACGCACTTCCGAAGCTTACGAATACATCAACAAAATTCGTCGGCGTGTAAATCTGCCTGACCTTGAAAACTCAACAGTATTCCCTGCAATTGGTGCCGACAAAGAAAAAATGCGGTCTCAGATTATGCACGAAAGAACCTGCGAACTGGGCGGTGAATCCACACGTTGGTTCGATCTTGAGCGTTGGGGAATGTTCGAAAATGCCACAAACATCGCCTGGCTTAAAAACAGGGATGCCGACTTCAATAATTTCGTTATAGGTATCAACAACCGTTTCCCAATTCCCTACCGCGAAATTTCGCTGGTGCCTATGCCTCAAAACCCCGGTTATTGATAACAACCATTTTTACGACTAGCATAAAATCTACTTAATAAAATAAAGATGAAATAGCCATGATTGTGAAAAATCATCAACCGAAGATGAAATTATGATCAATCTGGCGAACCTTTAGCTCACGAATACATTTGAAAATAAGCAAGGAATGAGTAATTCCAAGTGACCCTAAAAAATAAATAATAACAGATGAAAAAGTTATTTACTTACATATCAACACCTTTGTTTGTTGGAATGGTTTTATTGACTTCGTGTAAGGAAAAGCAGGAGGAAATATTAATCTGGAACGATCCTCCAACATCGGCTGACACGCTGTATCAAAACCCGGTTTTTGAGCCTGACCTGGCCGATCCATCGGTTGTGAGAGCTGTTGATGGTACATTTTATGCCTACGGAACCGAGAACACCTGGAGCACAGGTATTCACCGTATTGTTCCAATAGTCACATCCAAAAACCTGGTTGACTGGCAATATGTTACAGATGCTTTCGCCACACGACCCACCTGGAAAACGGAAGGCGGAGTATGGGCCCCGGATGTAACATTTGTTAACAGCAAATACTATATGTTTTACAGCATGTCAACCTGGGGCGACAGCAACCCGGGAATCGGACTTGCCATCGCTGATTTGCCTTACGGCCCATTTGTTGACCAGGGCAAAGTATTAGATTCTAAGTCAAGCGGAGTTACCAACAGCATCGACCCATGTTTTATTCAGACAGGAACAGGACGTAATAAGAAATCATATCTTTTCTGGGGAAGCTTCCAGGGAATATATGGAACTGAGCTTAGCGCCGATCTGAAAACGCCTTCAGGAACCAAATTTAAAATTGCAGGCGGAGCGTTTGAAGGAACCATGATTCTAGAACGCGACAACAAATTCTACTTTTTCGGATCATCAGGTTCCTGCTGCGATGGAGCCAACAGTCAGTATCACGTTACCGTAGCCAGGGCAGATGCTATTAAAGGGCCTTACCTGGATAAAGCCGGAAATGCAATTTCGGATCCTGGCAGGGAAGGCACCTTGCTGATCAGCGGAAACACTGATTTGGGCTGGGTTGGACCAGGACACAATGCTGAAATAATTACCGATGATCGTGGCAGTGATTTCTTTGTATATCATGCCATAGATGCGAAAAATCCGTTTCTGCCGGGAGGTGCAACCCGCAGGCCGCTTATGGTTGACCGGATTAAATGGGTTGATGGCTGGCCCACAATTGAAGGTGGCAAGCCAAGTAATACCTTGCAGGCAATGCCGCAATTTAATAAATGAGAAATTTATTTTTGTTGAAAAGCCGGAATGTACTGGTAAAATGTTTTAAAAAAAATTCAATTCTTTGGCATGAAGATAACTACTGTCATATTTTTCATTTTCATTTTTGGAACTGTCTATGAAGTGCAAGGGCAATTTCAACAGTTCGAAAATACTGCCGGAATACGTCATTCCTGCATCGTAGCTGCTGATATTGATAATGACGGGGATATGGATATAATTACAAGCGGCGAAACTATTGAAAATAATATCACTGTTGCGAAATCAAGTATCTATTTAAACAACAATGGCACTTTTACCGGGCAAACAACCGCGGGATCAACCTATAAAAACCCGGTTTTCGTTCCCGATTTCGCTGATCCTACCGTAATAAAAGCAGGCGACGGATGGTATTATGCCTATGGAACCGAAAATACATGGACTGATGGCGTTCATCACATTGTCCCCATCATTAAATCGAAAAACCTGACTCAATGGCAATTTGTTGCCGATGCTTTTAAAACCCGTCCTTCATGGAAAAACAACGGGGGAATCTGGGCTCCGGATGTAACTTATGTAAACGGAAAATACTATATGTATTATAGCTTTTCCACCTGGGGCGACAGCAATCCGGGAATTGGACTTGCCATTTCGGATACGCCGGAAGGGCCGTTTGTTGACCAGGGAAAGCTTTTCGATTCATCTTTTATAGGCGTTTCAAACAGCATTGATCCTTATTTTATGCAATCAGGTTCAGCCGGCACGCTTCAATCCTATTTATTCTGGGGAAGTTTCAACGGCATTTATGGTATCGAACTCAATGCTGATTTAAGGAGTTTTAAAGGTTCAAAATTTAAAATTGCCGGAAACGCTTTTGAGGCTCCTTACATCAAAGAAAAAAATGGCAAATATTATTTTTTTGGTTCTGTGGGAAGTTGCTGCGATGGTGCCAACAGTCAGTATCGTGTAGGTATTGCCGTTTCCGATAACATCAGGGGACCTTTCAAAGATAAAAACGGGGCAGGAATACTGGCCGATGGCATTGAAGGATCTCTTTTCCTTGCCGGGAATGTTTCGGGTGGCTGGGCAGGGCCGGGGCACAACTCAAAAATAATTACCGACGACGCAGGTACTGATTATCTCCTTTATCACGCCGTACAAGTTTCGGATCCTTTTTTGCCCGGAGGCGCAACCCGCCGTCCGCTTATGCTCGATAAAATTAACTGGATAGATAACTGGCCTCAGATCAGTGGTTCCGTGCCGGGTTTGTCAGAACAATTAATACCAATAATAAAACCATAATTCAATACAAATAACTGAATATTAACCCCCAAAATCAAAAACGATGAAAAAATTTACCCTCTTTTTTGTGGCAATTTTCATGGCCTTCTCCATGAAAGCCCAGTTTGCAGAATTCGATGCAACATTCAACACACAACAGGCCGACATTGTTGCAGCCGATATCGACAATGATGGTGACCTTGACATTATTGTAAGCGGCGAAACCGGTGGAGCCGTACCCGTTGTTAATAATGCTATTTTTATAAATACCAATGGAACATACACCTTGCAGGGAACCGAAAATGTAATCACTCCCGGCCACTTTGCCGACATCAAAATGGGCGACATTGATGGGGATGGCGATATGGATGTTATTTTTAACGGAAACAGCAATGGGGATATGGGAAAAGGCATAGCGCTTAACGATGGCTCCGGCAATTTTACCCGCTCAACACTCGATGTAACTACAGCAACCATCTCATGCGGTTTTGCCGATTTCGATAACAATGGATTGCTTGATTATTATGTTATCGGAAACGGAACGGGCAACACAGGAACCTTGTTTTTCCAAAATGTGGATGGAACTTTTACTAAAGATCAATCTTCATTTACCGACCTGAATTTAATTGATCCTGAAATTTCTACGGTCGATTTTAACAACGATGGGTATATTGATATTTTTGTGGATGGCTGGGACGATACCGGGAAATCGCGCTTTTCAGCTATAATGATCAACGATGGATTTGGAAAATTTACCGCTATGGCACAGCCACAACTGATCCGTAAAGGCTTTGGATCCTCGGTTTGGGGCGATGTGGATGGAGATGGATTTATGGATTTGTTGTTTAACGGTGACGGCGGTGCCGATGGAGAAGGGAGTTCCGACATTTATCGACTGTATAAAAACAACGGCGGATCACTCGAACCAAAAGCAACTTTCAACGACTACCGACAGATTAGTGTTGGTGATGGCGCCCGCCTGGTTGACTGGGACAACGATGGCGATCTGGATATTATCCTCACAGGCTGGAGCGGAACTAAAGTCCGCCAGGTTACCATGCTTTTCGAGTGTACCAGTGCCGCAAACTTTACATATGTCGAAAATGCATTAAGCAACACTGATTTCCCGGGAGTTTCCGAAAGCAGCATCGAAACTGCCGACCTGAATAATGATGGAAAAATTGACTTACTCATTACGGGCTACAACGGTAACCAGGAAACACAAGTAGGTAAATTTGACCGCAATATTTGCGGATATTACCTCAATACATCTACAACAGTAAATACAAAACCTACAGCACCTTCAGCATTGGATCAGCAAATTTCCTTATCGGGTGAAGAAACGCTGGTTACTTTTACCTGGGATGCGGCATCTGATGCACAAACAGCTCAAAAATCACTTACTTATAATCTTGCACTCAAAAATACGACAACCGGCAAATGGTTATACAATCCAATGGCTGTGATGGGCGGAGATACTGACGGCTGGAGAAAAGTTAGTATGCATGGAAACGTGTTTTTAAATAAGAGATGGGAAATCTACAATTTGCCTGATGGTAATTACGAGTGGTCGGTGCAGGCTATAGATGCAAATTTCAAAGGTGGTTCCTTTGCTACGACAAAAACTTTTGTTATCGGAACAACTGGTATCGAAAAACCCATTTCGGGTGTTGAAGTGATAGCTTACAACGGAAAACTCCGCATCAATAACAAAAGCAACAGCAACCTGGATGTTAAGGTTTATACGGTTACCGGCAGCCTCGTGAAACAGGTTCGCAATGCAAAAGAAATAAACATGGAACTTCAGAAGGGCGTTTATGTTGTTAAGATAACGAATGGAACGAAAACCTACGTTCAAAAAGTTGTTTTATAATATTGCTGTCGCGTTCCCGGAATAAAATTTTCCGGGAACGTTTATTTATTTCTCCCGGAACAAGATAGCATCAGTCATCTGATTTTAAGGAATAAAAGTATTTTAAAATGATAAACAGACGGCGTTTTCTTAAAATCGGTGTCCCGGTCCTGCTCATACTAATAGTTGCGGCATTTGCGACTGCAGTGATGATTAAAAAGTACAAAGCGGGTAAGATGTACACTAATCCATTGGGTGTAAAACTCGGTGATCCTTTTGTGATGCTTGCATCCGACGGAAACTATTATATGTACGGGACAGATGAAACCGGAGAGTTCGAAGGCTTTGGCGCTTATTCATCAACTGATCTGATCCACTGGAAATCCGAGGGACAGGTTTACCAGGGAAACACCCGCGATTCGTGGACTTCAGGAAATTTCTGGGCTCCCGAGGTATTCGAGCGGGAAAGGAAATTTTATATGTTTTTCAGTGCCGACTGGAAACAAAATCCAACAAATGAAGAAGAAAATTTCAGGATTGGCGTGGCAGTTTCCGACAAACCAACCGGGCCGTTCAAAGAGCTTTCAAAAAAGCCATTATTCGATCCCGGCTACCCGGTGATTGACGCTGATATTCTGGAATATAAAGGTAAATCCTATTTGTACTATTCCCGCTGCTGCTACAAAAACCCTGTGAAAAGCGAAGTAGCCGACTGGGCGCGGAAAATAAATCTTTTCCGGGAAATTGAAGAAAGCTGGGTATATGGAGTCGAGATTTCCAATGATTTTACACACATAATCGGTCAGCCTGTGCTGCTGCTTCAGCCACCCAAAACAATGTCGGACAAGCAGTGTGAATGGGAAAGCCGCTCAGTTACCGATGGTGAAGTAAATCGTCGCTGGACCGAAGGCTCTTTCGCTTTTGCAAACAACAACAAAATATACATGATGTATTCGGCTAATTTTTTTGGCGGCAAAAATTATGCAGTAGGGTATGCTACTTCGGATAATCCGCTTGGACCATTTACAAAAGCCGAAAACAATCCTGTTCTGCAAAAGAACACCAGCCAGGGCGGGATTGTAACCGGAACAGGACATAACAGTGTGGTCAGGTCGAAAAACGGGAAACAGATGTATTGTGTTTATCACGGCCGCACCTCAAAAACGGGCAACGTCCGGGTTGTATTTATCGATAAGATGTTTATTGACGGTAACGGTTTGCTAAAAGTAGAAGGCCCTTCAACGAGTCTTAAATCATTGTAAAACTTAATTTGCTAAAGATGAGAAATTTTAAAAACCTTGCCCTCTCTCTATTGATTTTTGCATTCGCTTTCGGCGTTACAGGAGAAGTAAAAGCCCAGACTAAGAGCATAAATCAGAATCAGCGTTGGACCAAAGAAAAAGCTGCATCCTGGTATGCAAATCAGCCTTGGCTTTGTGGCTCTAATTTCCAGCCCAGTTCGGCTATAAATCAGGTGGAGATGTGGGCAGCCGAAACCTTTGATGCACCTGCAATTGATAAAGAACTTGGATGGGCTTCGGAACTTGGGTTTAATGTAATGCGTGTTTACCTGAGCAGCGAAGTGTGGAAGCAAGATCCGGAGGGTTTTAAAAAACGAATGGATCAATACCTTACATTATCCGACAAACATGGCATAAAAGCTTTATTTGTCATTTTCGACGATTGCTGGAATCCTGAAACCGTTGCCGGAAAACAACCAGCTCCTAAACCAGGCGTTCATAATTCAGGCTGGGTGCAGGATCCGGCCTGCAGCCTGCGTGCCGATACAATAAAACTCTATCCTGTATTGGAAAAATACGTGAAAGATATTCTCGGAACTTTTAAAAACGACAAACGTATTTTACTCTGGGATTTATACAATGAACCAGGCAACAGCAATCATGGAAATGCATCGCTTCCATTGCTGAAAAATGTTTTTCGCTGGGCGCATCAGGTCAATCCTTCACAGCCCGTTTCAGTCGGTTTGTGGTATTTCGGGGCCAGTGCACTTAATACTTTCCAGGTCGAAAATTCCGACATCATTACATATCATAATTATTCCGATGTCGGCGACCATCAGATGTGGATCAATTTCCTGAAAATGCAGGACCGCCCATTGATATGTACCGAATACATGGCCCGCAGGAACAACAGCCGTTTTCAGAATATAATGCCTTTACTGAAACAGAACAATATAGGAGCCATCAACTGGGGTTTCGTTTCCGGAAAAACAAATACCATTTTTGCCTGGGACGAACCCAAACCCAATGAAAAAGAACCGCCTCTCTGGTTCCACGATATTTACCGTCAGGATAAAACGCCTTTCGATACCAAAGAAGTGGAATTTATCAAAAAAATAACCGGGAAAGTTTCTGCCATCAGGCTGATCGACTTTAAAAACTTTAACGGAACAATTGATGGCAAACAGGTTTCACTATTTACCCTGAAAAACAGGCAGGGAATGGTAGCACAGATCACCAATTTTGGAGGAAGGGTGGTAGCCTTGTGGACTCCCGACCGGAATAATGATTTTGCCGATATAGTTACCGGTTGTAATAGTTTGATGGAATACCAGCAAGCCAAAGAAGTGTATTTCGGGGCACTGATCGGACGGTACGGAAACCGCATTGCCAAAGGGAAATTTACGCTCGACGGTAAAGAATACAAACTGCCGGTAAACAATGGGGTTAACCATCTGCACGGAGGTCCGAAAGGATTCCATATGGTTATTTGGAATGCCCGGCCATTCAAAAACGTTAAAAATGAAGATGCATTGGAATTAAAGTATTTATCAAAGGATGGTGAAGAAGGTTATCCGGGCAATTTGTCGGTAACAGTAATTTACACTTTAACCAATGATAATGAATTGAAAATAGAATATGCCGCCACTACCGACAAGCCAACAGTGCTGAACCTGACACATCATTCATTTTTCAACCTTTTCGGCTTTTCTGGCGGAGAGGCAAAATCCATTAATTCACATGTGCTTCAGATAAACGGTTCGAATTACACCCCTACCGATGACGGACTTATCCCAACAGGAGTAATTGCTCCGGTTAAAGGCACCCCAATGGATTTTACGCGCCCCATGGCAATAGGAGCCAGAGTGGATGAACAGTTTTCAGATTTAATATACGGCAAAGGCTACGACCACAATTGGGTACTTGATAAAAACGGTGACAGGATGACCGAAGCAGCCGTTATCTACGAACCTTCCAACGGCAGGCAACTTCGGGTTTTAACCACCGAGCCGGCACTACAGTTTTACGGAGGAAATTTCTTTGAAGGAAAAGACAGCGGGAAATATGGCGAAAAATATAATTTCAGAACATCGTTTGCGTTGGAAACACAGCATTATCCGGATAGTCCGAACCATACTAATTTCCCATCTGCAGTTTTACGACCGGGTGCAAAATACCATCATATTTGTATTTATAAGTTTGAAGTTAAGTAATAGATTGAAATCTGCAGTAGCAAAATCAACATAACACCAAGGTCTGCTGAACTTTTACTAATTTCCTTTAACCCAACTTCGGCATTTTAAAATGCTGAAATTGGGTTAATCTGTTGTGACAGGAAAAATGCATCCGTTTTTTTCCTGACTTCGACACTTTATTTGTGTCAATTTTATAACAATTTGAATAACAGCAACATATAATTTGTGGGACACCCAAATGGGTGTCCCAGACAAAAATATTACCTTTACCGGATGTATGTTCGCAAGAAAATAAACCCGAGTGGAATAACCAGTGTCCAGGTCATTGATAAAAGTACAGGGAAGTATCGGGTGATAAATACTATTGG
>JAURYB010000064.1 GCA_030654075.1 Bacteroidales bacterium | reverse complement strand
CCGTCATCAGAAAAATCGTCTTGAACCTATTAAAACAGGAAGATTCAAATAAGCTGAGCCTAAGGACAAAAAGACTTAAAGCTGGTTGGGATAACAACTTCCTATTGAAAATTCTTAAAATTTAAATGCGTTGACCCTGCCCTAAATCCTTCCTGATACTGATGTTCGCATCAATTTTAATTTTTAGTGCCTCCGTAAAAGGCCAAACCAATCCCACGCCTTTCGATTTATCAACCGGATCCTATGAATTAACAGCCTGGGATTCATTAAGTCCGGCGGGAACTTTTCCTCCAAATATGGCATTTCATTATGTTGCGGCAAACCAGACAGCACCATTTTATACGGATGGATCATTTGATTTTAATTGTTCATAAAAAAAATCAAAACGGCCACGCATAAATGGTTTGATGAATAAAGGAATCGGTATCGTAACAACAAGTTCTTCACAGTACGCCAATTGTGACGCGGGCACTGCCGACAGCCGCTTTATGGGAGCTGTTCTTCTATCATTCAATGCTAATGATAGAAACAATATTAATATAAGCTGGAAAAGCGAAACCCTAACTCCAGGTGATGGCAGTCCAACCGAACCCAGGGTTTGGAACCTGAGGCTTCAATACCGGCTTGGCAACAGCGGACCTTTTACCGATGTTCCGGGTCTTGCCGATTTTGTTTCTTCCATTTCAACAGGAGATTCAGTTCAATTCGGACCTACAACATTGCCCGCCGAATGCAATAATCAGCCTGTAGTGAAATTACGCTGGATTTATTTTGAAACCTCAGCCGGAGTCGTAGGTGGAAGCAGGCCTCAACTGCGTTTGGACGACATTGAAGTTACCAGTGTTCAAACGGTTGGTATCAATGAAGCACAGGCAAATACAAATAAACAGCTTTCCGTATTTCCCAACCCGGCGCACACGCAGTTCACGCTTTTTACAAGTTCAAACAGTAAGGGCACCATGCAGGTAACCGACCAGGTTGGCAGGATGGTTATGCAGAAATCCTTTAGCCAGGTTTCAGCTACATTCGATTGCTCTGCTCTTCCCAAAGGGATATATTTTGTAAAAGTAGCAGATAATTCCAATGGAATAATGAAAACCAGCAAGCTGCTGATTCAGTAACCGGCGAATTGGCCTAATGCGTATTTCAGGATAAGACACAAGGATCTTTGAATAAGACTCTGTTTGTCACATAAATTGACAGACAGCGTTTTTTTCTGTTTACGAATTACGGGGAGCTACACCATGAATTATATCAACACTATATTTTTTCATCCAATAGCTCCGGGTTTTTCACAATCTTTTTCAGGTAACGAAACAGTAATCCGCCATGCGAAGCATCCACCACGCGGTGATCGAGAGCGGCGCCAAGTGATAAAATGGTGCGGGGTAAAATCTGGTCGCCAACAACAGCCGGTTTTCGGTTTACGCCTCCAAGCACCAGAACAAAGGACACATTCGAGGTAGGAAGCAGAGCCGGGTAACCCATATCGAGTCCAACATTGCCGATATTTGAAACCACAAATGAACCGAAACTATTTGCCGACAAGCCCAGCGAAGGAAATGAAAATCCCCAGTCGGCAGTAATAGTTTTCAGCATCCGGAAAACCCAACCACGCACAGGCCACGGAATCCGGGTCAGTTTGTCCTTCATCTGCATGGTTTTGTTTTCATTGCCTTTGCGTGAACTTCTGACTTCTTCATTCATTACTTTAATCAACTCTTCGAGGGTGAGCTGATCCGCGTCCTTGATCAAAACAGATCCCATCTGCGATTCGCGTAGTAAAACGCTTACCATTACATCGATATGATCGCGTAAAACAACATTACCACGTTTTATATACGTATTAAGTTCAGGAACTTCGTTTTTCAGGGCACGGGCAGCTGCCAGTATAAAAATGTGTGTAAGCGTGGCTTTAACACCATTTTTACGCTTTTCGGCAATATATGCTTCAAGATCGGTGATATCCATTTCAACTGATCCGAAGAGTTTTGAATCGGTTGGCCTGCGATAAATGGATGATGCTGCTTTGCGCCATCCGGAGTTTAGTTCAGCGGGAGTTTTCATCCTGTAAAAATAATTGATTTTAGTATTCGGGACTTGATTGAAAGTGTGGGTCCGGACTTGATTTTTTTAACCACGGAGGCACAGAGAACACAGAGGCTCACAGAGATTAAATCTTTGAACAAGGATTATTGCTCTTGCAACTTCTGCCTTTTTCAAATATAAAAAACAGTGAAGCTCATTGAATATTAATTATTCTCCGTGTTTCTCCGCGCTGTCAGTGGCTCCGTGGTAACTTTACTAATTCATTCGAAATCCTCCTGGGTTTAAATATTTCAATTATTCTAAGCTACATATACCAATCTTTCCATATCTTTGAATAAATAAGCTCAATAAACCATGAACATTCCATTTATCAGAAAAGTAATTTTCCTCCTGATTCTGCCTTTGTTTTTTGCGGTATTCAACTCCTGCGAACCGCTTGCAACCAGCTTCGAAGATGTGGAAGACGCAATAATGTATACCAAAAGCGAAAAAGTTGCTCCGCCTCTTCCCGATTCCACCATCAAAGTTATGACCTGGAATATCCGTTTCGGGATTGGCCGTCAGCCATGGTTTGGCGATGCATGCGGCAATAATACGGTTTTTACCAAAGGAGAGGTAATTCCAGGTTTGGACAATATAGTCGCCCGCATCAACGAAGTAAAACCTGATATTCTTTTCCTGCAGGAATGTGATGTAAAATCAAACCGTACGGCATATATAGATGAGCTGCAATACATATTGGACAGAACCTATTTTAATTACGCCGCTTACGTTTCGGAATGGAAATCAGAGTATATTCCCAGTGACGGCCTGGGCCGTATGGATATGGGATTGGTTATCCTTTCGCCATGGCCAATAACCGATGCCAAACGCATAAACTTAGCTACGCGCGGCGACCAGGCAGGAATTGTTAATTATTTTTATCTCCACTCGTGCATAGTTACAGGCAGTATAAAGATTCCGGGATTTAAGGAAGTTCCTCTGCTTAATATGCATGCTTCAGCTTTCGCGACTGATGATACAAAGAAGAAACATTACGAGGAATTTAAAGCAGAACTGGATAAACTGGATGCAGCAGGCAACTATTTTGTTGCGGGAGGCGACTTTAACGAACTCCCTCCGGGAAGTGATTCTACCGATTTTTGTTATGAGGATATGTGTCCCGGCGAATCCTTTCACCAACCTGGTGACGATCCCCAACATAAAGCAGGAAGCGATTATACACCAGAAAAGGATTGGTTGGTTCCAATTTATACAGCCTACAAATGTGCTTTCACGCTTGCCGATTACCAACTGAACCAATCTGCTTATTTCACTCATACCACACAGCCTGAACAAACCTGGGATCGTACGCTGGACTACCTGTTTACCAACCACCGCTGGCGTGCAGGCTCAGCAAAAACCCACCAGGAGTTTTTCAGTGAATCGGATCATGCTCCGGTGAGCGCGGAGTTTGTTTTGGTGAAAGAGTAGTTTGGGGTTGAAGTCATGAGGACGAAGATGCGATGGGGCGATGGAGCGAAAAAGAGACTAAGGGACTAAGGGACTAAGAGACTAAGGGACTAAGGGACTAAGGGACTAAGAGACAAAGGGATTAAGGGAAGATGCGAATTAGAATTGGTATTTAAAAAGAAAAATTATAACATCCTTTGTGAGGATAAAAACATAAAACCATGATCAGGAAATTAATCATAATTCTCTCAATAGTATTCTTTGCTGATATGCTTCATGCGCAGGATGAGCCTTTGCTGAAAAAGTGGAGTTACAACACAGCCAGCCTTATGCCCGCACGAAAGTGGGAAAGCGGCCTGTTTCAGCCTTTCAGGTATGGAATTAATCAGAAAATGGAAATCTTTACAAATGTTCTGATGCTCCCTTTTATACCGGAGGCCGGCGCCAAATTGTCGTGGGGAACCAAAAATGATTTTGCTATTGCCAGCGAACACAGCTTAAGTGTTCCGACACCCTTTCTGAATATGATAAGCCGCAAGGGAATAGGCGGATTAATTTCACCTGAATATGATTTTTCATTTATACTATCGGTAAGCAACTCAATTATTGTTTCGCGAAAGATAGCTTCATCGGCGATGATAACGGCTAATGGCGGTTATGTTTTTGCTTTGCGTGGCAAAAAACCCGATCCGCAATCAAGCATTGATATGCCTCTATTTTACCCCCGAATGGCTCATTATTACGAAGGGACTTCCATCCGTTTGGGCACCGCAGTAAAAGGAAGCATCGGCTCGAGATGGTTTTACGAAGAAGGTGTAAAAGCCTTTCTAATTACACGTTCCGAGAATAATTTCTTTTTCGAAAACACAGGAACTATTATGTGGGCCGGGGGTAAATCGCTTAGGATCAGGGGTGGATATATACTTGCTTATGGGAAATATCCCTACCTAACACCGAAGTGGCAGATGTGGCCGACACTGGATCTGGTGTTTGGGAGCAAGTGATTTTACTTCTTGGTATCAGGAGTAAAAGTAACTACATTTCTACCTGCAGCTAAAAAGTAGGCTGTATTTCCAATTCCCAGAAGAAATGTATTATTTTCATTCTGAAAATAATCATAATAAAGATAATTTGAGAATCTATTAATGGGAATTAAGGTTCTATTTGATAAATTGACTTCATACACTTTACATCCGGCCATACAATAGTATTTATCATTAATTTCAAAGAGCTCATTTGTTGAATTCATGCCGATTATATTTACCGGCGAAAATGTTCCCGATGAAAGGTCGTATTTATAGATAACATCGCCCGAAGCCCCTTTATAAAAATAATATTCCCCGTTATAGATAATCGTTTTTGTATCCATCATCAGGTCAGGCATATCACAGTATGATTCAGTCCATGAATTAAGACTGGGGTCATAAACCCATTTAAATTTACTGCCCTGAATAAATACATAAATTTTATTTTGCATCGAAACTGTAATCATATCCCAGGCACAACAGGCGGGTAAGTTAGCACAAGGTATCCAGGTATTGCTTTGTATATTGTATTTCATAAAATTCGTAGTTTGCACCGCATTTCTCAAAAAACCTACATACAGCTCACCTTTGCAGGCTACCAGGCTCTGATAATTAGATGACGGAAAAGGATTGTTTGGTAACTCAGTCCAACTATCAGTTTTCGGATCATATTTATAGAATGGTGAATTAGCATAATAATTCCCTGACTGATCCAGAAAATAGGCTTCTCCATTTAGAGAAGCCGATTTAACCCTATTGGTTGGAAGGGCGGGGTTAAGCAATTTCCAAAACCCAGTCCTGGTTATTTGTAAACTTGAATAAATCAAATTTTGACCCATAACTCCCTGAGGACTGGTGATTGCGAAATAAAGATCAAGCCTGGGTATACAAGCTCCCTCATCAGGAATCCTGATTACAACGTTGTTATTAGTATAGCTGACAATTTTATATTTTACCTTAAACCAGTTATCATAAACAGGAAATACGCGATTAGAATATTCAGGCCAGAATTTTCCGCGTATAGTAATAGTATCATCGAAATAAACCAGATTTTTACTTATTGTAGTTATTTCAGGAAGAGCATTTTCAATTTCTGCAGTATTGGCAGCTGATTGATTATTAACCAGAAGATTTACATTTAATTTTCCATTAGTAAATGAATATGGCATTATCACCGCTATTTCAGTAGAATCAGCAAAAACACAAAAGGCATTAGAATTATCTATTCTTACAGTGATATCCGTAGGAAGAATATCAGGAAGAAGGTTCCTGACCTTGATTCTTATTGTATCGCCCCAAAGAGCGTATGTTCTGTTAAGTGAAATGATCTCTGGCCTTAATGCAACTGTACCATAAAAATAAGAAGGTTGGCTATAGAATTTTTTTGATCCGACTTTTATCCATGCCCTTACCTGGTATTGAACACCTTCTTCCAGTTTTACTACAAGCTGAACCGAGAATTTATCTTCTGAAATTGAACCTATTCCAACAGTCTTATTTGTGGTGTTAGATTTTTGACTCCATTCAAATCCGCAATCTTCAGCATTTGCCGGATCCAGGTTAGTAAAAGATGCTGAAAAAATAACTTTTTTAAAGGACACATTCGTTTCAATATTCCCGCTGAAAACTGGTATATTATCGGTTGCCAGTTCCGGCGACTTTTTACACCCCAATGCTAATACTACTATTGCTATTGCTAAAAATGATGAAATCCTTCTCATAACTTATTTCCCCTTCTTAAAAATAGTATATGTAATTCCGGCTTTAAGCGTTATCTGGCTCTCAGCCCCTGACTTGTCAGGCAATACATTGAATAAGCTGCAGAATCTGAATTCTGAATTTACAGCAAATTTCTTATTGAGCTTATACGTTATGCCAAATCCCGCCGTAATGCCTGGCTGAAATTTACTGTAACTCCGATATTCAATTGCCATGGCTTCATAAACAGAATTATTATTTGAGACTAGTTTCAGCCATCCGACATTATCTTTATTCAAAACAATATCCAGCTGAAAACCAGCATTAAAAAATCCTGTAATTTTTTTTCTGCCTACTGTGTAACGTAACATAGCTGGTAAGCTGATAACAGAAAAATCCTGGATAAGCTGGTATTCGGGCGGATCACTTCCCTGCCTGTAATCGGTAACGAATTTATTGAAATATATTTCCTGATGATATGTAACCGGCCAGAATTTTATTATGGGTAAATCAACAGCAAGACTGTACGTTAAACTACTGGCTTTGAAAGCATTCCAGTCCTCAGGCAATCCAGCCTGGAGATCAAGCGGAAGCCGCTGAAAAGTAACACCGGATTGCAGCGAAACACTGGCAACCGGCTTTTTCATCAATAACCATTTCTTTTGCTTTATTGATAGATGTTTTTGTTCAGGAGGTATTGCTTCTGTTGCATTATAAATATTTGCCAGGGTAGACTCTTTCAAAATCTTTACGGTTTTTATAATGCCTTGTTTATTAAAAAAGGCATGTATACCCGGAACAATGGTGGTTGGCGAACTATAATAGGCCGCCAATTGATGCTTATACTCACCATCTTTTTTAACCAGTTCAACCAGTTCCTTTTTTGTGTTGACGATATAAAAATGTTTTCCGGATGTTTCGTTAAGAAAATAAACTGGATTATCGCCCTGGACAATCGCCTCGAAGAACATATTCACCGAATCATTTCCTGATTTTATTTTCAGGGAAACATACGTATACTTTCCGTAACCATATGCCAAAATCTGGTCAGGAGTATATGTTATAACTTCAGATGTCTTGGTCAGGCTAAACTTACATGTGTTAAATGATCGGACAGCTGATTGTGGATACACATATCCTGATTTATAGGAGCTTCCCTTCCTGATATACCCTGAAGTCTGAGCCAGAAGGCATGCACTTGTCCCAAAAAGCAATAAAAATAAAATCAATCTTTTCATAAACGGATAAGTTAAATGTCGTATAAATATGTGTAAAGGCTGAATCCTGTTTAAATTTTATATTCCCAATTCGTACCTGCAATTTCTTTGTAAATGTAAAAGAAAAATTACCTGGTAAAACTGTGGCTAAACAAAATGTGCAAAAACATTGTTTGATCTTGTCTGGTTTCATTTCAGACTGGTATATAGCCTTCGGGAATAATAAATATCACTTTAACAAAATTATGCTTGAGAACAGAGTTAACAAAATAATCTTAAAGGAACGACTTGCTATTGAACCGTTTAACCGAAAAACCCTTTCCTTTTACCGCTACATAACTATCGAAAATCCTTCAGAATTTCGCGATGATCTGTTTCGAAAATGGTCGGATCTGAATTGCTTCGGACGTATTTACGTTGCCCGTGAAGGCATTAATGCGCAGATGAGTGTTCCGGAACATAACCTTGAGGAATTTCTTCTCCAGCTTAATTCTATTCAGGGACTGGCGGAGATGCCAATAAAATACGCCATTGTTGATAACGGTAAATCCTTTTACAAACTTACCATAAAAGTGCGGCCTAAAATTGTGGCCGACGGCCTGGAAAACAATACATATGATCTTTCGAAAGTTGGAAATCATCTGTCAGCTCTTGAATTTCATGAATTGGCAGGCGCACCTGAAACCGTAGTTATCGATATGCGAAATCATTATGAAAGCGAAATTGGTCGCTTCGAAAATGCAGTTTGTCCGGATGCGGATACGTTCAAAGTTGCCATTCAGATGGTGATCCGGGATTTTGAACAGGAAAAGGATAAAAAAATCCTGCTTTACTGTACCGGAGGAATCAGGTGTGAAAAAGCAAGTTCTTTTCTTCTGCACAATGGTTTTACCGATGTTTCGCAGCTTTATGGCGGTATTATCGAATACGCACAGCAAATTAAGCACCTCGGACTTCCCTCGAAGTTTATTGGTAAGAATTTTGTATTCGACGAACGCCTGGGCGAAACAATTAACGGTCAAATAATTTCACACTGTCATCAATGCGGAAAACCCTCTGATACCCATATAAACTGTTCCAATAACGATTGTCATTTGCTTTTTATCCAATGCGGCGAATGTGCTGCAAAATACGATAAATGTTGTTCTGAAGAATGTGCTGCCATTATTAAACTACCTTTGGAAGCCCGGCGCGAACTGCGTGTTACCAACCACCGCAAATATTCCGGAAGCAAAATTTACAAGAACAAACTTTCACCCACTTTGCTTAATACAAATTCAAAAACTGAACAGGCAGTTGCCATACATGAATAATTTCTGGCAAACCATTCATAAGCCAATTATTGCGCTGGCACCCATGGAGGATGTTACCGATACCGTTTTCCGTGAGGTTGTACTTTCGGTTTCGGATCCGGATGCGCTGAATGTGGTTTTCACCGAATTTACCTCCACCGATGGACTGTGCCACGAAAAAGGCCGTTCGAAAGTTATTGAACGCTTGCTTGTAAATGCCAGTGAAATGACATTACTGAAATCACGGAATACAAAACTCGTGGCCCAGATCTGGGGTGGCGATCCGGAAAAATTCCGCCTGAGTGCCAAACTGATTTCGGAAATGAATCTTTTTGACGGCATTGATATCAATATGGGCTGCCCGGCTAAGAAAGTTGTGAAAAACAAAAGCTGCGCCAACCTCATCAATTACCCGGAACTGGCTAAGGAAATCATTTATGCTACAGCCGAATCAACTCATTTGCCGGTAAGTGTAAAAACCCGTATTGGCTTCAGTAAGATTGTTACCGAAGAATGGATCAGCCATTTGCTCGAAACGGCACCTAAAGCCATTACTATTCATGGCCGCACGCGTAAAATGATGTCGAACGGACCCGCACTTTGGGATGAGATTGGAAAAGCTGTTACTCTTAGAGACAAACTTTGTAGCAAAACACTGATCCTTGGAAACGGGGAAGTTTTTAGTTACACGGATGCACTGAATCGTATTGAACAGTATGGCGTGGATGGCGTAATGGTTGGAACCGGTGTTTTTAAAAATCCGTGGATGTTCAATACAGAACGGGTTGAAATTACGGTTAACCACCGCATTGAACTCATGCGAAAGCATATTACGCTATACCAAAACACTTGGGGAAATGGCAAGGACTATAATGTTTTGAAACGCTTTTTTAAAATTTATCTGAATGGATTCAGCAATGCGGCACACTGGCGGGATGCGTTTATGAGGGCGCATGGGTATGAGGAGGCGCTTCATCATCTGGATCAAATGGAAAAACAACTTCAGGCTTTGATGGTTTTATAACTTCAACTTAAAATGAATTGAAAGAAAGTTGAATATCTGTATTAAAGAAAAATGTTAGTTCGGGTACAAACTCTTTCACTTTTACTTAAACCCGAAGTAATAATACTCAGCACCAAGTTCATATCTTGCAATTTGATATATATTGTTGTAACTTTGGGAGACAAACCCTAAAAATCTGTTTCTCATGAAATCCCGGATGTATCTGAAGATTTTAATCACCTTCTGTGTATTAGCAATTATAAATAATATCTCTTGCCTGCCTGATGACCCTGACGACGAATGTACCCAAAACAGAAATAGTATTTCAAAAAGCGGAGAGTTGCTTGTTGATGGAGTCACATTCTGGCAAATAAGCGTGGCTAATCAAAACGGGGCTGTCCTTGATGCTGATAAAAATTGTCATGCGCAGATGCAGCTTGAATTCTGTTTCAAGAATAAAGAACTAGCCAAAACCAACGTGAAGCCACCGATTTTGATAGTATTTTTCGGAGGTGGCGGTTTCTTCGACCCTGGATCAGTTGCCGTATATTCAAAACAGATCAGCGATGGTTCATATCTGTGGACCGCATATTGCGACCAGGCAGCAAAAAATGCTTCCGAAAACCCAACTGATTTTGGGATAAGTGTAAGCTGGGATCCCAACCAGTTGCTCAGCCTGGAAGATGTCAAATTAGACGGATCAATAAACTACAGGGCTTATCAGCAAGAATAAAATTTGACTGATTAATTCCGGATATGTATTTACAGGATTTTCTTTAAAAACAATAAACTGGAGTTCGCCCCGAGACGGTTTCCCTATAAGCGGCATATTCGCAAATAAATGAGTGCTATTCATATCACTTTCACTATAATTACGAATCTCTTTCCCAAGTTTAGTACCTTTGTGCCTTCAGTTATTCAACATAAACAAAGATTCTAATACAATAATTTTATGTTCCCAACCATAAATCCCACCACCACCCCAGCGTGGAAAGAACTTGAAGCGTATTTCAAAACCTTTAAAGGCACACAGATGAAAGAGCTGTTTGCGAATGATCCAGAGCGTTTTGAGAAATATTCCTTGAAATTTGAAGATATCCTGGTGGATTTTTCAAAAAATATTGTTGACGACCATATCTTTTCCCTTTTCATGCAACTAGCCCGCGAATGTGGACTGAAAGATGCCATTACAAGCCAGTTTACAGGCGAACGAATCAACAAAACCGAAAACCGGCCTGTACTTCATACCGCTTTGCGCAATCGTGGCAAAAACCCCGTGTTTGTTGACGGAAAAGATGTAATGCCAGATGTTCACGGCGTGCTGGAACAGATGAAAATGTTTTCCGAAAGCATTCATTCCGGTTCGTGGAAAGGCTATTCGGGAAAACCAATTACGGATATTGTAAATATTGGCATTGGTGGTTCCGACCTCGGACCGCTTATGGTAACCGAAGCACTTAAGCATTATCAGCACGAAAACATAAAACTGCACTTTGTTTCCAACGTTGACGGTACGCATATTGCCGAAACACTGAAGCAACTTCATCCGGAAACAACCCTTTTTATCGTTGCTTCCAAAACATTTACCACCCAGGAAACCATGACCAATGCCGAATCGGCTCGCGACTGGTTCCTTACCAAAGCAGGTGATCCTGAATTTGTAAAAAATCATTTTGTCGCTTTATCGACCAACGCCAAAGAAGTTGCCGCTTTCGGCATAGATACACGGAATATGTTTGGATTCTGGGATTGGGTTGGTGGCCGATATTCGCTGTGGTCAGCCATCGGACTTTCGATTGCTTGTGCCATTGGTATGGATAATTTTATTGAACTGCTCGAAGGCGCTTATGCGATGGACAAGCATTTTGAAAATACTGAATTTGAAAAGAACATCCCTGTAATCCTTGCTTCAATCGGAATCTGGTACAATAATTTTTACGGTGCCGAAACCGAAGCCATTCTGCCTTACGACCAATACATGCATCGCTTTGCGGCATATTTTCAGCAGGGTAATATGGAAAGCAACGGCAAATCAGTTGACCGAAATGGCAATAAAGTTACTTATCAAACCGGACCAATCCTTTGGGGCGAACCGGGTACAAACGGACAACATGCTTTTTATCAACTGATACATCAGGGCACAAAAATGATCCCGTGCGATTTTTTGGCACCAACTATCAGCCTTAATCCTATTGGCGACCATCATCCGAAACTGCTGGCTAATTTCTTTGCCCAAACCGGGGCATTGATGCTTGGTAAAACCGCTGAAAAAGTGGAAGCCGAACTAAATGCTGCTGGGAAAAATCAGATAGAAATCGACGAGCTGCTACCATTCATGGTTTTTGAAGGAAATATTCCAACCAACTCTTTCCTTTTTAAAACAATGACACCTCGTACATTAGGCTCACTCATTGCCATGTATGAGCAAAAAATATTTGTCCAGGGTGTGATATGGAATATTTATAGCTTCGATCAATGGGGCGTTCAATTAGGCAAACAACTTGCCAATCTTATTCTTCCTGAACTGGAAGGTGACGCTGAAGTTAAAAGCCTGGATGCATCTACAAACGGGTTGATAAATGAATATAAGAAGATGAGATAACAACCTGGGAAATTATAATTTTAAAAGCTCCGGGAAAAATTTCCGGAGCTTTTTTGTTACCCGGGAATTAGTTGTTCTTTATCGTAAAACATTCAGGTTATCTGGATTTCGTCGGCAGTCCCAAACGTTCAGGATCAGTATTTTCCTGACTTCGACACTTTATTTGTGTCAATTTTATAACAATTTGAATAACAGCAACATATAATTTGCGGGACACCCAAATGGGTGTCCCAGACAAAAATATTACCTTTACCGGATGTATGTTCGCAAGAAAATAAACCCGAGTGGAATAACCAGTGTCCAGGTCATTGATAAAAGTACAGGGAAGTATCGGGTGATAAATACTATTGG
>JAURYB010000063.1 GCA_030654075.1 Bacteroidales bacterium | reverse complement strand
AATCAACAGATTTGCAACAATATAGAGCTCAATTGTTAATAACCTTGTATTTGGACACCAAACCGACGATTACGATTAATCCCCGTAGTAAATTTGTTAATAACCCACATGTTTTACAATTTCTTCATGCGTTAACCCTGTGTGCGGATCGGTATATTTGATTGTTTTACCTGCTCTCATAAAGGGAAAGCATGTACCAACGTTATTTCCGGGAAACTTTGAATAAATAAAAAAAGGGTCAAAAATTCCGACCCTTTAAAATAGTAACTTATGTGATTGTATTTCTATTAGTTATTTTACTCCACCGTTACGGATTTTGCCAAATTCCTTGGTTGATCTACATTACAACCACGTAACAGCGCAATATGATACGAAAGTAACTGCAGCGGAATGGTAGCCAGCAACGGAACCAGCATCTCGTCGCATTCAGGAATTTCGATGCAGTAATCAGCTAACGCGCGTACATCTTCGTCGCCTTCGGAAACAATGGCTATGATTTTGCCTTTACGGGCTTTTACTTCCATAATATTGCTGACAACCTTTTCGTACTGACCTTTACGCGTGGCGATAACCACCACAGGCATTTCTTCATCAATCAGCGCAATGGGTCCATGTTTCATTTCGGCGGCAGGATAACCTTCGGCATGGATATAGGAAATTTCTTTCAGCTTAAGCGATCCTTCCAGGGCAATCGGGAAGTTAATTCCACGGCCCAGGTATAACGCATTGGTTGCCTTACTGAATACTTTCGCTATTTCCTTAACCTGATCGTTACAAAGTAGTGTTTTTTCAATTTTCTCAGGTATTGAGTTAAACTCGTGCAACATACGGTAGTACCTTGATGCTGATATGGTTCCTTTTTTCTCGGCAAGCATAAGTGCCAGCAGAGTAAGTATGGTAACCTGCGAAGTAAAGGCTTTGGTTGATGCTACACCGATCTCCGGCCCGGCATGGGTGTATGAACCGGCATGAGTAGCCCGTGCAATGGACGATCCTACAACATTACAAATCCCGATAATGGTTGCGCCTTTCGATTTAGCCATTTCGATAGCGGCCAGCGTATCGGCTGTTTCACCCGATTGCGAAATGGCAATTACAATATCATCTTCGTAAATCAAAGGATTCCGGTAACGGAATTCGGAAGCATACTCAACTTCAACCGGAATGCGGGCTAGTTCTTCAATTAAATACTCGCCAACTATACCTGCATGCCATGATGTACCGCAACCTACAATGATGATGCGTCGTGCCGCAATGAACTTGCGCAGGTAGTCCTGGATACCTCCCAGGACGATTATTCCCTGGTCCATATGCAAACGGCCACGCATACTGTCTTTTACGGTACGCGACTGCTCGTAAATTTCCTTTAGCATAAAATGATCGAAGCCACCTTTTTCGAGGGCGCTGAGGTTAACTTCCAGCGTTTGAACATAGGGTGTTTTCTCAATATCAGCGATAGTGCGGATTTTCAGACCTTCGGCAAGGCTGATTGAAATAACTTCTTCGTCGCCGGGGTATACAACCTGCCGTGTATATTCAACAATTGGAGCAGCATCGGAAGCAATAAAAAACTCACCTTCGCCAATACCAACAACCATAGGGCTGCCTTTACGCGCGGCTATCAGTAAATCAGGTTCATCCTGCGAAATAATTACGATTGCATACGCTCCGGTAACCTGGGTAAGCGCAATGCGTACGGCTTCGGCAAGTGCCTGCTTTTCGTGAGCCATAATGTCCTCAATCAGATACATCAGCACTTCGGTATCGGTGTCACTCCGGAAAACATAACCTCTCTGCTGGAGCTCCTGTTTGAGTACATTATAATTTTCGATAATACCGTTATGGATGATCGCCATTTTTTCGGTAGATGAATAATGGGGATGCGCGTTCACATCATTAGGTTCACCATGTGTAGCCCAGCGGGTATGCGCTATGCCTATGGTGGCAGTAACGTCGAGGTCTTCGAGTAAATTATCAAGGTCCGAAACCTTACCCTTTGTTTTGAAAACTTTTAATGACCCGTTCAACAATGCAACTCCCGCGCTGTCGTACCCCCGGTATTCCAACCGGTGAAGACCTCCCAATAAAATCGGGCATGCTTGTTTTTTACCAATGTATGCAACAATTCCGCACATAATATTTCAGAATAAATGGTTAATTAACTTTTGTTCAATTTTCAATACCTTTATAAAGCATAGTTTTAATTCAACAGGCAAAAATACGAAATGTTCCCTGACGGTAATGAGTTTGGACAGCTTTTCTGGCAAACTCTTTTTATATTCTTGTTATAACTTACTAAATAGCTGTTACCAGCAGCTATCGGTTCAGGTAGTACCAGAAGAATATAAATTCAAAGTACCAAGATCATGCCAATACACGAAAAATCCAGATCGAGTTTGCTTAATATGCTGATTTAAAGGGTTTTATTGCGATAACCATCCATAAGAAATAAAGGAGGTATCCTGAATAATTCTTCATAATGGCAAATAATTCCATGGAAAAGCGGAAAGATGTACTGGTAATCTCCGAATATTTCTAATTAAGACAAACCCATTGATGCTCATTAATAAAAATACATGCAGATCAGTATGGCGTTTATTCCCTATATAAAACGGGAAAAGACCTTGTGTATAAAAAAGTTGCGTAGTTACTGTATCAAAGATTACAGAATGATTCAGAAAACCCCGGAGATTTCATTAACAACAAATTTTGGAATACAAATCTTGCTAAAAAAAGATCTATTTTAGTATCGTATACCTCAGGTATAGTTTCATATCCGATTGCTCTGAAGCCGTACCGTTTAAAACCAGGCGTGAACCATTCAATCCTGAACTTGGAATAATCAGGTGTAAGCCGTTATTATTGACTTGTCCTAATAATAACTGCTGGATATAACGTGTCAGACGGAAACGGTAGGATTTTGACCCTTCGTCGTATATCCCATCAAAATAGCCAGACCCTTCGTCTTCATCAATAATGGTATAGGGACTTGTAGTTCCTTTTTCGCCTACACCGCGTAACGAAATGTATGTGGGGGCTGTAAACACATCCGACACTGAAGCATTGCCTAGTATAAGTTGCGCATCGTTAATCAACATCTTTGAAGGCTCGAAACTCTGTTTTAAGTATGGGAATTCAATTTTTATTTTAATCCCACCCAATCCCTGGGCAAACAGAAACTGCTGCCCAAGCGACGTATTGCCTGCAATTTGTTCACTTAACTGGGGGATAGCTTCCGCATATCCATTGTGATCGTAGTTCTGAAAATGAGAACAACTTGAATTCACATAAAAATTATAGACTTTAACCGTATCGCCGGGATTATGATAATACATCTTAATATAGCTGGAAGTTGTTGCTAAATCAAAACTAACGATACAACCTTTTCCCGATGTATTCTGACGATCAGCGACAATACTTATTCCCTTGAAGTATTCAGCAAATGCGCTGGCGGTATTCAGAGATGTGGTATCAGCGGCAAGGACTAAATTGCCAAAATTTGAATTAATAGGTATCCTTAGCGTAGGAGCATGTTTTACGCCATCATAATATGAACTGTCGTGAGGGCTGGGTTGGAAGGTAATTGACCCAAATTGATTATTCTCCTCGTAAGCGATAGTCCTGTTGGAATAGGAATGTATTGAATCCAGTAAAGGCTCAGCAAGGTGATATACATGAAACGTCATATTGCTGATTGTGTCGCCATAGGATGTTTTGTAGGGAAGGTAAAGATACGCGGAATCGAAAACAGGACTTGTACCAAACCTTGTGCTGGTGAGAGAAGTTATAACTTCCGAATAAAATGTAGCGTCAGTACGGCCAAATATAGGATCGTACATGCTTCCAATCTGCGCATAACTCAGATTAAGAGTGTACACAGAGTCGTCGGTAATTGAATACGCTCTGATTTGAACGGTATCCGTATAACCCATGCTCAATAGTTCCCCAGGATCAAGAAGTTTTGATCCTATCGGTGTGATTTCTTTGGTACATGACGCGATTACTAGGGATACCAGGGCAACTAGCAATAACTGGCGAAGGGAAATTAGCCTTTTCAAGTTTATATTTTTTGTTTGTAAATAAATTGTGGGAAGAAAGGGACAGATTAATTATGTAAAACCTTCTCGTAAAACTCGTTATATACCTGAATGTAATTATCCTCTCCCTGGAACGGGAGCGTTGGTTTTCCTGATTGTTCAACATACTCAGCCAATTCGCTGTTAATTTGCTGGCTTGCAATTATTACTCCATCTGACAAATCGATTGCAGCTTTCATCAGGCTCACAAAGTCAGGTTTTTTAAAATGTTTCAGATCCTTGAGCGCGATATTTTCATGCTTTAGTTTTGCCTGGAGATTGGCATGTAAAGGCTCGGTAAAATCATCGTCATAAATAGAGGTGATTACTTTGGAGCCAGCGAAGAGAGGGTTTTCGTGATATACTTTCTTGATATAAATTGGGGTGAGCGCCGACATCCAGCCATGGCAATGAACAATATCAGGACTCCATCCAAGTTTCTTCACAGTTTCGATTACACCACGTGCGAAAAAGATTGCGCGTTCGTCATTATCCTCAAAAAATACATTATTCTTATCGCGGTAAACGTATTTACGGTGGAAATAGTCCTCGTTATCAATAAAATAGATCTGCATTCTTGCTTGCTGAATCGATGCTACTTTAATGATAAGCGAGTGGTCGGTATCGTCAATGATCAGGTTCATGCCCGAAAGACGAATTACTTCATGAAGTTGGTTCCTTCGTTCGTTAATGCTACCAAACCGGGGCATGAAGGTACGGATTTCACGTCCTTTTTCCTGAATTCCTTGCGGTAAATGCCTGGAAATTAGCCCCATGGGGCTGTCTTTCATAAAAGGTGTTATATCCTGCGTTACAAATAAAATCTTTGTTTTCTCCATGGTAAGCCATTCACTATTTTGGGTTTGCAAAGTTAGTAAATTAATTGGTACTGAAGCTATAACAGTATTGACATGATAGCGAAAATGGGATATTAAAATTATCAAATGAGATATGTGCACTCAATACTATCCGTTGAAAATCAGATATTATGCATTATGACAGAGGGTTAAAGTTTGAAAATCCATATAATTTTTCAGTGTTAATTTTTCATAAAACGGTACTCAGAGTATTTAATTCAGAATCCTTATTTAACAAACTGATTTCTTTCGTATTGAAAAAAAATTTGAATAAAGGCTTCACAAATATAGAGGATCATGAAAGCATAAAAAAAGTGGCACCGAAATCTCCAGTGCCATTTTTTTGTACTATTTTAAAAATCGTAACTAATCAGTTCAATTAAAGTATTGACAAACAAATATCTGCCACAGATTTCACAAATTTCACAGATAAATTTGTATTATTTAGCTCAAATTAATTTTTAAAAACTGCTGTAAGCAGATAAAAATCCGTGTAATCTGCGTAATCTGTGGCTAAAATAGCTTTTAAGTAGACTGATTAGTTACTAAAAATCTAGTCGTTATTCACGATCATTTTATTCGATTTTCTCCTTTTCAGCCTGATTTTCATTTCATAGGCAATAATATACATTGCCGGCACAAATAACAAGGTGAGGAAAGTAGCAAAACTGAGTCCGAAAATAATTGTCCAGGAAAGTGGCCCCCAGAACATTACATTATCTCCACCGATGTGTATCTGGGGATTAAGCTCGGTAAACATAGTTACAAAATTAAGGTTAAACCCGACAGCCAGTGGAACAAGTCCTAATATGGTTGCCGTTGCTGTGAGGATTACAGGCGTAATACGTGTTAGTCCGGCCTGAACAATGGCTTCACGGGTTTTCATTCCACGCTCTTTCAGCGTGTCGATAAACTCTACAATCAATATGCCATTTCGCACCACTATACCTCCCAGTGCAACAATTCCTAAACCGGTCATAATGATTGAGATTGACATATTGAAAATTACAATCCCTAAAAGAACACCGATTACGCTGAAAATTACTTCGCTCAGGATAATCAAAGTTTTACTTATGGAGTTAAACTGGGTGATAAGGATGAAGAATATGAGGCCAATAGCAATAAGCATCGCTTTACCAAGGAATGCTGAAGTTTCCGCCTGGTCTTCCTGTTCACCGGTAAGTTTAATCTGAACACCATCATGAAGCGGGTAATCAGCAGCCAGTTTATTAATCTGGGCTACAATTTCGTTGGCGGTATATCCGGTCATAACGCCGCTTGACAGAGTAATGATTCTTTTCAGGTTCTGGCGTTTGATACCACCATACGAATCCACATAATCGATAGTAGCAATTGACGAAAGCGGAATTTGCCTTAAAAGACCGGAATTCATATCACGGTAAGTGATTTTCAGGTTTATCAGCTTGTTGATGTTTTCGCGGGTATCCAATGAATACCTGAGTTGAATCGGGAATTCGTCTTCGTCCATTTTGTATTTGGATACTTCCTGGCCTAATACGGCAGTTCGAATCTCAGCGGCTATCTGGCCAGTGCTGATACCTTCATGATTAGCCCTTTCACGATCGATGTTTATAGCAATTTCAGGCTTGTTCTCCTGGAAATCGCTTTTCAGGTCTTCCACACCCGGAATCTGAAGCGAATCGAGGTAGTTTTTGAAAGCTCCTGCATCAGCGATTAATTCGGGAAGGTTTTCGCCAGTTATTTCAATATTTACAGGTTTACCGGTTGGAGGTCCCGAACGGTTTTTATCAGTAGATATTTCGGTGCCGGGAATTCCTTTCACTTCTTTGCGTATCAAATCGAGGTATTCGGTTGTGTTTCTCCCGATACGGTTTTTATACTCCACAAAATTAACGGTTACCTTTCCTTTTTCTGCAGCCATATTGCGGCTGAAGTCCATATCATCTCCGGCTCCGAGTGCAACATTGGTAATTACCGATTCAACATCAGGATTATTTTTGCCAAGGACTTTTATTACCCTTTGTTCCACAATTTTGGTAACCGAATCGGTAATTTTCTGATCAGTTCCAATAGGCATCTGCACCATCACATTAATAGCATTCGGCATGTTATCAGGGAAAAACAGTACTTTAGGATTGCGCATGCCAGTTGCAACGAAAGTGAGGATAAGTAAAGTAACTACTCCCGCGAGCAAATACCATGGATTTCTTCCTCGTAAGAAAAGCCGTAGTTGTTTTTCGTAAATCCGCATAAACCATGGCCAGGCAGTTTCCTGCCACCATTTGATATATGGTTTCAATAATGTGTGGAAGATCACCACCAAAATAGCAGCAAACACCATGAAATTAGCAATACCAAAAGCCGTTTTACTATCATTTGCAGCATAAAAAGCATAACTTATGAGTGTGAGGAGATACTTGCGCGTCTCCGCTCCACGCAACGACCAATAAAGGACG